>NZ_JBIIBA010000025.1:0-31782 GCF_044239665.1 Sphingorhabdus sp.
GACGCTCCAAAAGCCCAGCTTCATCTAGAATGCGGATATGTCGGGAAACGCGGGGCTGGCTTTGGTCGAGTATCTGCACCAATTCGCCCACCGAAAGCTCAAGCCGGCGGACTAGAAACACGATTCGTAACCGTGTAGGGTCAGCTAAAGCCCGCATGATGTTTAACAAACTGATCATTTGAAAGGGATATAAAGAAATCTTTATATCATGTCAATCCGCACAAATTGGCCATATTTTCTACCGTTATAGTAGACATAAGGCCCAAACGGCTATGTAACATTTTGCAGAAATGAAAAAGCGCATTGCCAGCGAATTATGAACGGGCTAGAGGGCTTTTCGCAGGCAAGCTGCAATTGTTGTAGCGTGCCTGTCAGGTTTTCATAAGTTTTGCTAGGGGGTTTCCCATATGAAGAAAATTGCTGTATCTCTCGTTCTTGCCGCTTCGCTCGGTTTGGCCGCTTGCTCGGGTGCTGAAGAAGCAACCACAGAAGCAACCACAGAAGCAACCACAGAAGCTGCTGATGCCGCTGTTGAAGGCGCTGAAGTAGCTACCGATGCTGCTGCTGCAACTGATGCCGCTGCAACTGACGCTGCTGCACCTGCTGCTGACGCTGCTGCTGCTCCTGCTGCAGAAGCTGGCGCCGCTGCAGACGCTGCGAAAGAAGCTGCGAAGTAATATTCGCGCTTTCTAAGCGAAAGCATTTTGATAAGGGCTGTCCTGTTTACAGGACGGCCCTTTTCTTTGTCTGTAACACAGCGGGGCTATGTCTGGGGCAGCCAGAATTCGTGTCGGCAATTATTGTCCGTGATATGTGGCGATAGTCCGCGACACAAACTGCATGAATGCCATGCGTTGCGGAATGGGCGCGGTCGTACTGCCCATCATGACGGCCACGGCATAGCGCGTGCCATCAGGCGCCGTCATTATGCCGATATCATTATAGCCCGTTGAAACCGGCGGCAGAATTTGCCCTGTCCCCGTCTTATGGACAAACTGCCACCCCGCAGGCACCCCTGCCTTCAACCGGTTCGGACCGCTTGATGTGCGTGACATTATCCCCAAAATAAGCCGCGTCGATGCAGGCGAGAGCAATTCGCCTCTAGCCAATTTCGCAAGCCCACGGACAATCGCCTCGGGACTTGCCCCGTCGACGGGATCGGCAAGGTAGCGATCTAACGCTGCTTTCCGCGTTGCCAAGGGAACCTCGCTGCGCGCAGAATAAAAACGGCGGCCAATCGCATATTCTTGACGCCATTCCAGCCCCGCTATCCCGCTTTGCATCAAACGCTCACCCGGACCAAAGCGGATAGCGCCCAGTTTTTTGCGCAGCAGGAAATTCTGCACGGCCTGCGGACCACCCGCTGTCCTCAGCAAAGAATCATTGGCGGTATTGTCGCTGCTGATGATCGCTTGCTCGAGCAACGAGAGCACTGTCACTTCGATCTCGCCATTGGCGATAACACGATCGCGAATGGGTTGATGAAAGACCGCAAGGTCATCGCGCGTAATACGTATTTTTTGATCCAACCGGACCTTTCCTTGGTCGACCAAGTCCAAAATCGTCAGCGCCACCCATGTTTTGGATACGCTTTGTTGCGGGAATAAATCGTCAACGCGTTTACCGGTTATCCATTCGCCACCATCGATGCGCATGATCGCAACACCCGTGCGGCCTGGAAAAATGCGCCATTGGTCATTCAGCAGATTTTCCAATCCAGCAGGAGCGCGGCCAACCGCTGGACGAACCGGAACGGCAGGCGTCGCAGGCTTTTGCGCAGGCAGCGCCTTTTTCGCAGCTGGGGCAGGTGTTCGTGGCGGCGCGCGCTCCGCAGAAACGCATGCTGATAACAAAGACAGCATCGCCAATGAGACCATGCCTTTGCGGCTGACGCCTTGGATGCGGTTTTCCCAAGCTCTTAATATATTGGCCATGCAGAAGTGATAAAGCAGGCCCTGCGTCGAGAACAGCTTTTACCGATATTTTGCGACGAACGATTCTTGAGCGTCGACGAGATGAGGAACTAGCAGGCGGCAGCGGTGACCGGCGTTGCTACTGACGCATTATTGGGCAGTTTGTTTAAACAAACTAGCCGCGGCCGCGATAGGGCTGAACAGCTTGATCGGGCAACCACAGGCCCTTGGGTGGTTCGCCAGATTGCCAGAACACATCAATCGGTATGCCGCCGCGCGGATACCAATAGCCGCCGATACGTAGCCAATGCGGTTTCATCTCCGAGAAAAGACGCTGGCCGATGCCAACGGTGCAGTCTTCATGAAAGGCGGCGTGATTGCGGAATGACCCCAGAAACAACTTCAACGATTTTGATTCGACGATTGTCGCATCTGGCGCATAATCGATAACCAAATGCGCAAAATCAGGCTGCGCCGTGACGGGACAAAGCGAGGTAAATTCAGGGACCGCAAAACGCGCGAGATACAGCGTATCAGGGCGCGGATTGGGAACATAATCCAGTTGCGCCTCTTCAGGCGTTTGCGGAAGCGCGCTGTGCGCACCAAGAAATTTGGGCTTTAATGTGTCAGTCATGATCGCGCATTTAGCGGTTTCGGAGCACGAAGCAAACCGGTGATGCCAAATAGCACCAATGGTTCGCGCATAATGAGAGCGGAATGAACCCAAAAAGGACGCGCCCGTCTTTCTGGAAACCCTGTATCGCCCTGCAATCTGCGCCGCGCTATGGCGCGGACATGACAATTTTGATTCCCGTATTTGGCGACCAGCTAAGCCATGGCCTGTCTTCTTTGGCCGGGCAGGACAAAATAGCCTGCGTCATCTTGATGGCAGAGGTGGACGAAGAAACCGAATATGTGCCGCACCATAAATCCAAAATGGCGTATATTCTATCCGCCATGCGCCACCATGCAGAGGATCTGCGCAGCGCAGGCTGGACGGTCGACTATGTAAAACTGACTGATGCAAATAACAGCGGCAGCTTGACCGGTGAAGTCGCGCGCGCAATTGAGCGGCACAATGTTTCCGCGCTGCGCGTGACCGAGGCCGGCGAATGGCGGGTAAAGGCCATGCTCGATAGCTGGTCCGACCGTTTTGATGTTCCGGTGACTATCCTGCCCGACGACCGGTTTTTGTGCACCCATGGCGAATTTGAACGCTGGGCCAAGGACCGCAAGCAGTTACGTATGGAGTTCTTCTATCGCGATATGCGCCGTAAATCCGGCTTGCTCATGAACGGCGATACGCCCGAGGGTGGGCAATGGAATTTCGATGCAGAAAACCGCAAACCCGCCAAACGCGATCTGACGATGCCAAAGCCGCTGCATTTTGCGCCCAATGCGGTGACGCAAGACGTCATCCAGATGGTTGAGAGCCGTTATGGTGCCAATATCGGACAGACGGGCAAATTCGGATTTGCCGTGACCCGCGCAGATGCGTTGCAGCAGCAACAGCATTTCTTGGCCCATGCTTTGCCCAATTTTGGCGATTATCAGGACGCTATGCTGACCGGCGAACCGTTTTTATGGCACTCGATCCTCTCGCCATACATCAACTCCGGCTTGCTTGACCCGCTTGAGCTGTGCCGTGCGGTTGAGGTGCAATATCGGGCGGGTAAGGTTCCGATTAACGCCGCTGAGGGCTTCATTCGGCAAGTCATTGGTTGGCGCGAATATGTCCGCGGCATTTATTGGCATGCTGGCCCCGAATATGTGGAGAGCAACGCGCTGGCCGCGACTCGGCCACTGCCGGAATTTTACTGGACGGGCAAAACCGACATGCTTTGCCTGTCGCAGGCCATTGGCCAGACAATCGCGCATAGCTACGCACATCATATCCAGCGGCTGATGATCACCGGCAATTTTGCCTTGCTGGCGGGACTTGACCCGAAGCAAGTGCATAGATGGTATCTGGCCGTTTATGCCGATGCCTATGAATGGGTGGAATTACCCAACAGCCTTGGCATGAGCCAATTTGCCGATGGCGGCATGCTCGCATCAAAACCTTATGCGGCAAGCGGTGCCTATATCAATCGCATGTCCGATTATTGCAGCCATTGCCGATATGACGTCAAACAACGCGTGGGGCCAACAGCATGCCCTTTCAACGCGTTATACTGGGATTTCATTGCTCGGAACGAAACCAAGCTGCGCAAAAATCCCCGTATGGCGATGCCATATAAGAATTGGGAGCGGATGGCGGACGCAGATAAAGAAAAGCTTCGCAGCCATGCGCAGCTTTTTCTGGAAACGCTTGGATAGTTTGTAAAAGCTGCTTATCCTGCGACGCATAAGAATCATATATGCGGGCAAGGACGAAATCATGGAATTGTTAGTAAGCACCGATTGGTTGGCGAACGAAATCGGCGCGTCCGACCTTCGCGTGGTCGATGCAACTTGGTTCATGCCCGATGCAGGGCGTAACGCGCAGGCCGAATATGAAGGCGGGCATATTCCATCGGCCGTGTTCATGGATTTGGAAGAGCTCGCCGACGCCAATAGCGGCTTACCCAACACGCTACCGCCAGCTGAAAAATTCGCGAGCCGCATGCAATCGCTTGGACTTGGTGACGGCAGCCGTATCGTGGTCTATGATGACAGCCCTTTCAAGTCCGCCACCCGCGCATGGTGGATGCTGACCTTGTTTGGCGCACATGCCGTGGCAATTCTGGATGGCGGCATCGCCAAGTGGAAAGCCGAAGGCCGCCCGCTTGAAACCGGCAAACCGACCTTGCGCCACCGCCACTTCACCGTGTGGAAGGACGACAAGGCCGTGCGCAGCAAGGCTGATATGCTGGCAAACTTGCACAGCAAGGACGCAGAAGTGGTTGATGCACGCGGCGCTGGTCGCTTTACTGGCGAAGAAGCCGAGCCACGCCCCGAAATGGCGTCGGGTCATATCCCAGGCAGCCGCAACTTACCCTTTGGTCAATTGTTCAACGCTGACGGCACATGGAAACGCGGCGAAGATCTTGCCCAAGCTTATGCCGACGCAGGCGTTGATCTCAACAAGCCGATGATCACGACATGTGGTTCAGGCATGACCGCTGCGGTTCTTCTTTTTGGCGCACGGATGACGGGCAAGACTGATGTTTCGCTTTACGACGGCAGCTGGTCCGAATGGGGCCTTGATAAAGACACCCCCAAGGCGCTGGGTGCGGCTTGAGTTCTGACAAGCCCCAAAAACCAGCCACCAAAATAGTTACTGCAGGGCGAAGCAGCGCGCTTACCGGTCCTGTGGTCAACGTGCCTGTCTGGCGCGCCAGCACGCATTTATATGAAAACGTAGCTGCGTTGGAGGCGGGTAAATCGGGTAACGCGGACGGCCGCTTTTTCTACGGCCGCCGTGGGTCGCCGACACAATGGTCGCTCGCCGAAGCGCTGACCGAAATGGAGCCAGGCGCGCATGGCACGATGCTCTATCCCTCTGGTGTAGCCGCAATTGCTTGTGCGTTGCTGTCGGTTTTAAAGGCTGGCGATGTGCTGTTGATGACAGACAATGCTTATGATCCAAGCCGGTCATTGGCCGACGGATTTCTGGGTCGTTTCGGGGTGGAAACACGCTATTTTGATCCGCTGACCGCGGATTATGACACGCTGTTTTGCGACCGCAGCAAAGCGATCTTGCTGGAGTCCCCAGGAAGCCTGACCTTTGAGATGCAAGATATTCCCGCCATTTGCGCAGCAGCCAAAAAACATAATGTTGTCACTTTGCTCGATAATACTTGGGCGACATCTTATTTTCACACAGCCCTCGACAAGGGCATCGATATGGCGATCTTATCGTGCACCAAATATATTGTGGGCCATAGCGACGTCATGATGGGCAGCGTCACCACGCATGCAAAATATTGGACAAAATTACGCCAAACCGCGCAGCAGCTTGGTCAGACAGTGTCACCCGACGATGCCTATCTTGCTAGTCGCGGCCTGCGCACCTTATCCGTCCGGATGAAGGCACATGAGGCGTCGGCGCTGCAAATCGCCAAATGGTTACAGGCCCAACCCGATGTTGCGGCAGTATTCCACCCCGCGCTGCCGGAATGCCCAGGGCATGACATTTGGAAGCGTGACTTTACGGGCGCGTCGGGCTTATTCTCGTTCATCCATAAGGGTGACGCCGCAACCGCCGCTGCCTTTGTAGATGCCCTCGGCTTATTCGGCATTGGCTATAGCTGGGGCGGCTTTGAAAGCCTTGCTTTGCCCGTCCAGCCTGAAAAATACCGCTCAGCAGTGCCTTGGGACAAGGAAGGCACCCTCATTCGGCTACAGATTGGCTTGGAAGACACCGACGACTTGATCGCTGATCTTGAGGCAGCCTTTATGACGGCGCGCCAAGCTTAAGCCTCAGCGCGTCGGTACCGGCGCGTCGCCAGAATAATCGTAAAATCCGCGCTTTACCTTACGGCCATACCATCCTGCCTCGACATATTTTTGCAGTAAGGGGGCGGGGCGGAACTTGGGGTCGCCCGTCGATTGGAACAGCACATTGGTTATTTCAAGACAGGTATCGAGCCCGATAAAATCCGCCAAGGTCAGCGGCCCCATGGGGTGATTGAGGCCAAGCTGGCACGCGGTATCGATATCGCGCATATTGGCCACGCCTTCGCCAAGCGCAAAGATGGCTTCATTGATCATGGGCATCAGCACGCGGTTGACGATGAAGCCGGGGGCATCATTGGCAAAGACCAATTGCTTGCCAAGTGCTTCCCCATATTGGCGCACAATGTCGACGGTGGCATCGGTCGTCGCAAGCCCCCGAATGATTTCAATCAGGCCCATGACCGGCACGGGATTGAAGAAATGGACGCCGATAAAGCGTTCTGGGTCGGGGGATGATTGCGCCAATCGTGTGATCGGAATCGACGATGTGTTCGACGCCAGCACCGCGTGCTGGCCAAGAATTTTGCCCACCGCCTCAAATATCTTGCGCTTAATGTCCTCACGCTCAGTCGCCGCTTCGACGATCAACCCAGCATCAGCCATGGGTTCATAGCTGGCGACAGGCTCAATGCGTGATAACAATATGTCGGCTTCGACCTGCGCCATTTTCTCTTTGGCGACCAAGCGGCCCAAGGCGCTTGCAATGCTGGCCTTGCCTGCTTCGGCCTTGGCCAAATCAAGGTCGGACAGATAGACATGATAGCCAGCAGCAGCGCTCACTTGCGCGATGCCCGCACCCATTTGACCCGCACCGATGACACCTATTGCACGCATTTCTTCACTCCGATTTCGCATTTATCTAGGCTCTAGCGAACGCCATGCCCAAGCGCCAGCCCAAGGCTTGTCTTATGCCTATGGCGCGTAAAGCTGCAAGAACATCGCAAGCTTGGGCTAGCGTTTCCCTCAATTTCCACTTAAGCGCGGCATAAATCCAACAGATTCTAAGCAGAAAGCCATTTAACAATGTCCACATCCGTTCGTCATGCACCCCTTAATGTGGGCCTCGCGGGACTTGGAACCGTGGGCAGTGGTGTCATTCGCCTGATCGAAGAGAATGCGGCGCTTATTGCGCGCAGGGCTGGCCGCGAGATCAAGATTGTGGCCATTACGGCGCGTGACCGGACGAAAGATCGCGGCGTTGATCTGTCGCCTTATCGTTGGGTCGACGACATGGGGCAGCTTGCTACGGCGGACGATGTTGACGTTGTGGTTGAGCTCGTCGGAGGATCCGATGGTCCCGCCCTGACCTTGGCTCGCGAGACTTTGTCCAGCGGGCGCGCTTTGGTGACCGCCAACAAGGCGATGATCGCGCATCATGGTTTCGAGCTTGCGGCTTTGGCAGAAAACAAGCAGGCCGCGCTCAAATTTGAAGCGGCGGTTGCCGGAGGTGTTCCGGTCATTCAAGGTCTGCGCGATGGTGCCGCCGCCAACCGCATTGACCGAGTCTATGGCATTCTCAACGGCACATGTAATTTTATCCTGTCCAGCATGGAGCGCGACGGGCTGGACTTTGCCCATGTGCTGGCCGATGCGCAGGCAAAGGGTTTTGCAGAGGCAGATCCTTCGTTCGACATTGACGGTGTCGATGCCGCACACAAGCTTTCCATTCTCGCCTCCTTAAGCTTTGGCACGGTCATTGATTTTGGCGGTGTTGAGGCGCGCGGTGTGCGCAAAATCTTGGCGGCTGACATCGCACAGGCCAAAACCTTGGGCTATCGTATCCGGCTCATCGGTCTTGCTGAAATTGACGGCGACAATGGATCATCGACTATTTTCCAACGGGTTGAGCCTTGCCTTGTGCCGCTGAGCCACCCGCTGGCGCATGTCACAGGCGCAACCAACGCCATCGTTGCAGAGGGCAATTTCTCGGGCCGCTTGCTGTTCCAAGGCGCAGGCGCGGGTGACAAGCCAACTGCATCAGCAGTCGTTGCTGATTTGGTCGATATTGCGCGCAAGGAAATCGGCCCTGCATTCTCCATGCCGTCAGCTGAGCTTGAAAAGCTGCCGCGCGCAGCGTCAGCACATCGGATCAGCAAAACCTATTTGCGCATGTTGGTCGCAGACCGCGTTGGTGTGCTCGCAGAAATCACCGCAGCGATGCGTGATGCGGGGCTGTCGATTGAAAGCCTGATTCAAACCGAGGCAAGCGACGATGGTTCGGCGTTAATCGCCATGGTTACGCATGCCGGACCAGAACAAGCCATTAACGACACCATAAATGCGCTGGCAAGTTCGGACAGCTTGCTTGGCGAGCCGATGGTGATGCACATTTTGGGCGAATGATCAGGGCGGTGCGTTCTCGCCATCGGTGACAATCATATCCGGTTCAGGCAGCCCTTTTAGCACTTCTTTCAGCGGAATGGCGACGGGTGGGACATAGCCAAAATCCATGCCCACGCCCTTCATGTAAATCTTGCAGTTCGTATCGCCACGCAAACATGCCGCCGCGCGCTTGCTGGAAATAGCTTCCCCGCGCCGTATGCGGTCTTCGTCCGTTCCTTGCGTATCGCGAAATATGCGTTGGCTTTTATTGTCGGGATTTTCGCCGCATACGACAATCTCGTCATTCTGCCGATATTTGACGCAGCCATCGGCATCGACGGCGACCATTCGCCGTGTACGCTCAATTTGTGCGGCGGCGGGGTCATCTGCGCGTAATGCTGTTTGCGCCGCAACCTCCGTGGCCGCCGCCAAGAGAATGAAAATTGCGATAAGCAATCTCGACAATGGCCTTCGCCTTCCCTATCGCAATTTAAGCCCCGAAATGTCGTTCTGTTGGGGGAAACCCGTTCGCATATTAAGATTGTAAGATAGCTAGGAAATTCAAATGACTGTCGCAAGCCAAATACTCGACCGCGTCCTTGTTTTGGAAATGGTACGCGTGACGGAAGCTGCAGCCATCGCAGCGGCGAAGTTGATTGGGCGCGGCGATGAAAAGGCTGCTGATGCCGCTGCCGTCGAAGCGATGCGCGCCGCCTTGAACGAACTATATATGGATGGAACGGTCGTCATCGGCGAAGGCGAACGGGACGAAGCGCCGATGCTCTTCATTGGTGAAAAGGTCGGTTCCGCGATTGGTACGGGTCCCAAAATCGACATCGCGCTGGATCCATTGGAGGGCACGACGATTACCGCAAAAGCGGGCCCGAACGCGCTGGCTGTGCTGGCTGTGGCCGAAGAAGGCAATTTGCTCAATGCGCCCGATGTGTACATGGACAAAATTGCGGTTGGCCCTGGCTACTCGCCCAACATCGTTAATCTCAACAAATCGGTGGCAGAGAATGTCGCGGCCGTAGCGGCTGAAAAAGGCGTGCCGCCGCATGAACTTATTGTGTGTGTGCTTGACCGTCCCCGCCATGAAAAGATGATCGCCGAACTGCGCGCAATTGGCTGCGGCGTTATGCTGATCCCCGATGGCGACGTCGCTGGCGTGATCGCGACAACAAACCCCGACACGACCGTAGACATCTATATGGGCAGCGGCGGCGCGCCAGAGGGCGTATTGGCAGCCGCGGCTTTGCGCTGCGTCGGTGGCCAGTTCAAGGGCCGCTTGCTTTTCCGCAATGATGACGAGCGGCTGCGTGCGCGCAAATGGGGCATCGAAGATTTGGACAAGATCTACGACCTTGAAGAATTGGCCAAGGGCGATTGTATCTTTGCCGCCACGGGTGTCACCCATGGTTCGTTGCTGGAGGGCGTGAAGACCTTGCGCGATGGCCGTGTCACCACCGAAAGCGTCGTGATGCGCGCCTCATCTGGAACCGTACGCTGGGTCAAGAGCGAGCATCGTAAGGCTGATCGTCTCGACTGATATTCAATAAATACCCATTTGCAGGCCCGTTGCGATCTGCTCACCCAGTTCCGCAGCGGCCGACAGGTCAACTTTGTCGATGGTCTTGGGTGCCAATATGGCCTCTTGCGTCTGCGCATGCGTGCACACAATGGCGCTGGGTGCAATCTGTCGCAGCCGCCAGCCCGTCGCGATCCGCTCCGCCTGCGCAACGGCATTTCGTCCATCGGAACCTGCGCATATAATCATCGCATAAGCCCGCCCGTTTAGCGCCCCAAGGCACGGATAATAGCATCGGTCGAAAAAGCTTTTCATGCCGCCGCTGATCGCCGCGAGATTTTCGGGAAAGACGAACAGATAGCCGTCTGCTGTCAATATATGTTCTACGTCCGCCTCTGCAGCGTTCAGCATCAGCACATTCACGCCCTGCCCCCGCACCGCGCCATTATAAGCCGCCTGCGCCAGAGCTTCAGACCCACCCGTCATGCTGTGCCAGATTATTGCGAGTTGCTTCATCCCCACTTGCTAGCACCAGCGGCGCGCCATAGGGAAGCATCATGTCGTCAGTCCTGAACATCCATCATTCCGTCCTTGAACAAGCTTGGCATTGGCGGGGCAGCGGCACCGATAGCCGTGACCCAGATTTTCAGCCCAATGATCTGGTCACGCAATTGCTGATGGCGCGCGGTGTCCCGCGTGATGATATTGAACGACAACGCAACCCGACCATCCGCAATTTCATGCCCGACCCGTCAATTTTTCAGGATATGGAAAATGCGGCACTTCGACTGGCGCAGGCTGTGGAGGCAGGGGAGCAAATCACTGTCTATGGCGATTATGATGTTGATGGTGCGACGAGCGCGGCTTTACTCATCCGCTTGCTGCGTATGCTGGGCCTTGATGCCGGTTACTATATCCCAGATCGCTTGATGGAGGGCTATGGCCCCTCAGGCGAAGCGTTGGTCCGTATTGGGACAAGTGGCAGCCGCTTAATCATTACCGTCGATTGCGGCGCCATGGCCTATGACGCTTTGTCGCAGGCCAAGGCCGCTGGCCTTGAGGTCATTGTCGTCGACCATCATAAATGCGCGTCAGAGCTTCCTGAAGCCTTCGCCTTAGTCAACCCTAACCGGCTCGACGAAACCGACGAGGCGGCATCCCACGGGCATCTGGCGGCGGTAGGCGTAGCATTTCTTTTGGGGGCGGCGTTGATCCGCACCCTGCGTAGCCGTGGCTATTTCGCCGCACGGCCCGAGCCCAAAATCATGGAGCTGCTTGATATCGTGGCCTTGGGCACCGTGGCCGATGTGGCGCAGCTGCGCGGCCTGAACCGCGCGTTCGTGGCGCAGGGGCTGAAGGTCATGGCCGCGCGCCGCAACATTGGGCTGTCTGCGCTCATTCAAGCGAGCCGCCTGACCCGCGCGCCGATATGCTCCGACCTTGGCTTTGCCTTGGGCCCGCGTATCAATGCCGGAGGCCGCGTCGGCAAATCGGACCTTGGTGTGCGGCTACTCATCACAGAAGACCCGCTCGAGGCGCAAGACATTGCGATGGAGCTGGACCGCCTGAATGAAGAACGCCGCGCAATCGAATCGGTGGTGCAGGGACAGGCTGAGGCCATGTTAGCCGGACAGCATAACCGCGCGGTGGCGCTGTTGTCGGGCGAGGGCTGGCATCCAGGGGTCATTGGCATCGTTGCTGGCCGCATCAAGGAAAAGACTGGCAAGCCATCCATCGTCATTGCCGTCGACGAAAATGGCGTTGGCAAGGGGTCGGGGCGGTCCATCGCGGGGGTTGACTTGGGCGCAGCCATCATTTCGGCGCGCGAGGCTGGCTTGCTGGTCGCAGGCGGTGGCCACGCCATGGCGGCGGGCTTGACCGTTGACGGTGACAAGATTGACGCGCTGGCGGATTGGCTTGACGAAAGGCTCGCAACAGATGTCGCCAACGCATCGGGGACCAAGGCGCTGTTGATCGACGCCATAGTTGCGCCGCGCGGTCTGAACCCCATTTTTGTCGACGCCATGGAACCTGCTGGACCTTATGGTATGGGCTGGCCTGGGCCGCGCGTGGTCACAGGGCCATTGCGGATCATCAAGTGCGATATTGTCGGCAAGGACCATGTCCGCGCCATCGTCGCGGGCGACGACGGGCAGTCGTTTAAGGCCATGGCTTTCCGCCAGGGCGAGACCGTTTTGGGCCAGACCATGCTGCACGCAGATCGTGGGCGAAGGTACTGGTTTGCGGGCCGCGCTAAGGTCGATGACTGGGGCGCGACGCCAAAGGCGGAGCTGCATGTCGACGACATTGCCTTTGCGGACTGAATTTGCGCGAACTTGGCCTTGACGAGTGCAAAACGAACCCGTAAAGGCGCGGCTCGCCAAGCGATTGGCCCCTTCGTCTAGCGGTTAGGACGCGGCCCTTTCACGGCTGAAACACGGGTTCGATTCCCGTAGGGGTCACCAACTTTTTGCGTGCGATACGCAGTGCGGGTTGGTCCTTCAAGACATTATGAGCTTTGCTTGCTTCGGCGGGAATGCCTGCATTGGTGTCTCTTGCGTTATCACGGCATTAAAATCTCTTACGCTTGCGTTACACCCATTCTAAGCCGTAACGGCGCCTGCCGCGCGGAACCCGCTTGCGCTTAATCCACACAAAGCGTTGAATCGTAAGATTGGCGAAGCTACCAGTAGCAAAATTTTGTTGTTGTTTTGCCTTAAGCTCTTGCGTCCTGAAAGGCCTTTGAAAAGTAATTATCTAAGATTCTTAATAAGAAAACAATCTTTACATAAGTGCGTGACACCGCCACAAAGAGACGACGGCCTTGCCCTCCCGACATCGATATTTATTAAGCGCGGGTGGAATCAGGATAAATTTATAGCTATATGTTTATGGCATTTTGAATATTAATTCGACGTTTTAGGAATGTTAAATTAACTATGGTGCAAGTTAATCTTACCACAGGTCTGCATTTTGACTGTTCGGACGGAATTTCGATTCTAGAATCTGCAGCAAAAGCAC
Organism: Sphingorhabdus sp.; assembly: GCF_044239665.1. GTDB lineage: Bacteria > Pseudomonadota > Alphaproteobacteria > Sphingomonadales > Sphingomonadaceae > Sphingorhabdus_B. Next base: position 13,225 of record NZ_JBIIBA010000025.1, read on the forward strand.
AAATCGCACTTCCCTACAGTTGCAAAACTGGTCGTTGCAGCTCTTGCAAATGCAAGGTCTTAAGTGGGCAAAGTCAACCGTTGGTTGACGAACTCGGTTTGACAACTGAAGAAAAAGAAGATGGTTGGATTCTAAGCTGCGCTCGAACGGCTGCGTCCGATCTGTTAATTGACGTGGAAGATATAAGTGGATTTGCTATTCCAACAGTTAAAACCCTTCCAGCCCGAATAAGCAGCCTCAAAAAATTAGCACCAGATGTTTTGCGCGTAATCCTAAGGGTGCCACCGAATAGTATTTTGAACTATTTACCTGGCCAGTACGTTAACGTGATCGGTGCGGGCGGCGTTCGGCGAAGCTACTCTATAGCTAACGCGCCATCGACAGACGGCCAGCTTGAGTTGCACATCCGTGCCGTAGTTGGAGGTGTCATGAGTAACTATTGGTTCAGCGAAGCTAAAACAGAGGATCTAGTGCGCATCAATGGACCGCTGGGTTCATTTTTTTTGCGCGAAACGGCTGGTCTAGATTTAGTGTTCCTTGCCACGGGCACCGGCATAGCGCCGATCAAGGCGATGATCGAAACCATGCCTGAGCTTGCTGCGAGCAAGCTACCTCGTTCAGTAACTGTCGTGTGGGGCGGACGGGCTCAGGATGACATGTACTTAGATGTTGATGCCATGCCAGGAAATCACGTTTTTATTCCAGTTTTGTCTCGCGCGAGCTCTTCTTGGTCAGGGGCACGCGGTTATGTACAACAAGCATTGCTAGAGGTTCAGCCGGACTTGAATAAGGCGGCTGTGTATGCCTGTGGTTCTGACGCAATGATACATAGCGCTCGGCTTGCAATGTTTGACGCTGGCTTACCTTCCAACAGATTCTATTCTGATGCTTTTGTAAGCTCGGCAGCCAATCTTGCAGGTGGCTTGGGAACACGCTTAAGCGAAAAGACTGCATCGCGGCCAACTATCTGAAGTTAGATGTGCCCACGGCGCTTCGGCGTTTGAACTGGTCGCCACGATTGCGATTGCAAACTGCTTTGGCCCTCGTTATCGCTCCGCGCCAAGAACCCATGTCAGGCTCTGAAAAGCAAGCCTCTCGATAAAATAAATCACTGAATATAGGAACCAAGCATGACCCTCGAAAACATTGCGATCGAAGCACAAACTGACACGCTTCGCAGTCAGATAATGGACTTAGTGCAACAATACGCGGATATTGTTTACGCCCCCAACGCCTTCGTCCCTGGCGAAACGGCTGTGCCGGTATCTGGCAAGGTTGTTGGCGCAAAGGAGCTGCAGCTTATGGTTGATGCGTCCTTGGATGGCTGGTTGACGACGGGACGATTTAATAAAATGTTCGAAGAACGGATGGCCAAGTTTTTAGGTGTCAAATACCTGATGACGGTCAACTCCGGTTCATCCGCTAATTTGGTTGCTTTCTCAACTCTGACCAGTTCTAAACTGGGTGATCGCGCAATCAAGCCTGGCGATGAAGTAATTGGCGTCGCTGCGGGATTTCCGACCACAGTTAACCCCATCCTACAGTTTGGAGCCGTCCCAGTATTTGTCGATGTCGAGTTAGCTACACATAATATCGACGCCAGCAAAATTGAAGCGGCAATAAGCCCCAAAACGAAGGCCATCATGCTGGCACATAGTCTCGGTAACCCCTTCAACGTTGAAGTCGTAACCGCTCTGTGTAAAAAGTATAATTTGTGGTTGATTGAAGACACCTGCGACGCGTTGGGTGCGACCTATGGCGGTCAAATGGTCGGGACATTTGGTGACATCGGGACCCTTAGCTTTTATCCGGCACATCACATTACCATGGGTGAAGGGGGCGCGGTATTTACAAATAGTGCGGAGCTTAAAATGATCGCGGAGTCTTTCAGGGACTGGGGACGCGACTGCTATTGCCCCACGGGTAAAGACAATACCTGCGATAAGCGGTTCTGCTGGACTAAGAAGGATATTGGCGGTGATTTGCCGGATGGCTATGATCATAAATACACATATAGCCACTTGGGGTACAATCTTAAGATCACAGATATGCAGGCGGCCTGCGCTCTTGCACAAATGGACCGGTTAGAGGAGTTTATAGCCAAGCGGCGTGCTAACTACTCTTATCTGAGAAACCGCTTACTTAGTTGCACCGAATTTTTGCACCTCCCCGAAGCTACGCCTAACTCAGAGCCTTCATGGTTCGGCTTCCCGTTGGTGGTGAAAGAAGATAGCGGCGTTCAACGCTCTGACCTTATTAACTTTTTGGATCAAAACAAAATTGGCACGCGCCTTTTGTTTGCGGGTAATTTAACCAAGCAGCCTTATATGGCTGGGCGTAATTTTCGGGTGAGTGGTGATTTAACGAACACCGACATTGTGATGAACCAGACGTTCTGGGTAGGCACTTATCCGGGGTTAAATGAAGAACATCTGGACTATATTGCCGGCAAATTAGAAGAGTTCTTTGGCTTAAATTTTTGAGACATCGCTGAATAGCGTTCTAGCCCATCCTGCTGGCTCGTGCTCTCAATCACATTATAGACTAAGTTAGTGAGCGATGGGATTGTTTGCACGGCCGGCATGTTCTTTCGGCGGGAGGCGCCAGATTTGTCGGCAAAGAATTGCCCGCAACACGCGCACTGTCGTGACCGCCAACTATCATCCAGTTACGATTAGAGGCTCGACGTGATTGTTGTCCATGTCGGCTGGCGAACAGCGGATTGTCGCCGCTGCATGATGGCATACCACTAAAAAGAGCATTAATTGGACCAAGACCCCGCGGCAGGGCGCTTACTCGTCGGTGGGAAAGCGCAGGATAACTACCGGCCAGCCACCTGACACTCCGCGCTCGGGGCGAAATTCGGCGACCTTCTCGCCGCGCGCAATGAGATCGCTATATTGCGACCATTCGCGGGGGAACCGCTCCTTCTCGGCGGCATAACGTGCGTACTGGCTTAGTACCGCATAATCGGCGCGGCAGGTATCAATCCTTTCGGCCAAAACCGTCCCGTAATCAATGTTGCTGCGGCCACCGCGCGCGGATGCGATTAGCGAATTGTCGATCCTCCCGTTGAGCAGCCCGCGCACGTCCTGGCAGCCCAAAATACCCAGCGGAAAGACGAAGTCGAAGTCGCTCTCCACGAGGTCAAAGGCGAAGTGCTCCACAAAGATCGTGCTGTCTGGCGCGGCGTTCGCGCGCAGCCAAGCCGAGGCCATTAGCCGGGTGTCATTCATCCGCTCACGCCCGTCGGCAAGTGCTGCGAGCAGCAGCGGGAGGAGCGCTGTGGCCAGCAGTGCGCCCCCCGCGAGCGGCACGGCACGGTAGTTCAGCCAGGCCCCAGCCAATGCCGCGACCCGCACCAGAGCCAACGCCATGAGCATAGCCAGCAACGGTACCATCGCAAGGATCCAGCGCTCCCATACGATGTTCTGGCTGCTGGCGAGCACTAACATTGCGATTCCCGTAACCAGCGCAACAGCAACGAATTCACGGCTCCGCACAGCAAACACCGCGCCGATTGCGGCAAGTGCCAGTCCAGTGATGCCGAGGGCGCGCACAAACGGTCCGCGTATATACCAGAGCGCGTTGTCGATGAGGCTGCCGCCAGTCGCACCGAGGTGATGGGGACGCACCTCACCACGGAGATTGGTGACGACCGTGTTCCACTCGATTATCAGGAAGGGCGAGATTAATACCATTGCCGCCACCGTCCCCGCCGCAGCGGCCGCAAGCAACATGAAGGTGCGCCGCCCGCTCTCAAGCCCGTCACGCCAGCGCAGCAACACCGCGCCGGCGAGCGACAGGAAGGCGACGGCGAAGGGCCATTTGGTGGTAATCGCCAACGCAACGCAGAACCCAGTTGCGACGAGCGCACGAATGCTGCCGTGACGCGCATAAGCGAGCGCGCCAAGCATCGCCGCCAGCATGAACACAGTCGCCATCATGTCCGATCGCACCAGCTGCGAATAAGTGATATGCACCGGGCTCACCGTGAGGATTGCCGCGGTCACCACCCCTGTGGGTCGGTCAAACAGACGGGTCGCGAGGCGGTAGGCGAGCGCGACCCCTGCGACCGCGATAAGCACAATGGCAATGCGGTGCGGCAGCACGAGGATGCCCGGATCGGCATAGATCGCCGCGGCGAAATTCTCGACGCTTGTGAAGCGCCCGGTCGCAAGGCCCAACCCCAGCACCGCGACATCAATCAGAGCGAGCATGTACATGGTGGTAGTGGCCGGATGGCCGAACCACTCCGGGTTGAGCTGCCCGCCGTCGATCATCCGGTAAGCACCCAGCTCAAACATCAGCTCGTCCGGATCGGTCAGCGCCGGCAAGCCGAAAGCAACCGACCAAAGCCGGAGCACCAGCGCCGCTAGCAGGATGATAGTGAGCAGCCAGTCGATGCGCGGCATTTGTGCCGAGAAAAGTCGGGGCCCGTCGACGGGAAAGCGCAGCTTCATTCGGCGATCTGCCGCTCCGGCCGCGCGACCCAAGGCAATAAAGGCGCGTCACGCCGCATCCGCCAGCGGTCGGCCCAGCCTTGCTCATATACATCGATCCAGACAGTGCGGATCGTGCTGCAAGCGATCGCGATAGCGACCAACTGGATTACGAGTGGCCGCACCAGGGGCCAAAGCGTCAGGTTCATCTCCACGATTATGTCCATATCAAATATGTAGCCATAGCGGTCGATGGTATCGATGTTTGATACGACAAGGTCATAGGAACAGCCCATTAGATAACAGCAAATGATCGCGAAACGCGGGCCCCAGCCTTGCCAGCGCTCCGTCAGCACCAACGCAGTCCAGAAGATCGGGGTATAGCCCCCGCCCTCGCTGGTGATCAGCGCGAACATGATCGCCAACAGGTAGACGCGATAACGCGAGATAGCCTCGGGCCTGAGCCAGGTGGCGGCCATCGCCATTAGCAAGAGGGCCTGCGTCGAGCGCAGCAGCACAGCGATGGCCACAGGCACCAACTCGATTGCATCCGACCCGAGCACCAGCATCGTCGGGAAGATATCGTCCTTGCTCTCGAAAAAAGAAGTGATGCCTTGGTAGGTGGTAGCTGGCCAGAAATCGAGCGGGTTGGCCATTGTGTTCTGTGCCCAGGCGGTGACGTTATGCAGGATCTGACCAAGGGTTCCAGCGCCTAACAAGGCGTAGCTGACCAGGTAAACGAGCACGGTGGCGATAAGCACGGATTCAACCCACCGCCAGCGCCGCATGATCAGTTGCGCCATGAAGGGGGCAATCAGGTAGAGCTTCATGTTGATCGATAAGGCCGCGAAGACCCAGCGCGCGCGCGCCGAACGTAGCAGCGGCATGACGGCAAGCAGGAACATTGGAAAGGCGATCAGCACGAGGTTGCCGCGCTCGATGCCGTTCAGCATCGGCCAGCCCAGCCCCATACAGATCGTACGCGGGATCGCGGTGCGGGGATCGAACTTTCGCAGCGTAAGGAACATCAGCACGACGCCAAGCGCCCAGAAGCCGAAGATAGACACATGGCCGATCCAGTCGCAGCCGCGGGCCATATAGCCGGGGCTGGAATCCAGGCCACTTGCCAGCTGATAGCAGTCGCTCACGCTGAGCGCCCGAAGGATGACGAAGGAAAGCGGCGGGTAAAGCGTGGTCCATGTTTCGAATGCGCCCTCGGGATTATATGCCCAGTAGGCGGTGTTGAACCAGTCAGCGAAGATATCGCCCGGCTCATAGAAAAACGGGGGCGGCAAATATTTGAATGTGAACAGGAACCATGTGGCGTGCACAAGGCTAACGAGGATCAGGCCCGCCAGCACCCATTCGATAAGCACCCCGCTTTGCCAGTGACGGCGGAACATCAACGGCTCCCCGCTGCTGGCCGGAACACGAAGCGTTTGAGGATAAGGAAGTTGATCGCCGAGACGATCACCACCGCCGCGAGCCCTGCAAGATAGGGCGAGGCAATCGCCTGCGACAGGGTCCACAGCACCGCAAGGCTGAGGAGATAATTCCCCGCATAGGACGCCACGAAGCGCAGCGGCGATCCGGCCTCGCCTGCAAAGGCATAGCGGCTGAAGGTGAAATAGTTAAACAGCGTTCCCACCGTATGGCTGATAAGCTGGGCGATGAACATGTCGAGCCCCAACCACAGCAGCGCGGCGTAGCAGCCATAGCCAAACAGCGTGTTGATCACGCCGGCCTGATAATAACGCAGCAGCTGCCGCCAGTTGAACTGCATATATATCCGTCCGCGCGGCGGTTCTTCTGACGGCGCCTCAGGCATCTCAGCCCTCGCCGGCATAATCGGACGGAAAATTGACCCGTTCGCGCTCGAGTACCAGCGGCTGGTTGCGTGTCCGCTCAGAGATCAGTCCGATCTGCACACCGAGCAAGCCAAAGAATAAGAACATCAACGTCATCTGCCCCTCGAGGAGGGCGGCAAACAGCCAGAACTGCCAGGAGCCGTCCCACAGCGGCGACAGCACCGCGCCAGCGAGGCAGACCAGCGTTATGAGGCCGAATAAGAAGGCAACATAGAGCGGGGCGCGCAGCAAGCCCCTTGATGATCCAGCGAGCCCGTTGAGCGCGAAGTCCAGCAACGTGAAGAAATTATTTTTAGAGCGCCCTCCTGCGCGCGGCGGACGGTCGAAGGGAATCGTTTCGATCCTATACCCCGTTTCCACCAGCATCCCGCGCACAAAGGGTTCAGGCTCGTTGAGCCGTTTCAGGGCATTTACGACCCTGCGGTCGTAAATGCCGAATCCCGTAGCGTTTGGAATCACCGGATAATCGCCGAAACGACGCTGGAGGCTGTAGGACAGGTTGCGGAAAAATTTCAACAGGACCGAGTTCTGTTCGACCTTCCGAACGCCCAGCACAATGGGTGTGCCCGCACGCCAGCGGCGTACGAATTCGGAGAGAAGCGCGGGCGAGTCTTGAAAATCGGCACACATAGAAATAACGCCGCTTCCCTGGGCGGCGTATATCGCATGGGTAGGCGAGCGCATCTGGCCAAAGTTGCGGGTGTTTACGATCAACTTGATACGCGGATCGAGGGCGCACATCTGTTTGACGATCTCAACCGTGCGGTCATTTGACTCATTGTCGATAAAGATGATGTCAAAACGCGCCGCAACGCTTTCCATCTCTGCAATTACGGCTGCCGCGATTGCCTCGACATTCTGTTCCTCGTTGCGACAAGCGATGCACACCGTCACTTCAGGGGCAGACACCAATTCCCGATCATTATGACTCATTCTGCTCCCCCAGTCTGCTTACACCATATTGCGGCGTCCGCTGGGAGCCAATTGGGGCGCCCAAAGGGGGGCGTAGGCGGTAGAATTCGATGGCCATCCACAGCAGAAATAGAGCTGCCGCAGCCGCCAACAGTGGCGAACGATATTGCCGCTCGGTCGAAACATATGGCCGTTCAAGCATACGAATATTGGCTTTTGAGGTAAGGTCCTCGACAGCCGTACCCTCAAGGAAACGGACATAATTGGTGTACAGGGTCCGGGCGACCTTTAATTCGCGGTCGAGTTCATATACCTTCGTCGAGGCATCCACGACTTCGCCCACCGTCCCCGCGCGCACACCTGGACGTTTATCGAGCGCCTCATTCAGCTGTTCTGTAAGCGCATCGCGCTCAGCCTGAAGCTGGACTATCGCCATATTCTCTGGGGTAAAGAACCTACTGGCGGCCGCAATACGCCGATCAACGTCTGCAATTGAGGCACGCAACCCCGGAATGCGTCCACTGATTGTTCCAATCGAGGCCCCGGGATCAGCATAGCCGTTCTGCAGCCGGAAAGCATCGAATTCACTCTGGGCCTTGGAAAGGCGAAGGCCAGATTTCGCAACGAGCTTTTCTAAAAGCTCCTTTTTGTATTCCGTCTGGCGCTGCATTATTCTTGCCAACTCATCACGAGTGGCATCGGTAAAGGCCGTAACGACGTCCTGAGCAATTTTTTTGTCAGTTTCGTCCATCTGGATCAATATAATTCCGCCACGCAGAGCTCTAATTTCGACCTTATTTTGGAGCCATCGATGCAGTTCGATTTTTGACATATCAAGCCGCGACTCAAGCGATAAATCCCGGATCACCCTATCGCGGGTATAGATACTGTTCCCAATTCGCAGCGCGATTTCGACAGCTGCTTGCTTCCCAAACACCGAATTCAGCGCACCAAACTGCTCAAGTGTATTGGACAGGCCAAGCGAACCGGGGTCGGTCGGGGTCAGAGATGCCTCCACACGAAATTTCTCGGGAAAGGCTGCAAAGCCAACCAGAGCAACTATGGGAACACCGAAAAGTAGGGCGCGTTTCCACAGACGATCAAGCGATTTTAATCCAGCAAGGCTGCCGGTGAAAGAGTGGCGCGGTGTCATCAGTTGATCGCCGCAACAGTCGCAGCCGCGAGGCCCAACTGGAACACTATGGAAGATATTTGCGTGATCTTAGTAAAGATGTCGCTCGACTGTGTGCGAATAGGTACGAATACTACGTCACCAGGCAATGCTTTTTGGTTAAATGCGCCTTGGGCACGGGTAAGTACGCTGCCGTTGGCACGCACCACGAAAATGTGACCACGGTTAGCCGCTTGTAGCGTACCTCCGGCTAGCTCCACATAGTCGCGTATTTTTCGTGGATTAGTCTCATCAATTTGAAATGAGGCCGGACGATAAACCGCGCCGAATACACCAATGCTGGTCGGTCGGGGGGGGATTACGAGCCGGTCACCATTCTCCAGCATGATACCGCGAGGCAGGCTCTGCGAATCGGGCTTAGTTTCCAATACCAACCGTCCATCCGGCTTTGCCTCCCGCAGTTTCGCAAGGGTCGCTTTAGCAGCGAGAAGTTGAACCTCGGAGCGGCGCTGGTCTATGCCGTTGGCGGACTGGAGCGGTGAAGAGGCTAAAGCTATTTCAAACAGGTCAAGCGCTTCTTCGAAGCTGCGCTTCTGTTGAACCATAACCGTCTGGCGTGTTAGCCCTGCGCCGTAGACAAAAGCCCGTTGGCTATACCCGCCAGCGAGCTTTATTAAGTCTTCTAGCGGCTTATTAGGCTCTACATAATAGTTGCCTGGATTGACCACTTCCCCCTCTACCCGAACAACAACCGACTGTCGGTCGGTTGGGCGCATGAGGTTGCCTTCAGCAAGAACCTGGATCACGTCTCCTGCACGAACAACTGTGCTGCCAAATTCTGTAGCTAATATTTCACGAGGCCCAGCTGGTCCGGTCATGTCAGTACTGTAGATCATAACGCGGCCAATTTCGGCAAGTTCATCTTTTCCACCAGCATAACGCAGCGCATCTTCGATCGTCTCAGAGCCGCGCAATTCGAAAATTGCTTCACGCCGAACGCTACCCGCGACCGCAATCTGCGGTGCTGCTGGGGGAATGACTATGACATCTTCATTCTCAAGCGTCACATCGTTCGCGCGGTTCCCGTTGATTAAGATATCATACAGATCGATGTCGGCAATCTCGACGCCGTCACGCACAAGCTTGGCATTCCGCCAGCTACCGCCTGCAGCGGGTCCTCCCGCTTGAAGGATCGCATTGAACGCAGTCGTTAAACTGTTGACCGAGAACGCACCGGGGTTGACCGCGTAGCCGGTTACGAACACGCGTACCCCGCGTAGCCCGGTAGTCCGTACCCCGACGCGAAAATTGCGGAACTGGGTCCCTATCGCACGCGTCAGCACGGCCTTGAGGTCGCCCTGGCGTACACCTGCAAGTGTAATTTCGCCAACAGAGGATAAGAAAATGCGCCCATTATTATCGACCGTCCGCTCCACGCTGCCTTCTGCTGAGCCGGTTAGCGAGATCGAGATCGTATCGCCTACGTTGATACGGTAGTCGGGAGGGATAGTTGCGTCGGCAGACCGTTCAAAGTCGCGCCCGCCTGGCAGGACAAGATCGGCCCCGAAACGCTGCAAGGGGCGCCCAAGCATGCGGGTGACGTAAGTCTCGAACTCGTTCGGTTCCGCTTTGCGGGTGTCTGCCGGATCACGGTCAAACAGTGACTTGGACTTCTCACTGTTTTCACGCGACTGAGTTCTGTTGCGCGACGCCTCGTCTATAATCCGCGTAGGTTCCACTCCGTCTGTTTGTTCGCTATCAGATTCGTCCTGGGTGTCTTGACGGCCATCAGACTGACGATCATCGCGTGAGGAACGTTCCTCATCAGTCGAACTTGAAACAGGGAAAGTTTGTGCATTTAGCTGAGTAGGCTGCGCCACTAGTGCAAGAAACGATGCGGAAACGGTAAGGATAGAGCGGAGCATAGATGTTTCGTAAATGTCCAAAAAACGAGAGATAGTAAAAGGTTCGGCTGACATCTGAGGCGCTCTGTTTTGTTCCTGCCGTCTCGGCCCGGGTGTTTGTGATTCTGTCATTTTTGTTACCTTAAATGGAGCTCAGGTGCTATCGTTATGGCAGTATTCAGGATTTGTTGGCCCAACGGCACGGCCGCGATGCCCGCGGCTTCCAGCAGAGAAGCATAGGTTTCAGCATCACCGGTGTAATTATTGTCGACGCTCTCCGTGATCGGCGCGCGCACGACAGTTCCGCCCAGCACGCGGGCAACTTCGGCAGCAACCTCGCGCAGTTCCAGCACTTCCCCGCCGCTGTCATAACGATATACTGACGCGCCGCTGGATCCGAGTAATTGGAATAACACAAGCGACACCAATTCGCTTATCGCAACATAGCTGCGCATCACCCGCATTGGTGCGCGTACAGAAATTGGGCGTCCGGCCAGCGCATCAATGATGAAACTTGCAAGCGCATATGTGTCATGTTTGTTAATGAAGGGCCCAGTCAGATTGTAGATACGTGTAATGACAGCACGCCGTACTGTATCGGCCTCGGCCCAAGCAACGAAGCGATCCTCGTCCTCCCGCTTGAGCCCACCGTAGATTCTCAGGTCTTCGTTCGCAGAAGGATCATCTGCGAAGGCAGCAGCACCTGAGGAGGCAACGAAAAGCCGGTCGGCGCCAATCGCACTGAGCGCCTCGAGCACAGTGCTTGAAAGCGCACGATTGGTTTCGCGATATTCGTCAGGGTCAATAACCGCAACCTTGTCCTTTGTCAGAAAGGCGAGATGAAACAAAGTCGTGGGTTCTGGGTGTAAACCGACAAGTTCGTCCAGCGGACGCTGCGCGATGGTGATTGCATCACCCAGATCAATCATTCTCGGCGAAGAGCCGAAGGCGAATACGCGTTCAGAAAATGCATCAACGCCCAAGGCCGAATGTAAACCGCGCAGCAGGCCGCGTCCGACCCAGCCACCCGCGCCCACCACGACTATACGCCGTGTGTCCTTCAAAAGCTCAGACACAGAGGAAGGTGCAAGCGCCGTTGCCAAGGTCAGAGTAAGAAGTGGTTGCATGAAGCTTACCCGATACCGGCGGGAGTTAGGTAGTCGATTTCAGGCGTCATCCGGTCGATTGGGTTTGATTCCATCGAACCGCTTTCCGTTACCCGACTGCTAATCTTGGGAAGGTAAGTCTGCTCGGGATCCACCGGCACAATGAACGCATGCAGCCCATCACTCGCCATTGCGGCAAGGAAATCCGCATCTTCCGTAAACGCTACCGGCAGACGCATGACCGGGATATCCCAAGCGGCGAAAAGCTTATCCCAAGTTGGCAGACCCAGACCCGAGCGCGTATCGCAACCAAGATACTTTCCGCCAAAATAGTTCCTCTGGGTCATCCGGATCGATGCGTGCCCCTGATCATCGAAGATGAAAATCTTGAGGTTGAGATCATTGACCCGTGCGGTACCCAGTTCCTGAAGATTCTGAGCGAAACCGCCATCACCCTCAATCAGGATGGTACGACGCCCAGGGGCCGCAATGGCTGCCCCGATCGCGCCTGACAGACCGTATCCCATAGAGGCGAGCGACTTGTTTGTAATGACGCGCTGTCCAAGTTTCTGTTTGTAAAGCTGCATGGACAGGGTGAATGCGCTGCCGCTGGAGCAAGGGATTACAAGGTCGTCATCGCGGGTCAGCGTCTCTAGGTTGACAATGAAATCATAAGGAGAGAGGTAACCGGCACCGGTTTGATTGACCGCTTCGACCCGAGGAACGGCCGCGCGGATCTGCCTGGCGCGGGCCAGCCATTCAGGTTTTGATTCCAGTTCCTGCGCCAGCATCCGGCGCAGGAAGTCATTCGCATCGGCGTTAACGGCAATGTCGGTGCGCGGATGGCCCTTGGCCAATTCGGCCGGATCGATTTCGACCTGTACGACTTTCGCTTCGCGGCCGAATTCTTGCCAATTGAACCCCGTTTGCTGAAGCCCGAGCCGGGTTCCCAGCGCGACGATAAGGTCGGACTGCTGGATGATAATGTTGGAGCTACGCTGACCCCAAGTATTTGGCCGACCGAGATAATAGGGTGCATCACCATCGACGCGGTCAGCGCCATTATATGTTGTCATCGTCGGCAGTGAAAGCTTGTCGAGGGTATCGCGCACGGCATCGACTGTACCGATTTCGACACCACCGCCGATCAGCAGCATTGGTCGATCAGCAGCGTTCCAGAGCCTAACGACCTCAGACACCCTGTCTTCCTCTGCTATCTGCAGCACCGGTGCGGACATTTCCGGAAAGGGTTCCTCGTCGCGATGGGCGGCCTGCACATCAAGCGGAAATTCGAGGAACACCGGACCTTTTCGCGGTGTCCAACTCGGCTCAATAATAGCCAGAAACTCGGCCGCTGAAACCGGCTGCTCGAGCCTCGTCGACACTTTTGTCATCGACTCCATAAGCGCGACTCCGTCGATTTCTTGTATCCCACGGGAGCGCACTTGTCCCCGGGCAAGATCGGACGTCTTTACCTGGCCGCCGATGACCAGCAGCTCCCGGCTTTCCAGCCATGCGCCGCTCACTGCGGTAACGATATTGGTCTGCCCTGGGCCAGCTGTAACCAGCGCTAGCGCCTTGGCCGGTGCGGCAATCAGGTTGAAATACTCTGCACCAATGCCGGCAGCGACTTCATGCACCACTGGCACCCCGGTCAGAAAACGGTCGAGGCTCTCGGTCAAGTGCATAATATTGCCCCCGCCGACGTAAAAATAATGTGTGTAGCCAGCCACTTTGAGCCAGGCGCCTATCTGATCACTATACTTCATGTACGTGTCCCATCCGCAATAGAGAGCAGCGAAGAGATAATGGTATGAACCTGACTTTGGCTCAGGCTGGACGATGTCTCGCGGTCATAGCCCCAGTTGGCATGAAGGGGTAGGTGAACTTGGCCCTGAAACGGCTCGAGATGACTATTCATGTCATCGACATAGACAATCATATATTTTTTCGGGTCGAGCCAATTTTGTGATTTCGCGACGTTTAACTTGCTACCTAGCTTGCGAATGTCCTCTTGTCCGAAAATCTGAATTCCATCGACACCGTTGAACGCCAAGGCCTCATGAATTGAGCTCACATTGCGTGTCGACAGAATCGCGAAACGGTCGGGGCATTGCAGCAGAATCGGCTTTAGCAGGAAGAAAAAATCATATGCCGGCATGACCTTTGGCCATTCGGGATCCTCCATGATGGTACGTCGTGCTTCGAAGAAGTCACGCGAGAAGCTCCAATCGCCTTCATCCGGAGTGATCATGTGCAGTGTGTTCGGCAAAACAGAACTGTTTGCGGCGTAAAGCCGATTATACTGCCATGCGTCGGTCACAACGCTGCGGAATGCCAAAAATTCCTCGTAATTTACGTCCTGACGAAAACCGAGCCGCCCTTTGGTGGCATGATTTGCCACGCTAAACGCCTCGAATGCGCTGTTGAATAGGACGCCATCAAAATCGAGGACAAACTTGATTTCCATCACAGGCGTTCCCGCAAGACCGATGCGCGGGCATGGGCTGCGTTGCCGATTTCGCCATAGTATGCGATTTGCATGTCCAGCAGCACCGTTTCCACAGCGAAAGCATCCATTAGAGCGTCCGGTTCAAGAAACTTTTCGACTGACATGACGCATTTACGGGTTTCGACACATGCTACGAGATCACGCAGCTCGCCGTCCCCGAGTAGCAGGTTTACGGTTTCAGTGTTGATTGTGCCACCCATCGTAGTCTTAAGCCCCCGAGCCCTTGCTGCACGGGCAACGGTTTTGACCATGGAGATTGTTTCCGGACAATTCACGCCCGATCCTCCGAAGCTAGCGGTCAGATCACTTCGCCCAACGGTAACCTCGCTAAGCTTGCTCCCTGCGTCAAGGATGGCTTCGATACGCTCAACAGCCGTAACCGTCTCAATGGTCACGCCAACGTGATTGAATGCGCCATCGGGCAGCATTTCCTGATACTTTCGCATTGCGAAGGCGCTCTCGATCATCGGGGCGACTATGCTGTCGATCCCCTGCATCATCAGGAAGCGCATATCAGACTTGGCCTCGCAACCGCCGATCTTTACGAGGTAAGGCAGCCCGTGACGTGCTGCCCAAGCGGCTTCAGCGGCAACTGAGTCGCGCGTTAGGCCTTCGGCTTCGAACTCACCCTTCAGGGAGATAATTCGTGTGAGATTCATTTGGTCATTCCTTTGTAAAAAAGCCCGCTTGACGGGCATAAAGTCCAGCTCAGTATCAGCCACGAACGCGATTATTTAGGTACTGATCCCGCGGCGAAGGCCTATCGAAAATGCGTTGGTTGCAACGAAATCTGCGTTTTTCCAGATGAGAGCAATCGTGTCAGTGCTATTTGGTCAGACAAGAGATTGGCTCTCCAATAATTTTTCTGTCAATTGGCCTCGATAAAGGTCCAGTTGTTTGGAACAAATTTCGAGGGGATCTCCCCCCCTTTCTACAAATTTGTGCCATTCTACAATTAGCGTCAGTGCCGCATCTAGTGAAAGCACAGGATTCCAGCCCAACTCGCTGCGAGCTTTAGTACAGTCGAGCTTAAGATACCTTGCCTCATGCGGCTTAGGGCCATCCTCACCGCGCCAACCGGGTGCACCCCAAGCAGCGGTAAGGCGATTAGCAATCCAGTCGACCGGCTTCGCATCTTCGTCGCGCGGTCCAAAATTCCATCCACAGGCAACGTCTTGGTCACCCGCAAAAAGGCGCTCGGCGATCATAATATATCCGCCCAAGGCCTCTAGAACATGTTGCCAGGGGCGCACTGCGTTTGGATACCGGATTAACGGCTTTTCTCCAGCAATCATGGCACGCACTATGTCTGGGATCAGTCGTGATTCCGCCCAATCTCCTCCACCGATAACATTACCTGCACGCACAGATGCAAGATAAGGCCCCGAATTAAAATAACTGCGTCGATAGGCTGAAATCACCAGCTCGGCGGCGCCCTTACTGCTGCTATAAGGGTCATAACCACCCATTGGATCGCTTTCGCGATACGGCCATACCCAATCACGATTTTCGTAGCACTTATCGCTTGTTACACAAACAATGCTCCGAAGAGAAGGGAGCCGCCGGCAACAGTCAAGTAGGTGAACCGTTCCCTGCACATTCGTGGCATAGGTTTCAACGGGCTCCTCATAAGATTTACGAACCAACGGCTGTGCCGCGAGATGGAAAACAACTTCCGCACGAGAAGCCTGAACCGCCGATTCAAGAGCGTCCATATCGCGAATATCGCCCTCGATATGCTCAACGAGATCGGCTATTCGCGCCTGTCGGAACAGGCTTGTTTCATCGGCCGGAAGCGAGAACCCCGTGACACGCGCGCCCATTTGCGAAAGCCAAACGGAGAGCCAGCTACCCTTAAAGCCAGTGTGCCCAGTGATGAGCACGCGGCGGTCCTGCCAAAACGAAGCGTTTACCATGACTTCCACGGGGGAGATTGCGACCACAACGCTTCGAGATGCAACTTGTCTCGAAGAGTGTCCATGGGCTGCCAAAACCCGTTATGGCGATAAGCGACCAATTCATCATCTGCTGCTAGAGCTTCCAACGGCCCCTGCTCCCAAATCGTTTTGGGACCGTCGATTAGATCAAGCACCGAGGGATCAAGCACAAAAAAGCCGCCGTTAATCATCCCACCGTCTCCATCGGGCTTTTCGGCAAAAGATTTTACGTGATCACCTTGAAACTCCAGCGCACCAAATCGACCGGGCGGGGCGACAGCAGTGATTGTAGCTTTTTTGCCGTGCGACTTATGGAAAGCGATTAGGGCCGCTATATCAACATCAGCAACGCCATCTCCGTATGTCATGCAAAACGGCTTATCCTCATCCAAATATTGCCGAACCAACTTAAGGCGGCCACCAGTCATAGTTTCAGCGCCGGTTTCTACCAACGTGATTTTCCATGGTTCACTCCAATTCTCGTGAACCACTGAACTATTGTTAGAGAGATCTATCGTAATGTCAGCTGTATGGAGGTGATAATTGGCAAAAAATTCTTTTATCATGTACCCCTTGTAGCCAAGACATATTATAAATTCATTAACTCCAAAGGTAGAGTAGATCTTCATGATATGCCAAATGATTGGCATTCCACCCACTTCAACCATAGGCTTTGGGCGCGAAGAGGTCTCTTCACCCAGCCTAGTGCCCAGGCCACCAGCAAGTATGACGGCTTTCATTTCCAGTTTTCCATTTCCGATTTGGCTCTTCCAAACTCTCTTTTTTGAGGCGGAAGAATTAATACTCAAATAAAATTGCTATAAAAACGTGGTTGGAATGTCAACGCGCAAAACGTAAGTAGATTCATTGAGAACATTTATTTTTCTATAGAAATTAGGGCAGCGCCGCGAGAAAGGGCTTGGGGTCCACGGCGATGCCGTCTATTACCACCTCGTAGTGCAAATGACTTCCGGTCGAGTGTCCGGTTCTTCCCATGAGACCAATAATATCATTGCGGCGAACCCTTTGTCTGGGAACAACATTGATGCGCGACAGATGGGCATAGCGTGTTCGGACCCCTTTTGAGTGTTCAATTTCTACAAAAAGCCCATAACTGCCTCGCCATTTTGCCTCTCTCACAACGCCATTTGCCGTAGCATAGATTGCGCTTCCCAATGCGCCGGGCATGTCTAGTCCTTTGTGCACGCGAAGCTCTTTCGTTATCGGATCCCTACGCCATCCAAAGTTGCTAGAAATGTAGGGCATTCTGGGGGATGCATAATCAGCCCCGCCGCGCCTTGGCTCCATCCTCGTCGACGCGGACGTTTTTAGGGTGGCTTGCTTCTGCCAAATAGAAAAAATTTGAGAAAATTCTTCAGCATGAGGCGACGCATTTGTTGTTGCATCCCTTTTGAGTTCCGAGCCAGTTATATTATTGCCCGCATAGGGACGATCAAAAGAATTTTCTTGGAGGGGCATTGTATTCCCGTTCGCCTCCTTCCAGCGAAGAAAAATTTCGCCAAAATCTCCCCCCAAAGCCTTCGGAATACTATTTTCATAGTGCTTTGGATCTCGGCCCGCGGCCGTCGCGGAGACGCCCACTGAAACCTGCATCGCCACAATTATAAGGAAGAGATATTTCAGTGAGCTCATAAGTGTTGTTTATAATAGCCACACCGATAATTGAAGGCAAAAATTTTGGGGGCAAGTTAAGTTTGGGCTGACAAAAAGCATTGAGCGCCGCCCATATTCCCGGCTAAAATGGTGCATCGTTCATTGGCACGAGATTCCGCCCGGCGTTATCGGCAGTTTGCCAGCGAAGGCACGGCAGCTAGCTTTTGGTTGCAACCTTGAAGCCCGCGTGGTGAGGCTGGAACGCAAGCGTTCCCGCCAGCATTTACCGATATTTTGCGAAGAACGATTCTTGAGAGTCGACGAGATGAGGAAGTAGCATGCCGCAGCATTGGCCTTTGCCCTCAGCCTTCGGGGAGCTAACGATTAAATTAATATATAAAACGATAGTTTATGATGAATTTCTGGGTTGCTTGCACGTTTTTTACATTTTCAGGTGCCCAGGAATCGTCATATTTTAACTATTTTGCAGATATTTAGAATGATTTTTGGGCTTTTTTGAGATGCGTTTCGCTAAAATACGCAACCATTAGATCCAGATATTTTAACGTTCGGTTTTACGAAATACAGGAGTGCGGATGTTCGCATGCCGGTAAACGCCAGACCTTCCTTTTCCAAACCAGAGTAGTCAAAAATCAATCTGGGCTGATAGCTCCCTAACAGAAGGATTTGCGTAGCTCACAAAACATACCCAATAGCATTGGCGCCATAAATGGCCTCAAATGCTGCCTCATTGCCGAAGTTATCATTGGTAAAGCTGGTCAGGGTGATGGAAGCATTGCCGGCTGTGATTGTTGAGACGCCGTCGCCAATAACCCCCGCATCAAACAACGCCCCCTCTGCGCTAGTCCGGTTCGTGAAAATAATTCTGTCACCATCATCGAAGCCACTGATTGTCACTGCAAGTGATTTACTGGCATCGATAACAAAAACATCGGTGGCGTTATCGCGCGCAATGTAACTTCCTCCATTGCTTACAATAACATCTTTTTGAATTGCGTTTTGAGAATAATTGCTTCGATCGGTGATAGCAAGAAGGGGGTCAAACGTTGTGCTGCCTACAATCTGTGTTCCACCCAACTTGATTGCGCCGCCTGGTGTGGTGAAGTCAAT
>NZ_JBIIBA010000006.1:0-92455 GCF_044239665.1 Sphingorhabdus sp.
TCCCACGACAATATCGTCGACCTCTGCTGCGAGGCGTGGAACAAACTCATAGATCAGCCTTGGCGCATTATGACCATCGGCCATCGTAAATGGGCCAGTGAGTTGTGATCAATGCAGGTTGGTATTATATCCTAAAGCCTATCACGCCCCAGCGGCTCACTGCCGCATTGGGCATTGCTGCGGACAAGAGCATGGTGATGGGCGAACTATATCCATTGACCGAAAAAATTAGCCGACCGTTGGCGTTTGAGGAAATAGTCGGTTCCGCACCTGCGTTTCGATCGGCACTAGCGATCGCAGCCAAGGCGGCACGCAGTCGCGCACCAATTTTCATCGAGGGCGAACATGGCGTTGGCAAGGAAGTCGTCGCCGATGCCATTCAGGCCGCTAGCCCGCGCGCAAAGTTGCCATATCTGAAGGTAAATTGCGGCTCGATCCCCGCTACTTTGCTGAACTCTGCTCTCTTTGTGCATGAAAAAGGTGCTTTCGCCGGTGCATTTGACCGCCATATTGGTATTTTCCAACAGGCCGAAGGCGGAACAGTGTTTCTAGATGAAGTCGACAAGCTTCCCTGTGAAACACAAATCCGGTTGGTCCGCTTACTCACGCATGGCGAAATCTCACCCGTTGGCGCGTCCCATAGCTACCGCATGGATATACGCCTGATCTCGGCCAGCAACTATACCCTCTCCGACCGGCTGGAGACGGGCGAGTTTCGGGAGGACCTGTATTACCGGCTGAATGTCGTCCAGCTCATGCTTCCGCCGCTGCGCGAACGCACATTCGACATTCCTGCCTTGGCGCGCCATTTCCTTGGCCGCATGGCAAGTCAGCCTGCCCTTCGTAGCTTGGGGATAACAGACGAAGCGCTTATCATGTTGCGCGGCTATGAATGGCCCGGCAATGTCCGCCAGTTGCAAAGCGCGTTGTTGCGCGCCGCCGTCTTGTGCGACCGCGACGCTCTGACGCCAGAGGCTTTTCCGCAGATTTCCGAAACTGTCGCCGTTCCCCGATATGGTGGGTCCGCTGGTGCTGGTTCAAATGACGGTATTGGCGTCACCTTATATGAACATGACGGCAACATGCGTCCGCTTGAAGAAATTGAGGCCGACGTCATCCGGCTAGCTATCGGTCATTATAGCGGCCGAATGACAGAGGTAGCCCGCCGACTGGGCATCGGCAGGTCAACCTTGTACCGAAAGCTTGCAGACCTTGGGATCAGCGACGCCGCTTAGGGTGAGGACCTAGCTGCTTTTGCCAAGCAAAGCTTGCGTAATCCAAAAACCTACCAGCGAGGCAGAGCCTGTCAGAAATGTGCCCCAAATGATGTCGAGGATGGTGACTTTCATGCTCCACACTTTTAACGTGGCATAATTGGTCAAATCATAGGTCATATAGCAGAAAAAGCCCAACAAAGCGCCCCAGATAAGCGCAGTCTGCCACTTGCCGGTCAATAATGCTGGCCCGACCGCAAAGATCATCATGCCCAAGATATACAACAAATAGAAAATGATCGCTGGCCCCAAACGAAAACCATTTTTCATCATCATTTCGCCGATTTCTGGCTGATACAGCCGCGTGTACATGGTCCGCAGCCAGACGCTGTCTATGACCGCAAACGCTATGCCAGTTGCAATGTACCCAATGATATATTTCATTAGCATTTTAACACTCCTCTTGAAGGAGCGAAGTTGCCCGCCATTGGGCACAAGGTCAAGGCAGCCAAATGGCTGTAGACTATATAGGCGCCGTCAACGCCGCATCGCGAAGACCGCGCCAGACGCGAATAGCCTGTATGGTTTCAGCAGCATCATGAACGCGGACAATATGTGCGCCCTGCTCCACTGCTTTCATAGCGAGGAAGATTGAACCGCCAAGACGGTCTGCTGCCTCCGCCTCATTCGAGAGTGCACCAATTAATCTTTTGCGGCTTGCGCCAAATAATAAGGCGCAACCCAGTCCATGATAGATTGTCAGATTATTGATGATCGCCAGATTATTGGATAATGTCTTTCCGAACCCGATACCCGGATCGACCAATATTTTTTCACGCGCCAACCCTACAGCTTCGACCGCCGAAACCCGCTGTTCAAGCCAGTCGAACACATCGTATACGACATCATCATAATGACCGTCTTTATGCGGGTCGCTGCTTTGGCTCGGGGCGTGCATCAGCACCACAGGAACGTTGCTTTTGCGGGCGACGTCGACGGCGCGGTCGTCGTATAAAAGCGCCGAGATATCATTGATCATCGTCGCGCCAGCCTGCAATGCACCTTCCATCACGGACGCCTTGCGCGTGTCAATCGAGATTGCCGCTCCAGTTCCTGCCAGCCTGCGGATCAATGGCGCGACCCGATTGATCTCATCGCCTTCCCAGATCAGAGGTGCACCGGGCCGCGTAGACTCGCCGCCAATGTCAATGATAGCCGCACCAGCGCGCGACATGGCGAAGGCCGCTTCGACAGCAATTTCCGGGTCTAAATTCTTGCCCCCATCTGAAAAGCTGTCTGGGGTCGCATTGATAATCGCCATGACATGCGGCTGATCAAACCTAATTATATGCGCGCCCAACTGCAGCGCAGCGCGCGGGGCCGTTATGCGGCCAAGCAGCAGCGCACACCGTTCGCGCGCAGACTGCGGCAGTGCCGCCGCAAATTCATCCCATTTGCGAACAGGCACCAACTGCCGCTGCGTCGATGTTATGTCGCGTGTGATATATTCGATTTGCGAGAACCACAGCATGGTTCCGGCCAAACGCAAGCTTTCACCTTCGTGCCGCTGGGGACTTTCGACAAAGCCAGTGGGACGAAGATAGATTTTTGTCACGGCTCGGTTGCGAGCAAATAAGTTTGGCGCAGGTCGTCAATCGGCTTCATTGCGCCATCGGCGGCGGCATAATGCCAATAGGTCCAACCGTTGCAACTTGGGGCGTTTTGAATGCTCGAACCGACTTTGTGGATCGATCCGTCGACGACACCGCAGATGATAGAGCCATCGGCGCGCACGATCGCTTCAAACTGACGCTTACGGTCAAACAATTTTGTGCCGGGATTGAGATAACCAGCCTCGACCAATTGGCCAAAGGCAACCTTTGGCGCAGACTTTGGTGATTGCATGGTTTTGATGGCGCTTTCGTCCAAAGGCAATGCTGCCGCAATGCGCTCCTCAGCGACTTCACAATATACGGCTTCGCGCTCGCAACCAATCCAGTCACGGCCAAGACGGCGGGCTACCGCACCGGTTGTGCCTGTTCCGAAAAACGGATCAAGTACCACGTCACCTGGTTTCGTACAGGCCAGCAATATACGGTACAACAGTGCTTCGGGCTTTTGCGTGGGATGCGCCTTCACCCCATTGCGCTTCAACCGTTCCTGACCGCCACAAATCGGGATCAACCAATCGGACCGCATTTGAAGTTCGTCATTCAACGTCTTCATCGCGCGATAGTTGAAGGTATATTTCGACTTCTCGCTTTTCGACGCCCAGATCAGGGTTTCATGGGCGTTGGTGAAGCGTGTGCCCTTAAAATTGGGCATCGGGTTCGACTTGCGCCAGACGATGTCGTTCAAAATCCAATATCCGGCATCCTGCACCGCCGTGCCAACGCGAAAGATATTGTGGTAGCTGCCAATCACCCAGAGCGAGCCATTGGGCTTCAAAATACGCCGCGCCTCGGCAAGCCATTCGCGGGTGAATTTGTCATAAATGGCAAAGCTTGCAAATTTGTCCCATGCATCGTCAACGGCATCAACTTTGCTATTGTCTGGGCGCAATAAATCACCGCCAAGTTGCAGATTATAGGGCGGATCGGCAAAGACCATGTCGATCGAGCAATCAGGTAAGGAGCGCATGGCCGCAATGCAGTCCATCCGCAAAATCTGATTACGCGGCAGGTCATGTGCCGGTGCCAGCTTCGCTGTTGTTGCTGGTCTAATTTTCTCAATAACACCCATTGCCTGCTCCCGTTGGCGCTTACTAAGCTGCGATGAGTCAGCACGGCCCTTTGGTCAAGGTCGTTGATGGCTCGGGATTCCTCAGAATAATGAACATGATGCCATCATATAGGCGGAACGAAACGAGTCCGGCACAATATGTGGAGTCTCGCGAATCTAGGCAGACTCAACCCCTAGTGGTGTTACCCGAAGGACTCACTGCGCAAAAAAAATTACAGCAAAAGCATTTGTGCGACCGGCGCGAAGCTTCTGCGATGCAATGGTGTCGGACCATGCTCACGCAGCGCGGCCATATGGTCGGGCGTGCCATAGCCTTTATTCTTTTCCCAACCATAATGCGGATGTTGTTGTGCCGCTGTGTACATCATCCGGTCGCGATGTTCTTTGGCGATGATCGAGGCCGCCGAAATACACGGTTCAATCGCATCGCCACCGACGATAGCCCGCGCTTCCCAGCGCCATTCGGGACGGCGGCCCGCAGGCGTCATATTACCATCGACCAACACTTCAAGCGGATCGCAGCCAAGTTTCGCGCACAAGGCATCCACCGCCAAGGTCATGGCCAGCATCGTTGCGCCAAAAATATTCAGACGGTCAATGTCCTCGACTTCGACTACACCCACCGCCCATTGACAACGGCGTTTGATCGTGGCTTCCAACTCCGCACGGCGCGCGGCAGTTAGTTTCTTGCTATCATCCAGTCCAGGCGGACGTGGTTTCGACAATAAAACGGCAGCCGCCACCACCGGCCCTGCAAGCGGCCCACGCCCGGCCTCGTCGACGCCGAAAATCATAACTGCCAAGCAGGATAACGCCGGTTTTCGCCAGCTTTGTAAAGGCACACAATATTGCCCGAAGGATCCAGCAAGCGCGCCTCACGCCAGCCCCAGCTTTCGTCCTGCGGCAACTGTTCAAACGCATAGCCTTGACTGACGAGTTCTGTCACCCACGCGTCGAGGCGCTTGCTTTCAAAATAAATTATGGTCGATGTCGCGATATCGTCACGTTGATAAATGGACAAAGTGACGCCATTGGGCGCTTCAAATCGCGCATAGCCGTTGGACGGGCTATCGACGATTAACGAAAGCCCAAGCGCCTTATAAAAATTGACGGACGCCGCATACGTGCGACACCCCACGGCCACATGGTTGAGCGACGGGCCAGCGACCATAGCGTCCTCACGCACCGATTGATGCCCCATCGGGCCATGACCTTGCCCAAGCCCCGGCGCATCGCGCAAAGCAAGCCGCACAAACAAGCGCGCGCGCTCTATGGCGAGGACAAGATCCATCCCCTGCCCCAAGCCTGTTGCGATAGCGGTGGCCAAACTACAGCCAGTGCCATGTGTGCTGCGCGTCTGTATCCGCGTATCGCGCCAGCTTTCACTCTGCCCCGGTGCGAGATGCAGTTCGTCGATAATCTCATCCCCGTCCGCATGACCGCCCTTCAACAACAACGGAAACCGCCGCGCGAGCAAGGCATCCTTGCCGCCCAAAGCTTCCATCTCCGGGAGATTAGGCGTGGTGAGCGTGGCCAACCGCATCAGCCGTTCAAATGCCGAAATGGTATCGGCATCGGCCAGCATGGCACCGCTAGTGGCAACCATAACGGGGTCGAATATGATTGGGCAGGATAGATCCGAAAGACAGTCCGCAACAGCATGCGCGGTGTCGGCATTGCCAATCATCCCAATTTTAACAGCGTCTACGCCAATGTCGCTCACGACTGCGCTAATTTGGTCAATCACCATTTGCGTCGGGATCATGTGTACCGCATCGACAGCAATCGTGTTTTGTGCGGTAATCGCGGTCACCGCCGTCATGGCATGGCCACCTAGCATGGTGACCGTTTTGATATCTGCTTGGATACCTGCGCCACCGCCACTATCGGACCCAGCAATAATCAATATACGGGCGGGTGCGCCGTTAAGCATCAGGATGCCGCGGCCCTGACTGCGTCGCAAATGCCATCAACAATACGCTCAACCTGCGCGGCGTCATCGCCCTCTGCCATCACGCGGATAACCGGCTCAGTCCCCGACGGGCGGATCACCAAACGGCCATTGCCCGCCAGTTCGGCTTCGGCCTTTGCAATGACAGCCTGCACTTCTGGGTTATCCAGTGGCTTGCCGCCGGAAAAACGAACATTTTTCAGCAATTGAGGAACGGGATCGAACAGGTGCAGCACTTCGCTCGCCGGCTTCCCGCTGGCGACAAGCTGGGTCAGCACCTGCAACGCGGCAATGGTGCCATCGCCTGTCGTGGCGTGGTCCAACATGATCATGTGGCCCGATTGCTCACCGCCGACATTGATGCCGTGCTTGCGCATTTCTTCAAGAACATAGCGGTCACCCACTTTCGCGCGAATGAGGCGCAAGTCCTGTTTTTCCAGATAGCGTTCAAGGCCCAAATTGGACATCACCGTCGCGACAATGCCTCCGCCAGTCAGTTTGCCGCTGCGGTTCATGGCACCGCCAAGTAATGCCATGATCTGGTCGCCGTCAACGACGCGGCCATGTTCATCAACAACGATCAAGCGATCCGCATCGCCATCAAGGGCGATACCAATATCGGCGCCCGCAGCGACCACGGTCTCCTGCAACGTCGTGACATGCGTTGAGCCAACCTTGTCGTTGATATTCTTGCCATTGGGCGCAATACCAATTGACGTGACTTTGGCCCCAAGTTCCCAAATCGCAATCGGCGCGACTTGATATGCCGCACCATTGGCGCAATCGAGCACCACATGCAGTCCGTCGAAGCGGATATGTTCGGGTACCGACGCCTTGACTGCGTGGATATAGCGGCCCCGGCTGTCTTCAATACGCCGCGCACGACCGACATCAGCCGCATCCGCCAGTGCGAGCGGCGCATCCAGCAAAGCCTCAATCGCCAGCTCGTCCGCGTCCGACAACTTAAAGCCATCGGGACCGAATAGCTTGATGCCATTATCCTCATACGGATTGTGACTGGCCGAAATCATCACGCCCAAATCCGCGCGCATCGACCGTGTTAGCAAAGCAACAGCAGGCGTCGGAATCGGACCGAACTGAACGACATCCATGCCAACACTGGTGAAACCAGCGACTAGAGCATTCTCAATCATATAGCCGGACAATCGCGTATCCTTGCCGATGACGACGCGATGCTTGTGTCCACCGCGCAGGAAATGCGTGCCTGCGGCTTGGCCAACCTTCATAGCCATTTCCGGTGTCATGGCACCAACGTTGCTGCGACCGCGGATGCCGTCTGTTCCGAAATATTTGCGCGCCATGTACGTTCCTGCTCTTTTGCGGTTGTTCAATGATTTTTCCGCATTGCTATCCCTCTCCCTTGCATAGGGAGCGACGGGCTGGCAAGACCCGATGCTATGTCTAACGCTACACGTATTCTTCTCGCCCTCATCATTGGGCTTGCTCTTGGAATTTTTGCCGCCGCGATAGTCCCTATCATTGGTACGCAAATTGCTTATTGGCTCGATATTGTCGGCTCCTTATGGCTTAACGGTCTTCGGATGACCGTCGTGCCATTGGTCGTGGCACTGCTCATTACCGGTATTGTCAAAAGCGCCGAGGCGGCGCGCGCTGGTCCCATGGCTGCACGAACCGTCACTTGGATTGTCGTCATGATGGGGCTTTCTGCGGCCATGGGCGCCGCGTTGACGCCGACATTGCTGTCGTTATGGCCGATGCCATCGGAAAGCGCAGCCGCGTTACGCGCCGCGCTTACAGGCGTTCCAGCTGTGGCAGAGCAGCCTCCGTTGCGCGACTTTCTTGTGGCGCTGGTGCCGACCAATCCTATTGCCTCTGCCGCCAATGACTCGATCCTGCCGCTTTTGATCTTCACGTTGGTTTTTGCTTTTGCGGTAACGCGCCTCACGCAAGGCCCAAGGGCGCAAATGGCCGGATTTTTCAGCGCGCTCGCCGATGCCATGGTCATCGTCATTGAATGGGTGCTGAAACTCGCACCCATCGGCGTATTTGCTTTGGCCTTTGTCGTCGGCGCACGATCCGGGCTCGCGGCATTGGGCGCAGTTGCCCATTATATCGTCACGGTTTCCATCGTCGGCATTATCGTCGGCGGCTTTGCCTATCTGGTCGCGGTGTTTGCCGGCAAGGTTAGCTTGCGCGAATATGCACGGCAGATCGCGCCGGTGCAGGCCTTTGCGGTATCGACCCAATCGTCACTGGCCAGCTTGCCGCTCATGTTGAAAAAGGCAGAAGCGCTTGGCGTGCGGGAATCGACCGCTGGCTTGGTCCTGCCCATGGCCGTTGCTTTGTTGCGCGTCACGGGTCCGGCCATGAACTTGGCGGTCGCTTTATATGTTGCGAACTGGTTTGGGGTGGAGCTCAGCGGCTTCGACTATGGTTTCGCAATCTTCATCGCTGCATTAACCTCCATGGGCGCAGTGAGCCTGCCCGGCTCGGTTAGCTTCGTAACGTCCATCGCGCCTATCTGTCTCGCGCTTGGCATTCCCATTGAACCTTTGGCTCTGTTGATTGCTGTTGAAACACTGCCCGACATATTCCGCACCACCGGCAATGTGCAAATGGACGTGGCGCTTGCAACCGCAATTGAGGCATCTGAAAAGGATAAAGCCAATGCAATATCGTGAGCTGGGCCATGGCTTAAAGGTATCTGCACTCGGCGTTGGCTGTATGCCCATGATCAAGGGCGGCAACATCACATATGGCGAAGATGCCGACCCGGATGAAGCGGTCAAGACGATCCACCGCGCTATCGACCTTGGCATCAACTTTTTCGACACGGCGCAGATTTATGGCCCGTTCCAGAATGAGGAACTGGTCGCCCAAGCGATTAAGGGCAAGCGCGATGGCCTCATCATCGCTAGCAAATTCGGTTTCAAATTTGACGGCGGCAATATTGTTGGCGTCGACGGCTCGGCTATCAATGCCAAGGCTGCGGTTGAAGGCACGTTGAAACGCCTCGGCATCGATTGCCTTGACCTATATTATCAACACCGCGTCGATCCCAATGTGCCGATTGAAGAGACCGTCGGCGCGATGGCGGAGCTGATCACCGAAGGGAAAATAAAGCATATCGGGCTGTCCGAAGCGGGTCCAGAAACGCTGCGCCGCGCGGCTGCTGTTGCGCCGATTTCTGCGTTGCAAAGCGAATATTCGCTGTGGGAGCGGGATATTGAGGATGAGATTCTGCCAACTTGCCGGGCGCTCGGCATTGGCTTTGTCCCTTACTCGCCGCTTGGTCGCGGTTTCCTGACTGGCGCGTTCCGAAGTCTTGATGAATTGCCGGAAAATGACTGGCGGCGGCAGGACCCGCGTTTTCAGGGTGACAATTTCGCCGCCAATCTTGCCATTGTCGACGTTGTGGGTGAAATTGCCGCGAAGCATGACGCATCACACGCACAAATCGCGCTGGCATGGATATTGGCGCAAGGCAAAGACATCGTGCCCATTCCCGGCTTCAAACGCCGTGTGACAATGGAGGACAGCGCGAAGGCTTGCGACATTGCGCTTGATATGGATGATCTTGCCAAGCTAGATGCAGCCGCCCCGCGCGGTGGCACGTCAGGTCCGCGTTATGGCGCGCAGGGTATGAAGATGGTTCGGCTGTAGGCCAAAAATTAACCGCCGAACCAGCGGAACAGGCCAGCGCCGCCCACGCCCCAATAAGGGTGCGCCCATGTCGCGATGGTCCAGATCAAAATGCCTACGACCCAGGGGCCGATGCCCGCGCGCAACAATGCAGCGGGACGGACAACGAAATGCGTGCGGCGTAGCCACTGTGCCCACTGACCACCCATCAGGCTGCGCTTCTTAATTTCTTGCGCCTTCGAACCAGCCAAGGCCAAGAATATAAGACTGCCTGCGAAGATGAAATTGTCGATGCGCGGTGCGACAAGAATATGCCCCACGCCCCATAAAGCAAAACCCCACATCATGGGGTGGCGGGTTGCCTTAAATACCCCCGAGGGCGTTTGCGCGGCCAGCGCGCTGGGCACGCCAGGAAGCGAGGGATTGCGGATGAACGAGCCCGCAAACAGCACCGCAGCAACCAAACTAAGCACGCTCGCAACTATCCAGACGACGTCACCCACAGGCCAAAAACCATCGGCCTTAGGCGCGCGTCCGAATGCGATAATCATCCACACAAATGTAATCAGCGAAACGACCGAGTAGACGGCCATAAACCCGTTTGCACCGAACCGGCCGACAAGTGATGCCCGGAACGGATGCGACATCAGAAAATGGCTCCCGACGAACAACATGCTCGCCGCAACCAATGCTAGATAATCGCCCAACACGCCAGCTCCTGCCCCCAGATAGATTGCCCCGTTATGCTGTCAGAAAATCAACGGTCATATGCCTTTGGCAAATCCCCTTCCGTGGGGCGCGCATAACGGTCACGCAGACGATTCTGACGATTGGTGAGCGGTTGTTCGACACCGTCGATGATGACCGTAATGGCAGCACTGGAAAGTTCGAGCGGGTCGCCATCCCACAGCACGACGTCTGCCGCCCTACCTGCTTTCAAGCTACCAAGACGATCGCCTATGCCCATAATCTCGGCAGGAACCGAACTGATCGCGGCAAAAGCCTCATCCCATGTCAGACCTGTTGCACCGGGCACATATTGAAGGCTTACAATATTACCCGCATATTGCGTTGTGTAGCGCAATTGGTGGGAATCTCGGTCGTTGATCATGCCAATGGCAACCTGAACGCCAGCATCCTTCATACGACCAATATTGCTTTGCGTCGCACCCAGCATTTCAAATGTTGCGGGCAAATCATTGAGTGCGGACGCGATGACAGGAATCCCAGCCTGTGCGAGTTCGCGGGCGACCCGCCAACCTTCGCTCACGCCCACAAATACCATTTTAATTGCGGGAAAATCTCGCTTCAACTCCATAAGGCGAAGCATGTCATTTGCCCCTTCAACATGGATCAGCAAACGGGTTTCACCGCGAAGGACGGACAGCAACGCCTTGGCATCCTCCGCCTTCAACAAATCGTCATCAAACGTACCACGTCCAGCCGCATAATCTTGGGCCTCACGTAGCATGGCGCGGAAGTGCAGATGCGTTCCTGCACGGCTTCCACCCGCAGACGCGGCCCCTTCTTCACCGAACTCTGCAAATTGGAACGCACGGGCTTTTGTCACCGGGTTACTATCTGCGCCAAGATCGGCAATTGCGCCCTGGCCTGCAAAGATATTACCCGCAGCCTCCGGTGCAACCACAGCGCGGGTTACACCCGCCGCACGGTTGACGGCAAAAGGCGAACGAAACGGATCAATGGCAGGCGCAACGTCGATAGCGGCGGAAAACCCACTACGCCCGCCGCTCTTGTCATTGGTGCCGTTGACCGCGTCCACTTCGGCTAGTCCAAGCCGGGTGAAACCAGCAAAGACACCGGGCGTCACCCATTTACCTGTGGCATCAATCTGGCGCGCGCCAGATGGTATGGCCACATTTGCGCCGGCGGCAACAACTTTACCGTCGCGGATAACCACAGTGCCACCTTCAATCGGCGCACTGCCATCCCCGACCACGACGCGGCCACCCGTGATGGCAATAGTTTCGGCGGCAACAGGCGTTGCAAAGGCTGCCAAAGCAGCAGCGGCATAGAGGAAATGCCTCATTTCACATCTCCTTCACCGGGTTGGCCAAGTTCAAAATCGCTGACCGGACGTATCTTGGGGTTGCTTGCATCAAACATCAGCGCACCATCGATCCATACCTTGTCAGGACGGGCGTAAACGCTCAACGGGTTGCCGTTCCACAACACAAGGTCAGCCATTTTACCGGCCTTCAAGCTGCCTGTTTTGTCTGCTATGCCCAGCGCCTTGGCAGGGTTGTAGGTCAACCATTTGATGACGTCCGCATCGCTGATGTTGAAACCCATCCGACGGCCATCCGCTTGCGCCTTTGCCGCTTCTTGGTTCAAACGCTGTATCTGATTTTCATCATCAGAGTGGATGACGACGCAAGCGCCTGTATTATGCAGGATGGCTGCGTTTTCCGGAATGGCGTCATACGCCTCCATCTTAAAGCCCCACCAATCAGCCCAGACGGCGGAACACACGTCATTGTCGCGCAGCAGATCCGCTATTTTGTAGCTTTCTACCGCATGGTGGAATGTCGATACCTTATAGCCAAATTCCTTGGCCATATCGAGGACGATCGCCATTTCGTCCGCGCGGTAGCAGTGGTTCTGGATCGAGATGTCACCATCCAATACACCAGCCAATGTTTCCATGCCGATATCGCGGGTATATTCTTTGCCGCTGTCGCGCTTTTTCTTATATTCCTGCGCCTTAATCCAGGTCTGCCGGTTCACCGCGATGTTGCCCATGCGTGTTGATGGCATCCGCCCCTTGCTTCCGTAAACCCGCTTCGGATTTTCACCGCAGGCCATTTTCATACCATAAGGCGCGTCGGGGAACTTCATGCCTTGGACGGTACGGGCATAGACGTTTTTCAGGACGACCGACCGGCCGCCCATGAGGTTGGCTGAACCCGGCAATACCTGCAGCGCCGTCACGCCGCCATTGGCGAGTGCGCGGCTGAAACCTGGGTCTTGCGGCCATACGCTATGTTCGGCCCATACTTCGGGCGTCGTGGGCGATGTAGCTTCATTGCCGTCGCTATGCGCCTCAACTGATGGCGTGGGATAGTCACCCAAATGAGAGTGAATATCGATGATGCCAGGCGTCACAAACTTGCCAGTGCCGTCAACCACATTCACGCCCGCCGGAATGTTCGTGTCTGCGCCGCCAACGCTGCTGATCTTACCGCCAGACATGAACACCACGCCATTGTTGATCTTGCCGCCTTCGCCATCATATATAGTGACGTTACGAATGGCCGTCGCAACACCGGGATAGGCCTTATATGTTGACGGAAACGGCGCGGGAGCCTTTTCCGCTGGCTTCACCGCAGGGGTTGCGGAAACGGTCTTTGGACCCTCGGCGTTGGAACACGCCATCAGGGCCAGTGGAGCGGCCAGGATCGACCAGCGCAAATTGCTCTTCATATGCTTATGCTGCCTTTTCTTCTGCAGTGTCTTCGTCCTTGAGCGTGTCAAGGTGCATCAGTTTCTTGATAAGTGGGGAAATGACGACAACAGCTACGCCGACGCCAATCGCGATCCAGCCAATCTGGCTATAGACGGCCATCACGACTTCACGTCCTGCGCCTTCGCCAGATGCCGCTTCTGATCCCGTTGCCGAAGCGATCAATCCCGCAACAAAGTTCCCAGTTGCCGATGCAAAAAACCACGTTCCCATGATCAATGATGCAAGATGTGCAGGCGCAAGCCGGTTCATCGCGCTTAGGCCTACAGGCGACAAGCACAACTCGCCGGTCGTGTGGAACAAATAAATCAGGAAGATGAACAATACAGGCACCATGCTGTCTGCACCCGCCGCAGCCGAACCGGCCACAAGGACGAGAAAACCAATGCCGAGCTGCACAATACCAAGGCCGAATTTCGCCGCAGCCGACGGTTCAAGTCCCTTACGGCCAAGAGATGTCCATAGCCATGCAAACAATGGAGCAAGCATAACAATGTAGATGGCGTTTAAGGATTGGAACACCGACGCCGGAACGCCCGCGCGATCCACATGACGGTCTGTAAACAGGTTTAAAGAAGAACCAGCCTGTTCAAACAAAGCCCAGAACAGGATCGAGCCGATAATCAAGAACATCGCCGCAAAAATGCGGTCACGGTCATGTGGCTCAAGTTTACGCACCGCTGTCCACAAAACATAACCAACAAGAATCGCACCAGCGATGCCAAGCAACGTGCCAACAACGCTTTGGTTTTGAACCAACCACCAGCAAATAACCACAGCCACAAGGCCGACAAGATATAGCAGCCATTCCAACTTTATACCTAAAACGGTCTTGTTCAACGCTTCAGGGTTTAACGGCTCGCCACGTCCCAACAGCAACGGCTTGAATACGACAAATACAATGAGGCCAAGCAACATACCGACGCCGGCAGCGCCAAAACCGTATGACCAGCCATAGGTTTCGCCCAGATAGCCGCAGAGCAATGCGCCCAGCGCAGCGCCCAGGTTAATGCCCATGTAGAAGATGGTGTAAGCACCATCGCGACGTACGTCTGTGCGTGGATATAATTGACCCACAATAACCGAGATGTTTGCTTTCAGGAAACCTGAACCCACAATAATAAACGCCAGCGCAAGCC
Organism: Sphingorhabdus sp.; assembly: GCF_044239665.1. Classification (GTDB taxonomy): domain Bacteria; phylum Pseudomonadota; class Alphaproteobacteria; order Sphingomonadales; family Sphingomonadaceae; genus Sphingorhabdus_B. The sequence continues at coordinate 14,155 of NZ_JBIIBA010000006.1, forward strand.
AGAAGATATTCAAGGAGGCAGCATCCTGTCCGCCGGTTCCTTCAAAGCCCATCAAAAAATGCCCGAAGGTTAGCAATACAGCACCATAGGTCACGGCCTTTCGCTGCCCAAGGTAGCGATCCGCTAGATACCCACCCAGCACCGGCGTAATATACACCAACGCCGTGTAGGCCCCGTATATGACGCCGGAATCTTCATCCGAAAACAACCAGTGCTTGGTCAGATAGAAAATCAGCAGTGCGCGCATGCCGTAATAGGAAAAACGCTCCCACATCTCGGCAAAGAATAATACAAAAAGACCTTTGGGATGGCCAAGGAATGTCCCTGCTGCATCTCCATCTTGCGCATATGATGTCGCCATCGAGCGAACCCCTCATCCTTGTTATGTTTAAAATCCCGTGAAAGGGACGATTGCGCCGGAACCTACCGAAAAAATTGCGTGTGTGAAGAATTTTATTGCCGAAGGGGTCGAATTTCGTCGAAGGGTGCGGAATGTTCAACGATCTTTCTTCTGTTCCCGCCTATCTTGAAAGCCGCCGCTCTGGCAAGCCACGCGATATGGTTGCGCCTGGCCCCGACGCGGCGAAGCTTAACCTGATCTTACAAACGGCGATGCGCACGCCCGACCATGGCAAATTATTCCCATGGCGTTTTGTCGAGATCACCGACCGATCGGCCTTTGCGGACCTATTAAGAACAGCATTCTGCGCAGCGAACCCCGAGGCTCGCCCTGCGCAAATTGAAGCTGCGATTGCCCCGGCGCATATGGCCCCAACCCTCATCCTGCTGATATTTGCCCCGCAACCAAGCCTGAAAATTCCGCTGTGGGAGCAGGAGATGAGCGTCGGCGCGGTTGGCATGAATTTACTGCATGCGGCACATGCGCACGGCTTTGTCGGTAGTTGGATCACGGGATGGGTAAATTACGACCCTGTGGTTCACGCGGCCCTGTGTCAGGACGATGAAAAGATGGCCGGAATGTTCTTCATCGGCACCCCAGCGCTCGCGCTTGAAGAACGCCCACGCCCCGTTCCAAGCGACATCATCCGCGCATGGCCGTAATTACGTAGATTCACCTGTGCTTGACGCGCCATACTGTATTATGGCAGTAAGTATGTGATGAAAAATGATGCAAAACCAGTCTATCTAAAATTGCGTGACGTGATTGCTGCGGCGATCCTCGACGGCAAATATAAAGAAGGGGAAATGCTGCCCTCTGTGCGTGCATTTGCAGCGGTTCAGGGTGCAAATCCGCTGACTGTGGCCAAGGCCTATCAATTATTTCAAGACAGCGGCTTGGTCGATGTCAAACGTGGCGTTGGCCTGTTTGTGGCCCGTGGCGCCACTGCAAAGCTGCGGAGTTTTGAACGCGACCATTTCGTTCAGAATGTTTGGCCCGACGTAAAAGCGCAGATGCAGCGCGCAGGCATTGATCCAGCAGAGTTGCTCGCGCTGACCTAGGCCTGACCCTAAGCCCTTCATGGGGGCTATCAGGCAAGTTGATCAAAGGTAAATGGTGACATACCTCTTTCGCGTTCGTTGAATACTAGCACCCGTCCAGCGGGCGGCGCACTTCTTTGAGAGCATTCTGGCCGGGTACACGCTGAACAGCCAAGCCCGATGGCCGTCGCCATGCCATTTTTAAGGTCTAAACCACGGGCAGCGGCCAATGGTGCGGCAAGCTTTGCATCCAAGCCAAGGCAGATCGCGAACTCGGCCTCCACGCTGCCGCTCACCGCGGTTTGTGGGTGCACGGTACGCGACAAAGTGAACCAGCGACTGCCGTCCTCTAACTCCACCAAATGCGGCATCAACGTCCCGGGCCGCGCAAACACATTATGCACATGCCATAAAGGGCAACGCCGGTCCGTCTCCACCAAAGGCGATGCGCTTGCACCCGCGTAGCGCTTGCTGCTTTGCCCCGCTTTATCAATGCGCAACATGAAAAACGGCAGGCCGCGCTGCCCGACACGCTGCAACGTCGTTAGGCGATGGGCAATTTGTTCAAAACCTGCGCCGAAGCGTCGCTGCAACAGTATGATATCATAACCCGTAGCTTCGCAGGCGCGGAGGAAGCGCGCATAAGGCATCATAACAGCGGCAGCGAAATAGCTGCTTAAATGGCGACGATAGAGCCGTTCAGCGGCCCGTTCCGGGAAGGATGCTCCGGCAACCAGCGCATCAATCTCCGCCTTTGCTTCCAACGTGCCAAGCTGCAACGCAGCGGCAAATGTGCGGCTGGCAGGATCAAGCAACTCGGATAATTGCAACTGCCGTGCGTGCAGGTCAAGGCGACGGAGCCTGTCTGGCATAACGTCAAATGGCAAAATGCGTATGGAAAGCTGATGCTTTACGCGAAGCCGTTCGGTAATCGCGCCATATAGATCCGCATTGGCGAGCCGCAATTCGTCGGCAAGGGTCTCAGCCTGCGAATCCAAATCGGCGAAATGGTTGCGCCAGCGTTCAATTTCGCGCCGCGCCGATGCGATGGCTTCAGGTTCAATCTGCGCGCCGCCCGCTGCAGCAGTCGCCCCGCCGTGCGAACCACCGGAAAGGCGGTCAAATGCGCGGGCAAACGCCTCTACCGCATCCGGGCTTGCGGCAATCCATTCTTCGACTTGCGCCCGGTCAATGGCGAGGTCAGCAAATATCGGGTCACTAAGCCGGCGCCGGATGGCATCAACGCCCCCACCCGGCGTTGCACCCGTCAATGTACGCGGGTCGAAGTCATAAGACTGCGCCAGTTTCAATAACAAGGTCGCGGTCAGCGGCCGTTGATTACGTTCAATCAGATTGAGATATGACGGCGAAATCGCAAGCGTATCAGCCATTGATCCCTGAGTAAGACCATAAGCGCGGCGGATCCTGCGCACAGCATGTCCTGCAAATAGTTTTTCTTCGGCCATCGCACTCTTGTCAATAACATTACAACATTACAAATAAACGATAGAGTTTTACGACGATAACACAACAAATATTACAAAATTGGCTCGGCTTTTCCGCGCAAGTGGCAGAGAAGCAGGTGATAGCTCCCCACGAATGAAGGAATAGAACATGTCATATCAGACACTGATTGCCACAAACAGCGCGCAAATTGCCGCGCATAACGGAACGTGGGATTCCATCAGCGCCGAATCCGTCGCACGGATGCAGTTGCAAAACCGATTCCAGACAGGTCTCGATATCGCCCGCTATACCGCCAAAATCATGCGCGACGACATGGCGGCCTATGATGCTGATCCCGCGCAATACACACAATCGCTGGGTTGCTGGCACGGGTTCATCGCGCAGCAAAAGATGATTTCCATCAAAAAGCATTTCGGAACCACGAAGAAGCGTTATCTGTATCTGTCAGGTTGGATGATTGCCGCATTGCGCAGCGAATTTGGCCCCCTGCCCGACCAGTCTATGCATGAAAAGACAAGCGTTCCTGCGCTTATCGAAGAGCTCTACACATTTTTGCGCCAAGCCGACAGCCGCGAACTCAACATCCTCTTCCGCGACTTAGACGATGCTCGCGGACAGCAGGACACAGCGCGCGCATCCGCCATCATGGACAAAATTGAAAACCATGAAACACATGTCGTGCCGATTATTGCGGACATTGATGCGGGCTTCGGCAACGCAGAAGCCACATATTTGCTTGCAAAGAAGATGATTGAGGCTGGTGCCTGCGCACTCCAGATCGAAAACCAAGTGTCGGACGAAAAACAGTGCGGTCACCAAGACGGAAAAGTTACCGTGCCGCATGAAGATTTTCTTCAGAAAATCCGCGCCTGCCGTTATGCATTCCTCGAACTCGGCGTGCCAGATGGCATCATCGTTGCGCGCACCGACTCGCTTGGGGCGGGCCTGACCAAGCAGATCGCCGTTTCAACCGCCGCCGGTGACTTGGGCGATTTGTACAACAGCTTCCTCGATTGTGAAGAAATAAACCCCGCCACGGCGCAAAATGGCGACGTCATTTTGAACCGGAACGGAAAGTTGCTGCGGCCAAAGCGTTTGCCATCCAACCTGTTTCAGTTCCGCTCAGGAACTGGCGAAGACCGGTGCGTATTGGATTGCATCACGTCGCTTCAGAACGGTGCCGACCTCATCTGGATCGAAACCGAAAAGCCGCACATCGAACAGATTGCCGGCATGGTTGACCGTATCAGGGAAGTCGTACCGAATGCAAAACTGGCGTATAACAATTCGCCAAGCTTTAACTGGACGCTGAATTTCCGGCAGCAAGTGTTTGATGCTTGGTCCGCCGAAGGTCAGGACGTTTCGGCCTATGAACGCGCAAACCTGATGAGCGCAAGCTATGACGAGACGCCTTTGGGGATTGAGGCGGATGTCCGTATCCAGAACTTCCAGCGCGATTCCGCGAAGCGTGCCGGCATTTTCCACCATCTGATCACGCTACCGACCTATCATACAGCGGCACTTAGCACGGACAATTTGGCGAAAGATTATTTCGGCGAAATGGGCATGCTGGGCTATGTTGCTGGCGTTCAGCGCAAGGAAATCCGTCAGGGCATCGCTTGCGTCAAGCACCAGAATATGTCGGGTTCCGACATTGGTGATGATCATAAGGAATATTTTGCCGGTGAAGCTGCGTTAAAGGCGGGCGGCAAAGACAATACGATGAACCAATTTGGCCAAGCCGCGTAAGGAGCGATCGATATGGGAGAGCCACCACGCGCACGTGCGGTCCTTTCGACCGAGGACCTGACGCTGCTTCGCCAAGCATTGCTGCATTATCTTGAGGTTATTCAGGACAAGCCTGAATCCGTCAAATTCGCGCGGCTATATCACCGGCTTGGTAGCGCTGGCGGCAAATAGCCAGCCTATCTATTTCAGTTTTCCTGGGGAGGAAAACAACTCACCGTCGGCAGCAATGCCGGCGGTTTTTTGTTGTCCTATCGCGTGCGATATTTCCTGTTATTGCGCAGTCCAGCCGCCATCGACCGACAGGTTTGTGCCGGTAATCGCGCTTGCCTCATCCCGGCATAAAAACACCGCAAGCGCGGCCAATTGCTCCACCTGCACAAATTTCTTCTGTGGCTGATTGGCCAGCAGGACGTCGTTGATCACTTGATCCCGCGTTAGCCCGCGGGCTTTCATGGTATCGGGAATTTGGTTCTCGACCAACGATGTCCAGACATAGCCCGGGCAGATGTTATTCACTGTGATGCCTTGCGTCGCCACTTCAAGCGCGACCGTTTTGGTAAAGCCTGCAAGGCCATGCTTTGCGGCATTATAGGCCGATTTGAAAGGCGATGCGACGAGGCTATGCATCGATCCTGTGTTGATGATACGGCCCCAGCCCTTGGCCTTCATAGCGGGCAAAGCGGCCTTTGTGGTGTGGAATGCCGAGGACAGGATGATCGACAGAATCGCATCCCATTTGTCCTCCGGAAATTCGTCAACTGGCGCAACATGCTGAATTCCGGCATTATTGATCAAAATATCAGGCGATCCCAATAGGTTGGTGCATTCGGAGACCATAGCTCGGATGCTGTCGGGTTGAGTCATGTCGGCTGCGGAATAATGCGCCTTTCCGCCGCTCACCTTGCTGAGTTCGGCAACATAGCTTTGGATCAAGTCGGCATCGCCGAACCCGTTTATCATCACATGCGCCCCTTGCGCCGCCAGCGCACGGGCATAGCCCAATCCGATGCCGGAGGTTGAACCCGTGATAAGTGCTGTTTTGCCTTCGAGGAACATATGAGCATGCCTTTGCAATTTGGATGGCGCTGTCTTGCGCAATGCGACGCTAAACGCAATGTTCCATCAGGACAATATGCGGCGCGACGACCGTCCCCCCTAAGCAGAAAAGCATACGCCCCTTGATCGGGTAGATCATCCAAATGCATGCAATTATGCGCAAGGTCTGTATAAGACCAAAATGCGTTTAAAAGATTGCCATAATGTTGCCGATTTCCGCCGTTTAGCAGAATCGCGCCTGCCCTCACCGATCTTCAATTACATCGATGGCGCCGCCGACGATGAACGGACAAAGACGCGCAACACGTCGGCATTTGACGATTGCGATCTGGTGCCCAATGTCTTGGCTGGTGTGTCGGAAATCGACATGGGCGTGACTGTGATGGGACAGCGGATTGATATGCCGCTGATGCTGTCCCCTACCGCCTTGCAGCGCCTGTTCCACTGGCAAGGCGAACGTGCGGTCGCCTCCGTTGCGCAGCAACATAACACTTGGTTCGGTATCTCCTCATTGGCCACCGTCAGCATTGAAGAAATCGGCGCGGCCATCAAAACGCCCAAATTGTTCCAACTCTACATCCACAAGGACAAGGGGCTGAACGCATCGATGATCGAACGCTGCAAAGCGGCGAAGTTTGATGCAATTGCGTTGACGGTCGACACGATCGTTTCGGGAAACCGCGAACGGTGCCTGCGTAGTGGCTTCACCTCGCCGCCGCGTTTCACACCCGCGTCGGTGTTAAGCTATGCCATCCACCCGCAATGGGCGCTAAATTATCTATTCCGCGAAAAATTTGCGCTGCCCAATTTGCAGACCCATGTCGATGCGGGCACCAATGTCGCGGTATCGGTCGCGGAATATTTCAATACTATGCTCGATACATCGATGGACTGGAAAATGGCGGAAAAGGTGCGTTCGGATTGGGGCGGTGAATTTTGCCTGAAAGGCATCATGTCCGTCGACGATGCGAAACGCGCGGTCGACATTGGCGCAACCGCGATCATGGTGTCCAACCATGGCGGACGGCAATTGGACGGCTCGCGCTCCCCGTTCGATCAAATAGCCGAAATTGCCGATGCCGTAGGTGGCAAGATCGACATCATCTGCGACGGCGGCGTGCAGCGTGGCAGCCATGTTTTGAAGGCGCTGGCCGCAGGGGCCACGGCTTGCTCGGGCGGGCGGCTCTATCTGTATGCCTTGGCCGCAGCGGGACAACCCGGCGTCGAACGCATCGTCGGCAAATTGCGTGACGAAATTGCACGCGATATGCGGTTGATGGGGGTGACATCACCGGCGCAACTTGACCGGTCCATGCTGCGCTGGCGCTAAGCCGAACTCATCAGAAACCAGATAGCGATACCTGCTAATAAAACGGCAAAGACGCGGCGGACGACGCGCGCCCTGTTCCCAGCAGATATCCATCCATGCGCTTGCGCCGCGAGTGCAACGATGACGAGATGCACAAAGGTGGCAATCGCGACATAGCTTGCAGACAGCAAAGCCGTTTGCGGCGTAACTGGCGCGCTTTGCGTGATATACGCTGGCAGAACCGTGATGAAGAACACCGCTGCCTTGGGGTTCAACATGTTCAACAACAGCCCATGGCGAAACCATGCACCGAGCGCATTTTTGCTTACGCTATCCGTTATGGGTTCATCTTTGCCCGCCCATGTTTTCCAAGCCAGCCAGAGCAAATAGGCGACACCTGCATATCGTAACAGGCTGAACATCGCTGGGGAACGCGATGCCAACGCCGCAAGGCCGACTGCCGATGCCGCAGCCAGTATCGCGAGACCAAGCGCAATCCCTGCTACTGCGGCAAATCCAGACCTTTTGCCCTCGCTCGCGCTGGTCAACGCCAACCACGCCATATTTGGGCCAGGGGTTAGCTCGATCAGCATTGTCGTCACGAGGAAAGGTATGAAAAGTTCGGTGATCACATCACCGCATATCGCACGGCACGCAGAAATAGTCGATTGCGCTTGGCTTTGTTGGGATAAGCCACCATCTACGCGCTATGACTTCCTTCTCTTTTCTTGATCTGGTGCCTGTTGTGGAAGGCGGAACGGTCGCAAGCGCGCTTGCTTATGCGGCTGATCTTGCGGCACATGCCGAAAAACTTGGCTTCACACGTTATTGGGTTGCCGAACATCATGGCATGCGCGGCATTGCCGGTGCCGCGACCAGCGTTGTCATCGGGCATATTGCGGCGGCGACCCAGACCATGCGCATTGGCTCCGGCGGCATCATGCTGCCCAACCATTCCCCCTTGGTCATCGCGGAACAGTTTGGCACTTTGGATGCGCTCTATCCGGGCCGGATTGATCTGGGGCTTGGCCGCGCGCCGGGTAGTGACCAACGCGTTGCCGCCGCGATCCGGCGGACGCTTGATAGCGATCCCAATGCCTTCCCACGCGACGTGATGGAATTGCAAAGCTATTTCGCCGATGATGGTAAAACGGGTATCGTCGCCACGCCCGGGGCAGGCGCCCATGTCCAACTCTACATTTTGGGCAGCAGCCTCTATGGCGCGCAAGTGGCCGCCGCTTTGGGCCTGCCCTTCGCCTTTGCCAGCCACTTTGCGCCGCAAATGCTGGATGAAGCCCTGCACATCTACCGCAGCCATTTCCGCCCAAGCGCCGTGCTTGACGCGCCACATGCCATAGCCGCGTTCAACATCATCGCTGCTGACACAGATGCAGAAGGGGAATTTTTAGCGAGCTCGCTCATGCAAAGCTTCGTTGCCCTGCGCACCGGCAACCCGCGCCAATTGCCGCCACCCGTAGAAGGCTATGTCGCGTCGCTTCCCCCGCATTTTGCATCGGCGCTGCATGATGTTCTGTCCGCCAGCGCGATTGGTGCAGCCGACACCGTAAAATCGGCGGTGCAGGCGTTTCAGGCGCGAACACAGGCCGACGAAATCATCGTCGCTTGTTCGGTTTTTGATCATGAAAAGCGCAAACGGAGTTTGGAGATTACGGCGGAGGTATTTGCGCGGCTATAACGGGGTGGGCTAATTAGGCTTTGCCGCGCAAGCCGACAATCATCGTGCAAGCCTTCACTACGTGATAGGCCCCAGCCTCCGCTGGGGCGACCTAGAGTTTGTTGACTTGGGTAATTTTCCCAACCCAACGTCGCACCAGCGAAGGCTGGTGCCTATCGCGCCTATCGGTTTACACAAGCCCCAGACGCGCTACACTGAAACGCGGGACAGGCCCCAGCCTTCGCTGGGGCGACGTGGGAGCTTATCTGATGGCAAAGGGCGGATATGTCTACATCATGGCCAGCGGCCCGCACGGCACGCTCTACATCGGCGTGACAGCCAACCTCCCGCGCCGGATTTGGGAGCATAAGAGCTACCTAGGCTCAGAATTCTGTAAAGAAAATGGCTGTAAGATTTTGGTCTATTATGAAGCTTTTGATGACATCGAAGACGCCATCAACCGGGAAAAAGCCATGAAGGTTTGGAAGCGCCGATGGAAAACAGAGTTGATAAGCAGGGCTAACCCCGATTGGCGGGACTTGTATGAAGACCTGAACAGATAGCCACCAACCCCACGTCGCCCCAGCGCAGGCTGGGGTCCATCGCATCTACCGGTTTACACCGCGATCCAAGGCGCTAAACTGAAACGCGTGATAGGCCCCAGCCTACGCTGGGGCGACGTAGTGTTTATTTGCTGGGTTCGTTTTCGACACATACCGCAGTACCAGCCTATGCTGAGGCAACGTGGACATTTTATGGCTGTCTAATTTCCCAAAACCACCGTCGCACCAGCGAAGGCTGGTGCCTATCGCGCCTATCGGTTTACACAAGCCCCCGACGCGCTACACTGAAACGCGGGATAGGCCCCAGCCTGCGCTGGGGCGAAGTATCCTTTGCGGTTCCCGCTATCGAACCCTCAATACACCCGTGGCTTTGGCTTAATATACTCGACATCATCGGTCAGCGTATAATCATGCACCGGGCGATAGTCGATTGTGACCTTACCACCGGAACCGCCCCAACCGTCAAACCATGACGCGGTGTGCTTCATCCAATTGGCATCATCGCGCTCGGGGAAATCTTCGTGCGCATGGGCGCCGCGGCTTTCCTTGCGGTTGTTGGCGCTTTCGACCGTACAAACCGCCTGCGCCATCAGGTTATCAAGCTCAAGCGTTTCGATAAGGTCGGTGTTCCAGATCAAGCTGCGGTCGGTGACATGGACGTCGGCAAGACGCTGGTTCACCTTCTGCATTTCAACCACGCCTTCTTCCAACAACGCAGTGTCGCGGAAAACGGCGGCATGTTTTTGCATCGTGCGCTGCATTTGCAAACGGATCTCGGCAGTCGGTGATCCGCCCTTTGCATTGCGGAACTTGTCGACGCGGGCCAGTGCGAGGTCTGCGGCGTCCTTTGGCAGTGCCTTATGCGGAGCACCTGGCGTCAACGATGATTTCAGATGCAAACCAGTTGCGCGACCAAATACGACCAAGTCGATCAACGAGTTCGACCCAAGGCGGTTCGCGCCATGCACCGAAACGCAGGCCGCTTCGCCAACGGCATAGAGGCCAGGAACGATGACTTCAGGATCGTCACCAACCTTGGTCACAACTTGGCCATGATAATTGCACGGAATGCCGCCCATGTTGTAGTGAACGGTCGGCGTCACGGGCAGCGGCTGACGTGTCAAATCGACGCCAGCGAAAATCTTTCCGCTTTCGGTAATGCCGGGCAAACGCTGCGCCAATACCGCTGGGTCGATATGATCGAGGTGCAGGTAAATATGGTCCTTATGTTCGCCAACGCCGCGCCCTTCGCGCATTTCAAGCGCCATGGAGCGGCTGACCACGTCGCGTGATGCCAAATCCTTCGCCGATGGGGCATAACGCTCCATAAAGCGTTCGCCTTCGCTGTTGGTCAGATAACCGCCCTCGCCGCGTGCGCCTTCGGTAATCAGCACGCCAGCGCCATAAATACCCGTTGGGTGGAACTGGACAAATTCCATATCTTGCAATGGCAAGCCAGCGCGCAAGACCATGCCGCCGCCATCACCGGTGCAAGTATGCGCCGACGTTGCGGAGAAATAGGCGCGGCCATAGCCGCCGGTTGCCAACACGACTGCGTGGCTCTTAAACCGATGAATACTGCCATCTTCCATGCACATGGCGATGACGCCGCGGCATTCGCCATTTTCCATGATGAGGTCGAGGGCGAAATATTCAATGAAGAAATCCGCGTCATATTTCAGGCTTTGTTGATACAAAGCATGCAACATCGCGTGACCCGTTCGGTCGGCTGCTGCTGCGGTACGCTGTACCGGCGGGCCTTCGCCCATATTCTGCATATGGCCGCCAAAGGGCCGTTGATAGATAGTGCCGTCGGCGTTGCGCGAAAATGGCACGCCCGCATGTTCCAATTCATAGACCGCAGCAGGTGCCTCACGCACCATATATTCGATGGCATCTTGGTCACCGAGCCAATCGGAGCCCTTAACCGTGTCATACATGTGCCAGGTCCAATGGTCCGGCGAGTTGTTGCCAAGCGATGCCGCAATCCCGCCCTGCGCCGCGACAGTGTGCGAACGCGTTGGGAAGACCTTGGTAATGCAAGCCGTTTTCAAACCCGCTTCCGCACTGCCCATGGTAGCGCGCAGACCAGAACCGCCAGCGCCGACAACGACGGTGTCATATATGTGGTCAATAATCTTATAAGCGTCAGACATCAGGCGGGAGCTCCGGTAAATGCGAGTTTTGCGACGACGAAAATGCCGAACACGGCGCTGGCGATGACGTAAAAGTTCAAAAGCGTCATAGCCGCAAATTTCAAGCCGTCATCATGGACATAATCCTCGATCAACACCTGAAGGCCCAAGCGGGCATGCGCAAAGATATTGGCGATCATCAAGATCATCGGAACAGCAACCAATGGCTGCGCCAACCACTGCGCCAATGCAGCTTGGTCAAAACTTGGGATCATCAACAATGACGCGACAAACCATGTTGTCAGCAACACATTGCCAATCGCGGTCAAACGCTGCTTCAGCCAATGTTCACCGCCATGCTTGGCCGAACCCAAGCCGCGGACGCGACCAATATATGTTCTACTGTCCATCACAAAACTCCAAGAAAGCGCGATGCCACAAACAGGGCGACCAATGCAGTTGCAAAAATGGCTGCGATAAATGCAACCGATGCCCACAACCGGTTGGTCTTCAATTCATAACCAGCGCCAATATCCAGCACGAGGTGGCGCAGACCCGACGCCAAATGCTGAAAGAAGCTGAAAGTCACGGCCAAAGCCACGAGCCGGAAGAACCAGTTACTGGCGATTTGCAAGGCAGTACCATCGGCACCTGCCGAAACGACATATTGTTGGAACGTGGCATAGCTTTCTGCCCCGCCCCCAATAGCCGACAACCACCATAATAAAGTCATCATTCCGGCCGTCGCAAGAACAAAGCCTGTCGCACGGTGGAAGATAGAAATGGCCATTTGCGGCGACCAACGATACACCTGCAAATGCGGTGACAGTGGTCGGTTCGGGTTTTTCGCCATGTTTTCAGCGTCCTTCATATATGCAAGCGGTCGTCGTTGCGACGCTCTTTAATCAATTCATGCTGTGGTGCAAGACCTGCGCATTGCGAAACGCGCAATCGGCGAACCAATTTGTTTAAGCTCACGACCAGATAAATCCGCCATCGCGGCGTCAAAATGGCCTCAAACCTCAAAAGTGGATTTAACGGGTCCTGCTCCTAATAACTTTAGTTGAAATTTTATCTGCGCTGTGAAAGGCAGCGTCGATGAAAACACATATCCTTATCACCGGCGCCTCGCGCGGAATTGGCGCCGCAATCGCCGCAAGCTTTGACCCAGCCACAATAAAGGTGGTTGCCCTGTCCAGTCAGGATGGTGACCTGAATGATCCGGCGGTTCCCGCGCGGCTTTGGGCAAAGGCGCTTGAAGGCTTGGATGGTCGCATTGACGTCCTCATCAACAATGCAGGCGTCTTTGAAGTGAACGCCGTTTGCCGGCCAGACGATGAATGGCTGGCAAGCTGGAACCGCACCATGCAGATTAACCTGACCGCTAGCGCGGATTTATGCCGCCGCGCGGTGCTGCATTGGCAGGCCAGTGGCGCATCAGGCCGGATCGTTAACATCGCCAGCCGCGCCGCACATCGCGGCGATAGCCCCGCCCATTGGCATTATGCCGCATCAAAAGCGGGCATGGTCGCGATGACCAAAACCATCGCGCGCGCTTATGCGAAAGAGGGTATTTATGCCTTCGCCATCTGCCCCGGATTCACCATGACGGGCATGGCCGAAGAATATCTGGAAAGCCGCGGCGGCGATAAATTGCTGGCCGATATCCCCTTGGGCAAGGTCGCCGACCCCGAAGAGGTCGCGATCATGGCGAAGTTCTGCGCTTTGGAAGCGCCACCGTCCATGACCGGCGCGGTACTCGACGTAAATGGCGCAAGCTATGTCCGGTAATTGGAAGGTCCGGTTTCCCTGCACCCGTGCAGAAGCCGAAGCCATGCATGAGGATGATGAATGGCTGGCGTCGCTCGATCCCATGCCCACCATAGTGGCGGACGAGGTTGAGGCGTTTAATGACGACAAATGGCGCTTGGATGCCTATTTTGCGGTTGAACCAGATCAAGCGGTTATCGCGGCAATCCACAATCGCTTAAACAGTGCTGCAAAGGCAAAACCTGTTATTGAAAAGCTCCCCGATGCCGACTGGGTCGTGTTGAGCCAACAAGGTTTGAAGCCCGTCCATGCGGGGCGTTTTTATGTCCACACCAGTTCCAACAAGGGCATTGTGCCCAAGGGCGCAACGCCATTCCTGATTGAGGCAAGCCGCGCCTTTGGCACGGGCGGTCATGAAACGACCAGCGGTTGCCTGATGATGCTCGATAGCATGAAACAGACTGGCAAACGGTTCGATATGATCGCCGATATTGGCACGGGCACGGGCTTGCTTGCCTTTGCCGCACATCGGCTTTGGCCAAAGGCGTATCTGACGGCCTCCGACATTGATCCGGTCAGCGTCGACGTCACCGCAGATAATGCGCATGCCAATAATGTCCCCTGTGGCGTCTCTCAGGGGCAACTCGCGCTTTGTGTGGCCGAAGGCACCGCGCACCCACTTGTCATCTCACGGGCGCCCTACGACCTTGTAACGGCCAATATACTTGCTGGCCCCTTGATTGAGCTTGCACCGTCCATTGCGAATATACTGTGCGACAATGGTTCATTGATATTGGCGGGGCTCCTGAATACGCAGGCGAAATCTGTGTTGCGCGCCTATAAGCGGCAGGGTTTCCGTCTTGAAAGGCGGGTTGACTGCGGCGACTGGCCCTGTCTGTGGCTGGTAAAGCGCAGAAGTTATGGTTGGAAACGTCCCGTTCGGGCCTCTGGTCGCACAAGCCAACCCCCCGGAGATTTTGGAACATGGTAGAAAAGCAGCATTGCGCCACCCGAGCGCCGTGTTGCTACCTTGAGCCTTAATTGGGTTTGCCAGTCGGCCTCCCTTGGTCAGCGACCGGCCCCCTTCGCATAGGCTTGCGTCCCGCGCGTGCGCAGCATGTCATCTGCCAAGATTTCACCGGCCTTTATGTCGGGAAGTGTTTCTAGCTTCGCATATAATGGCGCAAAGTCCGTTTCCACCGTGACATTGAGCAATTCGTCGATGCTCGAAATCACAAAATAACTCTGCTGAAAATCGTCAATCCGATAATGCGTGCGCATGACCCGAAGCAAATCAAACGCGATCCGGTTCGGGCTGGGGTCGTCCAAAGCAAAGACGCTTTCGGCATAGCTTGACACTATCCCTGCGCCATAAATGCGCAGTCCATCGGGTTGCTGGATCAAGCCAAACTCGACGGTATACCAATATAGCCGCGCCAGATGGTCTAATGCGCCAAAGCCAAGCGACCGCAACCCGCCCTTGCCATAAGCCACCATATAATCGGCAAACACTGGGTCCGCCAGCATCGGCACATGTCCAAAGACATCGTGAAAGACATCTGGCTCTTGCAGATAATCCAGCTGCTCCGGCGTCCGGATAAAGTTGCCAGCGGGGAAACGGCGGTTTGCCAGATGGTCAAAAAACACATCGTCCGGAACAAGGCCGGGCACAGCGACGATCTGCCAGCCCGTCGCCGCCATCAAACGCGCGTTCAGTTCGCGATAATCGGGAATGCCGGGGCGGGAGAGTTTCAGCACATCAATGCCGCGCATGAACGCATCAGCAGCGCGCCCCGGCAGCATGGCGGTTTGCCGCGCAAACAGGCGGTCCCACATGCCATGCTCATCCGCGCTGAACTTTTCCCAATTTTGGGGCACTGTCCAGTCGGCATGCGCGCCTGCGGGCGGCGTATCAAAAACGTGGCTATTTGGGTCCATGCAAACTGGTTACACTTGAAACCATATTATGGCAACAGCAACTGCTGGAACCTATCGCGCTTGCCCGGTGAACGCCGCGTTTTGCCGATAGGCGGGATAGGCCCCAGCCTGCGCTGGGGCGACGGTGATAAGAAAGCAAGTTTCTCCCAAATGTCATGCTGAACTCGGTTCAGCATCCATCGTGCCACATAGACCGCAGTTTTAGGCTGATAAATGGACCCTGAAACAAGTTCAGGGTGACGGTCTGAGGGGGGCGGTGACGGTCGGGGGATGACGGTCGGGGGTCGGGGGTCGGGGGTCGGGGGTCGGGGGTCGGGGGATGACGATCTGGGAGGCGACGGGATGTGGTCGGGACGTTTTGCCGCCGCCCCATGCCGACAGCATTAAGCGTTTTGCACGATATTTGCCCATTCGGCTTCATCAATAACCTGAATACCAAGCGCATTAGCCTGTTTCAGTTTCGACCCAGCGCCGGGGCCGGCCACAACGAGATCGGTTTTTGCGCTGACGGAGCCGGCCGACTTTGCCCCCAACGCCTCGGCCTGTGCCTTGGCTTCATCGCGGCTCATCGTTTCCAATTTTCCGGTGAAAACAATATTTTTGCCTGTCCACGCGCTTTCGCGGATGTTGGAAACATAAGGTGGCGGTTGCACCGCGTTCAAAAGGTCGGTCCAAACGGACAGATTATGCGGTTCGTGGAAAAAATCACCCAATGCCTCGGCCACCGCGCCGCCGACCCCATCTATCGCGGTGACATCCGCAATCGCGGCTTCATCGGCCTGTGCAAGCCTTAGGCCGACCTTGCCGATTTCCTCGACGGATCCAAACGCCTTGAACAAATCCCGCGCCGTGACCGTTCCAATATGGCGGATTCCCAAACCAAAAAGCAGTTTTGCGCCGTCGGGCGCACGCTTTGCCTCAATCGCCGCCAACAGGTTATCCACAGACTTATCCTGCCAGCCATCACGCAACAATATGGCAGCACGGCGCTGCCGGAGGCGGAATATATCCGCAGGGCTTTCCAGCCAGCCCAGATCAAAAAATTCCTGAATGGTTTTCTCGCCCAGCCCTTCAATATCGAGCGCGCCACGGCTGACAAAATGGATGAGGCGTTGCACCCGTTGCGCGGGGCAAATCAATCCGGCCGTGCAGCGCACATCGACTTCGCCCTCTTCGGCCACCGCTTCGGAACCACATTCTGGGCAATGCGCTGGAAATTCATAGGCCGAACGCGCCGTTTCACGGGTCAAATTCTCAACAATCTGGGGAATGACATCCCCTGCCCTTTGCACCACAACCCGATCGCCGGGACGCACGCCAAGGCGTGCAATTTCGTCGCGGTTGTGCAAAGTCACATTGGACACAACCACACCGCCGACCGTGACGGGCATCAGGCGGCCAACCGGCGTCAGCTTGCCCGTTCTGCCAACCTGAATATCGATCTGCTCCAGCGTCGTTTCTGCGCGCTCTGCGGGGAATTTATGTGCAATCGCCCAGCGCGGCGATTTAGCGACAAAGCCAAGCCGTTCTTGCCATTCCAAACGGTCCACCTTGTAAACAACGCCATCAATATCATAAGGCAAATCGGCGCGGCGGCGTTCGATGTCGGCATAATGCGCCAGAACGTCTGCGGTGTCTCCAAAGCGGCGCAGCAAGGGCGATATCGGCACGCCCCAAGCGGCAATCGACGCCATCACCTGGTTTTGTGTATCGGCGGGCAGCGCGCTCACATCCCCCCAGCCATGTGCCAAAAAGCGCAAGGGGCGCGATGCCGTAACCTTTGCATCCTTTTGCCGCAAAGACCCCGCAGCCGCATTGCGCGGGTTGGCGAACAGCTTTCCCCCTTTGGCCATTTGTGCATCGTTAATCGCCGCAAAGTCAGATTTCGCCATATAGACTTCGCCGCGTATTTCGAAGACCTCTGGCACATCACCGTTCAGCTTTTGCGGGATGTCAGCGATATAAGCGACGTTGGCGGTAACGTCCTCTCCCACACTGCCATCGCCGCGCGTCGCGGCCTGTTTGAGCGCCCCATGCTCATAACGCAGCGACAACGAAAGCCCGTCAATCTTGTCCTCCGCCGTTAACGCGACCTCTGCGTCAGCGGGCAAGTTTAAGAAGCGTCGCACGCGCGCGACAAAGTCATACACATCTTGCGCCACAAAGGCGTTGTCGAGGCTCATCATCCTCTTGGCATGGGTGATTTTTTGGAGGCCAGAGCCTTCGACCGCCGCCCCCACTTGCGTGTTGGGGCTATCGGCGCGGACAAGGTGCGGAAATGCAGCCTCTAGCGCATTATTACGCTGCACAAGGGCGTCATATTCCGCGTCGGAAATTTCGGGTACATCTTCGGCGTGATAGCGCTTATTGTGGTACGATATCTGTTTCGCCAACCGCATCAGCTCGTTGGCAGCATCCGCCTCAGATGTCACTCACTGGCTCCATTGACAGGATTAGCCACGTCAAACGCCACCCGGAATAACCGGTTCGGGCGTGCCAATTCATAGGTCAATGTCTGGCCCGGAGCGATTTCAAATGCCCAAACATTGGTGTTCGAAACCGTGCGGCCTTCTTTGGTAAACATCGCTTTGGAATAGGCATCGACAGGAAATTCCTGACGCATGGCCGTTCCCACTTGCGCGGTGTCGCCGCCATATTGCGATACGGGGTCTTCGGTGCCGTTTTTTAACATATGGCGATGTTTTAGGCGCAGGCCGCTGTCGGTCCGCGTGATGATCCATGTGCGCGAACGGTCTTCGCCAACGTCGAACGAAATCTGGATTTCGCGGTCGGTGCAGGTGCGGACATGGGCCTGCATCTTGGCCGTGGCAAAGCTCGCGTCGCTGTCATCGCCAGCGGCCAATGTGCCATGGAAGCTTTTGCCGCACAGCGTCGACATTTGCGTAAAAAACTGGTCCGCCGGTTGTGCCGAAGCTTGCGGCGTTGCATAAGCATAAGCGCTTGCCGACAAAGCCATCAAAATCCCAAATATCTTCATACAATCTCCAAAAGCCGAACAGCCTGCGCCCTTGCCTCATCTGTTATCTCTGCGCCGGACAGCATACGGGCGATTTCTTGGCGGCGCGCTTCGGCATCCAGCAAGATAACACCTGTCCGCGTCACCGTGCCTTGGCTCGATTTCGCGATAAAATAATGCGCCTTCCCCTTGGCCGCGACCTGCGGGCTGTGCGTGACGGCAAGCAATTGTGTGCGGGTCGCAAGCCGCGCAAGGCGTTCGCCAATCGCCGCAGCAACGGCGCCGCCAACGCCGCGATCAATTTCGTCGAAGATAATCGTGGCGGCTCCGCCCTCTTCGGCCAATGCGACTTTCAACGCCAAGATGAAACGGGACAATTCCCCGCCCGATGCGATCTTCGCCAAGGGCGCAAAGGGCGCGCCAGGGTTGGTCGAAATCAGAAACTCGACACGGTCCATGCCATAAGCCGTCCAGCGGTCCTCCGGCAATCTCTCCACCGCCGTCTGAAACTGCGCAGCATCAAGCTTTAATGGCGCAAGTTCATTTTTCACAGCGGCATCCAACTTCACCGCAGCCGCGTTACGGACCGCAGACAAGGCGTTTGCGGACCCGACATAGGCGTTGTGCTTGGCCGCGACTTCGGCTTCCAACACAGCCAATCCCTCGCCACCTGCCTGTATCGACTGCAACTGCGCCGTCATTTTTTCCTGCAGCGCGATGATGCCGTCGGGCGCAATATTATGCTTGCGGGCCAGTGCGCGCAGTTCAAACAAGCGCTCCTCAATCTCATCAAGCCGTGCAGGCTCATATTCAATCGCGCGCGCGGCGGCGTTTAACTTATCCTCGGCCTCGCTCGCCTCAATCACCGCGCGGTCAAGCGCGGTCAGCGCCTCTGCCAATAACGGGTGCGCGTCGGCCAGACGGTCCAGCTTGCGCGCCGCCCCCCGGATCAGCGACAGGCCGCTTTTCGGGCCGTCAAAACTTTCCAGCACGGCCTTCAAGTCCTCGGCAATGCGCTCGCCTTTTTGCATGTCCGACCGCTCGCCAGCGAGTTGTTCTTCTTCGCCGGGTTGAGGCTGAAACGCGGCAAGCTCAGCCACGGCATGCTCCAGCCATTCGCGGTCGCGCGCGGCGTTTTCGAGCGCCTCACGGGCAATATCCAAACGCGATTTTGCATCCTGCCACGCGGCAAAATTGGCCGACACGGTTGCGGTGTCACTTCGGCCAAAGGCGTCCAGCAATCCGCGATGCCCCCGCGGGTTGAGCATGCCGCGATCATCATGCTGGCCGTGGATCTCCACCAACGCAGCGCCGAGCTCCCGCAAAAGCGCTGCTGAACAAGGCTGGTCGTTGATAAATGCCTTGCTGCCGCCATCTGCCTTCACCGAGCGGCGGATGATTAAAGGCTCATCGCTATCGATATCAATGTCATTGTCGGCAAGGAAGGCCGCGACATGGGCCGGCGCATCAAAGCTCGCGGTAACTTGCGCTTTGTCCGCGCCTGACCGGACCAAGCCGCTATCGGCGCGCGCACCAAGGGCAAGACCAAGCGCGTCCAGCAATATGGATTTACCTGCCCCAGTCTCACCCGTGAGCACACCAAGCCCGCCTGCAAACTCCAAGTCCAGTGCCTCGATCAGCACGACATCGCGGATCGAAAGCCCCGTTAGCATGGCATTACGCGGCGGGCGCGTTCTTCTGTATCAGGTTATAGGCACGCGCATACCATTCGCTGCCGGGATAATTGGCACCCAAAACGGCCGCTGCCTTCTTCGCCTCTTCCGGCACACCCATGGCAAGATAGCTTTCGGTCAAACGATACAGCGCCTCTGGTGTGTGGGTCGTCGTGTCATATTTATCGATCACCTCACGAAAGCGCACGGATGACGCAAGCCACAAGGCACGACGTTGGTAGAAACGACCAATTTCCATTTCCTTGCCGGCCAAATGGTCGCGAACAAGGTCAATCTTCAACGTGGCATCCGACGCATAACGCGAATTGGGGTAGCGGCGCTGCACCTCACCCAAAGCGGCCAATGCTTGCTCCGAAATCTTCTGGTCACGCGTCACATCGCTGATCTGCTCATAATAAGACAAAGCAATCAGATAATAAGCGTAGCCCGCATCCTTGTTGCCCGGATGGATCGACAGGAAACGGCGCGACGATTGGATCGACTCGTTGTATTTCTGCGCCATATAATAGCTAAATGCGCTCATAAGCTGCGAACGGCGCGCCCATGGTGAATAAGGATGCTGACGCTCGACCTCGTCAAATAACGCCGCTGCGACTTCATATTGCTTCTTATCAAGCTTATCCTTTGCAGCCGTATACAGCGTATTGACGTCGCGTGCGACATAACGGGTGTTGCTACCCGGCTTTGCCCCGCCACCACCTAGACCGAGCGCAGCGCACCCAGAAAGCAAGGAAGATGCGGCCAATACCGCGACGGGCATAAGGAATTTTTTGTTCATGAATGTTCCCTAGATAATCTTGTCCGCCCCGCCAAGCCTTTTGCTTGGCACGGCGCATAAACACGCAAACAGCGTGGCCGAAATATTGTGTATCGGCGATGAACTGTTGCCCCAATGGCCACAAAAAATGTGCCGCCGCTTCTGCGAAAGTGTGGCGAGGTACGCCGGGCAGAAATGCGGCACCATTCAGGGCTTCAAACAAGCCGTCCATCTGTGTTGCAATATGGTCAGGATAGCAAAATGAATTGCCGTCTTTGGCCGTCCTCACGGTCCGGTATTTGCCTGCCCATATATAGACGTCCTGAAATAGATGGCGGTGTACGGCACAATAATGCGCAGGGTCGAATTTACCTTCGGGTAAGGGTTCCTCCGCTCGAATTGATAACATTTCGAGTTCGAAACCTTCAAGTGCATCAGGGTCGCGCAGCCCTGCTCTGTTTTTGAGAACGAAGCTTCCCTTGAAGCAATATGGGTCTTCAAAGCTGTCGTAAGCGCTCCCGCTCACAATTATCGTGCGGCTCGATAGGCACGGATGATTTCAGCGCGGCGTTCATCATTGTTAAGGCCCTTGGCTTTCAAGTCCGCAAGACGATTCTTGCTTGCAGCACTTAGCTTCAGTCCTTCGACTGCAGTAATTGCGGCGAAGGCCTTGGTGCCGATGACGGATTTTGAACGCTGCCGTTTCATAGAATTAATCTGCCATAATGCTGGTGAATTCCCAAACAAAAAAGGGGCCGCCGAAGCCGCCCCTTTTCTCTCTTGCCTTTGCTAAAGCTGCGGAGGGCAGGCCCACCGTGCAGCTCGCTGGCTGTTTTTGTTTAATCCTTCAAGAAAGCTGGCACATGGTCGGGGTCGCCTCCGCCCTTGTTTTCGCCTTCTGAACGCTCTTGGCGTGGGCCACGGTCGCCGCGGCCTTCACCACGTCCGCCATCACGGCGTGGGCCACGGTCGCCACGGCCTTCACCGCGTCCACCACCGCCGCCTTCACGACGGGGACCACGATCGCTGCGCTCGCTCTTTTCGCGGGGCGGGCGTGTGTCTTCCAGCTCTTCACCGGTTTCCTGATCAACGACGCGCATCGACAGGCGAACCTTGCCGCGTGGGTCGATTTCAAGAACCTTGACCTTAACGTCCATGCCTTCGCTGACGACGTCCGTAACCTTCTCAACGCGCTCATTGCGCATTTCGCTGACGTGGACGAGACCGTCCTTGCCACCCATGAAGTTTACGAATGCGCCGAAATCAACCAGATTGACGACCTTGCCGTCATAAATCTTGCCAACTTCTGCTTCTTCAACGATGCCCGAAATCCACTTACGAGCGGCTTCGATTTGCGCAATGTCGGACGATGAAATCTTGATGAGACCTTCGTCATCAATGTCGACCTTTGCACCGGTAGTCGCAACGATTTCACGAATGACCTTGCCGCCAGTACCGATGATGTCGCGGATCTTCGCTTTGTCGATCTGCATCGTTTCGATACGAGGCGCATGCGCCGACAATTCGCCACGGGCTTCGCCCAATGCCTTGGCCATTTCACCAAGGATGTGCGCGCGGCCTTCCTTGGCTTGGTTCAATGCAGCTTCAAAGATTTCGCGGGTAATACCGGCAATCTTAATGTCCATCTGCATCGTGGTGATGCCTTCAGATGTACCTGCTACCTTGAAATCCATATCGCCAAGATGATCTTCGTCGCCCAAGATATCCGACAGAACTGCGAAATCCTTGCCTTCAAGGATCAAGCCCATCGCAATACCCGAAACCGGACGTTTGATGGGAACGCCAGCGTCCATCATCGCAAGGCTTCCGCCACATACCGAAGCCATCGACGACGAACCATTGGATTCAGTAATGTCGCTGGTAATACGGATGGTGTAAGGAAACTCTTCCTTGGATGGTAATACGGCGTGCAGCGCGCGCCATGCAAGCTTACCATGGCCGATGTCGCGGCGGCTTGGTGCGCCAAAGCGACCAACTTCACCAACGCTATAGGGTGGGAAGTTGTAATGCAGCATGAAGTTTTCATAATGCAGGCCACCAAGGCCATCGATCATCTGCTCTGCGTCCTTGGTACCCAAGGTGCAGGTTGCGATGGTCTGCGTTTCACCACGGGTGAACAATGCCGAACCATGTGACCGTGGCAAGAAATGCGTTTCTGCCAGAATCGGACGGATTTGCGACGTGGTACGTCCGTCGATGCGCGTGCCGTCCTTCAGGATGGCGCCACGCACGATTTCTGCTTCCAGCTTCTTCATCAGCTTGCCTGCAGCCATCTGATCCTGCGGGCTTGCGTCGGTGAAAGCTTCCTTGGCCGCTGCGCGCGCGACATTCAGAGCGTTCGAACGTGCCGACTTGTCAGTCAACTTATACGCAGCGGCAATATCCTTGCCGATAAGCTTCTTCAGCTTGTCCTTAGCGGCTGACAAATCAGCCTGCTCTGCCATTGCCCAAGGCTCTTTCGCGGCTTGTTCTGCAAGCTTAATAATGGCCTTAACAACTTCCTTACACGCGTCATGCGCAAACAGGACAGCACCCAGCATGACTTCTTCCGAAAGCTCATTGGCTTCGGATTCCACCATCATCACCGCGTCATAAGTCGCGGCCACAACCAGGTCGAGGTCGCCTTCGGCAACCTGCGCGTCTGTTGGGTTCAGGATATATTCGCCATTCAGGTAACCCACGCGCGCTGCGCCGATGGGGCCCATGAATGGAACGCCCGAAATGGTCATGGCTGCCGATGCAGCAACAAGCGCCAATACATCAGGCTCATTCTCGCCATCATAGCTGAGAACCTGCGCGATTGCGTTGATTTCGTTATAGAAACCTTCTGGGAACAGCGGGCGAAGTGGGCGGTCGATCAAACGCGAAACCAGCGTTTCCTTTTCGGTCGCACCCCGTTCACGCTTGAAAAAGCCACCGGGAATCCGGCCGGCTGCGGAATATTTTTCTTGATAGTGAACGGTGAGCGGGAAGAAATCCTGACCATCCTTCACGGACTTTGCAGCGGTAACCGCGCAAAGCACAACAGTTTCGCCAAGCGATGCCATAACAGCGCCGTCAGCTTGACGGGCAACTTTGCCCGTTTCGAGTGTCAGGGTTTGTCCGCCCCACTCGATTGATACAGTTTTCGTATTAAACATAGATTTTCCTTTGACCCGCATGCCCAATGCGATGCGGGGCCTCTTGAGTTGCGGAAATACCGATCCGCCGCGGATGGGGCATTTTCGCGCCCCGATGACAGTCCAGCCTCATTGCTGGGATGCCCTTTTCATGCGCTCCCGAAATTCATTTTTGGAAAGGCGCAATACGCAAACGGCCCGCCGAAGCGGGCCGAGAGTGAATTTACTTACGAAGACCGAGCTTCGCGATGAGGGCGGCATAACGCGCGCCGTCAATTTTTTTCAGATAGTCGAGAAGCGAACGACGCTTGTTGACCATTTGAAGAAGACCACGACGCGAGTGATTGTCCTTGTGGTGGTCTTTGAAATGGGACGTCAGGGCATTGATACGGTCCGTCAGGATTGCAACTTGCACTTCTGGTGATCCGGTATCGTTAGGCTCGCGTGCGTGCTCTTTGATGACCTGGGCTTTACGTTCTGCAGTAATAGACATATTTTTCCTTCGAACATCATTAAGTAAGGTTAAAGCCACGGACGGTTTTCAATATCCCGTCGACGTTCTGCACCAACGCGATAGGCCGCAAATCTGCGCCCCTCGCCCAATGTAGCCCATCTTTCATGGCAATCCCGGTCAAGACGCGGCCCTGTTGGACTGCCCTTGCCTGTTCCGGGGAGAGATTAAGAGCCGGGATGTCGACCAGCCCTGCCTCTATCGGCAAGATAATGTCTTCTTGGGCGGCTCCTTGGCCGAATGCATTGAGTTTGTCCAGCGAAATCGCGCTTTCCAAGCTGAACGGCCCAGCCCGCGTGCGGCGCAGCATCGCGACATGACCAACAGTGCCAAGGGCGTAAGCGATGTCGCGGGCAAGACTTCGAATATATGTGCCTTTTGAAACATCGGCGCTAAGCGTGACGGAACCCAACGCACTCATGGTCTCGTCCATATGGATGGCGATGTCATGCACCGTCACGGCCCGTGCTTTCATCTCCACGGCCTCGCCTGCCCGCGCCAAGTCATAGGCGCGCTTACCGTCTATCTTTATCGCCGAAAAAGCAGGCGGAATTTGTTCAATGGGGCCGATAAACTGAGTAAGCACCGCTTTGACTTGCGCCAGGCTCGGGCGGATGTCGGAGGTCGCGACGATCTCCCCTTCCGCATCCAAACCGCTGGTTTCGGTGCCAAAACAGATCGTAAAATCATAGGTTTTCGATGCGTCCAGCATACGCCCGCATAATTTGGTCGCTTCGCCCAGCGCAATGGGCAGGACGCCAGTGGCCAAAGGGTCAAGCGTTCCGCCATGGCCAACCTTGACCTTGCCAAAGCCAGCGCTGCGCAAATTGCGCTTTACGGCTGCGACAGCCTGCGTTGAACCCAACCCAAGCGGTTTATCAAGGATGATCCAGCCATGCATATTGGCCTATCGCCCTGCCCGCGCCGCATTAAAATGCTTGCGGCACATGGCGATGTAGCGGTCATCCCCGCCAATTTCGGTTTGTGCGCCGTCGACCACTGCTTTTCCGAACTCATCCACGCGCAAGTTCATCGTCGCTTTGCGTCCGCAATCGCAAACGCCTTTAAGCTCAACAAGACTGTCTGCTATGCCAAGTAAGGCAGCGGAACCAGGAAATAATTCGCCTTGGAAATCCGTACGCAGGCCGTAACACACAACGGGAATGCCAGCGTCATCGGCAAGGCGCGCCGCCTGCCAAACCTGTTCCTTGCTTAAAAACTGCGCTTCGTCGATTAACACGCACGCCAAGGGCGTTTCATGGTGCTGGGCAAGTACCGCTTTTTCGATATCAGTCGTCGGTTCAAACCGGCTGGCGTCGCCGGCAAGGCCGATACGCGAGCTGATCGCGCCGAAGCCGGGCCGATCATCAATGGCCGCCGTCCAGAGCATGACTTTCATGCCGCGCTCGCCATAATTAAACGCCGCTTGCAACAAGGTCGACGATTTGCCTGCGTTCATCGATGCATAATAAAAATAGAGCTTTGCCATTATTTGCCAGCGTCCTTGATTTGAATGGGCGTTGCATCGCCAGCCTGTTTTGCGAGCTCGCGGTCAAAGGTCAGGAAACAATCATGACCCGCCGCTTCAACCAAATGAAGCATGTCACCAACATCCGCGCCGTCGGCATAGCGTGTCAAAGCCCAAGATAGGCGGGCAAGATCGGACACAACGACGTCTGGCATCGCAATAAGCGCAAGCAATGCAGTCGAAATCGCCTTTGGCGATTGATTGTATCGGGATTGCAAAAGCCACGCGGTTTCCAATATGACCGAATTGCTAACAAATGCCCCGTGCATCAATATTGCACGTGCTCGCGGCGACTGTTCGCGGTCGTCGTCCAGAAAATATCTGGCCAGAATGTTCGTATCGACAACGTCCATCTAATCGTCGAACTTGGGCGATTTTTTGAACATGTCCGCGATGGCTTGCTTTTCTTGTTCATCCGTAAAGCGGGGCCCTTCATATTGAATGGCTTGACGGACTGCCGCGTCGCATTCGGCAAAACTGCGCTTTTGGGAACCTGACGCTATTTTTAGGAACATACCGCCGCCAGATTCGATGATATCCAAGGCAGTGCCGGGCACCAGCTTAAGCCTATCGCGCACATCCTTAGGTATGACGACTTGGCCCTTTGACGATACGGTAGTTTGCTGGCTCATGAGAGGTAAGATACGTCTTACCTAAGCCTGTGTCAATCTTCACTATCGGTCAGGTCCTGTTGAACCTTTGGCTGCGCCAACAGACCCTCAATATGCGTTGCCTGGTCAAAACTGTCATCCGCCAAGAATTTTAGCTTTGCCGCATATTTCATGCTGACCCGCGACGCGACTTCCTTTTGGAAAAATGCGGTATTGGTGCGCAGGGCCTTAAGCACCTTTTCCTCATTTGCACCCAATAATGGTTTAATGAAAGCCGTTGCATGGCGTAAATCCGGGGACATGCGGACTTCGGTCACGCTTACGCTGTGGCTGTTAAGGACATCGTCATGCACTTCGTCGCGCGCGAGCAATTCGGACAATATATGCCGGAATTGCTCACCCACGCGCAGCAGGCGGACTGAGCGGCCTTCGGGACCAGTGTCGTTATGTTTAGCCATGATATTCCCCGTTCAGGGCAGATTTAGGGTCAGGATCACTTAAATCACAACGTCCGTTCACGCTCCTCGACCTCGAAGACTTCCAGCATATCGCCTGCCTTCACATCGTTGGTGTCTGCCAAGACGACGCCACATTCCATACCGGCGCGAACTTCGTCGACATTGTCCTTGAAACGGCGGAGCGATGCGATTGTGGTTTTCGATATGATGACATCTTCGCGGGTAAGACGGGCGTACAGACCCTTTTTGATCGTCCCTTCGGTGACCAACAGACCAGCCGCCTTGTCGCGTTTGCCGGACTTGAACACATCCTTGACCTCGGCGCGTCCAACAACGGTTTCGATGATTTCTGGCCCCAATTCGCCCGCCATTTCTTTGGCGATGTCCGCGGTCAGGTGATAGATCACGTCGAAATATTTCAAACGCACCCGGTCACGCTTCGCCAAGGCAGCAGCCTTGGCATTAGGACGCACGTTGAAGCCGATAAGTGGCGCATTAGACGCCGCCGCCAGCAACATGTCGGATTCGGTGATGCCACCAACGCCTGCCAGTAATACGCGGACCTTGATGTCGTCAGTCGAGATATTGTTGAGCGCGGTAACGATCGCTTCGACCGAACCTTGCACATCGCCCTTGATAACCACTGGATATTCCATCGCCCGTGTGGCGGACAGGTTATCAAACAGATTTTCAAGATTGGGCGTGACTTGCGCGGTGCGGACCTTGGTCGATTGTTCCTTGCGGTACAAAGCAACTTCACGGGCCCGCGCTTCGTTTTCAACAACGGTCAGAACGTCGCCTGCCGATGGAACACCCGTCAGGCCAAGCACTTCGACGGGGGTTGCAGGGCCTGCCTCGGCCACTTGCTGTCCCTTTTCGTTCACCAAGGCACGGACTTTACCACTTTGCGCGCCGACAACGAAGATATCTCCGCGCTTCAATGTTCCACGCTTCACAAGTACAGTTGCGACAGCACCACGGCCCTTATCAAGCTGCGCTTCGACCACAACGGCTTCTGCGGCGCGGTCTGGATTGGCTTTCAGCTCCATGACTTCGGCCTGCAATGCAAGCTTTTCAAGCAAAGTATCAAGGCCCGTTTTCTTCAACGCTGAAACCTCAACGTCCTGAACGTCGCCGCCCATAGCTTCGACCACGACCTCATGCTCCAGCAAGCGCTCGCGCACCTTTTGTGGATTTGCGCCTTCTTTATCGATCTTGTTGATCGCAACGATCATCGGCACATTTGCGGCCTTGGCATGCTTAATGGCTTCAATCGTCTGCGGCATCAGGCCATCATCGGCCGCCACCACCAGAATGACGATGTCGGTTACCGACGCGCCGCGCTGACGCATTTGCGTGAAGGCTTCATGCCCCGGTGTATCGAGGAAGGTGATGACCGAACCATCCTTTGCCTTCACCTGATACGCGCCGATATGCTGCGTTATGCCGCCAGCTTCGCCCGATACGACATTCGCACCGCGCAAGGCATCCAGCAACGACGTTTTACCATGGTCGACATGGCCCATGACGGTCACGACTGGCGGACGCGGTTTCATGGTTTCGGTGCCGTCTACATCGTCATCGTGGAAAATGTCGACATCGGCGTCCGACACGCGTGTGATGTTGTGGCCAAACTCTTCGACCAGCAATTCTGCCGTGTCTTGGTCAATGGTTTCGTTGATCGTGATAGGCATGCCCATTTTGAACAATGCCTTGACCAGATCGCTGCCTTTTTCCGCCATACGGTTGGCAAGTTCCTGCACCGTGATGGTTTCCGGCACGACCACGTCGCGGGTTTGCTTGACCTGGGCCTGACGACTACCGCCGCCATGCAGACGCTTTTCCTTCTCACGCGCACGTTTCAGCGCGGCCAGTGATCGTGCACGTGCGCCGTCATCACCCTCAAGTGCGCGGGTAACGGTGAGCTTACCGGATTGGCGGCGGTCATCGGCGGCACCACGGGTTGGGCGGTGCGGAGCCTTTTTGATTTCCTCACGCTCGCGCTCTGGGCGCTTGGGTGCTTCTACGGGTGTAAAGCGGCGCGGCGCAGGCGCGGCACCTTCTGTATTGCTTTCTTCCGCAACGGGCTCATCCACATCGGTTGCCGTCGGAACAACTACTTCAACGGCGGGTGTTGGTGGTGATGGCGGCGCTGCAGCCGCTTCCTCACGGTTAGATTGGGCGCGCTGGCGCTCTTCTTCGGCGCGCTGCGCGCGTTGTTCCGCTTCACGGCGGCTGCTTTCCTCAAGCATAGCCAAGCGCGCCTCTTCGGCCTCACGCAACAGCTTTGCCTGACGCTCCTGACGGCTGAGCATGTCATTGCCCGTGGGGCGTGGCTTTGGTTCTGGCGCGGCCGCAGGTGCCGGCGCTGCAGTTACTGGCGCCGCTGCGGGCGGCGGTGGCGGGGGTGCCGCCACTTCAGGCTCAGGCACATAACCGGGCTTACCAACAAGCTTTTTGCGCTTCACCTCAACCACAACCTTGTTGGTGCGGCCATGGCTGAAGGTCTGTTTCACTTCGCCTGACTCAAGCGAGCGGCTCAAAGTGAGCGGCTTGCGCGTCAAAGTCGGCTTATTATCATTTTCATCACTCATCGAAACAGAACCCGTCCTTACTCAGTCAATTGCGGAGATGTCAGCGTCATTGCCCCGCAAGTCCGCAGCCGAAGCAGCGGAATCGAATGGCGCATTACTGCATCCTTTGAAATTTAGCCAGCGTCCAAGATGATGCATCACCCGCTCCGCCGCTTTTTGGTTAATCAATGCAACGTGCACAGCATTTTGCCGTCCAAGCGCACCCGATAATGCATCTCGGTCCACAGGCAGCTTCACGCCACCTTTTCCAGTGCCCTCGGCGTCTTCGCCAACCCGCCATGCTTGGTCGCGTTTACCGCTACCATCGGCGCTTGCATCGGATGCATGCAGTAACAGCTTCACCTGCCCACTGCGTGATGCGGAATCGATTTTCTCCGCACCCAAGATAAGATGCCCTGCCCGCGCTTCCAAACCGAGCCGGTCCAAAAATGCCTTTTCCAAGCCGCGATCAATGCGGCCCGTCAGGTCATCGATGATATCAATCTTGTCCGTTTTGAACGCCCGACGCAGCAATCCGGAAAGCTTACCCTTGGCCAGAGCCTTAGACAATTCTTCGCTAGAAACGCCAATCCACGCGCCGCGACCGGGCGCTTTTGCGAACAGGTCAGGTGCGATACTGCCATCGGGGCCGAGCGCAAGCCTGATGAGCTGGGCACGTGTCCCATGCTCACCTGACAATATACACTTCCTTATTGGGGAGTGTCGGTTCTCATTGAGAGTCGTCCGCTGCAACCGCGTCCTCCTCTTCGAACCAATGCGCGCGAGCAGCCATGATAATTTCGTTACCCTGCTCTTCGGACAAGCCAAAGGTCGCCAATATGCCGGCCTTATCTTCGGTACGGTTGCGCCGCACTTCGCGATCGCTCCGCTCATTGCGACGTGGCTCACGCGCTTTCTGGATCAATTCATCGGTGGCAAGGTCCGCCAAATCGTCAAGCGTCTTGATGCCCGCTTTACCCAGAACGACCAACATCGCTTCGGTCAAAATGGGCAATTCAGCGACGGCATCTTCAACACCAAGCGCACGGCGCTCGGTCCGGTTTGCCTCTTCGCGGCGATCCAGCGCTTCTTGTGCGCGGCTCTGTAGTTCTTCGGCCAAACCGTCATCAAAGCCTTCGATGGCAGCGATTTCGGCAGAGTCGACATATGCGACTTCTTCCAATTCGCTAAAGCCTTCGGCGACCAGCAATTGCGCAAGCGTTTCGTCCACATCCAGCTCTTGCTGGAACATTTCGGAACGCTCGACAAATTCCTTCTGACGCTTCTCGCTCGATTCCGCTTCAGTCATGATGTCGATGCCACGGCCCGTAAGCTGCGAGGCCAAACGGACATTCTGTCCGCGGCGGCCAATGGCGAGGCTCAATTGATCGTCAGGAACGACAACTTCAATCCGGCCTTCTTCTTCGTCGATGACAACGCGGCTGACCGTTGCTGGCTGAAGCGCGTTCACGATAAACGTTGCCGTGTCTTCGGACCATGGAATGATGTCGATCTTTTCGCCCTGCATTTCCTGCACGACGGCCTGAACGCGGCTACCCTTCATGCCGACGCAGGCGCCGACGGGGTCAATGCTGCTATCATAGCTGATGACACCAATCTTGGCACGGCTGCCTGGGTCACGGGCAGCAGCCTTGATTTCGATGACACCGTCATAGATTTCGGGCACTTCTTGCGCGAACAATTTCTTCATGAAATCGGGATGCGCACGGCTCAACAATATCTGTGGTCCGCGATTTTCACGCTGCACCTTCATGATGAGGGCACGGACGCGGTCGCCGCTGCGGACGACTTCACGCGGGATTTGCTGATCGCGGCGAATAACGCCTTCGGCGCGGCCAAGATCAACGACGACATGGCCGAATTCAACCGACTTTACGACGCCTGTGATAATTTCACCGGTGCGGTCCTTAAATTCTTCAAACTGGCGCTCACGCTCTGCATCGCGCACCTTTTGAAAGATGACCTGCTTAGCGGACTGCGCATCAATACGACCCAAATCTACGGCGGGAAGCGGATCAACGATGAAATCGCCGACAACGGCGCCCTTTTGCAGCTTATCCGCCTGCTTCAGGTCGACTTGCTTAAAATAATCCTCAACCTCTTCGACGACTTCCACAACGCGCCACAGGCGCAAGTCACCGGTTTGGGTATCGAGCTTAGCACGGATGTCGTTTTCCGCTCCATAACGCGCCCGAGCAGCACGCTGAATAGCTTCTTCAAGCGCTTCGATAACAATCGACTTGTCGATCATCTTTTCGGTGGCGACCGCGTTGGCGATTGCAAGCAATTCAGCCTTGTTGGCGGCAATACTACTGGCCATGTTCTAGTCTTCCTGTGCTTCGTCGTGAATGGGTTCAGCCTCGACTTCGTCCGCCCCATCGCTGTTGATGGGGGCAGTCGACGCAATCAGGCGGTCTGTCAAGAGCAGCTTGGCGTGACCAAGTGCGGAAAATGGGAAGGTAAGGCGACCTGCCTTGCGGTCATCGACATGAATATTTTCGCCATCGACTCCGGCAAGGTCACCGCGCATATTCTTGCGGCCATCCATCGGCTCGCTCAGTTCGATCTTAGCCTCATGCCCTACCCAATCGGAAAAATCGGCAAGACGCGTCAATGGCCGGTCAATCCCGGGCGAGCTGACTTCAAGGCGATAAGCCTCTAATATGGGGTCAAGTTCGTCAAACAGATCGGAGATGCGGTGCGAGAGCGCCGCGCAATCATCAATATTGAGCTGCCGTGTCTCGGGACGTTCGGCCATCACTTGCAAGGTAGGCTCGTCGCTACCCTGCGCGCCGTTGGAGTACCACGCCACGCGAACCAAGGCAAAGCCAAGCGCTTCCGCCTCGGGCGCAATCAAACTGCTCAGTTTATCCAGATCAGGCAAAATCAGACTTTCTTATTCGACATGCAATGAAATTCCGCGCCGGCCCCAGCGGCGCCAGCCCTTCCAAATTCTCACAATGTAAGGATGCCGGCCGTATAGCTTCGAAAACTTTCATATGCAAGTGTCTTGCACATCGCGCCCTCACCCACCAATTGATTGGGGCAAATATAAAATGGAGCTTTGGATCATGTCAAAATTTTCTTTTCTGCTAGGCGCATCATTTCTGGCCGCCGCCTGCCAGCCCTCGGTCAGTGATGCCGCCCCTACAGACACCAAAGGTGCGCCATTTGACATCGCCGTCCTTGCCGATTTCGAAGAACCTTGGGCCATGACATTCGTCCCCGGTACGGCATATGCCCTCGTGACGGAGAAGAAAGGGAAGCTCAAGCTGTGGCAAAATGAAGGCCCCATTGTCGATGTAGAAGGCGTTCCCGCAGTTGCTTATGGTGGTCAAGGCGGACTTGGTGATGTGATCCTCCACCCCGATTTTGCCAAAAACAAATTCGTCTATCTCAGCTTTGCAGAGGCCGGCGAAGGTGGCTTTGGCGCCGCAGTGGTCCGCGGCAGGCTGGACGTCACAAGTACAAAGCCGATGCTGACCGATGTGCAAATCATCTGGCGTCAGGAACCAAAGGTTTCGGGGCAAGGCCATTATGGCCATCGTCTCGCCTTCGGTCCGGACGGCATGTTGTATATCAGCAGCGGCGAGCGGCAGAAGTTCAACCCCGCACAGGATCTCAACCAAAATCTGGGTAAGATTGTGCGCTTGACCGACGGCGGCATGGCCCCATCAGACAACCCCTTTTATGACCAAGGCCGTGTACAGTCGCAAATCTGGTCTTACGGACATCGTAATCCGCTTGGTATTGCCTTTGATGCAAAGGGCCGTTTGTGGAACCAAGAAATGGGGCCCGCTGGCGGTGATGAATTAAACCTTGTCAAAAAGGCCGCCAATTACGGCTATCCGACCGTATCCAATGGCGATCATTATGACGGCAGAAACATTCCCGACCATATGGCAGGCGATGGTTTTGAAGCGCCGAAGGTTTCATGGAACCCCGCCATTTCTCCAGGCGGCCTCATGATCTATTCTGGCGACATGTTTAAAGCTTGGAAAGGCAGCGCGTTTATTGGCGGCCTTAGTTCAAAGGCGTTGGTGCGCGTAAAGCTGGACGGCGAAAAGGCGACAAAGGCAGACCAATGGGACATGGGCGCGCGTATCCGCGAAGTCGAACAGGGTCCAGATGGCGCTATCTGGTTGCTGGAAGACGAACGTGCAGGCTCAAAGGGCCGCTTGTTGAAGCTGACCCCCAAGAAATAACACAACGGGCGGCGGTGCTTTATTGCGCCGCCGTTACCGTTCCGGTTAAATCTGCCAGAAACGACCGGACGCGCTTGGCATTCATGCCCAAGTCGCTTTGTCCGACGCGGCTGACAGAGCGCATATCGACAATGCTCCCCGCGCCCGTGGCCGATGGACGGACGCGCAATATAACATCATCCTTGAATTGAAAAAATGCGCTGGTTTCAGTTGCTTCCAACCGGCCCTCTTCGGGCAAGGAAATAGCGACATCCCAACCACGTGCTTTGGCCAGACGCTCCGCCTTGGCAACGACCGAAGCCACCGGTTCGTTCACGCGCACCGAACGGATATCGCCATAGGCTTTTTGATGCACCATCGCCCAACGTTGTTCCGGCGTCAGGCCGCGCATTTTCGCATCGTCCGCACCGGGAACATTATCAAGATTATCGGCGCGCATTTGCAATGTCTGAAAGGCTGGCGGATCCGCAAGGTCAGTCGATATGTCATGAATAGCAGGCACCGTTAGCGCCTTCACAAGGAAGGTTCCGACCCAGCCAACATAGACCAAAGCAACCAACATCCCGACCCAGCGCCGTGCCCGTAAGGGTGGGGTGGTGGATTTACGCACGCGCCACTCTTGCACAAGACCCATCAAAAGGGCAGCTACCCCCAAAAGAAAAGCCCCCGCAACGCCCTTCAGCCCCGATGTATATGCCCAAAAACCCCAACCTGTGCCAACTGCCGCAACCGCGCCCCAGACCAAAGCCCCGACACCTGTAATCAAAACCAGATAGCCAAATATATCTTTTTGGGCCCGCGGTTGCGCCGAAGCATGTGACAATGTGGCATCTGTTGCCGCATGGGGCGTTTGCTGATCGGTCAAATTCTCTCTCCTGCGTGGCGAAACCGTCTAAGCGGCGCATGCTAATGGAAGTTCCGTTGAAAGGCAATTTACGGCGGCTTTATTGTCGGCAACATGATATTCGATTGGACAAACATCGTGCGCAATGACAGGGGACGCCGCTAATATGTTCCAGTCTCGGCCAGTTCAATATGCATAACACCCCCCTTTCAGGCATATCCGCCGATGCGTTGAACGCTTTACTCGATGATGCATTCGGGACGGACCGGCATATGCGCACGGCCTATCTGCTGCGCAAAGGCATGACGGCGATCGACCATCTGTCCTTTGGCATTTTGGACGATAATGCATTACTGGCGAGCATCCAATGTTGGCCAGTGCGCGTTGGAATGGCCGATCTGATCTTGGTCGGGCCAGTCGCCGTTGCCACCCATTGCCAGAATAAAGGGCTTGGAACAGAATTGATGCAATTGATGCTCAACGCGGCAACGCCGCAGGATGCGCCAATGGTGATGATTGGGGATCCGGAATATTATGGCCGTTTTGGTTTTGAAGCCAAGGACACATCTGGTTGGACCTTACCCGGACCTTGGGAACCACGGCGTTTGCTTCTGCGCAATGTCGAAATGGTTGCCTTGCCAACACATGGCATGCTTGGCCCTGCCGACTAAACTTTGACGATTGGCATGTTTGGACGTATCGCGTTCTTATGCCTTATGAAGCACCTGATCTAGCAAAGCTTAGTCTGTCCGATATTGCGGCGCTTGTTGCGACGCGAAAATTGCCACCTGTCGAAAGTTGGGAACCTGCCAATATCGGCGACAGTGAAATGCGGATCGCGTCGGACGGCAAATGGTTTCATCAGGGCGGAGAAATTAAGCGGCCGGCCATGGTCCGCGCCTTTTCCAGCCTATTGCGCCGCGATGCCGATGGACAATATTGGCTTGTGACGCCGCAGCAAAAGCTGTCGATCATGGTCGACGACGTCCCGTTCATCGCGGTCGAATTGCAAAGTGAAGGCGAGGGACCAGAGCGCAGTTTGGCGTTCCGCCTCAACAGCGACGACCTTATTTTTGCCGATGCCGATCACGCCATCGAAATGCGCGACGGGATGTTATATGTGCATGTGCGCGGCGGGATGTTGGCGAAGCTTGCACGTCCAGTCTATTATGAACTCGCCAATTTGGCGCTGGCCGAAAATCCCGAAAACCCAAGCATTTGGAGCAAAGGTGCGCAATTCCAACTGGCGGCGCCTGCATGAATTGGCGGCACAGGTTGCAAGCGGCGCTTGATCCAGCGCTCAGCATAGAAATTGAGGACGAAAGGCATTTTGCCGTCGACACCCACCGCGCAGCAGCCGTCCTGATCCCCATAACGGATCGGGCGGAACCGGGTGTCATTTTGACCCAGCGCCCCACATGGTTGCGCAGCCATGCAGGCCAGGTGGCCTTTCCGGGAGGCAAGGTCGATGAAAGCGACGAAAGCGCGATCGCGGCGGCCTTGCGTGAGGCGCATGAAGAATTGAACATCCCGCCAACAAGAGTTGAGGTCATCGGCGTGGCGGACACCTATTTCTCCGGCAGCGGATACAGCATCGCGCCCGTTATCGGCTTCATTCCCGCTGACCTTATCATGCGGCCCAACCCGCAAGAGGTTGAAGACTATTTCGAAGTGCCGCTTGCCTTCTTGCTTGATCCTGCCAATTCGGTTCGAAAAGAGGCCGCTTGGAATGGCCAACAACGCAGCTATTATGACATGCAATGGGGCGAAAGACGGATATGGGGCGTAACAGCGGGGATCATCGCCAATCTTGTGCGGCGGCTGGCATGACGTCGGTGCGCTTGCCCGATGCCGAATGGCAGCATAATGATGGCCTGAAACGGGTTTTGGCTGCGCTGGATGATGTTTATGGCGGTCCGCGTTATGTGGGCGGCGCGGTGCGCGACACGCTGCTTGGTTTGCCGGTATCCGATGTTGATATCGCAACGGCGTTATTGCCAGATGAAGTCATCAACCGTTTGGAAGCTGCGGGTGTTAAAGCCATTCCAACTGGCATTGAACATGGCACCGTTACCGCCGCTGTAGAGGGTAAAAATTACGAAATCACCACATTGCGGCGCGATGTTGCAACCGACGGCCGCCGCGCTACGGTTGCTTTTGCTACAGATTGGCAAGAGGACGCGGCACGGCGCGACTTCACGATCAACGCTTTATATGCATCCCCCAAAAGCGGGGAAGTTTTCGACTATTTTGAAGGGCTCAGCGATCTGGAGGCGCGCAGACTGCGGTTTATTGGCGATGCCAATAAACGGATCGCTGAGGATTTCTTGCGGATATTGCGCTATTTCCGGTTCCTCGCCCGCTATGGCGGCGGGCAGATTGACACAGACGCGATCCAGGCGTGCGCAATGGGCGCGCATGGGCTGACCGCCTTGTCGCGCGAACGCATCGCGCAGGAACTCACCCGCATATTAGGATTGAAAAATCCCGTTGCATCAATCGAACTGATGATTGCAAATGGCATTTTTACGCCGTTTCTACCCGAATTGTCCGGCAGTGCCGCTGATGACCTGCTGCACCTTGTGGAACGCGAAGCGCAATATGCGCAGCCTGTCTCGCTGCCTGCGCGCTTTCTGGCGCTGTTAACCCATGACATCGTTGCGGCCGATAAGGTTGCGGCGCGGCTGAAGCTGTCCAACAAAATGCGCGAGGGCTTTGCCCAAAGGTTGCGCGCGGGCGTCCCGAAACCCTTTAATGTCCGTGCTATCGCTTATCGGGCCGATATCGACACTGCACGCGACGCCGTGCTGCTATATGCCGTTGATGCAGATGTGCCAGAATGTCTTGCGCAGCTGGAGCAATGGAACATTCCAACGCTTTCGATCAAGGGCGGCGAATTGATCAACATGGGCCTACCGCCCGGTCCGCTCGTGGCAAAAACGCTGCAAGCCATTGAAGCGGCCTGGATAGAGGAGGGCTTTCCCGATGCCGCACGCCAAGGCGCGCTGGCGGCGCAAATGGTCGACGCGGCTTTAGCCGGGCTTAATCAATCAAATTGATTGTTTCGCGGGAATCCCTGCGGCGGCAATCGGCCAGCGGCGCCGCGCGCGACACGCCATAATGACATGTCATTCTCTGTGCGCATCCGCCCGCTGTCGCCGCCCATGGCCCAGCTAAGCCCCTCGCTCATGCGGAAACAAATGGCATCTGCAAGCCCGCCATCCTTATACCGCTGCAAGGTAACGCCCTGCCCTTTGGGCATTTCGGGGATTTCAGTCATCGGGAAAACGACCAGTTTGCGGTTATCGCCCACGACCGCAACATATTGATCGCGCAAGGCGGCCTCGTCCGCCGTTTCGGGTGGCGCAGGGCGGACAACTTTTAGCCGCGCGCCAGGCTTCAAGGTCACAACGCCGCGTCCTTTGCGTGTCTCCGCAATAACGTCACTGATCCGTGCAATAAAACCTTTTCCGGTGGTCGCAGCCAGCAACATCCGGCCATCCGCAACAGCGGGGAAAACGGCAATGATATCGTTACCAGCTTCCATGTCGATCATCGTGCTCACAGGGTCACCGAAACCGCGCGCACCGGGAAGTTTATCCGCACCTAAGGTGTAAAAACGGCCATTGGCTGTGGCAATAAGGATCTTGTCCGTGGTTTGCGCATGGAAGGCGAAAGCAGGACCGTCGCCTTCCTTGAACTTGAAGTCCGCGCGTGCAGAAAGGTCCGCATGGCCCTTCATCGCCTTGATCCAGCCGCGCTTTGACATGATGACTGTCACCGGTTCGCGTTCCACAAAGGCCTCCAGCGAAATCTCGCGCGCTTGCCCTGCTTCTTCCAAACTTGTCCGGCGGCGACCAAGCGCCGTTTCTTCGGCGTAATTCTTACGCAGTGCCGACAGGTCTTTTTTCAAACGCTTCTTTTGCAGCGCCGGGCTGTCGATCAATTTTACAAGGTCTTCACGCTCCGCCTCTAACGCCTCAAGCTCGCGGCGCAGTTCCATTTCCTCAAGTCTGCGCAAAGACCGCAAACGCATGTTCAAGATGGCCTCAGCCTGACGGTCATTCAATTGGAATTCCGCCATCATCACGGGCTTGGGTTCATCCTCCGTTCGGATAATCTCGATAATGCGGTCAAGATTAAGAAAGGCGATGATATAGCCTTGGAGCAGCTCCAGACGCCCGTCGATCTTCTCAAGCCGGTGCTGGGATTTGCGGACGAGCACTTCAATCTGGTGCCGCAGCCAGTGCAGCAAGACTTCGCCTAAGCCCATAACCTTGGGCGTGCGGTCGGAATCCAACACGTTCATGTTCAACGAGAAACGCGTTTCCAAATCGGTCAGGCGGAACAAGGCGTTTTTCAGGTCTTCGGGATCCACATTGCGGCTTTTCGGAACAAGCACAATACGGACCTGCTCATCGCTTTCATCGCGAATATCATCGAGAATGGGCAATTTCTTATCGGCAATCAGTTGCGCGATTTGCTCAATCAGCTTGCCCTTTTGCACCTGATAGGGAATTTCAGAGACAACCAATTGCCATGTGCCGCCGGGTAGTTTTTCAACGCCGGTTGGTTCCCAGCCGCTGTCATCCTGCCAACCGCTCGAGAAACGCGCCCGTACACGCATGGCGCCACGACCGCTTGCATAAGCGGCGCTAATGACGGCATGACTATCCACCAATACGCCACCGGTCGCAAAATCAGGACCACGTACAATTTCCATCAATTGGTCATGGCTGGCCTGCGGACTGTCAATCAACAGCATAGCAGCGTCAATAATCTCGGCGGCATTATGCGACGGTATGCTTGTCGCCATGCCCACGGCAATGCCGCTTGCCCCATTGGCCAGCAAGTTCGGAAATAGGCCGGGCATGACCTCTGGCTCTTCATCTTCGCCATTATAGGTTGGCCGAAAATCGGTCGCGTTTTCGTCAAGCCCGTTCATGAGCTCAATCGCCGTCTTTGTCAGCCGCGCCTCGGTATAACGGTAAGCAGCGGCATTATCGCCGTCGATATTGCCAAAATTGCCTTGTCCATCGACCAATGGATAGCGCAGGGAGAATGTCTGCGCGAGGCGCACCATCGCATCATATACCGACTGGTCACCATGCGGGTGATATTTACCGATCACATCGCCGACGACCCGCGCGCATTTTTTATAGCCACTGGCCGGATCAAGCTTCAACAGGCGCATCGCCCACAATAGACGCCGATGCACTGGTTTCAGCCCGTCGCGCAAATCTGGTAAAGAGCGCGCCGTTATAGTCGACATTGCATAGATCAGATAACGTTCCGACAAAGCCGCATCAAACGGCGCATCGACTATCGCATCAAACGGATCTTCTGCTGGAGCATCAACAATATCAGACATACACAAGCCGATAGCGGGCCAGCCCGCCGTCGCAAAGCAACGATTTCAGCAATCCACAGCTAAATGTAATTTTGCCAATATGAAGTGCGTTGCCACAAAGCCACATATCGATGGCAAAATATTTCAATTTTACGACTTTACTGGACTTTACATCTTAAAGTGCCAGATTCAGTCCATTCAGCAAAATATACGGATATATTCGGGGAATTTATATGAAGACGCTTAAGTTCATTTCAGCACTGGCAGTGACGGTTTCGACCACTGCTCTTTTTGTAGCTGCGGCAAATCCAGCCTTTGCGCAAGACAGCGCCCCGCAAGATGCGGCGGCCGAAGAAGCAACTGGTGTAGACGCCATTATCGTCACCGGCACACGCCGTACCGACCGTACCGTCGCCGACAGCACAGTTCCTGTTGACATCATTTCGGCAGATGCCTTGTTAAACAGCGGCCAGACCGAAACAAACAAATTGCTGAACCAGCTTGTACCATCGTTCAACTTCCCGCAGCCGTCGCTGACGGATGGAACGGACTCGCTGCGCCCTGCAACATTGCGCGGCCTTGCGCCCGATCAGGTTCTGGTCCTCATCAACGGCAAGCGTCGTCACCAATCGGCGCTCGTGAACTTGAACGGTTCGGTTGGCCGTGGGTCGACCGCAGTCGATCTCAACACCATTCCGCCCTTGGCCATTGAACGCATCGAAGTGCTGCGTGACGGTGCAGCTTCGCAATATGGTTCGGATGCTATTGCTGGCGTCATCAACGTCCAACTGAAAAAAGGCATGGGCGGCCGCGCGCAGGCAACATTTGGCAAATATATAACTAAAATGGAAGATGTTGGTCAGGTCGATACCGTGTCGTTGACGACTGGGCTGTCTGACAATCCGACTATTACTTACACCGGCGAAGACCGCAAACGCAACGATGGCGACACTTATACATTCGCGTCAAACTTTGGCCTGCCCTTGGGTGAAAGCGGTTATGTCAACCTTACGGCGGAATATAAGGATCGTTCGCCCACAAACCGTTCCGGTCCAGATATCCGCCGCAACTATTTCGCAGCGGGCGACCCACGCGAAGCGACGTTCAACCGTTATGCCCACCGTTATGGTGATGGCGTATCCAAAGACCTGAACTTCTTCGTGAACGCAGGTTATGAATTCTCCGATTCCGCCGAATTCTATACTTTCGGCAGCTATGGCGTCCGCGACGGTAATGGCGCAGGTTTCTACCGCCGTTCTTCCGACGTGCGTAACCGCGACTGGGCGGCATCGACCACCAGTTTCGTTCCTTTGTACGCTGACGGCTTCTTGCCGTTGATCGCCAGCAATATTGTCGACATTTCTGCTGCGGCGGGCCTTCGCGGCGTAATGAGCGGGTGGGATTATGATCTCTCGGCGGTCTATGGATCCAACCGTTTGGATTACACGATTGAAAACACCGTCAACACGTCGCTCGGTGGCATAGCCAGCGCCCGTCGTTTCGATTCAGGCGGGCTGCGGTCCGGCCAGACCTCGATTAACCTCGATATGCGCCGTGATTTGAACATCGGTATCGGCAAGAGCGTCTCGTTCGCTTTTGGTGGTGAATATCGCGACGAAAACTACAAGATCGTTGCTGGCGAACTACAAAGCTACGTCAATGGGCCGTTTTCAGCAG
This sequence comes from Sphingorhabdus sp., assembly GCF_044239665.1. Lineage (GTDB taxonomy): Bacteria > Pseudomonadota > Alphaproteobacteria > Sphingomonadales > Sphingomonadaceae > Sphingorhabdus_B. Next base: position 55,603 of record NZ_JBIIBA010000006.1, read on the forward strand.
CGCCATTCAACGCGGCTGGCGGCGCACAAGTGTTCCCAGGCTTCCGTCCGGCCAACGAAACCGACGTATCGCGTGACAGCTTTGCTGGCTACGCCGAACTCGATGCGGATCTTACAGACCAGTTGACGGTTCAATTGGCTGGCCGTTACGAACATTTCAGCGACTTTGGCGACACCATCAATGGTAAAGCCGCCGCGCGTTTTGAAGTGATTGACGGCGTTGCTTTGCGTGGTTCGGTTTCGACCGGCTTCCGCGCCCCAAGCCTTGCGCAACAATCCTATGCCGCGACATCCACGAACAATGTCGGCGGCGTCTTGATTGAAATCGGGACATTCCCTGTTTCATCGCCAGTTGCTATCGCTTTGGGTGCACAGCCTCTCAAGCCAGAAAAATCGATCAATCTGGGCGCAGGCGTTACCCTTACGCCGTTTAACGGATTGAGCATCACGGCGGATTATTACAATATTGAAATTAGCGACCGCATCACGCTGACGGAAAACCTTACCGGTCCAGACGTTCTGGGATTGCTGACCGCAGCAGGCGTCACTGGCGTCAGCTCGGCACGCTTCTTCATCAATGGTATCGATACCAAGACCACTGGTCTTGATGTCGTCGCGAGCTACCGCATACCTGACTTTGGCCTCGGCCAATTCCGGGTGAGCGTTGGCTATAACTTGAATGATACCAAAATCACCGATCGCCGCGTATTTTCCGGTTTCACCGCGCAACGCCTGTTTGCCCGTCAGGAAAGCTTCCGTCTCACCGAAGGGCAGCCCAAGAACAAGCTGAACGTTGGTCTTGATTGGGATTATGATAATTTCGGCCTAACGCTGCGCACCAACCGTTATGGTGAAGTGTTCCTGCCAAGCGGTTTCACCACCGTAACCGGAACAAACCCCATCAGCGACATCACAAAAGCGCCCGGCTCTGTTCCAGGTGACATCTTCTTGTCGCCAAAATGGGTCACAGATCTCGAGTTCCGCTTTAAGCCTGCAGAGTCTGTCTCCGTCGCATTTGGCGCGAACAACCTGCTCGACACCTATCCAGACCGCTTGCCATTTGGCACAGTGAATGGCGTCAATTATGGCTTTAACAACGCGTTCTTGCCGTATAGCTCGCAATCGCCCTTCGGGTTCAGCGGTCGCTTCCTATATGGCCGTGTATCAATCGATTTCTAATCGTTTAAGAATTTGAACAAGAAGGGCGCGGCGTAAAACCCGCGCCCTTCTTTTTTGCCGCGCGTTTTGACGCCCAACCTTACGCCTGCTAACGGAACCACGACTCCCGATATCAGCCGAAAGCGTTTTTTATGATCCCACGTTATTCCCGCCCCGAAATGGTCAAGATTTGGGAGCCGGAAAACCGTTTCCGCATTTGGTTTGAAATTGAGGCGCATGCCACGGACGCACTGGCCCAACTTGGCGTTGTGCCTGCATCAGCCGCCCAAGCCCTGTGGAAATATTGGGAGACAAATCCCGCAATTGACGTCGCCGCTATCGACGCCATCGAAGCCGTCACCAAGCATGACGTTATTGCGTTCCTGACATGGGTTGCCGAACAAGTCGGCGACGAGGCCCGCTTCATGCATCAGGGCATGACGTCGTCCGATGTGCTCGACACCTGCCTAGCCGTCCAATTAACGCAAGCGACCGACCTGTTGCTTGCGGATATGGATGCGCTGCTCGCCGCTATCAAAACCCGCGCGATGGAGCATAAGTTCACACCGACCATTGGCCGCAGCCATGGCATACATGCCGAACCTGTCACCTTTGGTATGAAGCTAGCGCAAGCTTATGCCGAATTTGCACGCGGCCGCGAACGTCTGGTTGCGGCACGCGCCGAAATCGCAACCTGCGCGATTTCGGGCGCTGTCGGTACATTTGCCAATATTGACCCAAAGGTTGAGGCGCATGTTGCCGCTAAGCTTGGCCTTGCGGTTGAGCCTGTCTCGACTCAAGTCATCCCGCGGGATCGTCACGCCATGTATTTTGCGACGCTGGGTGTTATCGCCTCGTCTATTGAGCGTCTGGCGACCGAAGTGCGCCATTTGCAGCGCACAGAGGTGCTGGAGGCAGAGGAATATTTTTCCCCGGGTCAAAAGGGCAGCTCGGCCATGCCGCATAAGCGCAACCCGGTCTTGACCGAAAACCTAACAGGCCTTGCCCGTATGGTCCGCGGCTATGTCACACCCGCGCTTGAAAATGTCGCTTTATGGCATGAACGCGATATCAGCCATTCAAGCGTTGAACGCTATATCGGACCTGATGCCACCATCACGCTCGACTTTGCATTGGGCCGCCTGACGGGTGTCATCGACAAATTGCTGATTTACCCCGACCGGATGCAAAAGAATCTCGACCGCATGGGCGGGCTTGTGCATTCACAGCGCGTCCTGTTGGCGCTGACGCAAGCGGGTATCAGCCGCGAAGACAGCTACCGCATTGTGCAACGCAATGCGATGAAGGTTTGGGAGTCGGATGGCGCAGAATCGTTAATGGAATTGTTGAAAGCCGACCCAGACGTTACCGCAAAAATGACCGCGTCGGAAATCGAAGAGCGTTTCAATCTTGATTATCATTTCAAGCACATCGACACAATTTTTGAACGGGTATTCGGCTAAGCTTACCGACCCTATTCAATGCGCGGTGACGAATAAGAACTATCCCCTACCCAAAGGGGGAAAGTTTGCTTAAGCTACGCGCATAAAGGAGAAGCCGCACGATGCGATTTCTAAAAACGCTGATTTGGGTAACGATCATTATCGGGTTGATTGTGTTCGCGACCAACAATTGGGCCCCTGTGTCGGTCAGCCTATGGGGCGGCCTGCGCTTGGACACCAAATTATCAGCCTTGGTTATTGTCGCATTCCTGCTTGGGTTTTTGCCGCTATACCTTGTGCACCGCACACAGATATGGCGCATGAAGCGGCGCATATTAACGCTTGAGGGCAACCAGCGCGCATCGGCTTTACCGCCGCCACCAGCCTCTCCTCCCCCTGCTTACACTGCTGTGGATTCGATATGACCAACCCAATCTTCGTCGCCATCGATACGCCCTATCTGGAAGATGCGCTGGAATTGACCCGCCGGATCAAGGGACAGGTTGGCGGAGTGAAACTCGGCCTCGAATTTTTCTGCGCCAATGGCCATCATGGCGTGCATGAGGTGCAGAAATTGGGCCTACCGATTTTCCTCGACCTCAAATTGCACGATATTCCAAATACCGTTGCCAAGGCGATGCAGGCGATCAACGTGCTTGAACCCGCCATTGTGACGATCCATGCCGCCGGTGGCCGCGCGATGATGGAGGATGCGAAGGCTGCTGCGGGCTTGCATACCAAAGTGGTTGCGGTGACTGTGCTCACCAGTTTGGATGATCATGATCTCAACCGTGTGGGTGTACCCGACAGTCCAGAGCTGCAGGTCGCCCGCTTGGCCGCGCTTGCGCAAGAGGCTGGCCTTGATGGTATTGTCTGTTCGGGACATGAAGTGAAAGCCGCGAAAAAGGCGTGGAAGGATGGCTTCTTCGTTGTCCCCGGCCTTCGCCCCGCTGGCGGCACCGCCGCCGACCAAAAACGCACCGTAACGCCCAGACAGGCCCGTGACGATGGCGCGAGCATATTGGTCATCGGAAGACCGATTACGAAAGCAGAGAGCCCTGACGACGCTGCACGCGCGATTATGGGTACGCTTTAATGTCCGATCACGCGACGCCCAACCTCCCGTCGCGCGATTATTCTGCCACGATAGCATTTTATGCAGAACTTGGTTTTGAAACCAGCTGGCATGATGAAAATTGGTTAATTCTGGAACAGGGCGACCTGATCCTTGAATTTTTCCATTATTCCGACCTTCAGCCTGCAGAAAGCGCGTTCAGTTGCTGCTTGCGCCTTGATGACATGCTTCAATTTTACCAGAAATGTATCGATGCCAACATTCCGGAACAAACAACGGGTTGGCCAAGGGTTCATGCGCCACGCACCGAACCAAGCGGCATGCTGATTGCCTACCTCGTCGATTTGGATGGCACTTTGGTGAGGCTCGTTCAAAACTGAAATCATGCGTCACCCTGAACTTGTTTCAGGGTCCATTTTTCCTAACGAAATGTGGGTCGCGGCGGGGCGATGGATGCGGAAACAAGTTCAGCATGACGGGAAGGAATGTGTCGGCTATTGGCCGAGTATGAACACAAAAATCAAAATTTGCGGACTTAATGACGAAAATGCCGTCGATGCCGCCGCCAAAGCGGGTGCATCGCACATTGGCCTTGTCCATTTCGACAAGAGCCCGCGCCATGTTGGCTTGGAACAAGCCGCCGCCCTGCGAATGCGCGCGCCAGCTTCGCTAAAGGTCGTCTTGTTACTCGTGAACGCCGAACCCGACCTTACTGCCAAGGCAATTGAAGTCATCAAGCCTGACATCGTGCAATTTCATGGATCGGAAACCGCATTATGGCTCCGTGCCCTGAAAAGCACCGTGGACATCGAAATTTGGAAAGCCTTTGGCGTTCGGGACGCGGCATCGCTCAAAAATGCAGATGAATATGTTGATGCCGCCGATCTCATCTTGTTTGATGCACCCGCACAGGCTTTGCCGGGCGGGACTGGTATGCGTTTTGATTGGTCCTTGCTAACCGAGCATAAACATAAGCTTCCATGGGGCCTTGCGGGCGGCCTGACCGCCGACAACGTGAGGGAAGCCTTGCGCCAAACACGTGCGCAACTGGTCGACACATCTTCGGGTGTAGAATCCGCGCCGGGCATCAAGGATGTGGACAAGATTGCGGCCTTCTGCCAAGCGGTGCGGGACTATGACAATCACTGATCGCACCCCGAACTCCTTCCGCAACCAACCCGACGAACGCGGCCATTTTGGTCAGTTTGGCGGGCGCTATGTCGCCGAAACGCTTATGCCGCTCGTGCTCGATCTGGAACGCGAATATCGCGCCGCGCAACAGGACCCGGCCTTTGCCGCGCAGTTCGATGATCTGCTTGAACATTATGTCGGCCGCCCATCGCCGCTATATTATGCGGAGCGCCTGACCGAGGAAGTCCGCAAGGATGCACCAGCGGGCAAAGGCGCGCAAATCTGGTTCAAACGAGATGAGCTGAACCATACCGGCGCGCATAAAATCAACAACTGCGTTGGCCAAATTTTGCTTGCCATTCGTATGGGCAAGACGCGCATCATTGCAGAAACCGGCGCTGGCCAACATGGCGTTGCCACCGCAACCGTCTGCGCACGCTTTGGCCTGCCTTGCTTTATTTACATGGGCGCAAAAGACATTGAGCGGCAGCAGCCAAATGTGTTCCGCATGCGTTTGTTGGGCGCGGAGATCATTCCCGTCACCAGCGGCGCAGGCACGTTAAAGGACGCGATGAATGAAGGTCTGCGCGACTGGGTCGCCAATGTCCATGACACATTCTACATCATCGGCACTGCGGCTGGCCCGCATCCTTATCCTGAACTGGTGCGTGATTTCCAAAGCGTGATCGGCAAGGAAGCGCGCGCGCAAATGCTGTCGCGCATCAATCGCCTGCCCGATTTACTTGTGGCTGCCATCGGCGGTGGTTCGAACGCGATTGGCCTTTTCCATCCGTTTTTGGATGACAAGGACGTTGCAATGCTGGGTATCGAAGCGGCAGGCCATGGTCTTGACGCCGAACATGCCGCAAGTCTTGCCGGCGGTCGCCCCGGCGTGCTGCATGGCAACAAAACCTATTTGCTGCAGGACGATGACGGCCAAATTGCCGAAGCACATTCGATTTCGGCAGGACTCGATTATCCCGGCATTGGCCCAGAGCATAGCTGGCTTAAGGAAATTGGCCGTGTGCGCTATGACAGCGTGACCGATGTGGAAGCACTCGCTGCCTTCCAATTGCTCTGCCGCACCGAAGGTATCATTCCCGCGCTGGAACCAGCCCACGCCATTGCCGCCGTTGAGCGCGAAGCCAAGAAAATGGACCGCGACCAGATCATCCTCGCCAATCTATGTGGACGAGGGGACAAGGATATTTTCACCGTGGCCGAGGCTTTGGGGACGAGGATATGAAACTGACCGACTGTCATGCTGAACTTGTTTCAGCATCTTACTTTTCATCGTCGCAAAGTAAGACCCTGAAACGAGTTCAGGGTGACTATGCGGGAGGGACGAAGATATGAACACCCCGATATTCGTCATCCTGAACTTGTTTCAGGATAATGCGATGCCGTTGATTGTTATCCCGAAACAAGTTCGGGATGACGAAAAGGCGGTTGTATGACCCGCCTTTCCACCGCCTTTTCCAAACCCCACCCTGCGCTCGTAGCCTTCATCACCGCTGGGGATGGCGACACCGCTGCTAATCTCGACGCGCTCGTCGCGGGCGGCGCAGATGTCATTGAACTTGGCATGCCGTTCACCGACCCAATGGCCGACGGCCCTGCTATTCAAGAGGCGAATATCCGCAGCTTGAATGCGGGGACCAAAACGGCGGATATTTTCGCAATCGCGTCCGCCTTTCGCAAACGCCATCCTGACACGCCCTTAGTGTTGATGGGTTATGCCAACCCGATGACGATCCGTGGCGGTGACTGGTTTGCGTCCGAATGCAACAAAGCGGGCGTTGACGGCGTCATCTGCGTCGATATCCCGCCCGAAGAAGACCCCGAGCTTGGCCCTGCTTTGCGCAATGCTGGTATTGACCTCATCCGCTTGGCGACCCCCACAACGGACCCTGCACGCTTACCCACGGTCCTAAATGGCGCGTCGGGTTTCCTATATTATGTCAGCGTCGCTGGCATCACGGGCCTGCAAGTCGCGGCACAGACAAGCATTGATGAAGCTGTGGCGCGCCTCAAAGCGCACACCGACCTGCCCATCGCCGTCGGCTTTGGCGTGCGTACGCCACAACAAGCCGCCAACATCGCGCGTGTCGCCGATGGCGTTGTCGTTGGCTCTGCCATTGTTGAACTGGTTGCGCAGCATGGCGCGCGCGCCGCTGGCCCTGTCCGTGATTATGTCGCCTCTTTGAAAGAAGCTATCATTTCAGTAAGAGCATGATAACAAAACCGTAGTGCTGAGCCTGTCGAAGCACGCCTCTTAGGTCAACGCCTTCATCGAGAAGCGCCCTTCGACAGGCTCCCTTCGACAGGCTCAGGGCTACGGTAATATTACAGGAAAAAATTCATGAACTGGGTCACCCGCGTCCGTAACGCCATTCCCTTCATCACTAAGCGCGAGACCGCCGAAACGCTTTGGCATAAATGCAAGGGCTGTCAGGCGATGATCTTCCTAAAGGAATTTGAACAAAATCAGTCTGTCTGCCCCAAATGTGACCATCATGGCCGCATTGGACCTGCCGCGCGTTTTGATGCTTTGTTTGATGACGAACGCTATGACATTCTCAAACCGCCTGTTGTGGGCGAAGACCCGTTGAAATTCAAAGATACCAAAAAATATGTCGACCGGATCAAGGCTGCGCGCGTCGCCACGGGCGAGACCGACGCCATGAAAACCGCGCGGGGCAAGATCAATGGCCAAACCGCCGTTGTCAGCGTCCAAGACTTTGCCTTCATGGGCGGATCCATGGGCATGGCGGTTGGTGAAGCATTTATCGAGGCAGTTAAGGCCGCAATCCTTGCGAAATGCCCTTATGTCATCTTCACCGCTGCTGGCGGCGCTCGCATGCAGGAGGGCATATTGAGCCTGATGCAAATGCCGCGTTCAACGGTAGCGATCCAGATGCTGCATGATGAAGGATTGCCCTATATCGTGGTGCTGACTGACCCGACCACCGGCGGCGTGACCGCATCTTATGCGATGCTGGGCGATGTGCAGATTGCGGAACCTGGCGCTTTGATTGGCTTTGCTGGACAGCGCGTGATTGAACAGACAATCCGTGAAAAACTACCCGAAGGTTTCCAGCGCGCCGAATATCTGCTGGAACATGGCATGATCGACATGGTGACGCATCGCCACGACCTGCGCGGTGTTTTGTCGCAACTCATCGGCTATCTCGCGCCGGAGAAGAAGGCGGCTTGACCCAAACTCGCAAAAACCACTTTTGTCATTCCCGCGAAAGCGGGAATCCATGGTCTGAAATATGTCACCCGTTTACTATGTCTACATCATGGCCAGTCAGCGAAACGGCACCACATATATAGGTGTTACCAACGACTTAGTGCGTCGCGCTTATGAGCATAGGGAAAACTTACGCCCCGGCTTTTCCGCGCGCAACCGAACCAAAAGGCTGGTGTATTTTGAACCATATGCTGATGTCCGAGAGGCCATCAAGCGCGAGAAGCAGATGAAAAAGTGGAACCGCGCATGGAAAATCGAGCTCATTGAACGAAGCAACCCCCAATGGCGCGACTTATGGTTCGATTTGAACCGATAAAGCAGACCATGGATTCCCGCGTGCGCGGGAATGACAAAGGACGAGTGCATGCCTGACCACGCTACCTCCACTGACCCTGCCGTTCAGGCGCAGCTTGATCGGTTGACGATGCTGTCCCCGGGCAAGGATATTTTGGGCCTTGGACGTATCGCCACCTTGCTCGAACGGCTTGGCAACCCGCATCATCATCTCCCGCCCGTTTTCCATGTGTCGGGCACCAATGGCAAAGGCTCCACCTGCGCCTTTCTGCGCGGCGCGATTGAGGCGGCGGGGCTGACTGCGCATGTCTATTCCAGCCCGCATCTGGTGCGCTTTAACGAGCGCATACGGGTGGCAGGGCGGTTGATTGATGATTTTACTCTGTCTGCACTCCTGTCCGAAGTTCTTGACCATGCAGAAGGGTTGGAGGCCAGCTTTTTCGAAGTTACCACCGCCGTTGCCTTTTGCGCCTTTGCGCGGACGAAGGCCGATGCCTGCATCATTGAGGTTGGCCTTGGCGGACGGTTAGACGCGACCAATGTTCTGACCAAGCCCGTGGCGTGCGGCATATCTTCACTCGGCCTGGATCATGAGGCGTTTTTGTTGGCGGCGGAGGATGGCATTCCCGAGTTGTCGCCGCTGGACCGGATCGCCTTTGAAAAGGCGGGTATTGCCAAGTCCGGATCGCCTTTAGTAACGCAGAAATATAGCGCGTCGATGGCCAATACCGTTGCCGCGCAAGCATCCCTGCACAATGCAGACTTGCACGCGCGCGGCGAAGGCTGGGATGCGGCGGTATATGATGGCCGCCTGCATTATCGTGACGCGGCTGGAAAGTTGAACCTGCCCCTGCCCCGCATGCCGGGCGCGCATCAGGCCGATAATGCGGCCTTGGCGGTGGCGATGCTGCGGCATCAATCCGCAATTTCGGTTCCCGAAGCCGCCTTGTCCGCCGCGATGGAGTGGACGCGCTGGCCGGCAAGGATGCAATTACTGGCAGCAGGGCCCCTGACCAAATCATTGCCCGATGGTTCGCATGTCTGGCTGGATGGCGGCCATAACCCAGACGCAGGGGCAGCGATTGCCAAAACACTGGAAAACGGCGCGCCCGTGAGTGTCATCATCGGCATGTTGCAGAATAAGGACGCGCTTGGTTTCCTAACCCCATTTGCGCACAAGATCGAAACGCTGACGGCCGTGCCGATACCCGGGCATGAACATCATATGCCAAGCGAACTGTGCGACCTCGCGCGTTCCAAATTGCACGTCACGGATGCACAGACAGCAGGCGACATCATAACCGCGCTGGCGCGGTTGGCAGGGCAGCAAGCACCAGCCAATGTCCTGATCTGCGGATCGCTATATCTCGCTGGCGAAGTGTTACGGCTGAACGATCAGATCCCTGACTAGATTTTGTCATCCCCGATCAAGTCGGGGATGACAATGCTGTGCGAGACTTAGTCAGCCTTCGGCTGCCCTTTTGGGCTGCCCCTTCCATGCCAGCAGTCCACCGGCAACCAACACGCCAGCAAAAGCCCATGTGAGATTGGTTGCTAAATCCAGCGGCTTGGCCAGCAGCAACCCAATCATTCCCGCCACCACGAGCAAGAAGCCAAGGATACGTATTGGCCCGACTGGATCCTTCAACGCCTTTTCATCGACAGCCTCAACCTGATGGATGCTTTGGACCACATAGCCCTTGCTCCATAGCAGCCATAACAAAAACATGCCTGGGATCGCAGCAAGGACGGTGAAGCCCCAAAAGCCAACCCAACCGACATTTTCCGCAACAATGCCTGCTGGCCCCGCCATGAATGTTCGGCCAACGCCTGCGAAGGAGGATAGCAAAGCAAATTGCGTCGCGGTGTAGGCGATACTGGACAAGCCAGACAAATATGTAGCGAACACGGTGAGGCCAATACCGCTGGTCAAATTCTCCGTGCAAATGGCAGCAACCATCATCCAGTAATTATTGCCCGACGCGGCCAATATCATGAACATGACGTTGGAGAACATCATCAACAGGCCCGAAATCAGCAAAGCGCGGCCCATGCCGAGCCACAAGATGAAAGGCGCGCCCAAGGCAGAACCGACAATCAACGCGCCGAAGCCCCATAATTTATTGGCCGAAATATAATCCAGATCGGAAAAGCCCAGATCGACAATCATCGGGCTTAACATCGCCTGCCCCATCGCATCGCCCACCTTATACACAAGGACAAAGCCAAGGATGAGGAACGCGCCATGCCGCGTTAGAAATTCGCGGAACGGATTGACTACCGCCTCGGTCAGCCATTGCTTAGGCTTCATGCCCTCCACATGGGCGAAACGATCCACAAACTTGCCAGGCCCCGCCCATAACGCGCCAATGATGGCCGGAATGATGCAAAATGCGGTCAGGCCATAAGCCGTCGACCATCCAAGGCCCAACCCCTCTTGCGAAGCAAAATAGATGGTCCCTGCGCCCGCGATCAAATTGCCTGTGCGATACCCAAATTGGTTGGTCGCCGTGCCGTGCGCGAATTCTTCTTCTTCCAAAATTTCGATACGATAGGCGTCAATAACGATATCCTGCGTGGCCGATAGAAACGCGGTGATCAGCGCCCAAATCGCGAACATCCCCATATCACCCGGCTGTGGGTTACTCGCGCCCAACTGCCAGATCGAAACAAAGAGCAACGCTTGTATAAAGAACAGCCAACTGCGGCGTTGGCCAAAAAATTTAGTCAAAACCGGCAGATGCAATTTGTCGACCAACGGCGCCCAGAGGAATTTTATCGTGTACGGAATGCCCAATGCCACTGCAAAACCGATGGTCGCGGTATCAATGCCAACCTTTGCCAACCAAAATGTCATTGTCGCGACAAGCAACGTCAACGGAAAGCCGCTGGAAATGCCCAGCAGAAACGTAATGACGGGGTTTTTGCGTAAATAGGGCCGGAAAGCCGGAACAGTCAGCGCGATCAATGGCAGTGCAAGCAAAATACCCGCAAAAATGATAAACCGCAGCAAATCGACTGACATTTGGCCCCTCCGAAATTATTGCGACGATGACTAACGGCATTTTCCTGAATGGCCAGTGACTTTTGACGCAATATGCGTCAAAGGCGCGGACATGGTTAAACCTCCGTCAAAAGCACCTGCCCGTCCCGCCAAGCCACCGCGTCTGCGTTGGGACAGCAAACCGTCGCGAAAACCCAACCCAAATGCGGCCCCTAGCAAGGGCGCTTTGGAACGTAAGGATGGCGAAGAGCGCATTGCAAAGCTGCTCGCGCGCGCGGGCGTTGCGTCTCGGCGCGAAATCGAACGCATGATTGCCGATGGCCGAGTCACGTTGAATGATGAGAAGGTGGAAACGCCTGCAACCTTGCTGAAATCGCTGCGTGGCGTGGCGGTGGATGGCAAGGCCGTGGGGCAGCCTGCACCAACGCAGCTTTACATGTTCCACAAACCCGAAGGCTGCCTAACCGCCGAGCGCGACTTTAGCGGGCGCAAAACAATCTATGACGTTCTGCCAAAAGATCTGCCGCGTCTGATGCCGATTGGCAGGCTCGATCTCAACACCGAAGGCTTGTTGTTGCTGACCAATGATGGCGAATTCAAACGCCAGATGGAATTGCCGTCCACCGGTGTTGAGCGCACCTATCGCGCGCGTTGCTTTGGCGATGTCAGTCAAGAACAGCTTGAGGAACTCATTCACGGTATCGAGATTGAGGGCGTGAAATATGGCAAGATCGACGCCAATCTGGAACGCCGTACGGGCCGCAATGGCTGGGTCGAAATGACGTTGACCGAAGGCAAGAATCGCGAAGTCCGCCGCGTACTGGAACATTTGGGACTTGAGGTCAGCCGCCTGATCCGCACGCGTTATGGCCCGTTCGTGCTGGGCGAGCTTGCGCCGGGCACCGTCGGCGAAGTGCGCCGCGTGGACCTTATCGAATTTCGAAAGACGTTGAAATAATGCGGATCATTTCCGGCCAGTGGCGCTCTCGCCCAATAATAGCACCAAAGGGCGATACCACCCGCCCAACCGCAGACCGCACGCGCGAGACATTATTCTCCATGCTGACCAGTCGGCTGGGGTCGTTTGAAGATTTGCGTGTGCTGGACCTATTTGCCGGGTCTGGTGCGCTTGGGCTTGAGGCTTTGTCCCGCGGCGCGGCGCATTGCACCTTTGTGGAGCAGGATGCACTCGCACTCGACGCGCTTGCCGCGAATATCAACAAACTTGGCGCAAAAGACCAAAGCGACGTGCGTAAATCATCCGTGTTGTCACTCGGCACCGCAATAAAGCCAGCTGATATTGTCCTAATGGATCCGCCTTATTTGAGCGGCGCGGGTTCAGTCGCGCTCGATAAATTGGTTCGCTTTGGCTGGTTTGCCCCATCTGCCTGGATCAGCGTCGAAACCAGCATAAAAGAGGATGTTGATGTGAAGGGTTTCACAATCGACACTGTCCGTAATGTCGGCAAGGCAAAACTAACATTATTGCGGCCTGCGGGCATTTAACGGCGCGCGCGCCTTGCGGCGCATTATAGTTGCGCGATGTGATCGAACAGCGCTTGCGGTTCGTCGCGTTGTTCCCTAACTGTTCGCTTATGTCCGAAATTGAGGTCCAGACTGATCCGTCGCAAACGGAACCGCCTTGGTTGCGTGGGTTAAATCCGCCGCAGCGTGAAGCTGTGCTGACGACCGAAGGACCAGTGCTTCTGCTGGCGGGCGCAGGCACGGGCAAAACCGCCGCGCTGACCGCCCGTATCGCGCAGATATTATATACACGCCAAGCATGGCCGTCAGAAATTCTTGCCGTCACCTTCACCAATAAGGCGGCGCGCGAAATGCGGGAGCGCATTGGCGCAATGGTAGGTTCCGCAGTCGAGGGGATGCCGTGGCTTGGCACCTTTCACAGCATTGGCGCAAAACTGCTGCGCCGCCACGCCGAAGTCATTGGCCTGCAAAGCAACTTTACGATCATCGATACAGATGATCAGCTTCGGCTGTTAAAGCAGCTCATTCAGTCTGAGGATTTGGACGAAAAACGCTTCCCCGCGCGCGGACTTGCAGGCTTGCTCGACAAATGGAAGAATGCGGGCAAATCCCCTGCTGATTTGGATGCCGCCGATAATGAAGCTTTCGCCAACGGCAAAGGGCAGCATATATATGCGCTATATCAGGCGCGGTTGCTGGCGTTGAATGCCTGCGATTTTGGCGATTTGTTGTTGCACGGCCTGAACCTGTTGAAGAACAACCGAGACATTCTCGAAAAATATCAGGCGCAGTTCAAATATATCCTCGTCGACGAGTATCAGGATACCAACGCCGTCCAATATCTCTGGCTTCGATTGCTGGCGCAGAAGCGCAAAAATATCTGCTGTGTCGGTGATGATGACCAAAGCATCTATTCATGGCGCGGCGCCGAAGTTGCGAACATCCTGCGCTTTGAAAAAGATTTCCCGGGCGCAAAGACAATCAAGCTGGAACAGAATTACCGCAGCACGCCGCATATTCTTGCGGCTGCATCGGGCTTAATTGATGCCAACAGTACACGGCTTGGCAAGACGTTATGGACCGAATTGGACGATGGCGAAAAGGTTCGGATCATCGGCGTTTGGGACGGCCCCGAAGAGGCCCGCCGCGTCGGTGAAGAAATTGAGGCCATCCAGTATAAGGGCGAAAGTCTAGACAGCGTCGCCATTCTCGTCCGCGCGCAGCATCAGACGCGTGAATTTGAAGACCGCTTCATACAAATCGGCGTTAATTACCGGATCTTCGGTGGTTTTCGTTTCTATGAACGTGCCGAAATTCGTGATGCCATTGCCTATTTACGCATCGTCAATCAGCCCGCCGACGACCTTGCGTTCGAACGGATTGTTAACGTGCCAAAGCGCGGCATTGGCGACAAAGCAGTCGAAAAAATCCATATCGTGGCCCGTGCAGAACGTGCGCCTTTGTCCGTTGCCGCCGCGCGTCTGGTTGGAACCGACGAACTGACTGGCAAGGCACGAAAATCGCTTGCGGACCTTGTGGTCGACATTGCCCGCTGGCGGGACGAGGCCGCGACGATGTCGCCTGCCAATCTGACGCGCCTGATATTGGACGAGAGCGGCTATACCGCCGTGTTGCAAGCCGAGCGCAGCGTTGAGGCGTCGGGTCGCCTAGAAAACCTGAGCGAACTTGCCCGCGCGATGGAAGAATATGAGACCCTGGGCGAATTCCTTGAACATGTCAGCCTTGTCATGGACAATGATCGCGGCGACACAGGCGCAAGCGTCACCATCATGACAATTCATGCCGCCAAGGGATTAGAATATAACAATATATTTTTGGTAGGATGGGAAGAAGGCATTTTCCCATCGCAACGCGCGTTGGACGAAGGCGGCCTTGCGTCATTGGAGGAAGAGCGCCGCTTGGCTTATGTCGCGATTACCCGCGCCAAGCGCCAATGCACCATCATCCATGCCGCAAATCGCCGGATATATGGCCAATGGACCAGCAGCATCCCCAGCCGTTTTATTGAAGAATTGCCGCTCGACCATATCGAAGCAGAACAGACCATGACGGGCGGCGCATCCTTATGGCGGGCGAATTGGAGTGAACAGACCGACCCGTTCGCGCATCTGGCGGCCGCCAACCAAGGCCGAAGCAATGCGCGAGGCCCAGGCTGGCAACGCGCCGCCACCTCGGGCGGCTTTAACCCCCGCCCGCAGCGCATAGCCGAAAATACCCGCAGCGCCGTCAGTCTTGGGAACATGGGCCGAAGCGATCTCAGCATTGGTCTGCGCGTTTTCCATGAAAAATTCGGCTATGGTGCAATTATGTTGATTGAGGGCAACAAGTTGGAGATCGATTTTGAACAAGCTGGCCGTAAGCGGGTAATGGACAGCTTTGTCAGCCTGGGGTGAGTAGCGCTATGATAAGGCTGGTAAAGGCGCGTTCCTTGCGGTTAAAGTGACGCATGGCAGGGAATTCCAATATCATCAATGACGCCAGAGCGGCGGTTCAACGGCGCGACGGCGCGCTTGCGAAACGCTTGCTGGCAGAGCTTCCGGAAAGTGAAATGCCTTGGTTGCTAATGGCGCAGGCATGCAACCTACTCGGCAACGTGATAGACGAAGAGGCAGCATTACAGCGCCTGCTTGCATTGGAACCACGCAACTTACCTGCGTTGATCTTGTTGGGCGAATTAAAGGCCAAAATGGGTGATGACCGCGCCGCCAATGCTTTCTTTCAAGCTGCGCTCAATCAAGCGGCAACCACCCCGAACGTGCCGGCCGCTTTTCACCCAATGCTCAACCGTGCGCGCGATTTTATCGGGCAGGTGCAGGTCAAATTTGAACAGCATTTGATTGATGGCCTGAAACAGGCCGGCCTCACGCGCGATGGCAGGGTCGGCACTGCTGTCGATATGCTGCTTGGCCGAAAGCAGCTTTATCTGCAGCAGCCTTCAAGTTTTTATTTTCCGGGACTGCCGCAACGGCAATTTTACGAGCGCGATGAATTTCCGTGGCTAACGGAAATCGAGGCCGCGGTGCCAGAAATGCAGGCGGAACTGCGCGCTGTGTTGGCCGATGGCAACGACTTTGCACCTTATGTGGAGGCACATGCGGATCGACCGCTTGCGGCCAATCCGCTGATGAACGATCCTAAATGGGGGGCATATTATTTTTGGCGCAACGGGGAAATAGTTCCCGAAAACGCCGCGCGCTGCCCTGTGACCATGCAAGCGCTCCAACATGCACCGATGCCGCTGATCGACCAGAGGTCACCGATTGCTTTATGGTCCTTACTTAAACCAGATACGCATATTCAGCCGCATCATGGCCTGTTGAACACCCGCCTCATCTGCCACATTCCGTTAATCGTACCGCAGGGTTGCGCCCTTCGCGTCGGTAATGAAACGCGAAGCTGGCGTGAAGGCGAGGCGTTGATTTTCGATGACAGTTTTGAACATGAGGCATGGAATAAAAGCGACGCAACGCGCGTCATTTTGCTATTTGAAATCTGGCGTCCTGAAATATCGTTGGACGAACGCGCGGCGTTGACGGCGATATTCGAAACAATCAATGATTATCACGGCGTTCCGGAAGATGCGGGATAGTCTGCGCATTGCGCTTAGAAACATAAGCCGGTAGGCCCACAGAATATGTCCGACACGCCTGCTGAAATCCACCCGCTTAAAATTGCGGACTTCCGCTTTTATTGGATGGCGCGGTTTATGGCGGTGCTTGCCACCATGGGGATGGTCGTTGTTATCGGTTATCAGGCCTATGACATCGCGCGCAGCGATTATGGCATGTCCATTCGCGAGGCATCATTGCAACTGGGCCTGTTGGGGCTGGTGCAGTTTGTTCCCCTTGCGCTGCTAACGCCGGTGGCGGGATGGGCCGCAGATCGCTGGGAACGGCGGACTGTAGCGCGGCTCGCCAATAGCATCGATATGCTAGTCGCAATTGCTTTGGGTTGGTTCACCTACATTGACGGACTGACCCTACCACTCCTTTTCCTGTTTGCAGCCTTGCACGGCGTCGCACGCGTTTTTGTCGGGCCGTCCATGTCGGCGATTGCACCCAACATCGTGCCACCCGCATCCCTGCCCCGCGCGATTGCCTTAAGCTCCATTGCTTGGCAGATCGGTTCAGTGATTGGCCCTGCGGCAGGTGGCCTGATGTTCGCCGCAAATCCGTCACTGCCATATTTCGCCTCGGCCGGGCTTATGTTGATGGCGACGATCAGCCTCAGCTGCGTTCGTCCAGTCTACCCGCCGCCGATGGAAAAGAAAATTCATCCTATCCGCCAAATGATCGATGGCATCCGTTATACGTGGTCGGAACGTTTCTTATTGGGGGCCATAACACTTGACCTGTTTGCGGTGTTGCTGGCGGGCGCGACGGCCATGCTCCCTGTCTATGCGCGCGACATATTGATGGTTGGGCCAGATGGACTTGGGCAGTTGCGCGCGGCGCCTGCTGTGGGCGCGTCAGTGGTGGCACTGCTGCTCACCTTCCGTCCGCTGCGCCACAATGTTGGTGCAAAAATGCTTTGGGCTGTGGTCATCTTCGGGATTGCGACCATTGGCTTCGGCCTGAGCCATGAAATCGGTGCGCGCGTGTTTGGCAATGCTGAAATTGGCTTCTTGAACATGGGTGCCGGCATGGCAGTGGCGTTGGTCATGCTCATCGTGCTTGGCGCGTCGGACATGCTGTCCGTTTATGTGCGCTCATCCCTCGTGCAGCTCAACACACCGGACGACATGCGCGGCCGCGTAAGTTCTGTGTCCGGCCTTGCCATTTCCGCGTCCAACGAATTGGGCGAATTGCAATCCGGTTTGGCCGCAGCAGTGCTTGGCCCCGTCGGCGCAGTTGTATTTGGTGGCGCTGGTGCCATATTCGTTACAGCCATTTGGGCTGGGTTATTCCCCGAGCTTAAAAACGCCCGCACATTCGAACCACAATATAGAGGAAAAAGTCCATGAAAGCACAATCGATCCTCGAAACCATTGGGAACAGTCCGCATATTCGCATGGGACGTATGTTCCCGAATGCAGAGGTCTGGATTAAATCAGAACGGTCAAACCCCGGTGGGTCGATTAAGGACCGCATTGGCTTGGCCATGATAGAAGCAGCCGAAAAAGACGGCAGCCTTAAACCTGGCGGCACAATCATTGAACCGACCTCCGGCAATACGGGCGTCGGCCTTGCCATGGTGGCAGCGGTCAAGGGTTATAAGCTCATTCTCGTCATGCCTGAATCCATGTCGCTGGAGCGTCGCCGCTTGATGCTCGCTTATGGCGCGTCGTTTGACCTCACCCCGCGTGAAAAGGGCATGAAGGGCGCGATTGAACGCGCGCTTGAACTGGTATCGCAAATCACAAATTCATGGATGCCACAGCAGTTCGAAAACCCCGCCAACATCGATGTCCATGTGCGCACTACCGCGCTAGAGATATTAGAAGATTTTGCCGATACCCCCATCGACGTCATGATTACGGGCGTCGGTACAGGTGGGCATATCACGGGTTGCGCGGAAGTTTTGAAAAAGGCTTGGCCAAATCTGAAAGTGTTTGCGGTTGAACCCACATTGTCCCCCGTCATCAGCGGCGGGCAACCGGGTCCACATGCGATCCAAGGGATTGGCGCAGGGTTTATACCGGCAAACTTACATACGGCTTTGCTTGACGGGGTCATTCAGGTTGATCCCGAAAATGCCAAAAAAACCGCCCGCCGCGCGGCCCGTGAAGAGGGCATGTTGGTAGGCATTTCATCGGGCGCAACGCTTGCTGCGATTGCCCAGAAGCTGCCCGAACTTCCCGCCGGAAGCCGCGTACTTGGTTTCAACTATGATACCGGCGAACGCTATCTGTCGGTTCCGGATTTCTTGCCGGTAGAATAAACCAAAAATGCCGGGAATCACGTTCCCGGCATTTAGGGTCAGGACCCTAATTTTCTGGCGGTGCAGCGGCTGTTTACGCCGCTGCAAACATTTCCGGTGTAAGCGCCATGATCGCTTCGCTGCCCGCTTCAATCTTACGGCGCAGCGCGCCACAATCTGGCATGTGACGCTCCGCAAAATAACGCGCAGTCACCAGCTTGGTTTCGTAAAATGCCGCGTTTCCAGCCCCTGCATCCAATGCCTTTTGCGCACTTTGCGCCATGCGGAGCCATTGCAAGCCAAGCGCAACGATGCCCATGATATGCATATAATGATGCGCACCCGCGCCGATATTGTTCGGATTGGCCATGCCATTTTGCATGAACCACATGGTTGACGCCTTCAAATCGCCATTGGCCTTCTCAAGACGGCCGGCCAGGTCCGTCAACGGCCCATCCTTGGCAGCAGCGCATTCCTCATCCACAATCTTGAAAAGCGCCTGAATGGCGCGGCCACCATTTTGCGCGAGTTTCCGGCCGACGAGATCCATGGCTTGAACACCGTTTGTGCCTTCATAGATCATCGCAATGCGGGCATCGCGGACATATTGCTCCATGCCCCATTCGGCGATGTAGCCATGGCCGCCATAGACCTGCTGCGCATTGGTCGCGACTTCATAGCCCTTATCCGTGCCATATCCCTTGATCACGGGTGTCAGCAAAGACAGTAAATCATCAGCGGTCTGCCGCTCCTCTTCGGTTTGCGCATGATGCAACAAATCGGCCTGCAACGCGCCCCATAGGCACAAAGCGCGCATGCCCTCGGTAAACGACTTTGCATCCATCAGCATACGGCGGACGTCCGGATGAACGAACAACGTGTCCGCTTTTTGGTCCAAATCCTGCGGGCCAGTCAGTGCACGGCCCTGACGGCGGTCTTGCGCATAATGAACCGCATTTTGGTAAGCAACTTCTGCAACGCCCAAGCCCTGCTGCCCCACACCAAGCCGCGCGATGTTCATCATGATAAACATCGCCGCAAGGCCCTTATGCTCTTCGCCGACCAAATAGCCGGTGGCACCGTCATAATTCATGACGCAGGTGGCGTTGCCGTGAATGCCCATTTTATGTTCAATCGACCCACAGGATAACGCATTGCGTGCACCAAGCGATCCGTCATCATTTACAATGAATTTCGGTACGATGAACAAAGAGATGCCTTTTACGCTGTCGGGTGCACCTGGTGTTTTTGCGAGCACCAAATGAATGATATTCTCAGTCAGGTCATGCTCACCCGACGAGATGAAAATCTTGGTCCCGGAAATGGCAAAGCTGCCATCTCCATTGGGTTCTGCCTTGGTCCGAATAAGGCCAAGGTCCGTTCCACAATGCGGCTCCGTCAGGTTCATCGTCCCGCCCCATTTGCCCGAAATCATGTTCGGGGCATATTTGGCTTTCTGCTCCGCACTGCCCTTGACCAAAATCGCGGATACAGCGCCCTGCGTCAGACCGGGGTACATGCCAAACGCCATGTTGGAACTCGACATCAGCTCTTCAAAGGCCATGGAAACGATATGCGGCATGCCCTGCCCGCCAAACTCCACGGGGCCAGACAAAGTGCCCCAGCCACCTTCACAATATAGCTTATAGGCTTCCTTGAACCCATCAGGAGTGGTCACGCTGCCATCCTCATGGCGGGTGCAGCCCTGTAGGTCGCCGACTTGGTTCAGAGGGAAAAGCACATTTTCCACAAACTTTGCGCCTTCGGTCAGGATCGCATCGATCATGTCAGCGCTGGCATTTTCAAACCCGGGCAGATTGGCATAGCGCTCGATACCCAGAACTTCGTTGAGGATGAACTGCATATCGCGAACGGGGGCGGTGTAGCTTGGCATTTTCGGTCCTTAAAATAGCAGTGAAGTGGTCTTAGGCCGCAGCGGATTTTTCCGCCGCTTCGACCTGCTCCACCGTTGAAACAAATTCGGTCAGCTCGTTAATTGCGCTTTCGATATCGTCGCGCTGGGCTTTCAGCAGATTGATCCGGTCCCGGCATTTTTCAATAGTCACGCGGCGCTGAATATTGCGGCCGTCATTAAGGTCATAAAGATCGATCATCTCGCGTATTTCGGCCAGGCTAAAACCGACGCGCTTTGCCCGTAATATCCACGCCAACCGCGCTCGGTCGCGCTTTGAATAAATGCGCGCCAAGCCCATACGTTCCGGCGAAATCAGCCCCTGATCCTCGTAAAAACGCAGTGCCCGCGCGGTTACCTCAAATTCGACTGATAGGTCGGATATCGTAAACGAATCCCGATTATATGCGTCGGGCGTGTCGATGGTCGCATCGGCCCGCCTTTCGTCGCGCGTTACAGATTCCATAGCGCCTTCCCTCTTGGTTGCCCTAACGTCACTAGTTTACGTTAGCGTAAACGTCAATCGGGGAAGTTACAACTGCGGTAGGAAATATAGCAGGTTAAACAGATGGCTCGGGCGGGGATGCTTCTGCGGAATTTGGTGCCAGTACCGGCGGGGACGGCGCCGGGTCAGCGGCCGCATCCGTTGCCCCGACCACAGAATCTGAGGGTGGCTGGGGTGCTGGCCGCTTAACAGGGGTTGAAGTGTCTTGAAGAACGACGACCTCTTGCCCCATTTGCGTGACGCCAAACAAGGCCTTGGCAAAGACAATGGGCAAACGGATGCAACCATGCGACGCTGGATATCCTGGCAAATCACCCCCGTGGATAGCAATACCATCCCATGTCAGGCGCTGCATAAAAGGCATTGGTGCGTTGCTGTAGAGGTTGGATTTATGGTCCAATTTTTTTTGCAGAATGTTGAAAATACCCGTCGGCGTTTCCTTGCCCTTTTTCCCTGACGAAATCGTACTAAAACCAATAAGCTTTTCATTCTGAAACACATAGATTCGCTGCGTGTCGAGCACGATAACGATTTTCATTGGTCCTTCATAAACGTCCTGCTTCGCCCAAACAAACTGTCCAGGCTTGAGCGCATCCACAGGCCCTTTTTTGCGGGGTTTTGGCGCGAGCGTTGAAATCGGAGGCTCAATTGCGGGTGGTATTGCCGCAGGCGGCACAGCGCCTGATTGCGTTTGCGCTGGTGGCGTGGCTAAAGCCGAATCCGCCGGACGGACTTCAGGCAATGGACCTTGCTGGATAGGCGCAGATTGCGCCTGCCCCAATGTCTGCGCTCCAGCCATGGCCGGCACCGCGCTCATCAACAAAAGTGCAACTAAGCCCTGCATTTTGCGGATGCCCGCGCCGAAACCCATGAAATTGCCCTAACTGCCGGATAATGTGCCGCACAAAACGACCTCTGGTTCAGCATACCATCATCAACATGAAAATTCGACGTCAATTTTCCCGCAGCCTTATATAATTAGGCTTCGGCTCATAAGTTCCGACATGATGCGCCTAACTGTCCTCCTTTTGCGCTCAAATGCCTTTTCAGCCCTATTTATCGACAGAGTTGAGCCCTATCTTGACCTCATGAACATCGGACGCAGGCAATTTATTCATTCAGCGGTTTTAGGGGCGAGCTTGCTCACGGTTCCGTCCAAGGCAGCCGACATCGTTTTTCGCTCGGGCACGGGCGCTGAAACGGGCGGCCCATCGCCGCTATTGCTTGGCCGCGCAAAGGCGGCATTGGCTGCGCATAAGGCGCGGATTCGTAACCATGACTTGCTTGCAATAGCTGACTTTTCCAAGCCATCGCGCGACCCACGCTTTTATATTGTCGATCTACGCAACGATACATCCGACACGTTCCTTGTCGCCCATGGCAAGGGTTCGGACCCAAGCCATAGCGGCTGGGTACAACATTTCTCCAATGTGCATGGTTCGGAAGCCACCTCAGCAGGCAGCTATCTGGTCGGCGAGACCTATTTTGGTCAATATGGCGAATCTCGGCGTTTAATCGGGCTTGATCCGCAGAATGACCAAGCCGAGGCCCGCGCGATCGTCATTCACCCTGCTTGGTATGTGAACCAGTCGTTGATTCACGACCAAGGCAAGATTGGCCGCAGCCAAGGCTGCTTCGCCTTTGCCAAGGATGACATCAACATAATCCTCGAGCGTGTGGCCCCCGGATGCCTGTTATACGCCGATAAGGTTTGAGCTCAGCTCCGGTTTCCGGATTGAGGCCGCGAAGGTGTTATTTAAAAGTTCACGGCTTAAACACGCCGCAGATGATCCGTTTCCCGCTATTGCCGCTTGGGTCGGTTTTATAATCATCGGCTTTCTCGTGAATGACAAGCGCGCCGCCATCGGCATCCAACAGACCGGTTGGCCCTGACAGCATAATGTCCGTCAATTTATACTCCAGCGTGATTTTAAGATCATCTCCCGCATTCGCATTCGGCAAATCTCCATCATGCGCGCCCATGGGGTTATCGAGACCATGCTGTTTCATATCGGGGTTCCAGTGCGGCCCCCCGCTGGCGAAGTCGGGTGCTTCGCATTTACCAACAGCATGAAGGTGCATGCCATATGTTCCAGCAGCAGGCGCTTGCGCAGACAGGCTCAAAAACACGCCATCGCGCCGCTGCGAAATGGTCGCAACGCCGGCCCAGCTGCCATCGGCACGGGCGAGATCAGCCGTCAGCACTTCGGAAACTTCAGCTGTCTTTGCCGATTGCAGGGTTGAACAGCTTGCGAGGACCGGAATGATAAAAATCGGCAAAATCTTAAGCATATTCTTCTCCTGAATCTAGAAATAGCGGGCAAAGTATAACATCAACCGAGCGGCAAACAATTTGTTTCACGCCTTCAATCAGCCCATTCATGGGGCTTAACGCCTTGTGCAAACAACAACGCTGTCAGATCATTATGCCGCACGGAAAAGTTGGCGGCTTGCGCCAATTGCGGACGCGGATGATAGCCTACACCAAGGCCACCGTCGGACACCGCTGCCGCGATCATAGGCAAGTCATTCGCGCCATCACCAACCGCTAACGCCGATCCAAGAGCAACACCGCGCGCTTGCGCGGCTGCGTGCAACACCACACGCTTTGTCGACGCATCCACGATATCAGCCGCCAATGCGCCGGTCAGTCGGCCGTCTTTAATCTCCAGAAGGTTGGCATGCACTTCATGAAAGCCCAGCATATCAGCCACAGGGCCAGTAAAGCTGGTAAATCCGCCGGACACAAGCACCGCATGCGCGCCCCATCCGGTCATCGTACGCACAAGGATTTCGGCCCCCGGCATTGGCTGCACGCGTTCGCGCAGGCACAGTGCAATGACACTTTCGTCCAGGCCCGCCAGCAGAGCGACCCGCGCCTTTAACGCGTCGGCAAAATCGAGCTCACCTGCCATTGCGCGTTCGGTAATCGCGGCGATCTCCGGCTTAATACCCGCATAGTCCGCCAGTTCATCAATGCATTCGACCGTAATCATGGTGCTGTCCATATCGGACACCAACAACATTTTGCGGCGGTTTGCCCCATCCTGTAAGGCAATGTCGAAGCGGTCCTCAAGACCCTCTAGGGCCATGCGTGCATCAGATAGGTCGCCCTCAAACGATATGTCGACCGCCTTACCCTGTGCGAGCCAGTCAAAAGCCTTGGGAATACAACCCGCTTCGGCCAATCGATCCTTAGCCTCGGAAAAGTTGCCGCTTTCCAGAATGTCTGCTGCTATCAGAGTGCAAATGGGCATAACGAATCCTCAAAATATGGTCGCGCTTATTGCGGGTCCGACAGCGAGCGGCAAGACGGCATTAGCGCTGCATCTGGCCCGATCCGGTAATTTCGAGATCATCAACGCCGACAGCGCGCAAGTATATTCAGATTTGCCCCTATTGAGCGCCCAGCCCACAGCAGACGAGCAACGCAGCGTTCCGCACCATCTTTTTGGCTATATCGATGGCGTCACACCCTGCTCCGCCGCGCGCTGGGCGCAAGATGCAAAGAACATTATTGCCCGGGCCCATGCTGCAGGCACGACCCCGATATTGGTGGGCGGTAGCGGTCTTTACATCCGCACCTTGCTTGACGGCATTGCGCCCATTCCGGAGGTCGATCCTGCATTGCGCGCTAAGATACGCGCGATGCCGGTGGATCAAGCTTATGCGGAGCTTCAAACATATGATGCGCCAGTAGCCGCAACATTGGCCCCCACTGATGTCAGCCGCATCACCCGCGCACTTGAAGTCGTGCAAAGCACTGGGCGCAGCATATTGGCATGGCGCGCAACCAAGACTGGAGGGATATCCGATGATATCCGTTTACGGCCTTTGCTGCTCTTGCCCCCGCGCGATTGGCTATACGACCGTTGCGACACACGCTTTGAACAGATGATGGAGCGCGGGGCAATTGATGAAGTAGAAGCATTGCTTGCCCGCAATCTGCCGCAAGATGCACCCGTTATGCGCGCCATCGGCGTGCCTGAGATTTCGGCCTATCTGAAAGGGACCATTTCGCGGGCGGAAGCAATTGAGCGCGGTCAAACCGCCACCCGGCAATATGCAAAGCGGCAGTTTACTTGGTTCCGCAATCAAGCCCCGGCGGATTGGCAGCGGATAACTACAACAGTAAATGATTCAAAAATTGATAATTTTGAAATAATATTTCAATGATTGTATTTGACAAGTCATTTTCTAATCACTAGCTAGCCCGCTCTTGCTTACCTTATTGCAGTGCAACATAGGCAGGCAGCTTAACACATAAGGATTGCCCAGTGCCCGAAAAATCCGGCGCAGAAATTTTGATTGATACCCTGATCGAACAGGGTGTGGACACCGTATTCGGTTACCCCGGCGGTGCAGTCCTGCCCATTTACGATGCTTTATTTCAGCAGAAGAAAATCAAACATGTCCTCGTTCGACATGAGGCGGGCGCTGCGCATGCGGCAGAGGGTTATGCCCGCGCAACGGGTAAGCCCGGCGTTGTGCTTGTCACATCCGGCCCCGGCGCCACCAATGCTGTTACCGGCATTGCCGATGCGTTTATGGATTCCATCCCGCTGGTCGTCCTGACAGGTCAGGTTGCGACCAATTTAATCGGCACGGACGCGTTTCAGGAGGCCGATACCGTTGGCATAACGCGCCATTGTTCGAAGCATAATTATTTGGTGAAGGACCCAGCCGAACTCGCAACGGTCGTGCGAGAGGCTTTTGCCATTGCCACCAAAGGACGTCCCGGCCCAGTTGTCATCGACATTCCCAAAAATGTGCAGGTCGCGACGGCGAATACCGATGTAAAGCGCCCTGCCCGATCGCGCTTCACTTATGCGGGCGAAGCCGACTATGCCGAAATCAACCGCGCGGTCGAATTGATTGCCAATGCCAAGGCGCCGATTTTGTACACAGGCGGCGGCATCATCAATTCGGGCCCCGCCGCAAGTGCCGCACTGCGCGAACTGGCCGAACTGACCGGAGCGCCCGTGACATCCACCCTGATGGGCCTTGGCGCATATCCGGCCTCTGGCGACGCTTGGTTGGGTATGTTGGGCATGCATGGTACTTATGAGGCCAATATGGCCATGAACCAATGCGACGTCATGGTTTGCCTTGGCGCACGTTTTGACGACCGCGTAACGGGCCGCTTGGATGCCTTTTCACCCGATAGCGTCAAAATCCATGTCGATATTGACCGCAGTTCGATGAACAAAACCGTGCGCGTTGACCTGCCTATCGTCGCTGACGTTGGCACGGCCATGCAGCAGATGATCGATGTCTGGAAAGGCCGGAAAACCAAAAAACAGCCGCTGACCGAATGGTGGTCACGCATCACGGGATGGCGGGCCGTCAATTGCCTCAATTATCCCGGCAGCACGCAGGAAATCATGCCGCAATATGCGATTGAGCGTCTGTTTGAAGCCACAAAGGATAAAGCGCCGATTATCACGACAGAAGTTGGCCAGCATCAGATGTGGGCGGCGCAGCATTTCCATTTTGATGCGCCAAACAAGTGGCTGACCAGCGGCGGCCTTGGCACCATGGGCTATGGCCTGCCTGCCGCGATTGGCGCGCAAATGGGCCATCCCGACGCGCTTGTGATCGATATCGCCGGTGAGGCATCGATCCAAATGAACATCCAAGAAATGGCAACAGCAACGCAGTATCGCTTGCCGGTGAAGGTCTTCATCCTCAACAATGAATGGATGGGCATGGTGCGCCAATGGCAAGAGCTGACCTATGAAAGCCGCTATTCCGAAAGCTATTCGGACAGCCTGCCTGATTTCGTCGCTTTGGCCGAAGCCTATGGCTGGAAAGGCATTCGGTGCGATGACCCCGCCAAGCTTGATGATGCCATCGCCGAAATGCTGGCATATGACGGGCCCGTAATGTTCGATTGCCGCGTGCACAAAACGTCGAACTGTTTCCCTATGATTCCATCAGGCGCAGCCCATACGGACATGATCCTGTGTGCAGACCAAGTATCGGGCACCATGGATGACGAAGCAAAGGCGCTCGTATAATGCATATCAAGCAAGAACTTACCGAACGGCATGTGCTGACGCTCACGGTCGATAATGAAGCGGGTACGTTGGCCCGCATCGCCGGCATGTTCACGTCGCGCGGCTACAATATTGATAGCCTCACCGTGGCCGATATCAGCGAAGACCATACGACAAGCCGGATAACCATCGTGACCAAAGGCCCGCCGCCTGTGATCGACCAGATCATTGCGCAATGCGAACGCCTCATTCCCGTGCACAAAGTCACTGACCTCACCGAAGCTGGGCCACATGTGGAGCGCGAACTTGCATTGGTAAAAGTCCACGGCACTGGCGACCAACGTGTTGAGGCCATGCGCCTTGCCGACATTTATCGCGCACGCGTTATCGACGCCACGGTCAACAGCTTCATTTTCGAAATCACGGGTGGCCCTGAAAAGATCGACACTTTTGTAAAATTGATGCGCGAAGTTGGGCTGGTCGAAGTTGGTCGGACGGGCATTGTCGGCCTAATGCGCGGAGCCGACGCGAGTTAATGAAGATATCGTCACCCCAGAACCGAAGCCGTGCAGAGCACAACGCGTTCTAGGGTTTTGAAAATACGCCGTTGAAAGTAAGACCCTGAAACACGTTCAGGGTGACGGCAACAAAGAAGGACGGAAGAATGAAAGTATATTATGACGCAGATTGCGACTTGGGCCTTATCAAAGACAAAAAGGTCGCGATTATAGGCTATGGTAGCCAAGGCCATGCCCACGCACAAAACCTGCGTGATAGCGGCGTGGCGGAGGTTGCTATCGCACTGCGCGCTGGATCGGCAACGGCCAAAAAGGCAGAAGCTGCTGGCTTCAAAGTCTTGGCGAATGCCGACGCGGCCGTTTGGGCCGATATCCTCATGGTACTTGCGCCTGACGAACATCAGGCCGCGATTTACGCCGATGATCTGCACGCAAATATGAAACCCGGCGCGGCTTTGGCCTTTGCCCATGGCCTTAACATTCATTTCGGCCTGATTGAACCGCGCGCCGACATTGACGTTATCATGATCGCACCCAAGGGCCCCGGCCACACCGTGCGCAGCGAATATCAAAAAGGTGGCGGCGTCCCTTGCCTGATCGCAGTTGCACAGGATTCGAGCGGCAACGCCCATGATATCGCTCTAGCCTACGCCAGCGGCGTGGGCGGCGGACGCAGCGGCATCATCGAAACCAACTTCCGTGAAGAATGCGAAACCGATTTGTTCGGCGAACAGGCCGTGTTGTGCGGCGGTATCACGCACCTCATCCAAGCTGGTTTCGAGACCTTGACCGAAGCAGGCTATGCACCAGAAATGGCCTATTTCGAATGCTTGCATGAAACCAAGCTGATTGTGGACCTCTTGTACGAAGGTGGCATTGCCAACATGCGTTATTCGATTTCGAATACCGCAGAATATGGCGACATCACTACAGGGCCACGGATCATCACCGACGAAACCAAGGCCGAAATGAAGCGCGTTCTCGCGGACATTCAATCGGGTCGTTTCGTCAAGAATTTCGTGCTCGACAACCGCGCGGGCCAGCCAGAGTTGAAGGCCGCACGCAAGGCAGCGGCAGCGCACCCCATCGAAGAAACGGGCGCAAAGCTGCGTGCGATGATGCCGTGGATTGCCAAAAATAAGTTGGTGGATCAGGCGAAGAACTAATCGCTTTTTCCTAGCTTGACTCATTTGGGGGAGGCATCGACACTGATGCTTCCCCTTTTTGCTATCTGGAGCAGACTCATGCGTAAGCTTTTATGTGCCCTTCCCCTCTTGTTCGCTGTACCATTGATCGCGCAAAGCGCCCCGCAAATGCCCGGAACAATGGACGTCGCCCGCGTTACCGCTGGAACCTACAACACCGACCCCGGCCATACATTGATCGGCTGGCGCGTGAGCCATTTTGGTTTCAACGATTATTTCGGCATTTTCGGCGATGCGACGGGAACGCTGACACTTGACCCCGCCAATCCGAATGCCGCCAAGGTGGATATCACTATTCCTGTCGGCAAGGTCACGACCGCAAGTGCTGGCCTGACGGGACATCTGCTGCGCGCGGGCAAGGACGGCGGCAAGGCCGACTTTTTTGGCCCCGCGCCAACCGATGCCAAATTCGTCTCAACCAGTGTCGCGGCTTCGGGCACCACCGCCAAAATCACCGGCGACCTCACGCTGAACGGCGTCACTAAGCCAGTCGTTCTGGACGCCACATTTTCAGGGGCCGGCAATAACCCATTCAACAAGAAAGCCACCGTCGGCTTTCACGCCACCTCCGTCATCAAACGCAGCGCATTCGGCATAAGCTATGCTGTTCCGATGATTTCAGATGAGGTGACATTGGACATCAGCGTTGCGTTTGAAAAAGCCAGCTAAGGTCTAAATATTATCATGCAAAGCCGCAAAGGCGCGAAGAGAAGAAGATAAGAAACGCCCTTCTTCTTTGTGTCTTTGCGGCTTTGCGTGATAAAAATATTGAGTGGTCGGCTGCCGCAAAAGGAGCGCAAGAAATGCGCTACGTCGTCCTCACCCTGTCGAAAAAAATTGACAATAACCTAAAATAACAACATTTTAGTTATCCGGTCCACAAAACGCCTAATCAGAGAGGGAAACCTATGATTGTGTTGTGTGAAGCCGAAACAGGAGCGGTCTCGCAAGGATATGGCCATTCGGCATCCGACGTTCGCGGGGCAATATCAAAGCGGGTATCCCAATGACAAGAGCGGGGTCTTGGGAGCGATCAATGCGCTACGCGTTTCGTGGAACAGCCCTATTGTTTCTTTTGCTCGGAAATACCCCGCCGGATCAAAAGCCGACTGACATAATCGTCACTGCGCCAGCCCGCGCACCTAAAGAACTTAAAAAACAAACGCTGAATTTTGTAAGAACTATTTCAGATACAGCGGAACAAAACCAATTCTCCCGCCGTGATGATCCGTTTTGCGTTAAGATCGTGGGAATTGATCTTGCATATCATGACTTGATACGAAAAAAAATTCGGGAAACTGCAACATTAGCGAGAGCACCTAAAGAGGCACCGAAGGGATGTCGGCCCAATATACATGTCGTTTTTTCAAACGACGGCGATGCAATGATCGCGGCTTTTAAACGCAGATATTCTGCCATAATCAGCGCGCAACCATTAGGAAAAATTGACGAGCTTATGCAGTCAAAAAAGCCTATACGGTGGTGGTACGCCTCCAAAATAGAGGGCGCCAACGGTGAACCCGTTACAGATGGTATAGTGCCTACATATCAGAGATATACTGCCAGCTTGATTTCGAGCGGCATTGAAATTGAACTTACATCCACCGTTATCATTGTCGATATAAATCAGTCCAATGGATATCCATTGGAATCTGTGGCGAGCTACATCTCCATGGTCGCATTTGCGCAAATTAACGGCGCAACACGGGAAGCTACCGGCAACTCATCGATTTTAGGCATGTTCAACAATGATAAGCCACGAATAGAGGCGCTACGTAACCTGACCATCTGGGATCGTGCGTATTTGCATGCGCTGTATAAAGTTGCGCCAGACAGGCCTATTTGGCAGCAGCAAAAGCGCCTCAGAGGAGCAATGGTGGAATATATCCAAAAAAACTAGGGTCGGGATTACGTAAATCCACCTTTGACAAAACGATTTAAGGTACAAAAATTATCACGCAAAGCCGCGAAGGCGCAAAGGGAAGAAGATAAGAAATGCTCTTCTTCTTTGTGTCTTTGCGGCTTTGCGTGATAAAAATTTCTATGGCTTGCGTCATTCAACCAGCACTGGCGTGGTTTGAACCAGATATTACCGCAGGCCATCGATCCCCGCGTTCGCGAGGATGACAGTGGTAGGTGTTTAAACTGCTGGCGCGCGATTAGCCCAAATAGCGGGCATCAAGGCTAGCTTTCGCTGCCCGATATTCCGCCTCAAGCTGGTCAACGAATTCTGCAACGGTTTTGACAGCTTTAACCGCGCCAATGCCTTGGCCTGAACCCCAAATGTCTTTCCACGCCTTGGCTTCACTGTTGCCGCCGGAACCGAAGTCCATCGTGGAAATGTCGCCTTTGGGGAGGTTGTCAGGGTCCATCCCTGCCCGTTCAATGGACTGGCGCAGATAGTTACCGCTGACGCCTGTGAAGAGGTCGGAGTACACGATATCTGAGGCCTTGGCCTCAACAATATTCTCTTTGTAGCCATCAACCGCGTTCGCTTCCTTGGTCGCGATGAACGCGCTGCCGATATAGCCAAAGTCTGCGCCCATCGCCTGTGCCGCGAGAACCGACGCACCATGCGCGATGGAGCCGGACAGAGCGACAGGCCCGTCAAACCATTCACGGATTTCACGCATCAATGCGAAAGGCGACGTCACGCCCGCATGGCCGCCAGCGCCAGCCGCAACGGGAATGAGGCCATCGGCGCCCTTTTCGATTGCCTTGCGTGCGAACCGGTCATTGATAACGTCATGCAACGCAATGCCGCCCCAGCTATGTACGGCTTTGTTCAATTCTTCCTGCGCGCCTAACGAGGTAATGGTGATTGGGACCTGCCATTTGGCGCATACCGCAAGATCCTCCTGCAATCGGTTATTCGACTTATGGACAATCTGGTTCACCGCATAAGGCGCGGCGGGGCGGTCAGGGTTATCCCGGTTATGGGCCGCCAGCTCTTCGGTAATCTGATGCAGCCATTCGTCCAATTGGCTTGCAGGGCGCGCATTGAGGGCCGGAAACGAACCAACCACGCCGGCCTTACATTGCGCGATGACCAGTTCTGGCCCGGACACGATGAAGAGCGGTGAGCCAATCACTGGAAGCCGAAGATTATCAAAAATTGCCGGAAGTGCCATGCGTCGAATCCCTTGTTAATTCATCAGTTACGCGTGGGTTAGCCACAGCGCGTAGCGGCTGTCAAACCCACCTTTTTGAACGGGCTATGCCGTAGGGTAAGGTGCTCCGGCGCGCGTGCTTTACCCCGCCCCAATGTTTGCCATAGCTGCAGATGCAAGGCCTGAAGGCAAATACCACCGGAGCGCCCCAGCGCAGATACACTGCTTCGCTGCGGTAGATTTTGTCCTAAGCGCCGTTAGCAGCGCTCAGAATGGCCCTGACGGACGCTGTGGCCACATCCTGACTGATACCGACGCCAAATATAATCGGTCCGTCACCCACGCGGCATTCGACATAAGCGGCGGCGCGGGCATCTGTGCCATGGCCAATAGCGTGCTCACTATAGTCGATGATATCCAGCCGCCCGCCCAGCGCGTGCTCCAATGCGTTGGCAAGGCTGGAAATCAGGCCGTTACCACGTCCGCTGACGCTTTGTTCAACGCCATCTATGCGGATATTACCCGCAAATATGCGCTCGTCCTTTTGCCGCTGGCTTTGGGTTTCGTGGAAATCGATTAACCGGAACCGGCCATCGCCCTTTAGATAGTAACGCTTTTCAAACGCCTCCCAAATGTCAACGCTGGTCAGTTCGCGGCCGGTCGTGTCGGACAATGCCTGCACCGTGGTCGAGAAATTCGCCTGCATCCGTTTGGGCAGCTTCAAACCTTGGTCCTGCTCGATCACCCAAGCCACGCCGCCCTTGCCGCTTTGCGAATTGACGCGGATGACGGCTTCATAATTGCGGCCCAAATCGGCGGGATCAATCGGCAAATAGGGCACGCGCCAGATTTCGTCATTCTGCCGTTCTTGCGCCGCGAACCCTTTTTTAATCGCGTCCTGATGCGACCCTGAAAAGGCGGTGAATACCAATTCGCCAGCATAGGGATGGCGCGGATGAACGGGCAACTGGTTGCAATATTCAACCGTCTGAATGACCTCGTCAATGTCGCTGAAATCCAGGCCCGGATTCAGTCCTTGAGTATACATGTTCAGCGCCAGCGTCACCAAATCGACATTGCCAGTGCGCTCGCCATTGCCGAACAGGCAACCTTCAATACGGTCACCGCCTGCCAGCAAGCCCAGCTCGGCGGCGGCGATGCCGCTGCCGCGGTCATTGTGGGGATGCAGGCTGATGACGACATGATCGCGCGCGCTGATATTGCGGCACATCCATTCGATTTGATCGGCATAGACATTGGGCATGGCGGCCTCAATCGTCGCTGGCAAATTGAGGATCAGTGGCTTTGCCGCCGTGGGCTGCAGCACGTCCATTACCGCTTCGCACACCTCAAGGCTGAATTCGAGTTCCGCCGTCGAAAATGTTTCCGGGCTATATTCAAAATGCCAGTCAGTTTGCGGATATTTCGCCGCTTGCTCTTTCAGGATATTCGCACCTTCGATAGCGATCGCCTTCACACCTGCTTTGTCGAGGTTAAAGACGATATCGCGCCACGCCGGGCTGACCGCATTGTAGAGATGGACAATGGCCCGCGGCGCGCCAGCCATGCTTTCGAACGTTTTTTCAATCAGGTCGCGCCGTGACTGCGTCAGGCTTTGGATCGTAACGTCATCGGGAATGCATCCGCTGTCGACGAGCCCGCGAATAAAGTCGAAATCCGTGGCGCCCGAACTTGGGAAGCCAACTTCAATCTCTTTTACGCCGACCTTCAGCAACAGGTCAAAAAAGCGTTTCTTCTTTTCCGTCCCCATGGGGTCAATAAGCGCTTGGTTGCCATCGCGCAGGTCGGTGGAAAGCCAGCGCGGCGCGCGGTCTATGGTCCGCTTCGGCCATATCCGGTCGGGCAGATCAACTTGAGGAAAAGGTCGGTATTTACGTGATGGGTCAGCAAGCATCATGATAAGTGGCAACTTCGCTAAGGCGCCCGATTTACGGACTATTAAAATTTGCGGTGATGTGGCCCTTAGGCGGGTTGCCGAACGAGGTCAGCAAAACAGGCACGCCTAAGGGCGTGTAAGTCGAAGTAGAAGCGAAAGGTGACCGCGCAGGTTCATTATGGTCCTGCGATAGCCAACTGCAACAACATCCGTCCAGTGCAAAAATGCATGGCATCCATTTTGTTGCAAAATGCTGCCCCGTAAAAGCGGTGCGGCACGCTGCGTCAAATTTCGACTTGGCTACCCAACTCCACCACCCGATTGCTTGGCAGTTTGAAAAACTCCATCGCATTGGCTGCATTGCGCAACATCCACGCAAATATCTTTTCCCGCCAGATCGCCATGCCGGGCATTTTGGATGCAATCAACGTCTGACGCGACAGGAAAAAGCTGGTGTGCATCATGTCGAATTTAGGACCGCACAAATCAACTAAGTCCAGCGTCGCTGGCACATTGGTCTCTTCCAAAAAGCCAAAGCGCATTTTTACGCGATAGAAACCTTCGCCTAAATCCTTACAGATTATGCGGTCAGAGCTCACAACATAAGGCACATCCTCAATCTGCACCGTCAGAATGATTACGCGCTCATGCAAAATACGATTATGCTTAATGTTATGCAGCAAAGCCGAAGGGACACCGCTCGCTGCCGACGCCATAAATATCGCCGTACCTGGAACGCGGGTCGCGCTATTGGCGGCTGACTTTATGAAAATCTCCATTGGCATCGTGCTTTCTGCCATGCGTTCGCGCATCAAAGCGCGGCCACGCGACCATGTCGTCAATAATGTGAAGATCACTAAGCCGATTACCAAAGGCACCCATCCGCCCGATGGCACCTTCAGCAAATTGGCGCCCAAATAGGCAAAGTCGACGATAAAGAACAAAGCGAGGATCGGCAGCGCTTTCCACTTTGGCCATTTCCACAATGACAGCAGGACAACCGCAATCAAACAGGTATCGATGAACATCGCGCCGGTGACCGCAATACCATAAGCTGCGGCAAGGTTGGACGATGACTGGAAGAATAAAACCAGCAACAAAACCATCACCGCAAGGCCCCAGTTAATCGCCGGAATGTAAATCTGCCCAGCGGCCTTCTCGCTTGTGTGCAATATGCTGAGGCGTGGCATGAAGCCCAGCTGAATTGCCTGCTGCGTTAACGAAAACGCGCCGGAAATAACGGCTTGGCTGGCGATGATCGCGGCCATGATCGTGAGAAAAATGACTGGCGTGCTGATCAGTTCTGGTACCATCAGGAAAAACGGGTCGCGAATAGCAACCTGCGCCTCTTCGGGGGTCATGGACAATATCATTGCCCCCTGCCCCATATAATTGAGCATCAGCGCAGGCAGAACGAAGAACAGCCAGCTAAACTTAATTGGCCGCCGTCCGAAATGCCCCATATCGGCGTAAAGCGCCTCCGCACCCGTCACTGCCAGAACGACGGTACCCATCGCCACAAAAGCTCGAAAACCATCAATATAGAAAAAATAAAACGCATTCATGGGGTTCAAAACGTCGAATATTATCGACGGCATTTTAACCAGATGCATCAGACCCAAGCCTGCCAATGTCGTAAAATAGACCAGCATGATTGGCCCAAACCAAGCCCCCACCTTCGCGGTCCCACGTGACTGAAATGCAAATAACGCACCGATGATCACAACCGCTATCGGCAATATCCATGCGCTAAAGCCTTCGTTCACATATTTCAGACCTTCCGCCGCCGACAAGATCGACATAGCGGGCGTGATCATGGAATCGCCATAAAACAGCGCGGTTGCAAACACCCCAAGCATGACAAAAGGCGCAGTCCATTTCGCGCCAGCCGTCTGCCGGTTGATAAGCGCCAAGAGGGCGAGGCTTCCGCCCTCACCCTTATTGTCGGCTTTCATGATGGTGAAGACATATTTGAACGTCACGACGATCATCATCGACCAGAACACAAGGCTCAACACACCTTTGATGTGCATCGGGTCGGGGGTTATCGGGTGGTGGCCGGCAAAAGTTTCACGGAACGCGTAAATCGGACTGGTGCCGATGTCGCCAAAGACAACACCAACGGTGCCGACGCATAAGGCCAGCAGTGACCCTTTTGGGGCATGGCTGTGATGGTGATCTTGGTCGCTATGACCGAAATCGTCTGCTTGCGGTCCAACCATATTGTTTCCCCGGCTTATGCCCCCAAACGCCACCTTTCCCGTGACTGGGGCGCGGGCAATAGCATGGAGCACGGCCCTTCACAACACAGCAATTCTGTGTTCGAATTCTAACAAAATAAATTATAATCAATTACTTAGAGTTGATATTTAATTCTGATTCTGTCGCCTGGGCTTGCAGCGCCTTTGCCGCCTGCAGTTGCGACTCAATCCGCGTTTTCCACTTGGCTTTGGGTGTCGCCACGGAAACGGTTTTCTCCCAGTTCAAAATCGCCCCATCAAGGTCGCCTGCAAACAAACGCGCGAGCCCCGCAAAATAATAAGGCGCAGGATGTTTCGGCTGAATGGCCCGCGCTTTATCGAACGCCAATACTGCGGGCGGGGACATTTGCCCCTCACTTGCCAGCATCAATTGCAGGCCAAGCGCGGACCATAAATCGGCATTCTGCGGATCAATGCGTAAGCCTGACTTAATATAGGAGGCAGACAAAGGATAATCACCCTGCTTGGCAAAGGAATCCGCTGTCACAAGCCAGCGCTTCGCACTGCCAAAGCTCTCGTCCATATCCGCACGGATATCGACCAGCTGCGTTGCCCCGGCTGCACTGGCCTCCAGCGGCTGTGCTGGCGCGGGCGATAACGACGGACGCCCCTGCAGGGCATATCCGGCCATTCCTAACAGCACTGCTGCGGCGGCGACCTGCCACAACCCCTTTGACGACCGTACATAATATACCAGCACAGACAGGCTGAGGAGCGAGAGC
>NZ_JBIIBA010000044.1:0-8646 GCF_044239665.1 Sphingorhabdus sp.
TCCGGGCTGGATCTATCCCAAGGAACCCGGGATGACAAACATCAAGAAGATAGACCAGTTGCAGCCAAGCCACACTCGTCTGAGGGCTTGCTAGAGTAAATCGCGTTAAGTCAATTCGGGAAATGTAAAGATTTTTACCTAGAGCGGTCTGCTCCTAGTTTAATTCAAGCTAAGAATTTGAAAAATTATACCGTCTACAAGATTCGAAGTCGTGCCCCCTGATTATATAATCGCTGGCCCTTGCGGATTGAGGTGAACAAAGGGCTACTGACCAAACTTCTCCTCCTAATAACTGACTGTCGGCAACGTCCAACAAATCAGTCATATCATCCTTCGTGATCCAATGTCCGCTTATGAGGGAACCAGCCGGCGCTCATAAAGACTGCAATTGGGCGCAAAGCGGTCACGAGAAAGGGGATGCTTCGAACATCCGCAATTGGGTCGTAAACGGAACGGCAGCTTTTTTAGAATATTTGCTAAAAATCGGACGTGCAGAATAATATGTAAGAAGGAACTGTGGGTCCCATCAGCCAGAATAGGGGGGTGCCACCCCGGTGGGGTCTCGATTAGCTGAGTTTTTGAAGGGGGTGGGGGGTATGACTTTTGGTGCGAGTTAGACGGTGGCTAGATGACCTTAAGGCATGTGCAATTCGTGTGTAATCATGTTCGGAATTACACGGAAGTTCCGGGAATGTTTGGGCTATGAGATTTATAAAAAATCTATGAGTTCCATGCTATTAGGATAGTTTAGGTAGTTGTAGGCAACCAATGGTCCTAGACTTAAAATCTGTTGTCCGTAAGGGCGTGCGGGTTCGAGTCCCGCCATCCGCACCAATTGGCTTTAGGCGCCCTTTTTAAATCACTGTATCGTCAACGCCCTGCGCCCGCAGCATTGCTGCTCAATTGCGAGGCGGTTGTCGTCGGTAGCTGAGCGCCTCGGCAATGTGTATACGGCCAACATCCTTGGCATTGGCCAAATCGCCGATCGTGCGGGCCACGCGCAATATACGGGTGTAGCCGCGCGCCGATAGGCGCATCGCTTCTGCCGCTTGGGCCAATAACTTCTGCCCCGCTGCGTCCGGTGTGGCAAATTCAGCAAGTGTATCGCCATCAAGATCCGCATTGGTACGCAAGCCGGTGCCTTGCAGCCGTGCGCTTTGCAGGGCACGCGCGGCATGCACCCTAGCGGCCACCTCTGCCGAACCTTCGGCAGGGGGCGGAAGGACCAAGTCCGCGGCGCGCACGGCCTGCACTTCGATGTGCAGATCGATACGGTCAAGCAATGGCCCCGAAATCTTCGCCTGATAGTCCGCAGCGCAACGCGGGGCCCGACTACATGCCAAAGCCGCGTCGCCAAGATGCCCGCAGCGGCAGGGATTCATCGCAGCGACCAATTGGACGTTGGCGGGGAAAGTCACATGGCTGTTGGCCCGTGCGACGCTGACTTCACCGGTTTCCAAGGGCTGTCGCAAACTGTCGAGTACACCGCGCTGGAATTCGGGAAGCTCGTCGAGGAACAGGACACCCAGATGTGCTAGGCTGACTTCGCCGGGACGAATACGTAGACCGCCCCCGACCAAGGCTGGCATGGACGCGCTATGATGCGGTGCACGGAACGGGCGTGTCCGCAATAAACGGCCGCCGTCCAAAGATCCGGCAACAGATGCAATCATCGACACTTCCAAGGCTTCCGCTGGCGAAAGTTCCGGTAAGATACCCGGCATACACGAAGCCAATAGCGACTTACCTGCACCCGGTGGGCCAACCATCGCCAAATTATGACCCCCAGCAGCGGCAATCTCCAGCGCGCGCTTTGCGGTCTCCTGCCCTTTTACCATTTTCAGATCAGGGCCCGTTTGGCGCGGTGCGGCAACCCCTGGTTCAGGCGGACGCAGCAAGGATTGCCCTTTCAGATGGTTCAGCAAGCCAAGTAGGTCAGGTGCGGCCACGACTTCGATTTCGCCCGCCCAAGCCGCTTCTGACCCTTGCATCGCCGGACAGATTAACCCGAGCCCGCGTGACGAGGCATGGAGCGCTGCCAAAAGCACGCCAGGTGATGCAGCCACTCTGCCATCCAAACCTAGCTCACCGACCACGACAAATTGCGCCAGCGACTCTGCATCCACCAACCCCATTGCACCAAGTAATGCCAAAGCAATTGGCAAGTCGTAATGGGAACCTTCTTTGGGTAGATCAGCAGGCGAGAGATTAATGGTGATCCGCTTGGGCGGCAATGCCAGACCCAGCGCAGAGATTGCAGCGCGAACCCGCTCGCGACTTTCGGCGACTGCCTTATCTGGAAGACCCACAACGGCGAAGCCTACCATTCCTGGTGCGACTTGGCATTGGACTTCCACACTGCGGGCTTCCAAGCCGAGATACGCGACTGTGGAAACAATCGACACCATATAATATCCCCAAGGATGGACCTCCGCTGCACTGGGATGACGTGGCAGCGGAGGTCCGGCCGACCGGTCCAGTGGTCGACATGGTCAACTGCGCCGCGAACGAGCCCGATGGCAAGCGCCGCCGATTAGTATACCAACGATTGGTATATCCAATTAGACGTCATCAATAGCCAAAACGGGTGAGAAAAAGCTTATATATCAGCTCTTTTTGGGGCCTAGAAATCGACCTGTTCATAATGCTTGGGTGGCACGATAACTTCCATCCGTTCGGATAGTAAGGGCCGAAAACTGGGTCGCGATTTAAACATGGCGTACCAAGCCTTGGTCTGTTCATGCCCATTCCAATCAATGCCGCCAAGATAGTCAGCTACCGAAATCTGAGCCGCCGCCGCCAGATCAGCCATCGTCATTGTTGAACCCGCCAGCCACGCGCGGTGGTCGATGAGATAGTCGATATAATCAAGATGACCGTTCGCCAACTTCATCGCTTCGCGCAGCACTTTTGCTTCGGGCGGTTGACGGTCAATCAGTCGCTTCTTCATGCGTTCGTGCAAAAGCGGCTGCGTCACGTCGCCATAAAATTGTTCGTCGAACCAAGACACGAGGCGACGAATCTCGGCGCGATATTGCGCGGTGCCACTGATCATCGGGTTCGTTGGGACGGTTTCGTCAATATATTCGGAAATCGCCACCGAATCAGACAACGTAATATTACGTTCGGAATCGCGCATCACCGGCGTTCGTCCCGCCGGGTTCATTTGCACAAATTCGTCGCGCTGCTCCCACGGATTCTCACGCACCAAGCTGTATGGAACGCCTTTTTCGCCAAGCAGCAAACGCACTTTGCGCGAAAAGGGACAGAGCGGATATTGATGGAGTTGCCACATTTGCATCTGTTAGGACCGGTTACACAGAAAGTGAAGGGGGCGTCGTCCCAAAAGCATGGGCATTAATCCGAATTGCCATTTTCAATAGGTTCGCGCTGGGCTTCCTTGACCATTTCAGCATCGATTTTTACTTCAGCCGCCTTCACCTTGCGCTCCGTCTCCGCATATTGTGTGTCAAAGTCCTGCTGACACCCCGCCGCCAGCAAGGAAGATACGGTCAGACTCAGCAAACACAGGAAACGGCGCATCAATAATCCTTTTTATATCGAACATTGATATTCGATGTTCCGCTGGTGCCAATCTGACTAAGCACAGACAGCGCGCGGGTTAGGCTGATTTCCAATTGCGTTGCGGTATAACCCCGGGCGTCCGTTACAATTTCGATATAGACGTCATTGGTAACATACTGGCCAAAGGCAACCGCCATGTCGCGCCCGCTATTCGCATCCGCATTCAACAGACGCAAACGGTCAAGACCCGTTGCCGATTGCAGCACACCCAGCGGATTTAGCCCGCCCGACCCGCCGCGCAAGCTGTTGAGTGACCCCGCAAGCTGGATCGCCTGAATGGCAGACAATTCGGCGATGGAGTTTCCGAACAAAATCCGCGCCATGATTTCATCCTGCGGCAAGGCAGGGGTTGAGCTAAAGCTAATCGCAGGATTTTGTCCAGTACCCGCAATATTGACGCGCACAGTTGTTCCATCAACCTCGCTTGCGGCCGTTACGCGGATCGATGGATTGCTTGCAGGCCCGCCGTTGAAGGAAATGCGTCCGCTTTCCAATGCAAAGGATCGACCTGCAAAGCCCAAAGTCCCGCGTACAAGTTGCATATCACCCGAAATCAATGGCGCGGCGCTGGTCCCTGTGATCGACAAATTGGCGCCCCATTCAGATTCAAGTCCCATACCGCTTACATATAACTCGTCTGGGGCCTCAAGCCGGATGTCGAGTTTCCAATTGCTTGGAAGACTTCTGATCGCATCGGCATCACCGGACACACGTGCCCGGCCCGTTGGCGCTTTGCGGCGAACGCCGGTTAAGGTTGCCACCTTGGCCACGCCTTGCCTGATAATCTTGAACCGCGTTTCAGGCAGACGCAATGTGCCGCTGACCAACGCTTCACCGTCTGGGGTGTTCGTGACGCTGACCCGGCCAGTCGCTGTTGTCGAAATCAATTCGCTACGGGCAACGCGGGCGCGGTCGAGGTCAAGGTTAAGCTGCACAGGAAAGCCCTTGGCCGCACTTAAGTTGACGATGCCTTTGCCCGTCACTGTGCCGTCGCCAGCTTTTGCGCTCAGCTCCGTGACTTCCAACTGGTCGTTTGAGAATATGCCCCGCACACGTAGATTGGTCAATCGGGTGCCATAGCTATCATTTTCATACACAAGGTCATTGGCGCGGACGACACCCGTCAACATCGGTGTCTGCACCCTGCCCGAAAAATCGGCGGCAACGCCAATGTTGCCAATCAGGCTTTGGTCCGCAAGTCCGGTCAAGGAAAACAGAGTATCGGCAGGTCCATTATAGCGAATACCGCCCGACAGGGGCGCAGCGAGCAACCGTTCGGTCCAGCTTGCCGTTCTAGGCGGTAATGGGGTCAAGTCAATCTGCATTCGGCCCACCGCAGCTCCGCGCCGCCGGATAATAAAGCGTGCATTCCCGCCTGAGGGTAAAAGTCTTCCGACCATGCTGATGTCCACTGGCTGTGATCGCGACCCCAAATTTGCCCGGACAAAGCGGCTGATCTCCAGCCGCACATCGGCATTCGGGAACGCAGACACGGACGTCTGAGACCAATCCAGACTGCCGCTTGCACGCCCGCCAAGTCCAAGTCCCGGCAGGAAGGGGTCAAGCACTGCGATATCGACCTTGTCTATGCGCGACTGAAGGATCAAGCCGTCGCCATAGCTGCCCGCAATGCGCAAGGTGCCATCCGCGACGTTGATATTGCTCGGTAAAATGTCATAGCTGTTTCGGCGCGGGACAATGCGTATTGGGCCGTCGGTGGCGAAATTGACACCATTGGCGCGGCCTTTGGCGGCAATCCGCCACAATTGCGGCGTGAAGTCGGCATTGGCAGCGAAGCGAAAAGGAACATTGCTCCTGCCTTCAGCCAATATTTGTGCTGTGCCGACGCCTGCGCGATAATCCAATTTGACCCGTGCTGCGGCGATCGCAACATCGTTCACCACAGCGTTTTCAACTTGCACATCGGCAATGACCTGCGGGCTATCAAACAAGATGATGTCGGCATTCATAATTCCACGCCCGACCGAGAGTTTTTGCACACCGGAAAGCGTAGTATTTAATGCGGTGGCATCGATGATGGCGCGCTGATACGCGCCCTGTGCCGTCAAAGCGATTGTTCCGTCAAATCCCGAACCGACACCCATTAGCGTGCCTACAAAGGGGCC
This sequence comes from Sphingorhabdus sp., assembly GCF_044239665.1. Classification (GTDB taxonomy): domain Bacteria; phylum Pseudomonadota; class Alphaproteobacteria; order Sphingomonadales; family Sphingomonadaceae; genus Sphingorhabdus_B. Next base: position 5,712 of record NZ_JBIIBA010000044.1, read on the forward strand.
TGACGCGGCCTGTCTTATGCGTCCTGTGACCTCAATGCCTGCAAAACGCCCGCGTAATATGTCGATCGTTAGCGGGCCGTTGTCTGCCAGCACATCGACATCGCCGCTGATGGGACCATAATCGGTTGATCCCGTAATCGCGATTGCATAGCCGCGCGGGCTTAATGTTACCACGCCAGCTACATTGGACATGCCAACGCCAAAGCCGGGATTGGTTGCAGTGATCCGGTATGTTGGGCGGTCGAATGTACCCGTCATCCCGACGCGCACAGGGCCATATTGGTTAGAATAGCCTTGGCCGTCGAACACGACTCGGCCCCCTTGGGTCACATAAGTGCCGCTACCGCTGTTGAGCCGGAACAAGGGCGAGACCAAACTGGTGCGGGTGATCTGCAAAATGCCATTGCTGCCATAACGAATGTCGGCATTGACGAACATTTGGCCGCCAAGGAAATTTTGGAAACCTCGGCTGAATAGCTGAGTTGATCGCGCCTTTACGGTGCCGACCAAAGCATAGCCACGGCCTCGCGTTGTTTCGACATCAACATCGGCGACAACATTGAACAGGCCGACCGAGTTGACCTGAAATCCATCCAGCTTTCCGTTTAACGCGGTGGTGTAAACACCTTTGTTCATGTCACCGACCAGCAACGCCTTTGCATTGATCCGGTCGGAACGGATTTTCAAATTGTCGGAGAGCACACGGCCATCGGCGATAGCAATATCGCCATTGACGCGAACATTGGTCAGCAAGCCGCCCGCGATTTGGTTGATGCCCGTTACTCGGCGTGCCGTGGCGTCGACAGGGACGATGAAGCGATCCGCCTTACCTTGCATTTCGCCAGTGACGGTCACATCCTCAAATGCTGTGGCATCAAATGCCAACCGACCTGCGCTAGCGGAATAGGTGACCGTGGGGCCAACAAATGCGCCATTAAGTAAGGCCTTGCCGCGGATATTTGCACCACTGACATTCGACCCGATGATGCCGGGACGGAGTATACGGAAATCCAGCGCCAGGTCATCAAAGCTGCCTTTGCCCAAATCGGCCACCCCATTGGCATCAACCGTTACCGACGCCGAACGGATGCTGCCGCGAATCTTCGCAACGCGGCGGTCAAAACTTGTCGCCATGTCAAACATGGCCACTGGCGATAATGCCCGCACCAGCAAGCTGTCGGCCAAGACTTTGGCCAAAGCTGCGGTGCCTTTCATCGTAAACGTCCCCGCGCGCGCGGTAAGCGCAAGGTCCGCAATATCTTCAGACCCCAATTGCGCCGTCAACCTACCGTCCCATTTGCGCCAGCTACCACGACCGCTCAGATTCGCCTGCATCGGGACCGCACGACCGGCCAACCCAGCGAACAGACCCTTGGCCGGTGCATCCAATTTTACATCGACATCAAAGCGATTATCTTCGGGCACGGCATCGAGTTTCAAAATGATGCGGTCCCCGCGCAGACTGCCTGCGGTCGCGTCGATGATCGCGCGCCTATCGGCAATCTTTAGCTTGCCGGATAAGGACGCCACCTGCACCTCACCGGTAATGGCCTTGGCAAAGACGATGCGGTCCACCTGCAGCCGTTTGATGTGCATATCGAGATCAGGAAGCAGCGGGTCGCCACGATCGGGGACCACTCGAAACGCAGGCAAGCGCGATATGTTCAGTTCTTTTGCCGTCAGCGCATGGATAGCGACACCTTGGCTAAAATAGGACAAAGGGTTCCAGTCCAGCCGGATTTCGGGCGCGCGTGCAAATTCGCCCTTAGGATCACGAAAGCGGACATCGGACAGTATCGCGTCGCCATAAATCGACCCGTCAATTTTCCCGATCTGGATGTTTAGACCGTTTTCTAGTTCAAAAGCAGCAGTCTGCCGTGCAACAAAGTTCCGTCCGGACTGGCTATCAAGCCACACATAGCTGCCCGCCAATATAGTCAGCAAAATCGCCACAATAGCAGCGCCTGCGATTATCAGCCGCCGCCAGACCATTAAAACGCCTGCCCAATCGACACGTAAACGCTGAAGCGGGAATCACCTGGTCGGCGGTTCAGCGGCGTTGCTAAATCAAGCCGGACGGGGCCAAAATTGGTATAGAAACGGCCACCAACGCCGACGCCCACGCGCCAGTCGTCAAATTTGGGGATGCTCGATTCATAGGCTTGCCCCGCATCGATAAAGCCAACCACGCCGAAATTGCCAAAGCGATAGCGTCCCTCCAGCGCAAATTCGTTCAGGCTTCTGCCACCGATGGGATCATAATTGGGATCTAAAGGACCGAGCCGCTGATAACCAAAGCCGCGGACAGAGCCCCCACCGCCACCGTAGAATCGGCGCGATGGCGCCAGATTATCCCGCATTATGCCGGATATGGTTCCAACGCGCGCGCGGGCCGCCACTACGATATTGTCCTGCACCGGATAATAAAAGGACCCATCTAATATGGCGCGCGCATAAATTTGTTTGCCCGTACCCAGCGATGCCTCCGGCGAGACCCGCAAATTGACGCGATAGCCCCGTACAGGATCCAGCAAGTCGTTTGATCGGTCAAAACCAACCTGCAGCGGCAAAGCGGCAACATAATAAAGTTGCCGGTCGCGGACACCGCGTGCCAATTCAAAGGCATCTTCCGACGTACCCAAGATTTCCGCACCTATCGACCATGTAAATTTCTTTTGCCAAATTGGGGTTGAAACCAGCGCCATCGTCATGGCCAGCCGGCCGGTATAGGCCTCAAACGCATCAAAATTGCTGTGCAATGCCGAGACAGATATCTCGATATTGCGGTCACGCCGTCCGGCATTGGTTCGGTCAAACGCGATGCTGGCTGCCTGCTCCTGCGTGCCAAGCAATGCGGCCGCGCGCAATGCGCCTTCTGGGGGAAACAGGTTTCGGTGCGTCCAGCTGCCCTCTGCGCGAAAGCCCTGCCCTGTCC
>NZ_JBIIBA010000026.1:0-30866 GCF_044239665.1 Sphingorhabdus sp.
TGCCGCGTTTGTCGGCTGGGTCCGCCGCATAGCCCGCATTGAAGCTAACCGCGACGCGGACGGTTGGCACCGCGGCGCGGCGCGCAAAGAACACTTTAATGCCATTGCTTAAGGTTGTTTCTTCAACTGTCGGGAAATCAAGCGCAGGCGTGCCTGTCGGTTCAGGAAATTTGCTGCGATCCTGAAAAGCCATTGGCGCCGGCACGGATACATCGTCGGCCCCAGGAGGCGCATAAAATGCAGGTGCCGTTAACGTGCCGGTGCGGCTGCCCGATCCTGCTGCAACTTCTTTATAGGCTTCGCGCTCACCGGGTTCGACGCGAATTTCAAGCACTGGGCGCGTCAGCCATTTCTGCATCGCGGCTTTCACCGTTTCTGGCTTTGCCGATGCAAGACGCTCCAATTCCTTTTTGTAGAAGGAAGAATCCCCCACATATAGTTCGCCTTCGGCCAAAGCGACGGCCTTGCCGCCAAAGCCGCCGACTTGTTCCAGACCGTCGATTTGCTGGGCAATGTTGCTTGCGGCAACGCGCTGCACTTCTTCGGCGGTTGGGCCGGTTTTGATATAATCGGCCAAGATTTCATCCAGACGCTTGGCCACCGCATCGGCATCACCGCCGGGCTTTACGTCCGCTTGAATGTTGACCAAGCTGCCATGCACGAAAGGAATGAGATAAGCAGAAACGCCCACCACGCTCTGTTCCTGACGCACTAAAATATTATCCAGACGCGAACTCGATAGGCCGCCAAGCGCGCTCATCGCGATGAACAATGCATTGGCATCGGGGTCGGCAAGGCCTGGCACCACCCAATTGCGATAGATGCGCGTAGTCGGCACCTTGTCCTTCATGACGATTTTAATGTCTTTTTCGAGCGTTGGCACAGGCGCATTCACCGGCGCAACTTGCTTGCCGCGCTTGATGCTGCCGAACCATTTTTCCACCAAAGGCTTTGCTTGGGCCGCATTGATGTCACCGGCCAGAACCAAAATCGCATTATTGGGGCCATAATGGTCGATGAACCAGTTTTTCATATCATCCAGCGAAGCCGCCGACAGGTCTTCAAGGCTGCCGATTGTGCTATGATGATAAGGGTGCCCTGCGGGGAATAATGTCCCTGATTGCTTGTAACTGACCAAGCCAAATGGTTGATTGTCACCCTGACGCTTTTCGTTGGAAACAACGCCAATCTGGTTATCAAGCTTTTCCTTCGTCACGGCGTTGAGCAAAAAGCCCATACGGTCGCTTTCAAGGAACAATGCAGATTCCAGCGCCGTGGTCGGCACGGTTTGGAAATAATTGGTGCGGTCCAACCATGTGGTCCCGTTCAGGTCGGTCGCGCCGATTTTCTTGGTATATTCAAAATAATCGCCCGGCGCATTTTCGCTGCCGTTGAACATGATGTGTTCGAACAAATGGGCATAGCCCGTTTTGCCCTTTGGCTCATTCTTGGATCCGACGCCATACCAGATGGACACGGCAACAATGGGGGCCTTGCGGTCTTCATGCACCAAAACCGTCAGGCCGTTGTCGAGGGTGAATTTTTCATGCGGAATATTGACCGCTTCCACCAATTTCGAAACGGGCGCCGCTGATTGCGCAAAGGCGGGTGCCTGCGCCGCGAGCACCGAGCCCGACATCATAAGGGCGAGCGTTAATTTACGGATCATAATCTGCTCCTATAGCTAAAAATCACTGCCGCTGAAGATAGCGACGACACGGGCAAACACAATGTAATGCCGAAGAATTTTCGACAAACGGCGTTTAGGGTCGATAACGGCGCTTTGCGTTCTGGACGGCATCAGCCCATTCAAAATGTACCGGCTTGTAACCGCCCGCGAGGAACAATTTCATCTGGTCTGTATAATGCGGGGATTCGGGGCGGGTCGTCGCCGAACCATAAGGTTGGATCGATTCCGATTGCACCTTGCCGTCCTTGTCCCATCGCATCAGCATGATGTAACTATCGCCATGGCGGACGCGCATTTTGCCATCGGCTTGCTCTGCATCCCATATCGTTGTGGCGCGCAAGGCGTCACTGCCGCCCAGCATCGGCAAATCGACTTCGCCGCGCCGTAGGCGCTGAATGTCGCCCAATGGCGGGTCGATGCGGCCAAAGCGCTCTTTGAACTCTGTGACGGCCTCCTGCAACGTTTCACGGGGATCGGGCATTTTTTCGCCACGCCAATTTCGCCGCGCGCCAAAGCGGATGATGCGTTCGGCCAAGGCGTCCGCACGGCCTTTGCCATCGCTTGACCAATCCCAACTCGCCAGCAGCTTTTGTGCTTCGGCAAGCTCCGGCGCGTCTTTCAAATCCAGCGCAGCAAAGGACGCCATCCACGCACCGACCCAGCTTTTCTTGCTGTAGATCATGTCCATTTTAATCGCGAGCAGCTCTTGCGGCGTGATGGAGCTATCAGCGGCCAGCAACTCTGTTGCGCGCAAGCCGCGATTGGTCATGCCCAGTTCAATGCCCAAATAAGGCGAATATGCCGCAGGATCCATTTCCGACCCCGGCCCTGCCGCCAGAAATGGCGTGTTATTGGCGTTTTGGACAAAGCCAGATGCGGGATCGACAATCTTGGGATAGCGGGCAAAGCCAACGGGCCCTGCCCACATTGCCGCCGATGTGTCGCCCGGAAGCAGCTTGGTATAATCATAGCCCGGCTTTCGGTCGGGGAAGAGCGCATTGTAAATATAAGCAATGCGGCCAGTTTTGTCGGCATAAATGAAATTTGTCGCTGGAATGCCGCCAATCGCCATCGATTGGGTCCATTCCTCCCAATTCGTCGCTTTGGTGTTGCGATAATATTGTTCAACGACTTTCACATTGTCGATGCCGGCATAGCGGATCGCGAAATAGCCCTTGTCATTTTTGATGACCGGTCCGTGGATGGAGCGATATATCGTCTGTGGTACGGGCAGATTGAACGGGCCTATTTTCACCGGCAACCAAACCCGCTTCGATGACAAAGGCATCCATTTGCCATCATAACGATATTGGTCGCCAGCCTTGTTCATCACCAATTTATAGACATCAATAAGGTCGGGACGGTTGACGGTATTGGTCCAACCCAAATGACGGTTATGGCCAAGTAACACGAACGGCGATCCGGGGAACAAGGCGCCAGCCATATGCAGCCCCTCACCCGAATGGGTGACGGCTTCATACCACGCCACCTGACCTTCATAAGGCTGGTGCGAATTGGAAATCAGCCATGTCTTGCCATCGGCCATACGCTTGGGCGCAATCGCAAAGGCGTTTGAACCGTTCATTTCCGGATCGCGCCCAATGGGTGTCATCGACGCGGCACTCTCCTTCGGCAGCGGCTTGCCTTCGGTCAACGCGCCAATCGCGCTATCAAGGCCATAGAAAAAGGGCGCGCGCAGTACGAAGCCTGTGACAATATCTTGTCCAGTTGCAGGAAATAGCTTCGACAGGCGGACTTCTTCGGGATGTTTTGCGGCATAATGGTTCAAGCCAGCGGCATAGGCCTCTGCCACGGCGCGGACTTCGGGCGACAATTCCATATAACGCGTCTCGGCAGTCTCCCGCGCGCCCAACAGATGCATCACATAATCGACCTTGGCCCCATCGGAGCCCGCAAGCGCGCCATAGCGCCCGCGCGTCATGGCAACGACATCTTCGATTGTCGAAAAATCATCTTCGGCATGGGCAAAGGCCAAGCCATAAGCGGTGTCGGCATCAGTCTTACCGTTAATGTGCGGCACGCCAAATTCATCGCGCACAATTTCAACATCATAACTGCGCTTTGGCATGTCATATCCGGTGGCCGCTAACGGCTCCCACAGCGCGCCTGCACCCGCAACGACACCGACAAGCGCCAGTGACGCCCACAAAAATTTCCGCATTTCACTCTCCCCCTGCAATGAGACCTTGTCACATCGGTCCATTTGCGTACATATCCGGCATAACCAAGATTTACGGAAAGGAAAGTCCCCCTATGCATCGCAGCCTCTTTGCCCTTGCACTTGCAACTACCACAATCACCCCTGCATTTGCGCAGGCCGATGTCATTGGATCGGGGATAGTCCCGTCGACAGCTGCGCATTCGCAGACCCGGCCAATCAATTTCGCAGCGACAGCGCCAACATCGGGCGCTTTGGTCATCATGATGCGCGATGCGACGCTGCCAACCAATGTTGTTGATGCGGCAACGGCGCAAGCATTGAACGCGGCCATCGCTTCGGCAAAATTTGAAGGCAAAGAAGGCAGCACCTTGTCGCTACGCGGCATTGGCAATTATGCGCGCATCGTTCTGAGTGGGGTTGGCGAAGAAGGCGACCGCATCACCCATATCCGCAACGCATCGGGCAAGGCTGCACAGGATTTGCGCGATGAAGCGCAACCAGTCACCATCACAGGCGGCCTTAACCAAGACGAAGCGGCGGCCGCCGCTTTGGGCTATGCCATGGGTCAATATCGGTTCGACCGCTATAAAACCGTGGACCGCAAAGCGCCGCCTACGAACCCTGTAACCATAATCAGCAGCGATGCGGGTAGCGCAGAGGCTTTATGGAAGTCGCGCCATGCGGCCTTGGCCGAGGGCGTTTCCTTGTCCCGCGATCTGGCGGCTGAGCCAGCCAATGTCATCTACCCAGAAACCTTTGTGGAGCGGGTCCGCGCGGCCTTCGGCAACACCGCAAACGTCAAGATTGAAGTGCTCGACGAACCGATGATGCGCAAATTGGGCATGGGCTCACTTGTCGGCGTTGGCCAAGGTTCGCGCCGCCCATCACGGATGATGATCGTCGAATATCGTGGCGCTGGTGATAGCGCGCCATTGGCGATGGTCGGTAAAGGCATTACTTTTGACACAGGCGGCACATCGCTCAAGCCCGGTGCGGGCATGTGGGAGATGAAGGCAGACATGTCTGGCGCGGCCAGCATCATGGGCGCTGTGTTATCGCTCGCAAAGTCAAAGGCATCGGTGAACGTGATCGGCGTTGCCGCGCTGTCGGAAAATATGCCCGGCGGCAATGCGCAGCGTCCCGGCGACGTCGTGCGCACAATGAGCGGCAAGACCATCGAAATCCTCAACACCGACGCCGAGGGCCGCTTGGTAATGGCGGACGCCAATGAATATGTCGTCGCCAATAAAAAACCCGGCGCTTTGGTGAACATGGCGACGCTGACAGGCTCGATCGTTGGCGCATTGAACGACGAATATGCAGGGCTATTCAGCCGGGACGACCGGTTGGCAGCAGCAGTTACCGCCGCGGGCACCGCAACGGGTGAAGATGTGTGGCGGATGCCGCTCCATAAAAATTATCTCAATGATATGAAATCCGACATTGCCGACATTAAAAACGTTGCTGAGGGCGGCGGCCCCGGCGCAGGTCTTGGCGCGACCTTTGTTGGCTTTTTCGTCGATAAAAATGTTCCTTGGGCGCATCTTGATATTGCCGGCGTTAACTGGGCGGACAAAGCTGGGCCAGTGACGCCAAAGGGCGCATCGGGCTGGGGCGTGCAATTGCTGGACGCGCTTGCCCGCAATTGGAAATAATATCGGGGTCATCGCATTTTCGGGGAATGGCCCTCGCACTTGTGTTGCGAAAATGCCGCACTACATTCTGAATAGGCATGGAGCCTTTGGGAACAAAGGCTCCATCGGTAATTTAGGAAATAGCGCATGAACCTCGAAAAATTCACGGACCGCGCCAAGGGTTTTCTGCAAAGCGCGCAGACCGTCGCCATTCGCATGAGCCATCAGCGGATTGGACCTGAACATCTCCTGAAAGCTTTGCTCGAGGATGAGCAGGGCATGGCATCTGGCCTTATCCAGGCCGCTGGCGGCGACGCGGCGACGGCGCTGCGCGAGACGGATGCCGCGCTCGCAAAGGTACCGGTCGTGTCCGGTGGCGGGGCGCAGCAGACCCCAGGCCTCGACAATGACGCCGTGCGCGTGCTCGACGCCGCCGAACAGGTCGCGCAAAAAGCTGGCGACAGCTATGTCACCGTAGAGCGCCTATTGCTCGCGCTGGCGCTCGCCAAGACCAGCACAGCAGGCAAGGCGCTGGCCGCAGCGGCGGTCACGGCCGAAGGGTTGAACGCCGCTATCAACGCATTGCGGGGTGGCCGCAGTGCCGACACTGCGGGTGCAGAGGACCGTTATGACGCGCTGAAAAAATTTGCCCGTGACCTGACTGAAGTGGCGCGTGCCGGAAAGTTGGACCCCGTCATCGGCCGTGACGAAGAAATCCGCCGCACTATCCAAATCCTTGCGCGCCGGACAAAGAATAACCCCGTGCTGATCGGCGAACCCGGCGTCGGCAAAACGGCTATTGCCGAGGGGTTGGCCTTGCGCATCGCCAATGGCGACGTGCCCGATAGCTTGAAGCATCGCAAATTGCTGTCACTCGACATGGGCGCGTTGATCGCGGGCGCGAAATATCGCGGTGAATTTGAAGAACGGCTCAAAGGCGTGCTGGACGAGGTCAAGCAGGCCGAAGGTGACATCATCTTGTTCATCGACGAAATGCATACGCTTGTCGGCGCGGGCAAAGGCGAGGGCGCAATGGACGCCGCCAACCTGATCAAGCCCGCCTTGTCGCGCGGGGAGCTGCACTGCATTGGTGCAACGACGCTCGATGAATATCAAAAACATGTCGAAAAAGACCCGGCGCTACAACGCCGCTTTCAACCCATCTTTGTCGGCGAACCCACGGTCGAGGATACAATCTCCATCCTGCGCGGGTTAAAGGAGAAATATGAACTGCACCATGGCGTGCGGATTACCGACGGCGCTTTGGTAAGTGCCGCCACGCTGTCGCATCGCTATATCTCCGACCGTTTCTTGCCCGATAAGGCCATTGACCTGATGGACGAGGCTGCGTCGCGCCTGCGCATGGAGGTTGAATCCAAGCCGGAGGAGATTGAAACGCTTGACCGCCGGATCATTCAGTTAAAAATTGAACGTGAAGCATTGGGCAAGGAAAGCGATGCGGCGTCGAAGGACCGTCTGGCCAATTTGGAGGGCGAGCTTGCCAATCTGGAGCAGCAATCATTGGAGCTGACGCAGCGTTGGCAGGCGGAAAAAGACAAGATTTCTGCCGAAGCCAAAATCAAAGAATTGCTCGATGGCGCGCGCGTCGAGTTGGAACAGGCGCAGCGGTCTGGCGATCTCGCCAAGGCAGGCGAGCTGCAATATGGCACGATACCCGGGCTGGAAAAGCAACTGGCGGACGCAGAGGCTGCTGCGGGCAATGCGATGTTGCGCGAAGAGGTGACGGCGCAAGATATTGCCAGCGTCGTCAGCCGCTGGACTGGCATTCCCGTCGACAAAATGCTGGAAGGCGAACGCGATAAGTTGCTCAACATGGAACAGCTTATCGGCGCGCGCGTCATTGGCCAGAAGGACGCGGTGGAAGCCGTGTCCAAGGCAGTTCGCCGTTCGCGCGCTGGGCTTCAAGACCCGAACCGCCCGCTGGGTTCCTTCTTATTCCTTGGGCCAACCGGTGTCGGCAAGACTGAATTGACCAAGGCGCTCGCCTCTTTCTTATTCGACGATGACAATGCGATGGTCCGCATCGACATGTCCGAATATATGGAAAAGCACAGCGTCGCGCGGCTGGTCGGCGCGCCTCCGGGCTATGTTGGTTATGAAGAAGGCGGCGTGCTGACCGAAGCCGTGCGTCGGCGGCCCTATCAAGTCGTCTTGTTTGATGAAGTCGAAAAGGCCCATTCCGACGTTTTCAACATCCTGTTGCAGGTATTGGATGATGGTCGCCTAACCGACGGTCAGGGCCGCACGGTAGATTTCTCCAACACGCTTATCATCCTGACCTCCAATCTGGGCAGCCAGCATATGGCCGCATTGGAAGACGGGCAGGATGTGAAAGACGTTGAACCGCAAGTCATGGAAATCGTGCGTGGCCATTTCCGGCCCGAATTCCTGAACCGCTTGGACGAGGTCATATTGTTCCATCGCTTGGGCGCCGACCATATGGCCCCGATTGTCGATATTCAGGTGCAGCGCGTGCAAAATCTGCTCAAGGATCGCAAGATCGCTCTGTCCTTGTCAGACGAGGCCAAAGCATGGCTGGGGCGCGTCGGCTATGACCCGGTCTATGGCGCACGCCCACTAAAACGCGCCATTCAGCGTTATTTGCAAGACCCGCTGGCCGACATGCTCCTGCGCGGCGGCATTCCCGATGGGAGCATGGTGACGGTACAAGAGGGCGATGGGGCTTTAAAATTGTCGGTATAGGCGGCACTTGAAGCCGATAGCATTCTGGTTGCTGTGGCCTGCGCCTGCAACCAGGATGCTTTTAAATAGTCATAGGCCGGAATTTGAGCGTCGCGAACGCTCTCCGGCATGCAGCCGGACCAAGCAGCTTTACTGACCGCCTGGGCGTGAAGTTCCATCCTCGACCAAGCGGCGGGCGAGATCATTGCCAGAATCTGTCATCTGGCGCCACTGCGCGAGCGTCTTACAAACCTTGCCTTTTTTCACCAGTGAACCCGTCACCCTGACGGTGCGGCACCGCATGGCTTGGTCTGGATCGGAAGCTTTGTCGGAGGCTTTGGCCAATTTGCCATCCGGCGATGTTGGTGCAGACGCCGGAGCCGTTACAGGCGCGGAAGCTGGTGCTTGGGCCAAAGCCGACGTCATGATGCCAATGGTTAAGGCTGTGAATAGGATTGGTCGCATGTGCAATTTCTCCGTTGAGAGGCGACGAGCAATTAACACAGACATTTTCCAGTGCAAGTAAAGACGCGAAAAATGCCGTAAATCAATGCGTAAGTTTAAAACCCGTCGCGTCAGCCGCCGTATAATAACGGGCAATGACCTCTTGTTCGGCGACAGTTAAATGCGGGTTCCACACGTCAAAGATAAGAACGGCGCGATACTTATCGCTCTCATTCCACGCTTCATGTTCAATGGTGTCATCAAAGGCAAAAGCCTCCCCCATTTGCCATTCGCGGGTTTCGCCGCCAACGCGAAATCCGCAATTTTGCGGCACGATCAGCGGCAAGTGCACAATCGCCCGCGTATTGGTCACGCCTGTATGTGGCGGAATTCGGGTATGCGGCTTCAATATGGAGAAAAATGCACTGGGGGCACGGCCGGGAAGCATTGTCGTCGGTAAGCTGGCCAAGGCCGCCGCTGTGCGCGGGCAGCGGTCTAAAACGGCCTGATTGGGTTGCCCATATTCCCATAAAAAGCATGCACCCCAGTCAAGTGACTGGTCGAGCGCGGACCATTTATTTTCAGGGATGCCCGCATCCATCTTAACATAAGGGCGCAACGCGTCACCCGGGTCGGCCAGCAGCGCCTCTAATTCTGCGCGGATATCGTCTGTCGCAGCTTCAATCGCTGGCATCCAAGGGAAATGATGGCGATCGAAAAATTCATCCGCCGGCAGGAAGGGATAATATAGGCCTTCGCATATGTTCACATAGGTCCGTCTGCGGCCCAGTGCCACATCGACAAATGCCTTACTGCGGCGACGCTCTGTTGCATTCATGGCCGCAGATAATGGCGCCAGTTCCGTGCCAACCGCATCGGCAATTTGAAGCGTCGCTTGCGACACAAATGCCTGGCCCTTCTGCAATGCAGCCGCAATATCGGGGGGCAGGTCTGATGCCTGTGCCGCCATTTGAAGGACGCCGCTCCACGCGACCAGCGCTTGGGCTTTTTCACCGATACGTTCATGCAATTCGGCCTTGCGGAGCCAGCCCATAAAGTCCCGGCGGTCGATGTTTATTGCGGCATCCAGCGCCTGCATTTCGCCATCATCGTCGCCTTGCGCGCGCCGCGCGGTGGCCACATTTCGCCAAAGCGCGCTCGACAGAGAGTCATGCATAATGGCCGCCACGAACAGGCGTTCTGCCTCAGCAAAGTTCCCGGCCCGCAGGGCAAGCATGCCTTGGCTATTCAGTCGGGCCGCCTCGGCCGGTGGTGCGCTCTCGTTCATAAGGCGAATGCTTGCCATTTACCGTTAGAAACGGCAAGGTCGATGACGTCATGGCGAACAATAATAACGACATATGGAAGGACGGCTTATGGCTTGCGCATCGTTATGATGCATCCGCCGATGCCTTTCATCTGCGTCCTGTAAGCCGTGCAGCGCACAATGCTGCCACCTTCCTCACCGATGAATATCTGGGCGTGGAGCCAAGCCCACTCGTCCTATCGCGGCACGAAGCCAAAACGCGCAACGGGCAAAATGCCAGCCTGCATTTTATTCTGCATTCCGCCTTTTGTGCATCGACCATGTTCGCCAACGGGTTTGATCTGCCGGGCCAATCAATGGGTTTGAAGGAACCGGTTTTGCTGAACGACATTGTTGGCTTTCGCCGTCGCGGCGCGCCACCAATAGCGGTCGGCGAACGCTTGCGCGACGCCTTGGACATGCTCGCACGTCCCTTTGGCGACGATTTGGCGGTCGTTGTGAAACCGTCCAATATCTTCAATGCGCTTGCGTCCGCCTCGCTCGCCATGCGGCCGACAAGCAAGGCCATTCTTCTGCATGCACCACTTTCTGTGTTTCTTTTGTCTGTGGCCCGCAAGGGCCTTTGGTGTCGGCTATGGTGTCGCGAGTTGTTGGAAGGGCAAATAGCCGACGGCATCGTTGATCTTGGTTTTGAGCCGGGTGATTTTTTCCGGCAGACCGATTTGCAAATCGCGGCGGTGGGTTGGCTGGCGCAGCAAAAGCTGTTTCATGACATGGCGCGAAAATACGGGCCGGAACGGATCGCAACGCTAGACAGCGAACGACTGACCGCTAATCCCGGCAAGGCTTTGTTGGCTGCAGCCGCGCATTTTGGACTGGGCGATCATGCCGCTGCAAACGACACGCATCCTGCCTTTGGCACGCATAGCAAGTTTGGCGGTAGTTTTCGGACAGAGGACCGGCGCGCCGAATATGCGTTGGCGCAAACCGCGCATGGCGACGAAATTGAAAAGATTTTGATTTGGGCCGAAGCCGTTGCCCAATCTGCCGACATCCCACTAACGTTGGAGCATGCGCTGCGCTTTTGACGCGGCGGGCTAGCCACAGGCGCTGACCGGGCCTTTTCCTTTTAACATTATGGCTGACATACAAAAGGGGCGGACATTGCTGCCCGCCCCCTTGTTTCCTTATATGCTCTTCAAATTAGAAGCGCAGCTTTGCCGTTACAGCATAGCGACGTCCCAACGCATCATATGTCGATGGGAAGGTGTTACCGCTGTTGTACGTTGTCGAACCAGCATTGTTACCAGTCAATGGTGGAGCCTTGTCCAACAAATTCTGAACCGAAACCGTGATGGTCAGATTTTCGCTGGCATTGAGACGGGTTGAGAGATCGAAGTAATTATATGACTTGATCTTGCCCATGTTAACCGTCCGACCACCAACGCCCGGGATCGATGCCCCGATCGTTCCGTTGAAGAACGCACCACCGTCAGCCACGTCAAGTGGCTCTTGCTCCATCGCAGACAGGTGACGCCACAACAACGACACGTCGATATTCTCGTACGACACTGTTGTACGCTGCGACCATGAATATTCTGGCTGCAGTGAACCACAGTTGGTGCTGAAATATCCGGTGCAATCACGATTGACGGAATCTGGGTTGAGCACGAACGCGTTGAACGTCGATTTGAAGGTGTAGTTACCGTTGAACGACAATGCCAAACCGATTTTGTCGGTCAGATCAGTCTTGTAGTTCAAGATCAAGTCGATGCCGTCAGTTTCAAGAGCACCCGCGTTCGACAGAACCGAAGGCAGGCCAGTGAATACGTTCGGATCACCGCTCAGACCGCCATCGGCCGGGCTACGGCGAATGCTGGTACAAGCTGCTGTGGTCGATGCTCCAGCAGCTGGGCTGAATACGTTCGATCCAAAGCAAGCCGCAATGACGTCACCAGGTGTTGGGGACGAAATCGACTCGGTCACCTTGATGTTGTAATAATCGATCGATGCACTGAAACCAGGAATGATTGCAGGCTGGAAGATCGCACCAACGGTGAAGCTGTCCGACGTTTCAGGCTTAATGTTGATGTTACCACCACCAGTCGAGTTCACCTGACCTGCGTTAGGCTGAGGAATCGAGTTGATGTTGCCCAAGCTGGCACCTTGCGCCAAGCAGACGGCACGAAGTTCACCGGTTGGACCAGTTGCCGGACGTCCTGGCAACACAGCGCCAGCCGTCGTCAACGTCGCACAAGGATCAGTACCAAGGTTGGTCAATCCCGTGTTCACTGGTGAGAATAGTTCACCAATGTTCGGCGCACGAACGGCACGCGCGAAGTTACCACGGATTGCAAGTCCTTCGACTGGCTCCCAAGTACCACCAGCCTTAAAGGTTGTGGTGTTGAACGATGGGTTGCCTTTTGCATCGACAGTGTATGACGAATAACGAAGGCCGCCTTCAACAGTCAGGCTGTTAAAGAATGGCTTGTCGCTGACCACTGGTACAACAACTTCACCAAAGGCTTCATACACGTCAAAGCCACCTTGGATACTCGGGGTCGCACCACCGGCACCGCCAAGATCGCCGCCTTTTGCAAGCGCATCAGCGCCCTGACGGGCGGTATATTTACGGAACTCACCGCCGACTGCGAATGCCACGGAATCTTCAGCAAATGGGCTGGTAAAGCCCGCGTCGCCGCTGACGGTTCCCTTGACTTGTGCAAGCGATGTTTTCGTAAAGCTGGTGCTTTCCTGAACCAAGAACGGAATTGCTTCTGGCTGAATGGTGCCGAACACATTTGCTGCAACGCATCCATTGGATGTGTCGAAGCAGACGGGTGCTGCTGCTGTTCCGCCGGCACGAAGCGACTGACGGAAACGCGAGTTCAAGGTGTAACCCTTAATCGTCTGGATATTTTCACTTTGGCCATAGGCACCTGTGATATCCCAGTCGATTGCGTCGGTGATCGAACCACGGGCACCTAAGCGGTAATCGAATACGGTCGTGACATATTCCGAAATACGTGGGCCAGCTTCGATTGCGCGACGGGCAAAAGTTGTCTGCGGGTTAGGGTTGAAACCTTCACCAGCTTCGATCACACCATTATTGTTGAGGTCGAATGGCTGCCATGCTTGCGCTACCGCAAGTCCGTTACCGGATGTCGTAGCAGTTGCAGACGCGCCGCCCGTTCCAACTTCAAGATAACCGGCCGATCCAGGACGCAGGCTGGGGTTAGCAGCAGCATCGCACTGCGCTTGTGTAAAGCGCGGTGTGTAGATGTCAGGACGTGGGTTAACGTCAAATGCGCAGAACTGGTTACGTGCAGTAGCCGGCAAGAACGGGTTGTTCAAAGGAATGTTCACGCCGATGCCAAACGCGCCCGATGGTGCGATGATCGTGTTTACAGTGTTCTTTGAGAACAAACCGCGCGTGTATACTTCGACCGCATCGCTGACTTCGTAACGTGCCTGACCGAACATGTTGTAACGTTCGAACGGCGTCTGGAAGACGTTATATGGGTTGAAGTTGAACGTTGAGAAGGTGGGAACGATCTGACCAGCGTCGTTGATCTGGTTAGTTCCGCCATTGACGCCGCCTGCAGGGTTCGTCTCATAAATAGGACGACCAAGAAGGAAACCAGCAGTGATATCTGCCGCAGTTGGAGGAGTCCGACCGGTAAACAAGGATTCAGCTACTGGTGCGCCGGTTGCGCCGGTGCGGCGCGTGCCCGAGAAGCGCGACGGGAATGCCGTGCCTGAACCAAGTGCTGTGCCGCTGTAAGTTTCAAGGGTATCTAGTGATACATCACGCGCACCTTGATACACAGCATCAGCTTGCTGATAGCCAACGCCGAACACCGCGTTACCGCGGCCATCGTCGAAGTTTGCACCGATTGTCACGTCAGCGCGGAAAACATTGCCGTCACCTTGCTCGGTAAGCTGCTGCGAAACTTGCGCTTCTAAACCGGAGAAATCATTCTTCAGAATGAAGTTAACAACACCACCAACAGCGTCAGCGCCGTAAGTCGTGGATGCACCACCGGTAAGAACGTCAACGCGCTCAACCAAAGCGAGCGGAACGTTGTTCAAATCGACCTGACCACCAAAGCCAGCAGGCACGATACGATCACCGTCCAACAATACGATGTTACGGTTTGAACCGATACCACGCAGGTTAACGTAGGACGCGCCGCCGTTGCCGTTATTGACCGCAGAACCGATCGACGCAACAACGCCTGGGATTTCACGCAGAACTTCTTCGGCCAAGTTGGACTGAAGCAGTTCCATTTCTTCGGAGGTGGTTACGTTCACCGGAGCCGAACGCTCTAGGTTCGGATTGGTAATGAGCGAACCGGTAACGATGATCTCGCTTGCCGCCTCTTCTTCGGCTGCCGCATCTTGGGCGAACGAAGGCGTTGAGATCAACGCCAAGCCCAATGCCAGCGGTGCCGCTGCATATTTCAAATTGCTGATACGTGTGTTTTTCACGGTATAGCCCCTTTTAAAAGGCCAAAGACGGACGGTTTCCCGGCAACCAATGGCTGTTCAACTCCCCAGCTTTTCCACGATCACAGCACGCGTTAAAAACACGCGACGCGCGACGGAGTCCCTCTGGGTTGGTGTGCCTTTGGCGGAAATCCAGTATTCGCGCAACAAATTGGGTATAAATGTCGATATTATTGCAAAGCTGTGTCATTCGCGCAACAGTGCTTTGGGCCCTAGTCGGTTGCATGGACCCGCGCCGCGCCGCAATCACGAAAATCGTTCATGACAGCGACAGCGTCGTTCGTTAAAGAGGCCTCATCCGGTTTTCAGAGGCACTTCATTAATGTCCCTACGCTCTTTATTTTCGAAGCTCATATTGTTTGTGTCCGGCATTTTTGCCTTTGCTGTGTCGCCAGCCTTCGCGCAAACGGCGGCGCTTGGCCCTGCCACGCCAGACCTTGAGAATATCTTGGTCTTAGATCTGTCCACAGGCGGCCGTGTCACGATTCAAATGTTCCCAATCGACGCCCCTGCCCATGTCGAGCGTATAAAGACGCTGACGCGACAGGGCTTTTATAATGGCGTCGTCTTTCACCGCGTGATCGATGGCTTCATGGCGCAGACTGGGGATCCAACGGGCACGGGCCAAGGCGGCTCTGAACTGCCCGACCTGAAGGCCGAATTTAACCGCATTCCGCATTTACGCGGCACGGTGTCGATGGCGCGGACGAACGATCCCGATACCGCGAACAGCCAATTCTTCATCTGCTTCCAACCGCGCTTTAGCCTGGATAACAAATATACGGTCTTTGGCCGCGTGACATCGGGCATGCAATTTGTCGACGCCATTGAACGTGGCGAGCCGCCTTTGAACCCCGCCAAGGTGCTTCAGGCCTCTATTGCGGCCGATAATGTACCACCCCCTGCATTTGCTCCGTCACCAGCGCAAGCGCCACCAGCCGAAGCCCCCATCACTGTCGACCAGCTAAGCGCTGGATAAGCGTAAAGCGTTCACCCATGCGTGTTGATCTATTTGATTTCGAGCTTCCGCCCGAGCGGATTGCGTTGCGCCCCGTCTCGCCACGAGATTCAGCGCGCATGTTATGCGTGGGCGGTGATGCTGCACTGGCGGATCATGTGGTACGCGACCTGCCGCAGATGTTGCGCAAGGGCGATTGCCTGATCTTCAATGATACACGGGTCATTCCGGCGCAGCTTCAGGGGCGGCGCGGCGATGCCTCCATCGGCGCGACCTTGCACAAACGGATCGACCTGCGCCGTTGGCAGGCCTTTATCCGCAACGCCAAACGCCTGCACCCCGGCGATGTGATTGATTTCGGCCAAGGCGTCACGGCCATATCCGAAGAACGCCATGACGACGGCAGCTTCACGTTGTTTTTCGAAGGGGATGAGCCTGTCGAAATCCTGCTGCATCGCGCAGGCACCATGCCCCTGCCGCCCTATATCGCGGGCAAGCGGGCAACCGACGAACGCGATGCGCAGGATTATCAAACGATGTTCGCGCAAAAGGATGGCGCAGTGGCCGCGCCGACTGCGTCGTTGCATTTCACGCCAGAATTGATGGAGGCGGTGCACGCAGCGGGCATCGAAACGGCGACCCTGACGCTGCATGTCGGCGCGGGCACCTTCCTTCCGGTGAAGGCCGATGACACCACCGAGCACCGCATGCACAGCGAATGGGGCAGCATCGATGCCCCAACCGCGCAGCGCCTCAACAGCATACGCGAAGCTGGCGGGCGTTTGATTGCGGTTGGCACGACGTCGCTACGCCTTGTGGAAAGCGCGGCGGACGACTTTGGCATCGTCCATCCGTTTGAAGGCGACACTGATATCTTCATCACGCCCGGTTATCGGTTTAGGGCGATTGGCGGCCTGATGACCAATTTCCATCTGCCAAAATCAACCTTGTTCATGCTCATCAGCGCCCTAATGGGGCGCGAGACCATGCAGGCGGCTTATGCGCACGCCATCGCCCATGAATATCGCTTCTACAGCTATGGCGACAGCAGCTTGCTTCTACCCTAATCGGACCGCGGGCGCTTAATGCCCTTTCAATTCGTCACCCGTTAGGCGGACGATGTGCAGCACATTGGTCGACCCCGGCGTTCCAAACGGCACGCCGGCCATGATGATGATCCGGCCACCGGCAACGCCCAGATGGTAACGCAGCGCCATGCGCTTGCCTTTGGCGACCATTTCTTCAAACGAGCCAATGTCGCGCGTCCGCACGGCAAAGGCGCCCCATAATAGACCTAAGAGACGCGCGGTCGTCTGGCTTGCGGTCAGGACCAACAAGGGCACGGCAGGACGTTCGCGCGAAATGCGGCGCGCGGTCGATCCGGACGATGTGAAGCAGACGATAGCGCTGGTTTCCACGGTGTCGACAATATGTCCGCTGGCCTCGGCCAAGGCGTCGGCGGTCGTGCCGTCTGCGGGGGTTTCGGTGAAATGGATACGTTTGAAGAAATCCGGATCGCCCTCCACCTGTTGCGCAATGCGGTCCATGATCGACACCGCCTCAATCGGCCACGCCCCAGCTGCCGTTTCTGCCGATAACATGACGGCGTCTGCACCATCGTAAATCGCGGTGGCCACGTCCGAAACCTCGGCCCGTGTCGGTGAGGGTGAAACAATCATCGATTCGAGCATTTGTGTTGCCACCACGACGGGCTTGCCCATGCGCCGTGCGGTCGACACAATCTTCTTTTGCAGCGGCGGCACTTGTTCAGGCGGCAATTCCACGCCCAAGTCGCCGCGCGCAACCATAACACCATCGGCAAGCTCAAGGATTTCTTCCAACCGTCCGATGGCGGCAGGCTTTTCAATTTTGGCCAGCAAAGCCGCCTTATTACCAATCAGCTTCTTGCCTTCGGCCACATCCTCAGGCCGCTGCACGAAGGACATCGCGATCCAATCCACACCTTGCGCCAACGCAAAGGCAAGGTCCGAACGGTCCTTCTCGGTCAACGCAGCAATCGGCACCACAACATCAGGGACATTCAACCCCTTGCGGTTCGACAACATCCCGCCAACTTCGATTCTGGTGTTGATATGTTCAGGGCCAATTTCGGTGACGCGCAAGACCAGCTTACCATCGTCGAGTAGCAACCGTGCGCCGACTTCAAGTGCGGCAAAGATTTCCGGATGCGGCAAATGGACACGATGCGCGTCGCCCGGCGCTGTGTCGGTGTCGAGCCGGAAATTGTGCCCACTGTGCAATTCGACCTTATCATCGGCAAAGGTTCCGACCCGCAATTTGGGACCTTGCAAGTCAACCAATATCGTCGTTGGCCGGTTATAGGCTTTCTCCAGCCCGCGGATATGGGCAATTAACTGCGCCTTGTCGGCTTGATCGCCATGGCTCATGTTGATGCGGAAAGCATCGGCGCCTGCGCGAAACAGTTTTTCGATCATCTCGGGCGTATCGCTGGCGGGTCCCAATGTCGCCAAAATGCGGACCTTGCGCATGCGGGGTTTATGATATTGCATGAAATTGGCTCCGCGATATGGATTTTAAAATTCGAACGCCCCATAACGCGACAAGCCAACAACGGAAAGGGCGCATAGCTATGCAACAGCACACACATATTTCAGACGCCGCCGCCGCCGCTGCATTTCGCCGCCTCGTTGCCCATTTGCAGCACCGGCATGATGCGCAGAATATTGACCTCATGGGCCTTGCCGGCTTTTGCCGTAATTGCTTGGCCGATTGGGTGATGGAGGCAGACGGGCAGTTGACGAAAGACGAAGCGCGCGAGATGATCCACGGCATGCCCGCCGCAGAGTGGAAGGCAAACTTCCAGAATGAAGCAACACCGGAGCAGTTAGCGCGCATGAAAGAAAGCGTGGCGAAAAATAAACCGCACGGCTAACCATCGACGCCGGCGAACTCAAAAAGGGAGGCAATTATGAAGCACGCAATTTTATCCGTGGCCGTGTTGCTTGCAGCGACACCAGTTGCGGCGCAAACGGTCGATACGACCTATATTCATGCGGGCCAATTGCTGGATCAGCCCGGAAAATCCCCGCGTGGTGCTTCAACCATCATCATACGCGACGGTAAGATCGCCGAAATACGGGACGGATTTGTCGCGGCCGAGAGCAATGCGCGCGTCGTCGATCTAAAAACCCAATTTGTATTACCCGGGCTGATCGACATGCATGTCCATATTTCCAGCGACGACAATCTGCTGCGCAGTCGGCTCGAAAGCGGGCAACGCGATGTCGAAGACATTTTTGTCATTGCCCAAGGCAATGCGCGCCGCACCTTGGAGGCAGGCTTTACCACAATACGGGACCTTGGCGGCGATGGCCGGACAACCTCCAGCCTGCGCGATGCGGTGAACAGCGGCGTCATCTCGGGCCCAACTATTATTCCTGCAGGATCGATGATCTCCGTCACCGGCGGGCATGGCGGCGTGAACGGCTTAAACCGCGCATATACCAAGGCAGTCGTCGCGGAGCGCAGCAATATGTGCGACGGATCGGACCAATGCGCCAGTGCCGTCCGCGCGCAAATTTCGGTCGGCGCGGAAGTTGTCAAATTTGCGGCCACAGGCGGGGTTCGATCAAACATAGCCGGCGGCCTTGGTAAGCAAATGACCGATGCGGAAATGAAATCCATCGTCGATACGGCCCACAGCTTTGGCCGAAAAGTTACGGCCCATGCCCATGGCAAAGAAGGCATTGATGCCGCCTTGCGCGCTGGCGTCGATTCCATCGAGCATGGTAGCTTTATCGATGACGAAACTGCCAAATTGTTCAAGGCCGAAGGTGCGGCATTGGTACCAACCGCAGTCGCCCCCATCGCGGCGCTTGCCCAAGCCCGACGCGGCGATGCCCCTGCCCCACAATTGGCAAAGGCAGAAGAAGCAAGCTTAGCCCACGCCGACAGCTTTGCACGGGCGGTAAAAGCTGGCGTGCGCATCTTGTTCGGTACCGATTCCGGCGTGGCGCCACATGGCGAAAATGCCAAAGAATTTGCGTTGATGATCAAGGCGGGCATGACCCCGATGCAAGCCATTAAGGCCGCGACGATAGACAATGCAGAAGAACTGGAGCGCCCCATTGGTGCCATTTTGCCCGGGCGTGATGCCGACATCATTGCGGTAAACGGCAACCCGCTCGCGGATGTGACTTTGTTGGAGACTGTCGATTTCGTAATGCGCCGCGGTGTTGTGCATAAGCTGAACGGAAAACGACAAGCCTTCCCGCCGGAATAAACGCGCGCGGCCCGGTTCGTGGCGCGCAAAGTCGATGCATATGGGTTCTGCCAACTGCTGGTTCTTAAGAATTTGGAACGTTTATCACCGCAAGTGAAACAAGTTCAGCATGACGGGCCGAGGTTCATGTTCTAAGCGAGTGCCATTCTGATTCGGGGCTTTATCCCCCGTCCAACTTATAGGGGAAATATCATGGCCGAGGGCAATATCGCCGCTGATCAACTGCGTCTGTTCATTGAACGCATCGAACGTTTGGAAGAAGAGAAAAAGGGCATCGCTGACGACATTCGCGACGTATATTCGGAAGCCAAGAGCCAAGGCTATGACGCAAAAATCATGCGCCAAATCGTCCGCTTGCGCAAAATGAGCCAAGACGACCGTCAGGAAATGGAAGCGATTTTAGATACTTACAAATCGGCGCTTGGTCTGGCGTAATTGAAAAAGGATTTTTGGCCGAGCATGAAGGTCAAAAAGGATTAATCGTCCTAAGCCAACGCTCGCTCGTCATCCTGAACAAACGCCCGCTCGTCACCCTGAACTAACACCCCTCGTCACCCTGAACAAACGCCCTCGTCATCCTGAACTTGTTTCAGGATAACAAGCAGCGGTAATTTGTTATCCTGGAGCCGTAGGCTGGTAGAGCCACAACAAGTTCAGGATGACGATTTTACCAACACCTTCTTGATGAAAGGATTGGGGCATGATGGTGGTCACCGCTTTGGGGACTGCGGTGAAACTGAATTAGGATAGCTGCAGCTTGTAAATTTTTTTACATTTATTCATAGATACTTATCACGACACCTCAATTCTGCCACAATAACTGTCGGGATGGAATTGGAGGATGTATGACCTTATATTCTGAAGCTGCTGATCGTTTGTTTTCAGCGCGCGTTGCGCCCAAGCTTTGGCTTGCAGCGCTGGCCGCTTATATAGCATCAGACATCGCTTTGCTGTTCAGTGAGACCGGAGATGGAACTCGAATAGCATTGGTGATTTTATCGCTTGCGCTGCTCATTGCTGTGATAATCGCGCAATGGAGGGTGACCCGATCAATGAGCGGCGCCCCCGACTCACAACGCGGCAGCATCGAAGGCTGGATAGGCTGGTTAATCTTAAGCGCTCTGATTTATATTGGAATTCCAATCGCCATCGTATTTGGGATTTGGGGTGTTAATGCTCTGGACCACGAGCTTGCCCGCCTGCTTTTTCTCGTTGGGACTGCGGTAATGGCCTCGCTGGCCTCGCCTATGTTGGTACACACGACTGGCCAAGTAATAGGTGCAAACGGAATTTCATTTGGAAAAACTCTTGAAGGCTGTCGCCGATTCTACTTGGAATTGGGACTGGCAAATGCCGCAATTTCGGCCGGTTTATGGGGGGCAGCCGACGTTCTCATATCTTTTGTTGAACCCGGAGTTATCAGCCCTCAAACCATAATGCTCACAATCGGGTCTACATTACTCGAGTTTATCCAATTTATCCTTTTGACGGCGCTCATGACAGTTGCCTGGTCTAAAGTTTCCCAACAGCAACATGAGGCAATTTAAATCTCCGTGGCATTTCCGGACTAACGCCCTCGTCATCCTGAACTTGTTTCAGGATAACAGGCAGCGGTAATTTGTTATCCTGAAGCAAGTTCAGGATGACGATTTTACCAACACCTTCTTGATGAAAGAATTGGGGCATGATGATGATCACAGCGACGGGGGCTACAATAAAGCTAAGCTGAAGCACATGACTTGCCCAATGGCGCGTGCCTGATGTAAGGGCGCGGCATCCTATCCTTTAGCCAGAGAAGAGCAGAGCCATGGCAGGCCATAGCAAATTCAAGAATATCCAGCATCGTAAAGGCGCGCAGGACAAGAAGCGTTCGGCGCAATTTTCCAAACTTTCGCGTGAAATTACCGTTGCGGCGAAGATGGGCATGCCCGATCCGGACATGAACCCGCGCCTGCGCCTTGCGGTCAATGCCGCCAAGGCGCAGTCGGTGCCCAAGGATAATATCCAGCGCGCCATCGACAAGGCAATTGGCGGCGACGCCGAAAGCTACGACGAAATGCGTTATGAAGGCTATGGCCCCGGTGGGGTTTCAATCATCGTTGAAGCACTCACCGACAATCGCAACCGCACCGCGACCAATGTGCGCACCGCATTCAGTAAAAATGGTGGCAATTTGGCCGCTTCGGGCGCGGTGAGCCACGGGTTCGATCGCATGGGCCTGATCACTTATCCCGTCAGCGCGGGTGATGCCGACAGCGTGTTTGAGGCCGCATTGGAAGCGGGCGCCGAAGATGTCGAGTCAACCGAAGACGAGCACAATATCTGGACCAGCATGGAGGCGCTGCACGAAGTGGCCAAGGCACTTGAAGCCACGCTCGGTGCAGCCGAAAGCGCAAAACTCGCATGGAAACCACAGCTTTTGGTCGAAGTTGACGAAGCCAATGCCGCAACCTTGCTGAAGATGATCGACGCGTTGGAAGACGATGACGACGTTCAGACCGTATGGGGCAATTACGACGTGTCGGATGAGGTCATGGCGAAATTGGGATGATGATATCGTCATGATCATCCTTGGGCTTGACCCCGGCCTGGGAACCACCGGCTGGGGCGTTATCCGTAAGGAAGGCAATCGTCTTTCCCACATCGACAATGGCGAGATTGTAACCGACGCCAAATTGCCATTGGCGAACCGCCTTGTGCTTTTGGATGAAAAATTGAGCGCAGTGCTCGATCACTTCCGTCCCGATTATGCTGCGGTCGAAGAGGTGTTCGTTAACAAAAACCCGCAATCGACCCTGAAACTTGGCCAAGCGCGCGGCGTCGTGCTGCTGGGGGCGGCGCGCAACCGCACGCCCGTCACCGAATATGCCGCGCGGCTGGTGAAGAAATCGGTCGTAGGCACTGGCAAAGCCGAAAAAGAGCAAGTGCAGGCCATGCTGCGCATCCTGTTGCCGGGCTTAAAGCTCGCCGGACCAGATGCGGCCGATGCGTTGGCGGTGGCGATCACGCATGCGCATCATGTGCGCGGTTGATAAGTTCACGCAGAGGCGCAAAGGGCGCAGAGTAGCTGGCCCATAAAATTACATATTTTAATCTCTGCGTTCTCTGCGTGAATAAATTCGGCCCTGTTCCCGCGATGTTCTCTTTTGCTTGCCGATTTGGCAATGAACAGCTAACCCGCAAACATGATTGCAAAGCTGTATGGCCGCATTGATGAAACCGGCGTTGACCATCTGGTGATTGACGTCAACGGCGTCGGCTATCTGGTGCAGGCCAGTGCGCGGACGCTATCGGCCTTGGGCAAGACCGACGATTTTGCCACCGTCTTTACCGAAATGCAGGTGTCGGAAAATGACATGCGCCTCATCGGCTTTGCCACCCGCGAAGAACGCGACTGGTTCCGATTGCTGACGGGTGTGCAAGGCGTCGGCGGCAAGGTTGGCCTGGCGATATTGTCCGCAATAGAACCGCAGGACTTGGCCCTCGCCATCGGCAGCGGCGATGCCGCGATGGTGGCGCGCGCCAATGGCGTCGGGCCAAAACTTGCCAGCCGCATCGTCAATGAATTGAAAGACAAGGTCGGCGCTTTGGCCGGTCTCGGCGGCGGCGCGAAGTTGATGGCGACCAGCGCCGCGAACGGCAACCACGCGCAAGACGCCATGTCGGCGCTCGCCAATCTGGGCTTCAAGCCGAGTGACGCCGGCAATACCGTGGCGCAAGCCGTTGAGGAGTTGGGCCCCGATGCGACCTTAGATGCGCTCGTGCGGCTAGCGTTGAAGCGGGCATCGCGGTGAGTGATAGACAAATTCCTACAGAAATGTATAAGGATATTATGGCCCAATTAAACATATCTATTCCGCCTGCGCTTAAAAGCTGGATTGATCACCGCGTTACGGAAGGTCGATATTCAAGCGCGAGTGACTATATGCGTGATCTCGTTCGTCGCGATCAGGAATCTGAGCCCGATGATATCGAATGGGTGAAAACCATGCTGGCGGAAGGCGAGGCTTCCGGAATTTCCGATGAAGAGCCGGAAACGATTATCGCAAACATTATCGCCAGACGGCGTGCAAGGCGTGGCTGAAGTTTCATTTTCGAATGCTGCCGTTGCTGACTTATGTGCCATTGACGAATATAGTCTGACGCAATTTGGAGAGGAAATTGGCGAGGCCTATATGCATGGGTTCGACAAAGTCTTTGCGCTGTTAAAGGATTACCCTCTCGCAGGCAGCGAAGCCTCCAAATATGGAAAGGCATATCGTTGTATGATGCATCGTCGGCACCGCATCTTTTACGTTGTCCATGATGAGATGGTCCTCATTGTGCGCATTTTGCATCATGCAGTGGACGCAAAACAGGCATTGAAGGGGGCATCGCGGTGAGTTTACTCTTTGCTCCAACTACGCGCCCCTGTAAGTCTGGCGTCTCAAAATGGACCCTGGAACGACAGTCACCGAAGGTGAAACAAGTTCAGGGTGACGTAAATTGTTACTGGGGTGGCGTAAATTTTGGTAAAATGTTTCACATGAATTCAAACCCCCACGCCGTCACCCTGAATGTGTTTCAGGGTCCATCGGGCAATTACAAACTGACGGTGAGATGCCCGCATGACTGACGACGACCGCCTCACCACCCCCGACAAACGGCCCGAAGACATCGACGCCGCGCTTCGTCCAAAAACGCTTGCCGAATTTATCGGGCAGGCCGCCGCGCGCGACAATTTGCGGGTGTTTATTGAGGCGGCGAAGGGGCGGGGGCAGCCATTGGACCATGTGCTGTTCTTTGGCCCGCCGGGTCTTGGCAAAACGACCTTGGCGCAAATTGTCGCAAAAGAAATGGGCGTTGGTTTTCGCGCAACATCTGGCCCCGTCATCGCTAAATCTGGTGATCTGGCGGCGTTGCTCACCAATTTGGAAGATGGCGACGTCTTGTTCATTGACGAAATCCATCGCCTAAGCCCCGTCGTCGAAGAAATCCTTTACCCTGCGATGGAGGACCGTGCGCTCGATATCATGATCGGCGAAGGGCCGTCGGCGCGCTCGGTGCGGATTGATTTGCCTGCGTTTACGCTTGTCGGCGCGACCACGCGGCAGGGTTTGCTGACCACGCCATTGCGGGACCGCTTTGGCATTCCGGTGCGGCTGAATTTCTATACGCATGCCGAGCTGGAGCTGGTCGTCACCCGCGCCGCGCGGTTGTTGGATCTGGGCATTGCCCCCGATGGCGCGAACGAGATTGCCAAGCGGGCGCGCGGAACACCGCGTATCGCCGGACGCTTGCTGCGCCGTGTGCGCGATTTTGCCAATGTCGCGGGCGAGCCGGTTGTCACCGCCAAAATCGCCGATAATGCGCTCAACCGGTTGGAGGTCGATGCGCTTGGGCTGGACGCGATGGACCGGCGTTATCTGCATATGATCGCCGACATTTACCGTGGCGGCCCCGTGGGCGTTGAGGCGCTGGCCGCTGGCCTGTCTGAACCGCGAGACACCATTGAGGATGTGGTGGAGCCTTATTTGCTGCAATTGGGCCTGATCGCGCGCACCGCGCGTGGCCGCTGCCTTAATGCGCCGGGCTGGAAACATCTTGGCCTCAACCCGCCCGCCGGGTCCCAAGACGGATTGTTTGATACATAAAGACATTCCGAGTGTCTTAGGCGACCAATTGCAGGCGCTTTTTAGGGTCAGGACCACTTAAATCCACCTTCGCGGTTTGAGGCCATTTTGTTCAGTGCAAGGCGGTAAGCGCAGGGCTTAGTGGTTCTAAGTCCAAGCTTGCCAACGTAGCAATGGACAGTATGGGTCAAATCCGAAGGACGCCAAAATGGCTTCGATCTCAAAGCAAAATGCCCTTGCAGGCAGAATAACTGCCTGCGGCGGACATTTTCCTTCGATATCTTTGCCATTTTGACGCCGCGAAGGTGGATTTAAGTGGTCCTGACCCTAAAACCCCTTCCCGCCGGACTCCACAAAGGTTAAGCAAGGACGCAATGTCCATGCCGCAACCCTATCAAGGCCATTTTGACGGCACGCGCCACTATTTTGCTGTGCGCGTATATTTTGAAGACACCGATTTGTCCGGCGTGGTCTATCATGCGCGCTATCTGCATTTCATGGAGCGGGCGCGTTCCGATATGCTGGCCTGTGTCGGGATTGATCAGCGCCGTGTACATGCCGAGGGTCAGGGCGCCTATGCCGTGACCGAGATGCAGATCAAATATCGCCGGCCTGCGTATTTTGATGATGCGTTAGTCATCATCAGCACCGTTGAAGCCGTCCGCGCGGCCAGTTGCGACATTCATCAAACCGTCATGCGCGGCAACGACATACTGACCGAAGCGCGGGTGACCGCCGCCTTTGTTTCACCCGACGGCAAGGCCCGCCGACAACCTGCCCATTGGGTTGCCGCGTTCCAGCCGATACTCCATCGACCCGCAGAATAGGATAATCATGAGCCTGCTTATCGCGACCCAAAATATGGGATTTTCACCCGTTGATTTGTTTATGGACGCCGACTTGGTGGTCAAATCGGTCATTGTCGGCTTGGCGCTGTCCAGCGTCTGGGTATGGACAATCGTCATCAGCTTCATGGTGAAAATGTCCGGCATCAATCGGAAAAGCACAGCGTTTGAACGTGAATTTTGGGGGAGCACGGATATTGCTGCTTTTTCCAAGGCGCATGCCCAAAATGACCTGCCCGTTGCGAAGGTCTTTGCCGCTGGCATGGCCGAATGGCGGCTGTCAACGAAAGGCAAAAACATTGACCGCGCCGGAACGCGGGAGCGGCTGGCCACGGCGATGGATGCCACAATCGCTGCGGAAACTGACCGGCTTGCCAATCGCCTGAACTTTTTGGCCACCACCGGTTCGGTCGCGCCGTTCATTGGCCTGTTCGGCACGGTATGGGGCATTATGCGTAGCTTTGCCGCGATTGCAGCCGAGCAAAATTCCAGCCTCGCGGTCGTCGCGCCGGGGATTGCGGAGGCATTATTTGCCACCGCCATTGGCCTGTTCGCGGCCATTCCAGCGGTCATCGCCTATAACCGTTTCTCCCACCGTCTGAACCAATATGAAGCGCGCATGGGGCGCTTTGCCGATGGCTTTCATGGCACGTTGAGCCGGGAATTGGAGCTTGAGGTTTAAGCATGGCGATGAACACTTCATCCAGCAGCAGTGGCGGCGGACGTGGGCGGCGGCGTGGGGGCCGACGCGCGCCGATGGCGGACATCAACGTCACACCCTTTGTGGACGTCATGCTCGTTCTGCTCATCATCTTCATGGTCACCGCGCCGTTGCTGGTGACGGGCGTGCCTGTTGAGCTGCCTGAAAGCCGCGCCAATGCGCTGGATCAGCAGGATGAACCCATAGAAATCGCCATTGACCGCGACGGCGCAACATTCATCGATGGCACCGAGGTTGCGCCTGCCGACCTTGGCGCACGACTTGGCGAAATCGCCGCTACACAAACACAGGACAAGCCGCGCCAGATCATGCTGCGCGGGGATACCGCGATCAGCTATGGCCAAATGATGCGCGTGATGGGCGAGTTAAACCGCGCTGGGTTGAACAGCGTAAGCTTAGTCACCACCGGTTCATCAAACGACAGCTAAGCAGATGGCAATGGATCGCACGGAAATATTGGG
Organism: Sphingorhabdus sp.; assembly: GCF_044239665.1. GTDB lineage: Bacteria > Pseudomonadota > Alphaproteobacteria > Sphingomonadales > Sphingomonadaceae > Sphingorhabdus_B. The sequence continues at coordinate 27,291 of NZ_JBIIBA010000026.1, forward strand.
ATTTGGCGCCGCACTTGGCGGCCATGCCCTTTTACTGGGTGTGTTCGCGCTTGGGCTGATGGCATCTGCAAAAACTGCGCCCAAGCCAGAGTCCATTTCCGTTTCCCTTGTCGGTGAAATTGCCGATGTGTCGAGCGCGCCCGATGCTATCCAAGAAGAATCCGCGCCGCCCGCCGCAGGTGAAACCGCGCCCGCCGAACCGCCGCCTGCCCCGACACCTGTGATGAAGATCGAAAAGCCGGTGGAAAAGCCGCAGACCAAGCCGCTGCCTAAACCCGCAAAAGCAGAGACGGCTCCAACTGTTACCAAGGCCGCGGCCAAGCCGGTAAAAACGGCTGCCGCCGCGCCGCCCAAAACCGTCAAAGCCCCGACCGCCAGCGGCAAAGGCACCACGCCGGCCAAACCGGGCGGCCTCAGCCGCAGTTTTGAAGAGAGCATTAACAATATCGGAAAGGCCCCCGGCGCGGGCAAAGCCGTGGGCACGCCAGCCGCCAAAACCGCCACCGAAGTGCGCCGCTCCGTCGGTGTCAGCATCGCCGGCCAAATACGCGGGCGCGTGCGTGCCTGCGCGCCAACGGGTGTCGACATCAACAAGATAGAGACGTTCGTGACGTTAAGCTTGGATATATCGGGTAGATTAACGTCGGTACGTTTTGACAAGCAAACTGGCCAAAATGACAGCAACCAGCCGCAGGCAGGTCTGTTGAAAGATTGCATCCTGCAAGCCGTGCGCGCAGCATCACCTTATGACGGGCTTGATCCTGAATATCATGACGTTTGGAAAAACCACGCGCTGCGTTTGCGCGCCACGGGATAAAGGAATGAGATATATGTCACTCTTCGCGTTCAACCGGAAACTGGCGTCTTTCCTGCTTTTATTCTTGGGCACGCAAGCTGCGATGGCGCAAACCCCTGCCCCTGCGCCGCCTGCGTCGGATGAGCCGGAATTGGTCGAATTTGACACCGCCAAAACCCGCTCCATCGCGGTCCCTGCTTTGGTTGCGCCGTCGCCCGCCGACACGCCAGCGGGCAATAGCGCGGCGCTGGGCCGCCAAATTGCAGAGGTTATCTCCTCCAACCTGCGCGCATCGGGCGTCTTTGAAACCCAAGGGCCAAATGGCCTGCGCATGATTGGCTTAGCGGAAGTTACCGCGCCGCAATTTGGTTATTGGAAAGCGCGTCCGGTCGAACAATTGGTGCAAGGCTTTGTCCGCGTGGGCGGCGATGGCAATTTGACCGTTGGCTGTTATCTTTACGATGTTGGCTTTGGCAGTGAAACCACGCGACTTGGTTTCAACGTGCCGCCGCGCGACTGGCGCAGGGCCGCGCATAAATGCGCCGATGCGATCTATTCACGGCTAACCGGCGAACTGCCCTTTTTCGACAGCCGCATTGCCTATATCGCCGAAAGCGGTCCCAAGAATAAACGGATAAAGCGGCTTGCGATTATGGATTCGGATGGCGCAAACCATCGCTTCATCACCAATGGCCAATCGACCGCGCTGACGCCGCGTTTTTCGCCTAATTATAAATCCATTTTATATCTATCTTATGTCGACGGGAACCCGCGTATTTATGTCTATGACATTGATGCCGGGCGTCAGCGTCTGATTACGCAATCCAACAGCCCCACCTTCGCGCCGCGCTGGTCACCCGATGGCCAGACGATATTATATTCGATGGCGGTTTCGGGAAATACCGACGTCTACAAGATTTCGGCGAACGGCAACGGCACGCCGGTGAAGCTGACCAGCTCGCCCGGCATCGATGTTGGCGGCAGCTTTTCCCCCGATGGCCGCCAGATCGTGTTTGAAAGCGACCGTTCGGGCAGCCAGCAAATCTATGTCATGAACGCCGACGGCAGCAACCAACGCCGGATCAGCTTTGGCGGGGGTCGTTACGCCACGCCCGAATGGAGCCCGCGCGCAGACTTGATTGCCTTTACGCGCATCGCCGGTGATTTCCGCGTCGGCACGATGCGCCCGGACGGTTCGGGCGAACGGCTGCTGACCAATAGCTGGCAAGACGAGGCACCGACATGGGCACCCAATGGCCGTGTTATCCAATTCTTCCGCACGGCCAAAGGAAGTGGTAAAACAAGTATCTGGCAAGTTGACCTCACCGGTTCCAACGAACGCCAATTGCCCACGCCCATCGATGGTTCCGACCCGGCATGGGGACCTGTATTGCCCTAATGAAGTTTCCCTCTCATATATATCCCGACAGGATGTCGGGCGAAGCTTAAGGAGAAGATCATGACAAAAAACACGACCAAAATGGCAGCCCTTTTGTTGGTATCTACCGCGCTTGTTGCTGGCTGCGCCAAAAAGGCGGTCGATGTACTGCCGCCGGCCGCAGAAGGCACCGATTATGGCCAGACACCGCCGGTGGACCCAAATGCAGGTGCGAACAAGATTATGCCCGGTAGTCAGGAAGATTTCCTGCAACAGGTTGGCCAATATGGCGATCGCATCTTGTTTGAAACCGACCGTTTCAACGTCGATGCCGAAGATCAGGACGTGTTGCAGCGTCAGGCGCAATGGTTGGCGCAATATCCAAATACGCGCATCACCGTCGAAGGCCATGCCGATGAACGCGGCACCCGCGACTATAACTTGGCCTTGGGCGAGCGCCGCGCGAACTCCGCCAAAAATTTCCTCGTTTCCATTGGTGTTGATGCCAGCCGTATTCAGACCGTCAGCTATGGCAAAGAGCGGCCATCGGCCTTGGGATCGGACGAGCAAGCCTGGGCGCAAAACCGCCGCGCGGTGACCGTCACCGTTCGATAAAGTATAACCAGAATATCTGGCATGCGTCGGTTGGCTGTCGTCAGCCGCCGACGCGCTTCCCTTTTTCGTCGCCAGTGTCGTTCGCGCCACGCTGGGTTCGCTTTGTCGAACGGGTGATGCGGGCTTGCAGTCTGTCGCTAGGCGTGACAGCTTGTCACCCAACAAAAATGGCAGGGGAGCCAATCTGTGAAAAATTACATTAAGTCGATTTTGCTACTGAGCGCGGCGATCCTGCCGACAAGCGCATTTGCCCAAGCGGCCGCCAATGACAAAGCCCCGAAATGGGATGTCGCTGCGCCTCCGGGCTTGAAAGTGCGCCAGATCAGCATCGATACCGATGAGGGTTCATGGATGAACCTTGATGTCAGCCCCGATGGCAAAACGATTGCGTTCGATCTGCTTGGCGATATCTACATCATTCCTGTAACTGGTGGGACGCCAACGCGCATATCCGAAGGTCTGCCGTTTGAAACCCAGCCGCGTTTTTCGCCGGACGGAAACCGCATTGCCTTTACCTCTGACCGGGGTGGCGGTGACAATATCTGGATCATGAACCGCGACGGTTCGGACAAACGGCAATTGAGCAAAGAGGATTTCCGCTTGCTCAATCAACCAAGCTGGAGCCCCGATGGCCGCTTCATTGCCGCCAAGAAGCATTTAACCACCGGTCGTTCGCTGGGAACAGGCGAAATCTGGCTCTACCATGTCTCGGGCGGCGCTGGCGTCTTGTTGGTCAAGCGGCCAAATGAGCAGCACCAGAAGGAACTGGGCGAGCCAATATTTGCGC
>NZ_JBIIBA010000007.1:0-90594 GCF_044239665.1 Sphingorhabdus sp.
GAAAGCTTCAACGTTCTGGTCAAGGAAATGCGTTCATTGGGTCTCAATGTAGAGCTGAAAGCGCATGATTTGATCGAAGGTGACGAGGGCTTTGCCGAAGCAGCGGAATAAAGCAGAGATGGGCGGATTTCGGTCCGCCTCCTGCCCCCGCCTTTAGGTTTTCATGGGCACATGCCCAATGAGGAAAAGAATATGAACGAACTGAGCAAATTCAACAATCCCGTCGCCAAGGTCGAAACCTTTGACCAAATCCAGATCGGGATCGCATCGCCGGAGAAAATCCGCAGCTGGTCTTTTGGCGAAATCAAAAAGCCGGAAACCATCAATTACCGGACGTTCAAGCCAGAGCGTGACGGCCTGTTCTGCGCACGGATCTTTGGTCCGGTAAAGGATTATGAGTGCTTGTGCGGCAAGTATAAGCGCATGAAATATAAGGGCGTCGTCTGCGAGAAATGCGGCGTTGAAGTTACCGTCACCAAGGTGCGCCGTGAGCGTATGGGCCATATCGAATTGGCTGCGCCGGTTGCGCATATCTGGTTCCTGAAATCGCTGCCTTCGCGCATTGGCTTGTTGCTCGACATGCAGTTGAAGCAGCTTGAGCGCGTATTATACTTCGAAAACTATATCGTGACGGAACCTGGCCTGACCGCGCTGGAGAAGTTCCAGTTGCTGAGCGAAGACGAATTGCTCGACGCGCAGGACGAATATGGCGAAGATGCTTTCACCGCCAGCATTGGTGCCGAAGCCGTTAAGACCATGTTGATGGACCTCGACCTTGAACAAGAGCGCACAGATTTGCTCGACGAGTTGGCGGTCACCAAGTCCGAACTCAAGCCAAAGAAGATCATCAAGCGTTTGAAGGTCGTCGAAAGCTTCATCGATTCCGGCAACAAGCCAGAGTGGATGATCTTGGACGTCATTCCGGTCATTCCACCAGAGTTGCGCCCGCTGGTACCGCTCGATGGTGGCCGCTTTGCAACCTCCGATCTGAACGATCTCTATCGCCGCGTCATCAACCGTAACAACCGTTTGAAGCGCCTGATCGAGCTTCGCGCGCCGGACATCATCGTCCGGAACGAAAAGCGTATGTTGCAAGAAGCTGTCGACGCCTTGTTCGACAATGGCCGTCGCGGTCGCACGATTACGGGTGCCAACAAGCGTCCGTTGAAGTCGCTCTCCGACATGCTCAAGGGCAAGCAGGGCCGTTTCCGCCAGAATCTTTTGGGCAAGCGCGTCGATTATTCGGGTCGTTCAGTCATTGTGACTGGTCCTGAACTGAAATTGCACCAATGCGGCCTGCCAAAGAAGATGGCGCTCGAACTGTTCAAGCCGTTCATTTACTCACGTCTGGATGCCAAGGGTCTTTCGATGACCCTGAAGCAAGCCAAGAAGTGGGTGGAAAAGGAGCGTAAGGAAGTTTGGGACATCCTCGATGAGGTTATCCGCGAACATCCCGTATTGCTCAACCGCGCACCAACGCTGCACCGTTTGGGCATTCAGGCGTTCGAACCTGTCCTGATTGAAGGCAAGGCTATTCAGCTTCACCCGCTCGTTTGTTCGGCATTTAACGCTGACTTTGACGGTGACCAGATGGCCGTCCACGTTCCATTGAGCCTTGAGGCGCAATTGGAAGCACGCGTCTTGATGATGTCGACAAACAACATCCTGTCGCCAGCCAATGGTAAACCAATCATCGTTCCTTCGCAGGACATGGTCTTGGGTCTCTATTATCTTTCAATGGATCGTCGCGGCGAACCCGGCGAAGGTATGATGCTGTCCGATATGGCCGAAGTGCATCAGGCGCTTGAAGTGGGTGCGGTCACGCTCCACTCCAAGATCATCGCCCGCGTGCCACAGACGGGTGAAGACGGCGTAGAGCGCATGGTTCGCTTTGACACCACACCCGGCCGTATGTTGCTCGCTGAAACGCTGCCAAAGAGCCACCGCGTGCCTTTCGAAACGGTTAACCGCCTTCTCACCAAGAAGGAAATCGGCGACGTTATCGATCAGGTCTACCGCCACACCGGTCAGAAAGACACGGTATTGTTCGCAGACGCCATCATGTCGCTTGGCTTCAAATATGCGTTCAAGGCCGGTATTTCGTTCGGTAAGGACGATATGATCATTCCGGAAGAAAAGACGGAAATGGTTGCAGAAACCAAGGCAATTGTTGCCGATTTCGAGCAGCAATATCAGGACGGTCTGATCACGCAGCAAGAAAAATACAACAAGGTGATCGACGCCTGGTCCACGTGCGGTGACAAGGTCGCCAGCGCCATGATGGATAAGCTGAAGGCTTCACCAATGGACGAGCATGGCCGCGAATTGCCTGTCAACTCGGTCTATATGATGAGCCACTCCGGTGCGCGTGGTTCGCCAGCGCAGATGAAGCAGCTTGCCGGTATGCGTGGATTGATGGCCAAGCCTTCGGGCGAAATCATTGAAACGCCAATCATCTCGAACTTTAAGGAAGGTCTGACCGTTCTCGAGTATTTCAACTCGACCCACGGTGCCCGTAAGGGTCTGGCCGATACAGCATTGAAGACGGCTAACTCAGGTTATCTGACACGCCGACTGGTGGACGTATCGCAAGATTGCACCATCGTTGAAGTCGATTGCGGTACAGAGCGTGCTTTGGAAATGCGTTCGATCGTTCAGGGTGGTTCGACTATCGCCTCGCTGGGTGAACGTGTCCTTGGCCGTACTACGGCAGAGGACATCATCGGCCTTGATGGCAAAGTGTTGATCCCATCGGGAACCTTGCTCGACGAGCCAATGGTTGTGGCGATGGAAGAAACCGGCATTCAAGCCCTTAAGATCCGCTCGCCATTGGTGTGCGAATCCAAGGTCGGCGTTTGCGGCACATGCTATGGCCGCGACCTTGCACGCGGTACGCCCGTGAACATCGGTGAAGCGGTCGGCGTCATTGCTGCCCAGTCCATTGGTGAGCCTGGTACCCAGTTGACCATGCGTACGTTCCACATTGGTGGTGCAGCGCAGCTGAACGAGCAGTCCAACCTTGATGCTACGGCATCGGGTAAGGTCATGTATCGCGACCTGCCAAGCATCGTCGATAAGCGGAAGAAGCGTTTGGCAATGGCGCGTAACGGTGAATTGATCATCGTTGACAAGGATGGCCGTGAGATGGAAATCCACCGTCTGCCTTATGGTGCGACTTTGGCATTCCCGGATGGCGCCGACGTCAATGTGGGTGACCGTCTGGCCGAATGGGATCCATTCACCATGCCAATCATCACCGAAAAATCAGGTATTATCAAATATCAGGATTTGATCGACGGCAAGACGCTAACCGAACAGACCGACGAAGCAACGGGTATTGCCCAGCGCGTCGTTATCGAAGATCGTGCCGGTAGCCGTACCAAGAAGGAAGACCTTCGTCCGCGCATTACCTTGTTGGATGACGATAGCGGCGAAGCTGCACGTTATCTGCTTGGCGTTGGCACGATGCTGTCGGTCGAAGACGGTGCCACGGTGCAGGCGGGCGATGTCATCGCACGTGTGACCCGCGAATCCGCCAAGACCCGCGACATCACCGGTGGTCTGCCACGCGTTGCCGAATTGTTCGAAGCGCGCATTCCAAAGGACAATGCGATCATCGCCAAAATCTCGGGCCGCGTTGAGTTCGTCCGTGACTATAAAGCGAAGCGTAAGATTGCGATTGTGCCGGAAGAAGGCGATCGGATTGAGTATCTCATCCAGAAGTCCAAGGTACTTGACGTTCAAGAAGGCGATTTCGTTCGTAAGGGCGATAACCTGATTGCTGGTTCGCCGAACCCGCATGATATTCTTGAAGTCATGGGCATTGAAGCACTGGCTGAATATCTGGTTGCCGAAATTCAGGAAGTGTATCGTCTGCAGGGCGTGAAGATCAACGATAAGCACATCGAAACGATCGTTCGTCAGATGCTGCAAAAGGTTGAGATCACCTTCGGTGGCGACACGACTTTGCTTCCTGGCGAACAGGTCGACCGCGAAGAAATGGACGCGATCAACGCAAAGCTGACCAAGGGCCAAGCACCAGCAACGGGTAACCCTGTATTGCTCGGCATCACCAAGGCTTCGTTGCAGACACGCTCGTTCATCTCGGCAGCATCCTTCCAAGAAACCACACGCGTCCTTACACAGGCCGCTGTGGAAGGTAAGAAGGACATTCTGACCGGTCTGAAGGAAAACGTCATCGTGGGTCGTCTGATCCCTGCGGGAACTGGTTCTGCCATGAACCGTATGCGGATTGCGGCGACAAGCCGCGACGTTGCGCTTCGCGCCAGCTACAAGAAGCTGCAGGAAAGCCTGATTGCGCCAGAGACAGCGGCTGAAGAGCATGCTGCCGAATTGGCTCAGGGTCCTGAAGCCGCGATCGGCGACGATGTGTTGGCAAAGGTCATTTCAGATGACCTGACCACCACCGACGCCGCTATCGACGATGTCGTTGATACGAGCGAAGAAGAATAAACTTCGCTTATAAGGCAAACAAAAACCCGCCGGATGCATTTCCGGCGGGTTTTTTGTTGGTCCGCTTTGCCTCAAACAATAAGGGGGTAAAGACCTAGAATTTACCCGACAACGATAGTTGCAACAACGGGTCTAAGCTGTTTTTACGGTTTACAATCTGCCCAAGGCTGCCCGATGCCCGTGTTCCTGCATAAATGAAGCGGTCACGTCGAAACCCTGCCGTATCGGTCACTTGAAAGCGGATTGTTCCCAATTTAAACTTGCTATATTCTATAAAAATCGTGGTCCGATTATCCTCTTTCTGTCGACGCTTTTCATTGAAAAAATAAGCAAAATTAGCGTCCTGAATGCCGAACGATGTGCCAAAGACGAGCCCTAAATCGGCCATGTCATAGCGAATGTCCCATTGCTGATGCCACAATGGCCGGTGTGATACGCGTCGGTTAAAACCCGTTACGGGGTCTGTGACGCGGCTGCCATGATAATGGCTAACATGGCGAACTTCGACACCGGTAAAGCCGATAGGCTTAGTTAGCCAATCCAGAGGCAGCGTGATTTCTAACTCGCCATTCCACTTTGTGCTTTTGCCAATATTACCAGTGCCATCAAATTGGGCCGTAATATTGCCGCCCGCGTCGCGAACAGTAATCGGCACCAGATCCTGCGTATCGCTGACCAGCTGATAGTCGCCACGAAACTGGACACTGCCACGGTCCAGGAACTTATGCCGGATCAGCGCGGATAATGTCGTGGTCTTCTCTGGTACCAGATCGGCATTACCCGCATCCACCTGATTGCCGACGGTCACGTCCACCGATGTTGCGAATTCGTTGAAGTCTAATTGCGCCACTTGACGTTCGGCACGCAGTTCTAGCGTGGTCTGCGGGTTGATGGTCCAAGTGGCGATTGCGCGGGGCTTGATAAAAAAGAAGCTGCGCTTGGCGGTGCTGTCACCGGATAGCGTTAGCTTGGAAAATTCGGCGATCGCCCCAGCTTCAATCTTCCACGCTGGCCCAACCGTCCATACATCGCTGACAAAAGGTTCAAACCGCGTTTCTTCGACCAACACATTTGATGCTGGGAAATTCGTAACGGCGCCTGCTACCGAGTTAGTCACACTAAACTGCGCATCTAAGCGATTATAAGCGATCTCAGCGCCGAATTGGACAGCGTGCCTGCTAAGTCCAGCCCAATCATTTTGCATGCGCACAACGGCTTCCATGGGCTCGTTTCGGCTTCGTGTCTCAAACAGCGACACTGGCTGCGCAATACGGGCTGTCTCAATACTACTGAATCTGCTTTGTTCCCCGGTGCGGTATAGTCCAACAATCTTGGTATTGGTTTTCGGTAACGCAGAAAATTCAATGTCGCCGCCCAATTCGTAACTCAGGTCGCCAATCGGCCCCTCGCGCCTCAAAAATTCTTCGCCCGTGCGGATCTGCGCTGCATTGGAATATTCGGCCTTGCGAATGTCAAACTTGTCGTCCCAGCGCACTTGTCCATTGATGTTGAGTTTTGCTCCCCCTAATCTGGTTTTAATGGCGCCCCCGAGTGCAGCTTCGTCATTGCCGCCTTTCCCAGCATAGGATCGCCGCTCCACAAGTGCTCCGGATGCAGTCTTAAAGTCCTCCGGACCAAAACCATAAAACCGTTCCGAAGAAGACGAAAAGTTTAATTCATAGCTTGTGTCGCCACGGCGCATCGTCGCCGATGTATGGAGTGATGGCTGGAACCCATAACGCGTTCCCGCCACGATGGTGGCTTCATAGGTTCCGTTGACCTTTGTGGTGCGCTTGCGGACAACATTGATCACTTGACCCTGCCCTTGCGTTTCGCTGTCTGCACCCGCTTGCTCCGAAAGCGATATGAAGGCCACTTGGCTTGCGGGTATTCGGGAGAGGATGGTCATGATGTCATCCGATTTGGTTGATGGGCGATCACCGTCAACCAAGACATTGCCGGCATTTTCACCGAAACCTCGGCGGCCTTCACCGCGATCAATTGAAAAGCCGGGAATGCGTTTCACCATATCGAGCGCAGTCACGGGCGCATAAGCTGCAAAAAATTCAGGGTCGAATTTCCGGCCGCCCGTTGGTGTTACGGACATGTCAGCGTTGGCGTTGGCGTCGGCGTTGGCGTTATCGACATGGGCATGTGCAACGCTGGGCATAACCAGCATAGCCGCTGCTGTGGTCAGCAACGCCCACCGAATTTTCAAACCAAACATTAAAAAACCTCCCGCAAGCCCCACGACATTCCCGACCATCATCGTATGAACATGGGGTAGCAGTGCGGGATGCTGTTGCGCCAGCCGCCTTCGACCAACGGGCTATTGGGTCGACAAGCCGCAAAACGTACGCCGCTTCGGCCCTATGTCGATGTTTCTAATACGTTAGCGGAAAGATGGCGTTGTTACCCGCCGCTCCGCTCATCCTCAATCTGGTCACGAATGTCTCTTGCTTTTTTGCAAGCATCTCTGTCGCCATCAGCGCAGCGTTCTTGGACTTTTTTCAGCTGCCTGGACAGTTTACCAACATTTTCTTCACGCTTACGCATGTCACGTCCACGTTTTTCATCGGACTCAGACTGGCTGGTAGTGAGTATATCGGTGGTTTTAGATACGATCTTCACTGGCGCTGTGACAACGTTTGAGACCATGGACGCGACGCATCCTTGCAACAAAATCATGGGCGCAATCGCCAACACCAACCTTACATTCCGTCCCACAATATATCCTCTCAGAAACCAATTATTTAAGCAAATTCAATGTAATAGTGCGTATTTGCTCTGCCATATCTGGGCGCTGCAGCGCTAAGGCTAAATTTGCCTCAATATATCCGACTTTTGACCCGCAATCATAACGATTGCCGTTAAATGTCAGGGCATTAAAGGGTTGCTGACCAATCAACTGTGCCATGGCGTCGGTAAGCTGTATTTCACCGCCAGCGCCTTTTTCCTGCCCTTCAAGTATGCGCATAACCTCCGGCTGAAGGATGTAACGCCCAGACATGATCAAGTTCGAAGGCGCATCCTCAACCTTCGGCTTTTCAACTAAGCCCAATACTTCGGTCACCGCGCCAGTCGCCGCGCCCGGTGCAATCACACCATAGCTGGAAACAGAATTACGCGGCACTTCAAGCACGCTGATAACGTTCCCGCCAATCTGGTGATACGCATCGACCATCTGCTTCATACATCCCGGCGATCCGTGCATAAACTCGTCGGGCAGGAAGATCGCAAAAGGCTCATCCCCAATGATATCACGCGCGCACCAAATGGCGTGGCCAAGGCCCAAGGGCTCTTGCTGCCGAACATAGACACAATTGCCGGGGCTCAGCCGCGTGCTCTCCAAAACCGACACATCTTTACCGCGTGCGGTCATGGTGTGCTCAAGTTCAAACGCGATGTCGAAATGATCCTCAATGACGCTTTTGCCGCGACCCGTGACAAAAATCATCTGCTCTATACCGGCCTCGCGGGCTTCATCCACCGCATATTGAATGAGCGGGCTGTCGACAATCGGCAGCATTTCTTTGGGAATGGCTTTTGTCGCGGGCAGGAACCGTGTTCCCAATCCAGCAACGGGAAAGATAGCTTTTCGAACAGGTTTATGTGTCATCATATCTGATTAACGCACGCAACAACAAAGTCTATGCAGAGTTGGCAATCCGTGCGGCAAATCCCTTTTTCAACTTTGCCAATTTTGGCGGAATAACCGCGAGGCAATATGGGTTACGCTGCCCTTCGCCGCCCCAATATTCTTGGTGATAATCTTCGGCTGGATACCAAGTGGCGAGAGCTTCAATTGTCGTTACAATGGGTGCCGGCCAATCGGCTGCGGCCTTTTTTATACCCGCTTCGGCCTCTGCGCGCTGTTCGTCGGACAATGGAAAAATTGCCGAACGATATTGGGTGCCAATGTCATTACCCTGCCGATTAAGCTGGGTCGGATCATGCGTTGCAAAGAATATTTCAAGCAAATCGGCATAGCTTATGACATCTGCATCAAATGCGATGCGAATGGCTTCGGCATGCCCCGTATTTCCGCCGCACACATCTTTGTAAGTGGGATCAGCCGTATGGCCACCAATATAACCGCTCACGACGCTGCTAACGCCGTTCAATTGGCCAAAGACCGCTTCGGTGCACCAGAAACAACCTCCGGCAAAAATAGCTTCTTCTTGTGGCATGGACCTATCCTTGAACTTGGACGGGATCTACGGTCTTTGCTGCATCCCCGCGCACCACCAGCAGATACATCGCCGGCGTAACAATACGTGATAGCAAAGTTGAGGAAATCAACCCCCCGATTAACACGATTGCCAACGGCGAATACAGGCTGCCGCCAAATAAAGCGAGCGGCATGAGGCCGCCAATAGCTGTCACAGACGTCAGCAGTACCGGAAGAAAACGTACTTCGCCGGCCTTTTCAATCGCTTCACGCAAGCCGTATCCACGTTGTCGCAACTGCGTGGTGAAGTCGACCAATAATATGGAGTTTTTAATCTCGATTCCGACCAAAGCAATAAATCCAATGATCGCGAGGAAGGACAGGTTGTTGCCAGTCAAAACTAAAGCGATAAGCCCGCCGAAGGTACCCAAAGGAATAACACCGGCGACGACCAACGCCTCTTTAAACCGGCCAAATTCAGCGACTAATATCGCAAAAATGCTGAACAATGCGACCATCACGACAGGACCAAAGCCAGCGAATGTATCGTTGATTTTTTCCGCTTCACCGCCAACGGCGATGGAGTAGCCAAGCTTGAGCGGAATCTGATCCATCTTTTTCTGCGCGTCAGCATTGACTTTGGAGACAACGACGCCTTCGTTGATCTGGGCCGTAACGCCAACATAACGTTGCAGATTGTATCGATAAATCGCCGCGGGCGTTGATTCCAGCGTCGGGTTTGAAATCTCCGCCAATTGCACAGCCTGTCCGCTACGGTTCGAAACATAAATCGATTCCAAGGCAGAAACCGGCTGTGTCCCTGCAAGCGGCAAGCGAACCACAACCGGATAGCTATCCCCTTCCGCGTCGCGATAAGTGCCTGCCCGCTCGCCGCTGAGCGCAAGCCTTATGGCCCGCCGCGCCGCGCCAGCAGGTATATCCAGCAACGCCGCTTTGGAATCGTCAACGCGTATGTCCAAATCGACCTTATCAAATGCAACAGGGTTGTTAATGTCGCGGGTACCGGGCGTTTCGCGCAAGACTTGCTCCATTTGCCCCGCGAGGCGTTTTAGCTCGTCCTGATCCGGACCATAGACTCGGAATTCGACAGGTGCGTTGATGGGCGCGCCATTTTGAAACAACACCAGCTTGATCCGCGCGCCCGATATCTGGTCCAATTGCTTGCGCAACCTGCCCACCATCGCCTGCGATTTTGCCCCTTGCCAATTATCCATGATGGCGAGGACTTCTCCATGGGTCGGGTTTTCGCCCCGCTGAAAAACATTGTAAAAAACGGGCGGATTGTAACTGCCGACATTTTCAGCCCGCACTTTGATCGCAGGTTCGGTTTTTAGTATCGCGGACACTTGCCGTACGATGCGACCCGTTTCGGCAACGCTCGCGCCCTGCTCCGCTTCTATTGTGACTCGGAAATAGGATGTGTCCGCGTTTGGAAAAAGGCTGAAGCCAAGCAATGGCACCAAAAGAAATGCGGCGCAGGTGCCAATCAACGCGCCCCATACAGAGCGGCGCGGCCGGTCTAGCGCCCAATGGAGCATTGGGTGGTAGAAACGGTCAATTTTGCGCATCAGCCATTGCAAGAGCGGGCTGCCTTCCTCCGGCTCATCGCCTTTGAGAATTCGGCTCGCCAAAAATGGTATGATCGTGAGCGAAACAATCATCGATGCCGTAATTGTTGCAACGATGGTGGCGATGAAGCTCTGGGTAAATTTGCCCGCACCTTCGGGCAAGAAGAACAAGGGCAAAAAGGCAAAGACCAACACGCCGGTTGACCCCAAAACCGCCATCGTAATCTCTTTGGTGCCGTCAATGGCCGCTTCGCTGCGGCTTTTCCCCATGCGTAGGTGTCGGGCGATATTTTCAACCACAACAATCGAGTCATCGACTAACAATCCCAATGTCAGGATGAAGCCTGCGACAACCAATTGACTAAGGTTAAAACCATAAGCCGATATCGCCAGCAATCCCGATGCAATCGACAGCGGGATCGATATCATCACGATGACCGACGCCCGCCAGCCCAAGGGCAACAAAGTGATCAGCACCAGAAACAAGGCAATTGCAAAGTCGCGCGCGAGCTCGTTTAGGCGCTTTCGAATATCCCTGCTTTGGTCAAACTGGATGACGGCCTTTATATCGGGCGGCAACAATGCCTGTTGTCTTGCAAGCTCTTCGACCAACCTATTGCGTAACTTCGTGGCATCGGTGCCCTGTTTTTGATTGGCCGTAATGAAGACGGCGCGCTGGCCATTATGGCTGACTTTCACACGCTGTTCTGCGGCGCTCATGTTCACGTCGGCGACATCACCGACACGGATTATCGACCCGTCATTTGTCCGGATTGGAAGATTACGAATTTTTTCGAGGTCGCGAAACGCGCCGCCTGTTTCCACATTGAACCTGCGTGCGCCGCTAATGACTGCGCCAGCGGGCACATCCGCACCGCCAACGCGGATTGCATCGACCACAACGCTGGCGGGCAAACGCAGTTCGGCAAGCCTACCTGAATTCATCGCCACGCTTATTTCCGGTTGGGGCAGGCCGTAAATTTCAGCTTGCCGAACCTCTTTATACCGCCCCAAAGCATCGCTGATATCGCGGGCATATTTCTCCATCCGATACCAGCTTGCACTATCGCTCAGCAGCGCAATTTGCAGAATCGACGCATTGGTTGTGCGGATTTTTTCGAATTGCAGCGCCTGCATATCCGACGGAAGTTGGTTCCGGATGGCCGTGACTTCACGCACGGCATCGTTAAAATATTGGTCCGGATCGCCCGCCCAGTCAAACTCTGCCCGAATGACGGCATTACCGTCGCTGCTGGAAGATACGACGCTTTGGACGTCCTCAAGCCCCTGAACCAATTCTTCAATCGGCTTGGTAATGGTTTGCTCAATCTCCGCCGCATCGGCCCCGGGCTGCGATGCCACAATTGACACGATAGGCATCGAAAAATGCGGGTCAACCGCGCGGGGAACTTGCTGAAATGCGGAAAAGCCCAACGCGCTGAGCAGCGTGAACAGCACCAGTGTCAGCTGCCATCTACGAATTGCGAACTCCGCGATATGCATGAACTAGCGCAGTCCCTTAACCACACGCACGGCAGACCCAGTGCGCAGTTTTTCCTTACCAGATGTCACGATCCTGTCGCCTGGCCGTATCCCGCCGGACACATTAACAAAATCATCAGCGACGCGTTGTATCAGGACATTGCGCGTTTCAACGCGGTTCTTGGCATCCACCACATAAACCAAGCCTTCGCCCGTGCGGACACCGAACAAGGCGCTTGCTGGAATTTGCAACTGTGCACCAATATCCGACGCTGGCAGCTTTATGGTTGCTGTCCCTATCTGCCCCGACCGCAATGTTGGCCGATTGGGCAGCCGAAATTGGACGGAAAACGCGCCTGTGGCCGCGTTCGCGCGACCGTCAATTTCCGATATCGTCGCCGTCAGCGGTGAATCACCTGTGGATTCAATGGAGATATCCGCCGCCATGCCAACACGCAGGTTCGACGCATCACGATCAATGATGGGAACGCGGAAGACAAAGCCGTCATCAGCCTCGCCTAACATTAATGCGGGCGTTCCGGCGGCTATGACTTGTCCGGCCTGTACATTGCGCATCAGCACAACGCCGCTGGATGGCGCATAAAGCCGCGCCGTATTGCTAGCAAATCCTGTCTGCCGCACGCGCGCCTCTGCGCTCTTTAACATTGCTTCAGTCGCCTCAAACCGCGCTTTGGTTATCCAACCATCGGCGTAAAGCGCGCGGACGCGATCAAACTCTGCCCGAACGCGATCACGCTCTGCCGTCGCAACGCTCATGTCGGCGCCTACATTTGTCGTATCGAGCGCAGCCAGTAACGCGCCGCGCTCTACAAAATCGCCTTCTTCAAAACGAACAATTGCGACCTTGCCTGCGGTTGTAAAACCCAAAGGCGTTTCGCGGCGATAACGGACCGTGCCGACGGCGTTGATCTCTCGCTCTGCGCTCTGATTTCCGACGGTGAATATCTCAACGGGAAAGGCGGTCTTGGACGCAACTTTGCTTTCGCTCGCGCTGTCGCCGCAGCCAGCAAGTGAAATCAGCAACAATAGCCCCGTCGAAAATTTTGAAGATACTGGCAAATGGCCCTCCTCTAAGCCGCCTCACCACATCTGATAGACAAATATTCTTTAGGATGAAATAGCGTTTTAATATGCAACTTATTTTTTAGATTGCCGAAATTTAACAAGGAAAATGGCAGAGAATGATTTGCGGCAACGGTCCACAGACTCAAGGCAATTTCATCATCGGACGGCGGCCCGTGATAACCTGTCGTTAATCGCTATGCCTATGCCCTCATGCGGGATCGGCGCGACCGCGATAGCAGCAGCCGAACTTTCATCCGCATTGTGCAGCGCCTCAAACAAATTCGCGGCGGCCTGTGCCAAATCGCCAGCGACGGATAGGTTTTCGTCGCCTGCAACTGCGCCAAAACCAATGAGATATTCATCACGCACAGGCGCCGTGACGTTCAAGCGGACAGGTTTTGACGGCGCATAATGACTAGCCATTTGGCCAGGCGCCTCAATCGAGTTCATGGGCACAGACAAAGGCGGATATCCAAGCGTCTGTTCAATTTCCATGGCGCTGACTGGCCCTGGTCTTAACAGCTGCCAACCATCATCGCGCACGGCAACGATCGTTGATTCCAACCCTGCCGAACATGGACCCCCGTCCAAAATCATCGGCACAGCCCCGCCAAGCCCTTTTAAGACATGATCCGCCCGTGTCGGGCTGATCGCGCCGCTTCGGTTTGCAGAGGGCGCAGCGAGGCTTAAATCGCTTTTTAGGAGCAATGCCTGCATCACGGGATGTGCGGGGCAGCGAATGGCGATAGTAAGCAGCCCTGCGGTTACCGCGCGGGCGACGGGGGCATCGGGTTGCAAAGGCACAACCAGCGTCAGCGGCCCCGGCCAGAAAGCCTCTGTTAGTGCCTGCGCAGTAGCGTTAAACACACCAAGCTTTTCTGCGGCTTTCCGATCACGGACATGCACGATAAGGGGATTAAAATCGGGACGCCCCTTTGCCGCATAAATATGCGCCACCGCCTCTGCATTTTGCGCGTCTGCCGCAAGGCCATACACCGTCTCAGTGGGAATCGCTACAATCTGTCCGGCACGAAGAAGCTGCGCCGCAGCCGTAATTGCAGCGTCGTCAGCGGGTACAACCCAGCCATTCCCCAAGGTATTTGAGCCAAACATCATAAACGGCTATAGGCGGATGCAGATCCGATTTAACAGGAATTTTTATTCAATATGGCGTTTTCAGCACCCGTCGCAGAACAAAATTTTGTCCTCAAGCATATCGTCGGCATCGACGCATTGGCGCAGCATGCGCGTTTTGCCGATGCGACGCCCGATATGGTGCAGGCCATAGTCGAAGGCATTGGTGCCTTTGCCGAAGGTGAATTTGCCCCGCTGAACCGCATTGGTGACACCGTTGGCGCGCGGTTAATCGATGGCAAAGTGGTGATGCCCGACGGTTTTGTCGCAGCATATAAATCTTATGTTGCCAATGGCTGGGGCGCAATCAACGCGCCTGCCGAATTTGGCGGCCAAGGTCTGCCTTTCTCGCTGGCGACAGTCGCGCTTGATTCGCTTGGCGGCGCCAACATGGCCTTTGCCTTGTGCCCGATCCTCTCGGTCGGCGCGATTGAGGCGATCAACCATCATGGCACCGACCGGCAGAAGAATTTATTTCTGCCCAAGCTTTCGACAGGGGCATATTCCGGCACGATGAACCTGACCGAACCGCAGGCCGGTTCCGACGTCGGCGCGCTGAAGTCGACCGCAACCCCACGCGGCGATGGCACGTACCAGATCAAGGGCACGAAGATTTACATCAGTTTTGGCGACCATGACATGGCGGAGAATATCGTCCATTTGGTCCTCGCCCGCACGCCCGATGGCCCCGCCGGGACAAAGGGTATTTCCTTATTTCTGGTGCCCAAATATCAAGTCCATGCCGATGGCAGCATCGGTAACGCCAATGATATCAAGGTCGTATCGATCGAACATAAGATGGGCATTAACGCCTCGCCCACATGCGTCTTGGCCTTTGGCGAAGAAAGTGATTGCATTGGCGAGCTCATTGGTCCCGAATTTGGCGGCATGCGCGCGATGTTCACGATGATGAATAACGCCCGCCTGAATGTCGGCCTGCAAGGTGTACAAATTGCCGAGGCGGCCACGCAAAAGGCGGTCTGGTTCGCACGCGAGCGGGTGCAATCGGCAAAGGCCAGCGGACCATCGCGCGAAGCGGTGGCGATTGTCGAACATCCCGATGTGCGCCGTATGTTGATGCGGATGAAGGCGGGGACGCAGGCAATACGCGCTTTATTATATCTCGCCTCTGGCTATGTTGATCGGGCCACGCTGGGCGAGGCAGGCGCGCAGGATATGGTTGATCTGCTGACACCGCTGGCCAAAACTTATGGCACAGATATGGGCAGCGAAATCGCCTCACTTGGCATTCAAGTGCATGGCGGCATGGGCTTTGTCGAAGAAACAGGTGCAGCGCAATATTATCGCGATATCCGGATTGCGGCGATTTACGAAGGCACCAATGGTATTCAAGCGGCGGACTTGGTTGGCCGTAAGCTCGCGATGCAGGGCGGCGACGTCATCCGCAACCATCTTTCCGCGATATCAGCCGATGCGGCGGGGCATTCCGGCCTGTTGGCGCTGGCGGCGGCAAATGCGGAAGTCACCGAATATATGCTCGGCGCAGAGGTCGATGATCGCTTGGCGGGCAGCTATGCCTATACCAATATGATGGCGGTGGTGACGTCGGGTTGGCTGATGTTGAAGCAATATCGCGCCGCACAGGCCGAAATCACCAATGGCAACACCAGCGCATTTTTGCGCAGCAAGGTTGCAGCCTGCCGTTATTATCTGGATGTCATGGTGCCTGAGGCTTTGGCGTTCAAAGCCACCGCGATGGCGGGTGCAGAATTGCTTTACGCATTGGACGCGGAGGAACTGGCGGCTTGAACGAGCAAACGCTTAGACGCATTGCCGAAGCGTTGGAGCGGCTATCACCCCCGCCAGCGCCGCCAACGGACCTGTCGTCCTTTCCAGCCTATCATTGGAACGGAACAGCCTTGGCAGCGGTGCAAGATTTTAAGCCACTGCCCATTGACTTGATCGTCGGGGTCGACCGGCAAAAGACGGATTTACATGAAAATTGCCGGCGGCATGCGTCTGGCGCAGCGGCGCATGATGTTTTGCTGTGGGGCGCACGCGGCATGGGCAAATCCGCCTTGGTCAAATCTGTGGTGGCGGCCCTGCAGGAAGATGGCTTTTTCATCGCTTTGGTCGAAGCGTCTTCCAGTCATTTGACGAGCCTGCCAGCCTTGTTTGAAGAATTAGGCGCGTCGGGTCGGCGCTATTTGTTGTTTGTCGACGATATCTCGTTCGAACCGCACGACCAAAATGCGCGTCTATTGCGATCATTGCTGGAGGGCGGCGTGGAGGCGCGTCCAAACAATGTCCGGCTATGCGTCACATCAAACCGCCGAAATATTGTTGAACGCGACAGCCAGGCACAGGCGGACGCCATGAATGCCCGCGATTCCATTGACGACAGCCTTGCCTTAGCCGACCGATTTGGCCTGAAACTGGGCTTTCAATATCCCGATCAGGACGCGTATTTGCACATGGTCAGCAGCTATGCCGCCCATTTTGATCTGGACTGGGACGAAGCCGACGCGCTGGCCTTTGCCCAAGGACGCGGCGGTCGTTCAGGCCGGATCGCGTGGCATTATACCGTGGATATCGCAGGCCGCGCAGGCCGAAAAATTTAATTCTTCGCCCGTACGCGCCAGATGATGTTGCCAACGTCATCGCTGACCAACAAGGATCCATCCTTTGCCATCGCCAGCATCGTCGGGCGTCCCTGCGCATTGCCATCCTTGTCCAAAAAGCCTGTAAGGACATTGATAGGCTTGCCCGAGGGTTCGCCCTTGGCAAAGGGAACGAAGATCACATCATAGCCCGACACAGGCTTGCGGTTCCACGAACCATGGCGGGCCACAAACGCCCCTTCGGTGAGGCCAGCACCCAGCTTTGCATTATAACCAAACGCCAACCCAAGCGGCGCGGTATGCGCGCCAAGGGCATAATCGGGGCGGCGTTCATATTCGCGCTTTGCGGGCTTTGGCGGCGATACGCGGGCGTCGGTAAATCCGCCCCAATAATGTTGCGGCCAACCATAATCGGCGCCAAATTCCACAAGCGCCAAATAATCAGGCACCATGTCGGAGCCCAGCATGTCGCGTTCATTTACGACGCTCCACAAACGGCCCTTATTATCCCAATCCAGACCAACGGGGTTACGCATGCCAATCGCGTAGGGAATTTTCTTGTCCTTCGCGATGTCATATTCCAACACCATGGCACGGCCATTTTCGGTCTCCATACCATGTTCGCCAATATTGCTGTTCGATCCCACCGCGATGTAGATTTTCTTGCCATCGGGTGACGCGGCAAGGTTGCGCGTCCAATGGTTATTGGGGGCCATGGCGTTGAACTTTGTCAACTCCTTACCCTTGGCCGTAATTTTCGTATCGCCCAATGTATATGGGAAAACGACCAAGCCATCGGTATTGGCAACATACAGTTTCTCACCAATCAGGACCATGCCGAACGGCGAATTCAGCCCCGTGAGGAACGGCGTTTTCAATTCGGCCTTGCCATCGCCATCCGCGTCCCGCAGCAAAGTGATGCGGTTGGCAGAAGGGACACCGGCGCCCGCTTTGCCCATCAGCCATTTCATCACAAAGCCTTCAATGCCGCCAAGGTCACGTGGTGGTGAATTTGTCTCGGCCACTAAAATATCGCCATTGGGCAAAGTATATATATTGCGGGGATGGTCGAGACCTTCGGCAAAGCGTTCCACGATAAGGCCAGGCGCGGCAATCGGCGCTTCGCCAGCTTGCCAGCGGTCAACCTCTGCAACAGCGATAGTCGGTAAAATCTGCGGACGCGGCGCGGTAATTTCGGGCGAAGCACCGGTAACCGCATCCAACGAAAGTTGGGCAACATCGGGCCGGGTAATGTACCAAATGCCAGCAATCGCCAGAACAATGACGATCAAAACGATATTGCGCACATGCTTCCACATATTACTCGCTCCCTTAACGACGCTTGCGATCCATGACCCAAATCAGCACTGCGACAATGCTACCGATGACCATACCAATAACCGCTCCGGCGGAGGGTTGGTCCATGGCAACGCCGACAATGGCCCCGATTAAAAGACCAAAGGCAATGAAGATGCCGCCGGCAAGGCGGGGCTGACTATTTTCTGTTCCGGACATGCCGCCCCTTTGCCACCAACTGCGATGCGCAAGCAAGCAAGATGTTTATCTAACTTCCGTCATCCAATGACAGCAACGAGGCATTGCCGCCCGCGCTTGTCGTATCGGTGCTCGTCGTGCGTTCGGCGCAGAAGCGATAAAGATAATGAGGCCCGCCCGCCTTGGGCCCCGTGCCGGACAGGCCTTCGCCACCAAAAGGCTGGCTGCCAACGACCGCGCCAATCATCGACCGGTTGATATATAGATTACCTACACGCGCCAATTGTTCGATCAATATGCTGCTGCCTGCAATACGACTGTGTAGCCCCATCGTCAGGCCAAAGCCCTTGGCGTTTATCTTCGCAATGGTCGCCTCCAGCGATCCGGCTTTCCACGTTACCACATGGACCAATGGGCCGAAAAATTCGCAGTTCAATTCATCGATATCGTCCAATTGGATAACCGTCGGCGGCACGAACAGGCCGTTGGCGGGAACTGCTATTTCATGGATGATCCGGTCTTTCACACTGGCACGATAGGCCATCAACATATCATATGCCGCCTGATCAATCACTGGCCCAATATCCGTGGCCGGGTCCGCAGGATCGCCCATATTGAGCGTATCCATCGCCCCGCGCAGCATTTCGAGCGTATGTTCGGCAATATCTTCTTGCAGCAGCAACAGCCGCAGCGCCGAGCAGCGTTGGCCAGCCGATTGAAAGCCCGACACGATGACATCACGCACAACTTGTTCGGACAAAGCCGTCGAATCGACAATCATCGCGTTCAAGCCGCCTGTTTCGGCGATCAAAGGCACCAAGGGCCGATCATCATCAGCGACCAAATTGCGTGCAATCGCCTTTGCGGTCGGAACCGATCCGGTAAACACCACGCCCGCTATGCGTATATCCGCCGTCAGCGCCGCGCCGACATCCCCTGCCCCTGTCACAATCTGCAACGCGCCCTTCGGCACGCCAGCGGCATGGGCTAGGGCGACCGCGAACCTGCCGATGGCCGGCGTTTGCGGCGCTGGTTTGGCCACCACCGTATTGCCGGCAACCAAGGCGGCAGCGACTTGCCCTAAGAAAATCGCCAGAGGGAAATTCCACGGGGCAATGGCGATCCACACGCCGCGACCTTCATGGCGCAGGACATTGCGTTCACCCGTTGGCCCCGGCAATTCAATCGGGACCAAGTCGGTGCGCGCGCGCGCGGCGTAATATCGGCAGAAATCAATCGCCTCGCGGACTTCGGAAAGCGCATCGGATATTGTTTTGCGGGCCTCTTGCACGGCAATGGCCATGAGCTGGCTGCGGTTTTCCTCCAATAAATCTGCCAGTCGATCCAGGCAATCGGCGCGGGCGGCGACGGGTGTGCCCGACCATTGCGGATAAGCCGCAAGCGCAGATGTCACAGCCTCTGCCGGACTTACACTTAAGTCACCGTTCAAATTTACGGGCATGGCCATTTGGGCAGCGGTTTCTTGCAATATAACCGCGTCATCTAAATCTAGGCCGCTGCTGTTCACGCGCTCGGGCTGAAAAAGATCTGCAGGCGCGGCAATTGCGGGATGGCGCGTGCCGCCAACGGCCATGATTTTTTCGACCGGGTCCGCCAATAATTCGTCTTCGCTAATCGATTGATCCGCCAATTGGTGGACGAAACTGCTGTTCGCGCCATTTTCCAACAGGCGGCGGACAAGATAAGCCAGCAAGTCGCGATGTCCGCCGACCGGCGCATAGGTGCGGCAATTATAGCCATCCTCACGCACGAGGCGATCAAACAACCCCTCCCCCATGCCGTGGAGCCGCTGAAATTCAAAATTGCGCTGCGCGCCCGTCCATTGGAGGATAGTCGCGACGGTCAAGGCATTATGCGTCGCGAACGCCGGACGGATATTGCGCGCAGCAAGCATGTCCTTTGCGCAAGCAAGATAGGACACATCGGTCGCGGCCTTTCGGGTGAACAATGGAAAGTCGCTCAGGCCACGTTCCTGCGCATGTTTGATTTCGCTGTCCCAATAGGCGCCTTTCACCAAGCGCACTTGTAAGATGCGCGACGTGTCGTGGCCCAAGGCGTCGGCCCAAGCGAGCACGGGACGGGCGCGCTTGGAATAAGCTTGCACCGCCATGCCAAGCCCATCCCAACCAGACAAAGCTGGATCGCGCGCGACCTGCTCAATGATGTCGAGGCTCATCTCCAGCCGTGCGGCCTCTTCGGCATCAACCGTCAGTTGCACACCCAGCGAGGACGCAGAACGCGCCAGTTCGCGCACCATCTCTGCAAGTTCTGGCACGCATGTTGCGCTTTTTGCGGTTTCGTAGCGCGGGTGGAGCGCGGATAATTTGACCGAAACGCTATGCCCGCGTGCGGGGTTGCGGCCAACGGCGGCAACGGCGGCGGCATAGGATTGGAAATAACGTTCGGCATCCGCTTTGGTCCGCGCCGCTTCGCCAAGCATGTCGAAACTGGCGGTAAAGCCGCGATTATCCTTGGACTCCATCCGCGCCATCGCTTCGTCAATGTCACGGCCCATGACAAACACCTGCCCCATCAGCCGCATTGCTGCGCCGACGGCCTGACGCACAAAGGGTTCGCCGGCCTTTGCAATCAGGCGCTTCAATGTGCTCGTACTGTCGCCCAACACGGCCTTACCCAGCACTAAACCCCAAGTGGCACTGTTGACCAGCATGCTGGACGATTGTCCCTTATGATCACTCCAATCGGCGTCTGTCAGCTTGTCCGCAATCAGCAGGTCTGCCGTCTGCGGGTCGGGCACGCGTAAAAAGGCCTCGGCCAGAGACAAGAGCGCCGTGCCCTCTTCTGTGCCAAGGCGGTATTGCTGCAAAAAGGAGTTTACCCAGCCATCGGCCTGCACCTTGCGCAAATCGTCGAGCAGGCCGCGCGCACTGCGCACGATATCCCCCCGAATCGCCCCATCGACCGTGGCAGCGACCACAAGTGGTGCCAGCACGTCAGGTTCTGACGTGCGATGAAAGGACCGGATGGACAAGCGCGTGGAATCGAGTGCTGCGTTCATAGCCGCGCTTTGCAGGATAAAAACAAAGCAGACAAGTTTCAGTTGTAACGAAAAAGCCAGCCTTCTTCAGAAGACTGGCCTTAAGGTCACGTCAGGACAAAACCTGAATGACATTCTGCCCGGCGCTTAACACGGTTCAGGAGCGTCGCCGGACGGAATTTCTAAAACTTTTAGCGATAGCGGCGGCAGTTATTGTCCGACTTGTCGATAGCGCGTCCCGCCAAGGCACCGACCGCTGCGCCGATAATACTCGCTTCGGTCTTGTTGCCGCGACGCGCGACTTCGTTACCCAGCAGGCCACCTGCAACCGCCCCGATGACCGTGCCGCCCGTGCCCTTATCGCAACGCGCATTGTTGCGATAGTTATTGTTCCGGTAATAACGGTCACCACGGCGATATTCACGGCGGTCATAGCTGCCCTGACGATCATCTTGGCTGTAATAATCATCATGATAACGTTCGCGCGCCATTGCTGGCGTTACGGAAAATCCGGTTACGGCCGTCGCTGCAAGAACCAGCGCGCCGATGCTTTTCTTCAAATATGTCATTTTCGATACTCCTTCGTTTTTTCAAGGCAGGCTCGCATGGGGGAAATAGACGATTTGTTTTGCCAACTTTTGCCTTATGGACATCCCCTATTGCACCGAAGCTGAATGCGATTGTTATCGTTCGTTCATCTTTGGATGCAAAATGATGAACGGTTGGGAGTGTCATGACGGCAAAGATCAAACGTCTTGCGCTGGCCTGTGCGTTAGCGGCGCTGGCCATTGGCGGTGTCCGCACGATTTATCCGAGCAACAGCCAAGACATCAGCTTGCGGCCGCTCGCCCTTAACCCCGATAACCCAGCCCAAAAGCAGGTAGGCGCGTTGGAATTTGTCGCAGCGTGGGAATTACGCAGCCGCAACGAAAATTTCGGCGGTATTTCGGCACTGGTTGCCATCGCCAATGACCGCTTTGTCGGCATTGGCGACGCAGGGACTTTCATCCGCTTTGATTTGACCGATGATGGACGGATCGACCGCACCACAATCGCGCCGCTGCCAAATCTGCATGGCCCAAATGCAAGCTATAAAGACCGCGATAGTGAGGGACTGGTCTATGATCCCGATAGCGACCAATATTGGGTCAGTTTTGAGGGCAAGCACGCGATCCGGCGGTACAACGCATCTTTTGGGGGCGAAACCGGCATAGTCCGCCCGCCCGAAATGCAGCATTTGCCACGCAACAAAGGTGCCGAAAGCATCCTGCGATTGAAAGACGGTCGCTTTATCGTGATTGCCGAGAATCTCGACGGCGATATGCATCAGGCATTTTTGTTTTCTGGTGACCCGGTGGAAAGCGGCAGCAGGATCACGCCATTTCAATTCCGACCGCCAACCGGCTATCGCGTGACCGATGCCGTGCAATTGCCCGATGGGCGAATCGCGATTTTGCAGCGCGCCATAGCGTTTCCATCGGAATTTACCGCCAAGGTGTCACTGCTCAATCCCAAAAGCATCCGTGCCAATGGCGTGGCTTCGGCCAATGTCATTGCGTCGCTTGCACCCCCATTGCGCGTCGACAATATGGAAGGGATCGCCGTGACCAGCGATGGCGACAGCATATTCCTATGGCTCATCTCGGACAATAATTTCACCCTGTTCCAACGAACGATATTGATGAAATTCCGTCTGAACCAATAAGCGGACAGCAAAAAGCCGGAGGCATAGACTGCCCCCGGCTTATGATTCGTTTTCGCAAAAGGCCGCGCCAGCAGCCCTTGGCCTTACGCCGCAGCTTTTTGCTTCTTGGCGATTTCTTTTTTCACTTTGCGCGCATTGGTCGAAAGCTTCTCGTCCGAAGTCTTCAACAACCAATTGTCGAGACCGCCAACATGCTCCACCGAACGCAGACCGTGGGTCGACACGCGGAACTTGTAGCCTTGCTCCAATGCGTCCGACAACAATGTAACATTCTGCAGATTTGGCAGGAATGTACGTTTCGTCTTGTTGTTGGCGTGGCTCACATTGTTACCGACCAAACGGCCTTTACCGGTGAGTTCGCAGATGCGCGCCATGATATATATCCTGTATAAATGAGTGTATGCGGAATCACTGACCCGCGAAAGTCGCTGCCCCTAACCTTCCACGCCGAAAAGGTCAAGCCGATGTGTGGTCAAAAGCGGGAATCTGCGCTACCAAAACAACATGTCCCTGACCAAAGCCCGCGAAATGATGCATGAAGCGCTCAATCTTGCCCGCGCTGCGGCTGTGCAAGGTGAAGTGCCCGTTGGCGCAATCATCGTCAAGGACGGGGTCATTATCGGGCGCGGTGCCAACCGACCGATGGAAAGCCATGACCCCACCGCCCACGCCGAAATCATCGCCATTCGAGAGGCAGCAGCCTATCTTGGCAATGACCGCCTCACCGGATGCGACCTGTGGGTGACGCTGGAGCCCTGCGCGATGTGTGCAGGCGCAATTGCCCATGCCCGTATCGCGCGGCTCTATTATGGCGCTGACGATGCCAAGGGTGGCGCTGTAGCCCACGGCCCCCGCTTGTTTGAACAATCGACCCTGCACCACAGGCCAGAGGTATATGCCGGAATCGCCGCAGAGGAATCTGCGGCCCTCCTAAGGGATTTTTTCGCTAGCCGCCGTTAACGCAGATTTTCGTCAAAAAACGTCAGTGTTCGGGCCCAAGACAATTCTGCCGCCTTTGTGTCAAAACGCGGCGTGCTGTCATTGTGAAAGCCATGCTGCGTTCCGGGGTAGAAATGCACCTGAAAACGTTTTTGGTTTGCGATGAGCGCAGCCTGATAGGGTAACCAACCTGCGTTGATCCGTTCATCCACCTCGGCATAATGGACAAGCAACGGCGCTTTAATGGCTGGCACGTCTTCCGCGCGTGGCTGGCGACCATAATAAGGCACCGATGCCGCCATTTCGGGATAGGCCACCGCCAGCGCATTGCACACGCCGCCGCCATAGCAAAACCCAACCGCGCCCACCTTGCCCGTGCTTTCGGGATGATCCCGCAGATATTCAAAGCTGGCAAAAAAATCCTCCAGCAACTTTGCCGGATTCAGCTTCGCCTGCAACGCGCGGCCCGTTTCGTCATTACCGGGATAGCCACCAACCGAGGACAGACCATCAGGGCCAAGCGCCATATAGCCCGCCTTGGCCAAACGCCGCACGACGTCTTCGATATAGGGGTTAAGCCCCCGATTTTCGTGGATCACCAGCACCGTCGGCAATTTGCCCTTTGCCTTTGCGGGCTTGGCCAGCAAGCCATTGATGCTGCCATGACCATCGGGGCTGGGCACTGTCACGCGTGCGGTGATGATGGCGGGGTCATCCACCTTCACCTGCTGCGCCAGCGCGTAATCGGGCCGTAGCTGATTAAGAATCATTAGGCCCGTGACGCCGGCCGCCGCAAATTTCCCCGCCTCACGCAGGAATTCCCGCTTGCTTATCTTGCCATGGACATAACCATCAAAGATTTCGAGGATATAAGGATGAAAATCGCTAGCCTTCATGCGGGTTGGCTTGGCTGGCTTCATACCTAATTCCTTAATGGACAAAACGGGCAACGACGTCACGATAGGACCGGCTGACCTTCACCTGCGCGCCCGATTCCAGCACCAAAAAGCATTCGCCATTGGTATGCGGCTTTACTTGACGGACCTGATCCAAATTGACGATCGTGGAACGGTGGACACGTTGGAAGGTGCGCGGGTCGAGCCGCTTTTCCAAATCCTTCATAGTCTCACGCAAGATGAGCGAATTATCAGCGGTATAAATGCACATATAATCACCCGCCGCGTCAATGCGTTCAATGCTCGCGACATCGACGCGGAAAATCTGGCCGCGATCCTTGACGTTAATTAGCTTTTCAAAGCGGGTGGATGCCAGATCGTCATCCAATGAAACCAAATTGTCCGCCGCATTTGGCGCAACTTCGTTGATAACTGTGCGCAAGCGGTCAAGCTCTTCTGATGTCCGCTTGTCGGACAGCCGGCTACGCACGCGGTCCATGGTATCGGCCAGCCGCTCAGGTTCCACCGGTTTCATCAAATAATCAATGGCCTGCGCCTCAAACGCCTTAATGGCATGTTCGGAATATGCGGTCACAAATACGAACAAGGGCGGGTCGATGTCCATCACCCCTTGCACAACCGAAAAGCCGTCAAATCCCGGCATTTGAATATCGAGAAAAACCAAGTCGGGTTTTAACGTCTTGATTTTACGAATGGCCTCGCGACCATTGTGGCAGGTGGCCACAATTTCGATATCTTCAAAAGGTTGAAGCCGTAATTCGAGCCCCTGAATGGCCAGCTTTTCATCGTCGACCAATATTGTACGAATGCTCATGCGGATATCTTTCCTTGCCGTCGCGCCCCCGCTTGATTGTCTTCCCCTGCTGTAATCCTGCTTTGATAAGGGAGTTCCAACAAAACCTCAAACCCTCCGCCAGCTTTTACATAATGTTCAAAGCGTTGGTCCTCGCCATAAGCTTGCGACAGACGCTCTCGCGTGTTCGCCATGCCGACACCTGTGGATAGGCTGTGGTCTTGTTGCCCCGGCTGCAAGCCCGGGCCAGTGTCCGAAACGGTGATCCGCACCCTTTGGCCGACGAGTTGAGCGGTGACGGAAATATCAGCGCCCTCTTCCTTGGGCGTCACGGCATATTTGATGGCATTTTCCACAAGTGGCTGCAGCAACAGCGACGGGACCAATGCATTCTCAACCGCAGGCTCAATGATGAAATATGTCCGCAAGCGTTCTTCAAACCGCATTTTTTCAATATCGAGATACAGTTTCAGCGTCTCAATTTCCTGAGTCAGCGGCACTTTCGCCGCAGCCTCGTTGATGAGGGTAAAGCGCAGGAAGGAAGACAATCGCGACAGCATGGCATTGGCTTGTTCCGTCTGCTTCAACAGCACTAGGGTCGAAATGCTATTCAATGTATTGAACAGGAAATGGGGGTTGAGCTGATAACGCAGCATCGTCAGCTGCGCGCTAGTCGCCTGCGCTTCCAAGCGCATCATCTGGTCGGCTTGCTCTTCCGCGCGGACAAAATAATTGATGGCGTAATATAATGCGGACCATGCCGCCAGAAGCACCGAGTTGATGTAAATCGCCGCCAACCACAATTGCGCAAAGGGCGTTTCATCGACCCCATCACGAATGGTTTGAAGCACCCACACATCCAAATAGGCATAGCCAAGCGTCGCAAGTGAGACGGACACGAAGGTCAGGCTCCATGTGATAAACGGCCGCTGATCAATCAAGAAACGGTATATTACCGAGAGAAGCAGCGTGATCGAATAGCCGGTCACCGCAGAAATCAGGATGGGCACTAGGAAGCTGACGGGCTGCCCCTGCGCGATACCGGACGCTGCGCGCAGAATGACCGCGCCTGCCCAACCGGCCGAATGCAAGTTCCAAAAAGCGCGATTCTTGTCCGCGAAAAAGGGTTTATCTGTGAGCTCTAATACCGCCATAATTTCGGTCTAGCCGGATTTCGCGCGCGCATGAAGCCCTTGTTTCGTCTGCCAACGCTGTTAAACATCGCAAGTGAGAGGATAGCGAAATGGACAGCCAAGAAGACCGCGCACATTTTCACGATATGTCGCAGAGCACGCAAGAGGATTGGCAGATCATCATGCGGCACAATATCCCGTTTTCGCAAAATGGCGGACGCCGGATTTTGGACCATCTCAAATTGCTCGATGGGGATTTTGGCGGATTTGCAGTCGACCGGTTGACGCATTCCTTGCAGACCGCGACGCGCGCATATCGTGATGGTCGGGATGAGGATTATGTCGTGATGGCCTTGCTGCATGACATTGGTGATACGTTGGGCGCAACCAACCATCCGGACATTGCCGCTGCTATATTAAAGCCGTTCGTTTCGGAAAAGCTCCTTTGGATTGTGCAGAATCACGGCATTTTCCAAGGACAAAATTTCTTCCATCATCTGGGTCTTGACCGCGACATGCGTGAACAGTTTCGCGGGCATGAGTGGTTTGCCGATACCGAAGAGTTTATCGACAAATATGACTGCCCATCCTTTGATCCGGATTATGACACGCTGCCGCTGGAGTTTTTTGAACCGATGGTGATGCAGCTTTTCCGCAGCCCGCTCAACAGCATCTACAAGCGCGCGGCAGAGGCCGTCGCTTAAACCAGCCATTTTTCCAGCGTCCTTATAAAGAGGGCCGTTGATGCTTATCTTTACAACATGTGGGTCGGCGCATCCTGACCCAAGCTAAGCCTACGCACGCCTCCTCCGAAGGAAAATATCATGGCGAAGAGCCAAAAAAAGTCGAGCCGTGAAGTCCGCAAGCCAAAGGCGGAAAAGCCGAAAAAGCAAAACGCATCAAACCCGTCGACAAAGGGCAATCCAGCGGGCTTAGCGACAAAAAGCTGAGGGTTTAAAAAGTTCAGCATGACGTTGGGGGGATGCGTCGTCTCTTCCCCGTCGCCCACGACCGTCCCTCCTTACCGTCACCCTGAACTTGGTTCAGGGTCTATTTCTCGTCTCTACCCTTCGGTCTGTTTGGCACGATGGATGCTGAACCGAGTTCAGCATGACGTTTGGGAAAAACGCGCTCTCTTATTCCCGTCGCCCCAGCGTAGGCTGGGGCCTATCACGTCTATCGACCAAGCGAAGTGCTATCCGGACAGGCGCGATAGGCTCCAGCCTGCGCTGGAGCGACGTGGTGTTGGGGGGAGCGCGTCCTCTTTTCCCCGTCACCCCAGCGCGTTAACGCCCCAGCAATATCCGTGCCTGCCCCGCAACTTGTGCCAACATGGCGGGGGTCGGCGCACCTGCCATGCGGGCACGGTCCACCATCGCCTTGAACGCCCGCACACGCACTGCGTTAGCAACCAGCCAGTCTTGCGCATCCTCAAGCGGTTTCTTGGCCGCACGACGCCGCAGAAAGTCGAGGCGCATGGTTTGAAAATCTCGTGCGAGGCCAGCAACCAACAGCCGCTCCCACGGATCTTGCGGGTCGACCTGCATGGCGGTTCCCTGCGCCCAGCTTAAACCCAGCGCATCACCAAGGGCGGTAAAGGCGCGCGTTAGTGCGGTTACATCGCCTTTTTGCGCAGAGGAAAGCGCCGCCAGACCAATGGCGCCATCCAATTGCGCCAATTGCACCAGACGGTCCCCAATTTTGCGTGGCGCACCATTTTCGGTCAACCGCGCACCAAAACGTTCGGTCTGAAGCCGGACATCCTGAGGCAATAGCCCGTCCAATGCCGCCGTTAGCTTTTGCACCACGGGCGCATAGACCGCCGTCGCCGCCGCGACATCGCGACCTTCATGGGCATTGCGGATGATATCCGCCATTTGCGCGCGCACTTCCAAGGCCGCTTGGTTGAAGAGCATCAGCCGCGTGGTTTCCGGCATCGCGGTTATATCCATCATATTCCACAAGGCAGGCAGATCATAAATGCTCTCGGCTATGGCAAAGGCGGCGGCAACATCGCCAAGGCTGCAGCCTTCCTCTTCCGCCAATTCAAATGGGTGCAACATGCCAAGCCGGTTGATCATGCGGTTGGCCAACTTCGTGGCGATGATTTCCTTGCGCAGCCGGTGCCCCAAAATCGCCGACTTATGCGATTTGACCATCGCGTTCGGGAATGCCGCTAGAAGTTCGCCATCCATCGACTTGTCCTGCGCCAAAGGTGCGTCCTCAACACCATCCTGCGCTGCAAGCTTCGCTGTGGAGAGCAATATCGCCAATTCCGGGCGCGTGAGCCCGCGCCCTTCGCTCGCACGCCGAAACAGTTCTTCATTAGGCGCAAGTCCCTCAACCACACGGTCCAGTCGGCCAGCGCCTTCAAAAATCTCGATAAGCCTTACATAGGCCGGCAAATCCCCCGCACCGCCAGTTTCCGCAATAGACAAGGCAAGCGTCTGCAGACGGTTATCCTCCAACACCAAATGCGCCACCGCATCGGTCATCTCCGCCAGCAAGACATTGCGCGCGGGCTCCTTCAACTTGCCTGCACGCATCTGCGCATTCAGGGCGATTTTGATGTTCACTTCATTGTCGGAACAATCGACGCCCGCGCTATTGTCGATGAAGTCGGTGTTGATCCGGCCACCGCGCAGGGCAAAGCCAATACGTCCGGCCTGCGTCACGCCAAGATTTGCGCCCTCACCAATCACATGCGCCTGCACGTCTGCGCCGTTCACCCGAATAAAGTCATTGCCGGGGTCGCCGACGTCCAAATGGCTTTCGCTCCGGTCTTTAATATATGTCCCTATGCCGCCGAACCACATCAATTGAACGGGCGCTTTTAATATTGCGGTCATCAACGCAGATGGTTCAATTTCTTTCGCAACAATGCCAAGCAAGCTACGGATTTCAGATGTTGTTTTGATGATCTTGTCCGTACGCGCAAAGACGCCGCCGCCCTTGGATATCAACTTTGCATCATAATCAAGCCAGCTGGACCGCGGCAAGTTGAACAAACGCTGACGTTCTTTCCAACTGGTCGCAGGGTCGGGATCGGGGTCGAGGAAAATGTGCCGATGGTCGAACGCCGCGACAATTTTCAACGTTTTTGAAAGCAAC
Organism: Sphingorhabdus sp.; assembly: GCF_044239665.1. Classification (GTDB taxonomy): domain Bacteria; phylum Pseudomonadota; class Alphaproteobacteria; order Sphingomonadales; family Sphingomonadaceae; genus Sphingorhabdus_B. The sequence goes on from NZ_JBIIBA010000007.1 coordinate 29,629, forward strand.
ATGCCATTGCCGAAAACGTCCCCTGACATGTCACCAACGCCTGCAACCGTCACCGGCTCTTTTTGGACATCAATACCCATTTCGGCAAAATGGCGCTGCACAGATAGCCAGCCGCCCTTTGCGGTAATGCCCATCGCCTTATGGTCATACCCAACCGAGCCACCACTCGCAAACGCATCACCAAGCCAGAAATTACGCTCCAGCGCGATGGCATTCGCGGTGTCGGAGAATGTCGCCGTGCCTTTGTCCGCCGCAACCACGAAATAAGGGTCGTCACCGTCATGGATGACGACATTGTCAGGATGCACAATCCGGTCGTTGACGATATTGTCGGTAATCGACAGCAAGGTCCGGATGAAGATTTTATAGGCCTCTGTGCCTTCGGCAAACCAGGCATCGCGGTCAACGCGCATGTCGGGCAGACGCTTGGGGTAGAAGCCGCCTTTTGCACCGGTCGGGACGATAACCGCGTTTTTAACGCGCTGCGCCTTCATCAGGCCCAAAACCTCGGTGCGGAAGTCATCACGCCGGTCGGACCAGCGCAAGCCACCGCGCGCAACGGGTCCAGCGCGCAAATGAATGCCCTCCACGCGGGGCGAATAGACAAATACCTCGCGCCAAGGCAGCGGCGCAGGCAGGCCAGGCACTTTTGCGCAATCCAGCTTGAACGCTAAGGCTTCGGCTGCCGCTGCGGAAAACGCATTGGTGCGCAATGTTGCCAGCACCACCGCCCAAAACCGGCGCAAAATGCGATCTTCGTCAATCGCCGAAACCGCCGCCAGATCGGCGGTGATGGATTTTTGATATTTTGCCGCTTCCTTGTCGCGGCTGCCGTTGGTTGCCGGATTATGCAAAGCATCGAACAGGGATATGATCGACCGCGTCACATTGGCGTTTTTGGCCAAGGCGGACACCACTGTTGGCATGCCATAGGCCACACCTGTTTGACGCAAATAGCGGTACCATGCGCGCAGCCAAATGACCGATTGCGGCGCAAGCCCGCCAATCGTGACCAGTTGGTTGAACACGTCATTTTCAAAACTGCCATCTAAAACTTGGCTCAGCGCACCTTCAAGGACGCGCGGATTTTCTAAGACAGTTGCAATATCGCCGCCGCGCAAGGCAAGACGGAAGTCATGGATATAATGACCATCGCCCAATGCGGTCGGCGTTTCCTCCAAAACATCAAAACCGAAATTCTCCAGCGCGGGCACGACATCGCTCAACGGCAGGGGGGCGCCATGGCTGTAGATTTTCAGCCGAAGCTTGCCCTCTTCTATAAACAGCCGGGTGATCTTGCTATGGTCACGTTCCATGGCGAGCAAGCCAATCATGTCCCGCGCAGCCTCCTCGGTCGAGTAGCTACTGCGGTAATTGGGCGGGAAGCCAGCGCCGTAGCGCACAAGCATGGCGGCGGCGCGTTTTTCATCGGTCAGTTGCGCCAATGCAACCTCAACCGCTGGTTCCCATCCACGCACCATCAGCTCCAGCTTTGCATCGAGGCCAGCTTCGTCCACTGTCTGCCCACGATCCGGCAAATCGAGCGTATAGCGCAACAAAGCCACGCCGCCGTCGTCCAAACCGATGGTCCAACCTAATAAAGACCCACCTGTGGCATCCATCAACATCGTCTGGATCTGCTTACGGATGCCGGTCGACACATCATCGCGTGGCAACCATACAAAGATGTATAAATGACGTCCCAATGGCGACCGCAGCGCAATCAGCTTGGGGCGCGGTCGGTCGGTCAGCGACATGGCAGTCAGCGTCACGCGTTCCAGATTATCAAGCTTGAGCGCAACCAAAAGGTCGTGCGGCAGCGCGGTCAGCGCATGGGCCATCGCCTTGCCAGCATGGCCCGAAGGGTCAAAGCCATAACGCGCCATCAACGATGCCAGATGCGTTCTGAGCACAGGAATGGATTCCGGAGCAGTTGCCAGCGCCGCGCTTGTCCAAAGCCCGGCTGTGACGGCTAAGCCCGTTACCCGATCGCCCGTTTGCACCGGCGTAACAATCAGGTCCAATTGAACATTGCGATGGACGTTCGAAACACGGTTGGATTTCAACACCAAGGGCGCAAGACCGCCGGCTTCAAACCAATTTATGGCAAGGCTGACACTATCTTCCGAAAGCACAGGCGCGTCGCTCACGCGCGATAGGCCAAGGCGGTTGGACCGCGCACCATCGCTGCTGATCCGCTCATGCGCCAATATCGTCATGTTATTGTCGTGGAACCACCGGATCAGGGCGGTACCTTCGCTATCCGGCAGGCTGTCGGCGTCGGCGGACAAGGCAGCGAGCATATCGCGCCAATCTGTTACCGCGCCGCGAACATCGGCGAGAACAGCGGCCAAATGCGCCTCAAGCTGACGTCGTTCCTTGGCGTCAACGCGCTCCGTCTCCAGATATATGAAGGATTCGCGTGCCTGCCCATCCATTCGTTTACGGCTGATTGAAGTCAAAGCGCGGGCGTCATCGCGGACAACGCTCAACACTGGGTGGATGATACGCTTCACCGCTATCCCATGAGCAGCAACCGCAGACGACACCGAATCCACCAAAAAGGGCATGTCGTCATTATTCAGCGATATGCGCATCATTAAACGGCCATGCCTATCGGTAAAGCTATCCAATGCAATCGCCGCGCTGCCCGCCTTGCGATGCAGGCCTGTTTCGATGGTGAAGCGCGCGGCATCTTCGGCCGCCTTGGCATCAAAACCTTCATTTTCGCCCGGCAAAGCGGTCTCGGTAAAGGCGCAGACCATATCCTTCAAAAGGGTCTTGTCGATTTTTACCGCGTTCTTCACAATTTTGGCGGCCGCCATGAAATGATCTCCTGAGCCCGCAAGCATCTGTTTATGCGCCATGTTCAACGACACAGTGCGTTGTAATTTTATTACAAGACTTATGGCGTCCTTCTCAAGCTTAAACAAGTCACGTCTGTAACTTCTTGCGACCTGCATTGCTCCTGTGTAGCGTAAAATGAATCAAGGGATGTTTGGAGGGTTGCGTGGATAAACGGCTTACATTGTGGATTTTGGCAGGAATGATCCTGGGCGTAGCAGTCGGCTATGCGGTCCATGTCAGTTTCGCGCAGGACAGCACCTATTTTGAATATTTTTTAAAGACGTTTAACCTTCTATCCAATATATTTCTGAACTTAGTCAAACTGTTGGTTGCGCCACTCATTCTGTCAACCATCGTCGTTGGTATCGCGCATATGGGCGACAGCTCGGCGCTCGGCCGCATCGGTTTTCGGGCCATCACATGGTTTATCATCGCCAGCTTCATCTCAATTGGCCTTGGCTTGTTGATGGTGAACCTGTTCCAACCGGGCGTAGGCGCGCCCGTTGACAGCATTGCAAATGCTGCTGCAACCATTGGCGAGGTCAAGAAACTCGACTTTTGGGAATTCATTCTTTCGATTTTCCCCAAAAACGCTTTTGAAGCGATGGCCACCAACAACATATTGCAGATTTTGGTGTTCGCCTTGTTCGCTGGCATCGCGCTTTCGGCCCTGGGTGAAAAGGGTGCGCCTTTGGTGCGGGGCGCAGAGTCACTTGCAGAAATGATGCTTCAGATAACGCATTATGTGATGCGTTATGCCCCCGTCGCAGTTTTCGGCGCATTGGCAGCTGTGGTTTCGAAAAGCGGCTTGGCGATCCTTGCGACCTATTTGGAACTGGTGACGGAGTTTTATCTGTCGCTCGCCTTGTTGTGGACGATCCTCTTGTCCGTCGGCGCAATCTTTCTCGGTCGGCGGATTTGGACGCTCATCCGCTACATCCGCGAACCTATGTTGATCGCATTTTCTACCGCATCCAGCGAAGCGGCCCTGCCCAAATTGTTTGAACAGCTCGACCGTTTTGGGGTTCCGCGCCGGATTTCGGGCTTCATGCTGCCCTTGGGTTACAGCTTCAACCTTGATGGTTCGATGATGTATATGAGCTTTGCCACAATCTTCATCGCGCAAGCTTATGGCATTGACCTATCCATCGGCACGCAGATCCTTATCCTGCTTACCCTCATGATTTCCTCCAAGGGCGTCGCCGCCGTGCCGCGCGCTTCGTTGGTGGTCATCACCGGTACATTGGCCATGTTCGACCTTCCAGTAGAAGGCGTCGCACTCATTCTGGCTATTGACCAGTTCCTCGATATGGGCCGCACCGCGACCAATGTCGTCGGCAACGCCGTTGCAACGTCCGTCATTACCAAATGGGAAGGCATGTTGGAGGTGGAACAGCCGGATTATGTCGAACCACCGCACGCCCCTGCGCACACCGCAGCGCACGGCAAGGCTGGGCTAGACCTCGCCAGCGATATGGTCACTGACGAGCGGTCGACCAAAATTTAGGCGGGGTGTTTGTAACCTAGCAAGGTGCCCTTGGCGCCTTTGCTGTCGAGCGTGAAGTCCATGTTCGGATGGTCTTTGCGCCAGCGCCGCGCCACGACACGCTCGCCGGGTCGCGCGGCGTCATCCAACAGCACCTTGCCGCCGGGACGGATGAGCGGAAACAGGCTTGCGGCCGCACCGCGCACATGTGGATGAATGGCCCAAGGCGGACCATCGACTATGAGCAAGTCAATCTCTTTGGGAACATCGGACAGTTGATACCAGTGCCCCGGCCAACCAATGGGTGGTGTGCCCAGCGGCGCGTGCCGGATTTCTGCGTCCATATCATTGTCGCGTATCCAGTCTTGAGTCGTTTGCGCAAACGCAGCATGTTGGTCAAAGCTGACAATCTTTCCGCCACCAAAAAGCTGCAACGCGCGCGCAGCGATAAAAGTGGAGGCCCCGCAGCCCAATTCGACGACTTGTGCCGGTCGCATGTCTTCGATTGTCGACACAATGTGCCACAAAAAATTTGTATCGGCTTTCCAACTACCTAAATTAGGCAGCGCATCGATAGGTAATCCGAGATAGGCAAGCAGAGCAGCCTTGTCTTTTTTGCGGCCTCCATCAAGGCTGCGCAGCAACCACGGCCATTGAATAGCACCATAAGCCATGACCATCACGCGGTCGCCCAAAGACAAGCTAAGGTCCAACTCATGAAGCGGCATCAAGGCCGTCGTTTCGCGTGTAGTCATCGCGTCCCAAGAGCGGTGAAGCGGACAACAGTCAATCAAAGAGTGATCGGACCGACGGATTATCTCCACACATGGCACGGCACGCCGTTTACAAAGCGCGCTGAACGCACGTTTCAGGGCTTTGACAATGTGGAAAAACCTTCCATAACATCATGCAGGAAGAGGAGATATTCATGGACAATGGCCAGACGGCACCGGCTGCAAAATCGACGATTACAAATCCCAAATTGCTGCTGTGGATATTGATGATTGTTTATGTGTTTAATTTCCTCGACCGACAGATTGTCAACATTTTGGCTGAACCCATCAGCCGGGATCTCGATCTGTCCGATACCCAAATTGGTTTGTTAACTGGTCTTGCCTTTGCGCTTTTCTATACATTGCTGGGCATCCCCATTGCGCGTTATGCGGACAATAGCAGCACCAATCGCGTTGGCCTGATATCGATATCCTTGGCGGTCTGGTCCGCCATGACAGCCTTATGCGGATTGGCACAAAATTTTGCGCAATTGGCGCTCGCCCGCGTAGGCGTTGGCGTAGGTGAAGCAGGGTGCACCCCCGCCGCCCACTCGCTGATCACCGACAGCGTCCCGCCGGAAAAAAGATCCTCTGCCATCGCATTTTACGGCCTTGGCATTCCGATCGGCAGCTTATTGGGCCTCGTCATCGGTGGCGTTTTGAACGATGCTTATGGCTGGCGCGTAGCATTTATGGCGGTCGCCATTCCAGGCCTCATATTGGCGGCTGTCCTGCCCTTTATATTGCGCGAACCCCGCAAGGCCGAAGCGGCTGCCCGCGCATTGTCCGGCGAAAAGGCCCGCGATGTTCTTTCGACCAAAGACGCGCTTAAAGAAGTGTTCAGTTCGCGCGCCTTTGTGATGTTGGCCATTGCGGCATCATTCACCGCGTTTCTGTCGTACGGCAAAAGCGTTTGGGCAGTCATTTTGTTCATTCGCTCGCACGGCCTTAGCCCCGGGGAAACCGGCCTTTTGCTTGGCCTTGTCTTGGGCGTGGCGGGTATGATCGGCACGTGGCTGGGCGGCATGATGGCCGACAAGTTCGGCAAAATCGATAAACGTCATTTGTTGACCACACCGGCCATCGGGATGGTGATTGCCGCGCCCATATTGTTCTTGGGCTATTTCGCAACCGACTGGCGCGTGGCGATACTCTTATTATTTGTGCCATCGGCATTAAACGCGGCTTATTATGGCCCGACCTACGCCTGTGTCCAAGGATTGGTAAAGCCAGAGGCCCGCGCTGTCGCCGCCGCGTTTATGCTGTTCGCGCAAAACCTGATCGGCCTTGGATTAGGCCCCTTGTTGTTCGGCATGATGTCAGACGCGTTCAAGCCATTGGCCGGCGATGACAGCGTCCGTTGGGTGCTCTACGGCGCAGCATGGCTTGGCCTCATCCCTGCTTTCTTCTTCTGGCGCGCTAGCTTGCGCCTGAAGGCTGAACTGAAAACAGGTTAGGTCCAGACCCTAATCCGCAAAGGGATCGCGCACCAAGATCGTATCTTCGCGCTGCGGCGAGGTGGATACCAAGGCAACGGGTGTTTCGATCAATTCCTGCACACGCGTGATATATTTGATCGCTTGTGCCGGAAGGTCGGCCCAACTGCGCGCGCCTGCGGTGGTTTCCTGCCAACCGGGCATTTCTTCGTAAATGGGCTCGACAGCGGCTTGCTCTGCCGCATGCGCAGGCAGATAATCATAAACCTTGCCATTCAGGCGATAGCCCGTGCAAATCTTGATCGTATCAAAGCCGTCAAGCACGTCCAACTTTGTCAGCGCAATGCCGGTCACGCCGGATACGGCGCAGCTTTGGCGCACGATTACGGCGTCAAACCAGCCACAACGGCGCTTGCGCCCCGTGACAGTGCCAAATTCATGGCCGCGTTCACCCAGCCTTTGACCCGTTTCATCTTCAAGCTCGGTCGGGAATGGCCCTGACCCCACCCGCGTGGTGTAAGCCTTAACGATACCGAGCACAAAGCCCGCTGCACTTGGGCCAAGGCCGGAACCGGACGCCGCGGTGCCCGATACGGTGTTGGACGAGGTTACGAAAGGATAGGTGCCATGGTCAACGTCGAGCAATACGCCCTGCGCGCCTTCAAACAATATCCGAGCCCCTGCCTTGCGCACATTGTTCAGGCGCCTCCAAACGGGCTGGGCATATTCGAGAACGAAGGGCGCAATTTCTTTCAGGTCAGCGATCAAGCGCGCGCGATCAACGGGCGGTTCGCCAAATCCGGCGCGTAAAGCGTCATGATGCGCGCACAAGCGGTCAAGCTGCGCATCCAGAGCATCAAGATGGGCAAGGTCGCACACGCGGATCGCACGGCGGCCCACCTTGTCTTCATATGCAGGGCCAATGCCGCGACCCGTCGTGCCAATCTTGCCCGACCCCGCCGCAGTTTCCCGCAGACCATCCAAATCGCGGTGAATTGGCAAGATCAATGCGCAATTATCCGCGAGCGCAAAATTCTCGGTCGTGATGGAAACGCCCTGCCCGCGCAGCTTCGCCATTTCGTCGCGCAACGCCCAAGGGTCGAGAACCACACCATTGCCAATAATCGACAATGTGCCGGTAACTATGCCCGAAGGCAGCAACGACAATTTATAGACATTGTCGCCAACGACCAAAGTATGGCCAGCATTATGCCCGCCTTGAAAGCGGACGACGGCATCAGCGCGTTCCGCCAGCCAGTCGACAATCTTACCTTTACCCTCGTCGCCCCATTGTGCGCCAATTACGGTTACATTCGCCATCAGATATTCCCTGTCAAAGCCAGATAGCTCTGGGGCCTTTTTCTGCGCAGGAGGTTTTTCCTGCGAAGGGATTCGCCGTGGCCTCCGTTATGATTATGCGAGGCTGGCGTCCACCCTAAAGCTGCATGGGCGATGATTTCAGGCGGGAATGGCTTGACCGTTTATCCAAATATGGGTGCAGCCCAGCACAGCTGCACTGTCATTTTCATCCAAGGCCGATACCGTCACCCAACCGTCATGCCGCATTTTTGCGCCAGTCGCCGCGTCAGTGCCAAGCGGCAGGAAAAGACGACGGACGACGCCTTCGTCAGCCAGATCAATCAATGGATCGGGATAGAGCGAGAAGCCCGTGGCCGGTTCCGATGGTCCATCGGCACGATGAATATAATATGTCCCACCGCGACCAAGCGCAGCGCTGTAACCTTTGGCAAAGATCGTGAAGCCGAACCAGCTTTGATATTCAAAACCATGCCGCTCGGTCGGATCCAGCGTCACATTGGCACGGCCTGCAATAGTTCCCGCAATGGCTTCCAAAGCGCGTATTCGCGACGCCAGCGCCCCGCCAGCGTCAATCGCCCGCAATTTCTCAACCGCTTCTGCAAATGGACCCGTCGCCGCGAGCAGCGGCAAATAGGCATCCGCCCCCAGCGCACTCAGTCCGCCTGCATCCTTCATATCCAGCTCGGACCGAACGGCATCAATTTTGTCCGCCGCCAAAGGTAGCGCCTTTTCCGCCAGCCGTTCCACAAGATCAGGCAAGGTGAAATCGATGGTAATGTCTTTCACGCCCGCCGCCTCAAGCGCATCAATGGCAACGCCAACAATTTCGCAGGCGGCAGCGACGCTGTCATTGCCGACCAATTCCGCGCCCAATTGCGTCAATTCCCGTTCAGGGCGCAATTGTTTGGCGCGCAGGCGCAGCACCTGCCCATGATAGGCCAAGCGTAACGGGCGCGGGGCATCCTTTAGGCGGGTCGTCGCAATCCGCCCGACCTGCACCGTGATATCACCGCGCAGCGCCAGCGTATGGCCCGACACAGGGTCTGTAAAACGCAAATGCTGATTACGCGCTGCATCGCCGCTATGTTTGGCGAGCACCGATTCAAATTCCGCCATGGCCGGTGCCACGCGCGCATAGCCATAGCTTGCCAGCACATCGATCATCGCCCGCGAGACCCGCGCCGCAACCTCCGCTTGGGGAGGCAGACGGTCACGGAACCCTTCGGGTAGCAAATCAGGTGGAATATTCATGCGCACTCTTTACCGCAAAAGTCCAAGCGGGGAAGCCCCGCTTGCGCCATGACCTAAAACTTAAGCGCCTTCACAGTTTTTACGCCGGGAAGCGTACCCAGCTGTTTGAGGACCGCTTCCGGAATCGCCGCATCCATCGACAGTAGCAAAACGGCTTCGCCGCCCGCGCTGCGACGGCCCAGATGGAATGTGCCAATGTTCAATCCAGCCGCACCTAAGGTCGTGCCAACACGGCCAATAAAGCCCGGCGCATCTTCGTTGACGATGTAGAGCATGTTACCTTCCAGCTCCGCCTCAAGGCTGATGCCGAAAATCTCCACAAGCCGCGCTTCGCTATTGGCAAACAAGGTGCCTGCAACCGAACGTGGGCCTTGGGCGGTATTGACGGTGACGCGGACCAATGTGTGGTAGGCACCTGCCTTGTCATGACGGACTTCGCGAATGTCAAAACCGCGCTCTTTTGCCAAAAACGGCGCGTTGACCATGTTCACCGCGTCGGAAAAACGCCGCATGAAACCGGACAGCACAGCCGCCGTAATCGGCTTGATATTCAGCTCCGCCGCAGCGCCTTCAACCTCAATCGCGATATTGTCGAGATTGTCATGCGCCAATTGGCCAACCAGCGAACCCAATTTGAGTGCAAGGGTCGTATATGGCTTCAACTTCGGCGCTTCTTCGGCCGAGAGGCTTGGCATGTTCAGCGCATTGGTGACGCCGCCATTGACCAGATAATCCGCCATTTGTTCGGCCACCTGAAGCGCAACATTGACCTGCGCCTCATTGGTCGATGCACCCAAATGCGGGGTGCAGATGAAATTTGGCGTACCGAACAAGGGCGATTCCTTTGCCGGTTCGGTCACAAAAACGTCCAAAGCTGCGCCGCCGACTTGGCCGCTGTCCAATGCCTCTTTCAGCGCAGCTTCATCAATCAAACCGCCACGTGCGCAGTTAATGATGCGCACGCCTTTCTTTGTCTTGGCCAGATTTTCCCGCGACAATATGTTGCGCGTTTGGTCCGTCAACGGCGTGTGCAAGGTGATGAAGTCTGCCTTGGCAAGCAAGGTATCAAGGTCGGCCTTTTCAATGCCCATTTCAATCGCGCGATCGGCGGTGAGGAACGGGTCAAAAGCCACGACCTTCATCCGCAATCCCAGCGCGCGGCTTGCGACAATCGATCCGATATTGCCAGCGCCGATTAAGCCCAGCGTCTTGCCGGTAACTTCGATACCCATGAAATCATTTTTCGGCCAGTGACCAGCTTGCGTCTGCGCATTCGCCTCTGGCAATTGCCGCGCGAGCGCGAACATCAAGGCAATGGCGTGTTCGGCGGTCGTAATCGAGTTACCAAAAGGCGTGTTCATGACAACAACACCCTTGGCCGACGCATAAGGGATATCGACATTGTCGACGCCGATGCCCGCGCGGCCAATAACCTTCAGGTTTGTAGCGGCGTCCAATATTTGTTTCGTGACCTTCGTCGACGAACGGATCGCCAAGCCGTCATAATCGCCGATGATCGCGGCAAGTTCGTCGGGCGTTTTGTCGGTGATGACATCAACGTCGCAGCCGCGTTCAGTGAAAATCTTAGCGGCGTTTGGATCCATTTTGTCGGAGATGAGTACGCGTGGTTTGGTCATGTGGAGTTCCATTTCAAATATCGTCATGCTGAATGTGTTTCAGCATCGTAATTTCACGGTCGAAGCTAAGGTCCTGAAACAAGTTCAGGACGGCCGTTTAGGATTGAGAATTTGCGCTGTGATACGCCCAATCGAGCCAACGCCCGAGCGCTTGAATATCGGCGGTTTCAACGGTCGCGCCGCACCAGATGCGCAGGCCCGGCGGGGCGTCACGATATCCGGCGATGTCATAGGCCGCATCCTCTGCCTCAAGCAAAGATGCCATTTTCTTGATCATCGCTTCGTCCGCACCTTTGACAGTCAAACAGACCGATGTTTTCGAGCGGATGGCGGGGTCAGCGGCGAGGAAACCAAGAAAGTCACTTGCCGCTACAATATCGTCCAGCGCCGCAGCATTGGCGTTGCTGCGCGCCATCAGGCCCTGCAATCCGCCAAGGGTCTGCGCCCATTCCAGAGCAAAAATCACATCCTCGACAGCGAGCATCGACGGTGTGTTGATCGTCTCACCTTTGAAGATACCTTCGGCGAGCGCACCTTTGGACATCAAACGGAAGATTTTGGGCAGCGGCCATGATGGCGTGTAGCTTTCCAACCGCTCGACAGCGCGGGGGCCGAGAATGAGCACGCCATGTGCGCCTTCGCCGCCTAGCACTTTCTGCCAACTAAAAGTTGTTACATCGAGCTTATCCCAAGGCATGTCATAGGCAAATACCGCCGAGGTAGCATCGTTGAAGGTCAGGCCTTCACGGTCATCGGCTATCCAGTCGCCATTGGGAACGCGCGCGCCAGACGTCGTGCCATTCCATGTAAAGACGACATCATGGGTGAAGTCGACCGCGCTTAAATCCGGAATTTCGCCATAAGGCGCGTTCATGACATGGGCGTTCAGCTTCAATTGCTTGTTCACATCGGTGACCCAGCCTTCGCCAAAGCTTTCCCACGCCATCATCGTGACGGGGCGCGCGCCCAGCATGGTCCACATCGCCATTTCAATCGCGCCCGTGTCGGAACCCGGGACAATGCCAATACGATGCGTATCGGGTACCTGCAGCACTTCGCGCATCAGGTCGATGGCAAGTTGCAGGCGTGACTTGCCAATTTTCGCACGATGCGAACGGCCAAGCGATTCGGTTTGAAGTTTTTCGGGGCTCCAGCCTGGCGGTTTCGCACAGGGGCCGGAGGAAAAGAACGGACGCGCCGGTTTAACGGCGGGTTTTACTATAGTCATGTAAGCGTCTCCTTGCAGAGAGCAGCGCGGCGTTGGGACCGCGTGGCCCGAAGCCGCGTTTAGGCGCGGCCCCGGCTTTGTCAACGACTATTACAAAAAGCTATTAATAACCCGCCTTGCGAAACAAAACTTCGCCACGGCGGTTAACATATAGTTTTTCTAAGGTTACAGGGTGAAAATAGGCTTCCACACGGTCGCCTTCAGGGGTCGTGCCATATACTTCATAGCAGCCGCCATCGACTTTCGACTTACGCACCGTCCAGCCATCTTTGGTCAGCTTGTCGGTCAGCGCCTTTTGACTTTTCCATCCGGATACGGGACCTGATTTGCAGGTGATTGCGCCGGTTGCCGATGCAGGGACCGATGCAAAGGCAATAGCGGCCACAGCGGCGAGTGAAAGAGGTGTCCATAAACGCATATTCATGCTCCTTTAAAAATAGGTGTAGGGTCAGACCCTAATCGGGCGGAAATATCGTGCCGCAACGAGCAGCACGAGTGGAATAAAGTGTACGAGCGCTGGTCCTAAATTATTGTGGATGAATATCCAATGGACAAGAACGAGCACAGCAGCAGGATATACAAGGCGTTGAAGACGCTTCCAACCCGCCTTGAGCGCGCGCATCGACGCATCGTTGCTGGTCAAGCCCAAGGGTACAAACAACAGCATCGCAGCCCAACCGGTCCAAATACCCAGCGCCAAGAATTCGGCGAGAATATCATCTAGATTCCCCATATCGATGATATAGAAAACCAGATGCAAAACCGCATAACCAAAGGCCGCAACGCCCAATGCCCGGCGGCGCTGAATGAGCCAGCTCAACCAAGGCCTTGGCCCAATCAGCGACAATAAGGGGCTAAGCACCATCGCAGCAATCATGAAGCGTGCCGACCATTCACCCGTTGGATGCAGCATATCCATCGCGATGAGATCGCCGAAAACATAAGGGCGCATCATTAACACAGCAGGCAAGCACAAAAGCGCCCAGAATGCCGGCTTCTTATTAAGAATGATTCGCAACATGCGTCCGCGTTAATCGCCTGTCGCACGCTATGCAACGCGCAAATTATGTCAGCGACTGTCCTTTGCGTGCCGTGCGGGCAGCTTCACTTCATTTTTTGGCTGCGCTGTCTCATTTTTGCGTTAAGACGCCATCATGTCGTTGCGTTTGTGTCAAAGATTTCTGCTAATCATTGGCGTGCTTGCGCTGGCGTCGTGCGGCGGACGGGAAAAACTGCAATCGCCGCGATCCAGCGACAATATGACGTCACAAAATGCCCGCCAATGCTTGGCTGACCTCAAGTCCAAATCGGTGCGCTTTTCTGGACTGCCTAATAAAAGTTTCAACGGCGGATGCCGAATGATCGACACCATCAAGGTCATGGATTTTGGCATGGCGACAACAAATTTGGGGGCAATGACCTGCCCGCTTGCGTCAAACTTCGCCGATTGGACGCGCTATGCCGTGGTGCCTGCGGCCAAGCAATATCTGGGCAGCGAGGTTGTGAAGATTGAAACCATGGGCACATTCAACTGCCGCGCTGTTAATGGCAGTCGGTCCGGCAGATTGTCCGAACATGCATTTGCGAATGCCGTTGACGTATCCGCCTTTGTCCTGCGCGATGGACGGCGCGTCTCGGTGCTGAACGGTTGGCGCGGATCACCCAAAGAACGGGCATTTTTGCGCCGCTTGCATCAATCTGCCTGCAAACGCTTTGGCACCGTTCTTGGCCCCGAATATAACGCCGCGCATGCAAATCATTTCCACTTCGACATGGCCAAATCGATGCGCAACGGCACCGCTTATTGCCGATAAAGGTGGCAAAAGAGATGGATGCACCCTACATGCAGGGTAATGACAGACACAAAAATTAACGATCGCCGCTTTTATAAAGCTCAACAAGAAGCGGATTTTGCCGAACAGCAACTCTCCACACCGCAAACACAAAGCAAGTCCTATCGACTGGCTTTTCAGGATACGGACTTCCTCCTTCGCGAAGATCTGCGCCCTGTGCGTTTTCAGCTCGAACTGCTCAAAACCGAAATGTTGCTCGATGAGGCGAATATCGGTTCCATGCTGGTCATCTACGGTTCGGCGCGTATTCCCGAGCCTGAGGCTGCGGACGCGATGATCGCCGCTGCCGACGGTGAGCGCGCCAAGATCATCGCCGAGCGGATGAAAGAAAAATCCCGTTTTTACGAAGAAGCACGGCATTTGGCGCAATTGGCCGGAAAAGCCAATGTGACCGATGAAGAAGGCCGTCGCCACTTTGTGGTATGTTCCGGCGGTGGTCCATCAATCATGGAAGCCGCCAATCGCGGTGCGCATGATGTTGGCGCAGAATCGGTTGGCCTAAATATCGTGCTGCCGCATGAACAAGCGCCGAACCTGTTCGTGACACCCCGATTAAGTTTCCAATTTCATTATTTCGCTTTGCGCAAAATGCACTTTCTGCTGCGCGCGCGCGCCGTTGCGGTGTTCCCCGGCGGCTTTGGCACGTTCGATGAGTTTTTTGAGCTGCTGACGCTGGTTCAAACTGGCAAGATTAAGAAGATGCCAATCCTGTTGTTCGGGCGTGAATTTTGGAACCGCGTGGTGAATTTTGAGGAACTTATGCTCGAGGGCGTTATCAGCCCGCGTGATCTGGATTTATTCCAGTTCGTAGAGACCGCAGAAGAGGCATGGGATGCCATCTGCGATTTCTACGAAGTGTCACATTGATATAACCCGATTACGTCGCTGGCGCTGCGGCGGCCGCTGGTGCTGCGGCATCCGTTGCTGGCGCGGCAGCAGCGTCACCCGCAGCGGCAGGGGCTGCTGCATCAGCAGCAGGCGCTTCCGCCGCAGGGGGTGTTGGCAATGGCAAGTTTGAACCTTGCGCGTTCATATATAAAATCAGGTTCGCGCGTTCTTCGGGATTGCTCAGACCAGCGAAGGTCATCTTAGTACCTGGCGCATATTTTTTAGGGTTGGCCAGCCATTTGTCCATGCCTTCCCAATCCCAGTTACCCGGAATGCTTTTCAACGCGTCGGAATAGGCAAAGCCAGCGACATGGCCATGTGCCTTACCCATGGATGCCCAGAGATTCGGGCCAATGCCATTTGCGCCGCCTGGCGCAATAGTGTGGCAAGCCGCGCATTTTTTGAACGCTGCTTCGCCCTTGGCAATGTCTGCGGTCGCGAGCAACGTTGCAATCGGCACAGCAGCGGCAGCACCCGCACCCGCAACATCTTCAACAGCAACGGCATAGCCCTCTTTCTCAGGCGCCTTCCCTTTGAAATACATGCCTGTGACGATGCTTAGTCCAAGCGCGACGACGCCGCCTGCCAAAACCCAGCCAGCAATTGTGTTACTACGATCATCCATTGTTTATCAGCCTTGAAAGTGCGTTAAAACACCGGCGCAGAATGACGGCCGGTTTCACTCGCCCCTCTAATCGCGAGTGCTACGCCGTGCAAGTGTCCAAATCCACCCTTGCCCGATAAGTCTGCCTATCCTAACGCCTTCCCAGCATGAACAGTTATCCCGCCCCCGCACTGGCAATCGTCAAAGACATGACGCTTGCTGCACATCAACATCCGGCCAAAGCGATTGCCTTTCAAGGCGCGCCTGGCGCAAACTCGCATTTGGCGGCATTGGAATATGACGCAGACTGCTTGCCCCTGCCCTGTTTTTCGTTCGAAGACGCCATTGATGCGGTCCAGGACGGAACGGCCGCGTGCGCGATTATCCCCATTGAAAATTCGCTGCATGGCCGCGTTGCCGACATCCACTTTCTGCTACCAGAATCGGGTCTGAGCATCATATCTGAGCATTTTATGTCGATCCGCCATTGCCTCATGGCCAAATCAGCAGATGCTGTGCTCAAAACCGCGATGAGCCATCCGCAAGCACTTGGCCAATGCCGACATTTTTTACGCGCCAATGGCATTATCCCTGTGGCCTATGCGGATACCGCGGCGGCAGCGGCATTTGTCGCGGCCAATGACGACCCGTCGGCTGCGGCCATTGCGCCGCCGATTGCCGCAGATCTTTATGGCCTCGTCGCCATTAATGATGCTGTGCAAGACGATGACAGCAACACCACCCGCTTCGTCGTCCTTTCACGCACGCCTGCCGAGCGCAGCAGCCTCACGGGCACGTTAATGACCACGCTGATTTTTGAGGTGAAGAACATTCCCGCCGCTTTGTACAAGGCGATGGGCGGCTTTGCGACCAACGGCGTCAACATGACGAAGCTGGAAAGCTATCAAAACGGCGCAAGCTTTGCCGCGACCGAGTTTTTCACCGATATCGAAGGTGCACCGGGCGACCCAGCCGTAGACCGCGCATTGGAAGAGCTGCGCTTCCACTGCAACTCGGTCCGCTTGCTCGGAACCTATAGGCAAACCCGCGAGCGAGGTTGAGGCTGTATCGGCGGGAATGGCTTCAAGGCCTGTCCCCGCCCAGCAGCTTTCCCGTCGTCCCTGTCGATCTAGCCATAGACACGTCATAGGCACCAGCCTGCGCTGGTGCGACGGTGTTTTTTGCTGAACAGGTTGGTTAAGGGGATGACGCAGTAGTTACCATCATAACAGTTGGTCTGGAGCCGACTTAGTTCCCCTCCCGCCTGCGGGAGGGGAGTTTGTTTGGTCTCAACGCCCTTTCCCGTCTGCGGGAGCAGCGTTTGCTATGGTCTCAACGCTCCCGCTCGCTTGCAGGAGGGCGTTATCTTGCGCAACGTCGCCCAATTGGACCCAGAACGGGTTTCGGGCGTTAGCCAATCCCCAAACTAAGGAACATATTATGGCCGACCTATCGCAGATTAAAGAACATGCAGAAGTTATCGGCGCTGACGGGGTGCATGTTGGCACCGTTGACGGCGTTGAGGGCAACCGCATCAAGCTGACCAAGACAGATTCTGGGCAAGGCGGCCATGAAGGGCATCATCATTATATTGATGGCGGGCTGGTCGCCACGGTCCACGACAATACCGTCCGCCTGTCGGCCAATGGTGACGTTGCCGTCACCTTTGAACAAGAAGAAGACGCCAAAAGCTAGGCACAGCGCGGCGGCGGTGCCTTAGTGCGCCGCCCCCCAGCTTGGCCCAGTACCGATTTCTATGCCCAACGGCACCGAAAGCTTCACCAGCGGCTGCGCTGCATTGGCCATGACGTTGCGGATGATGTCGCTGGCGGCGGCGACGTCGGCTTGCGGCAATTCAAACACCAGTTCGTCATGCACCTGAAGCAGCATTTTGACATGCCCCAACCCAGCGGCTTCCAACGCTGGCCCCATGCGCACCATTGCGCGCTTAATGATGTCGGCGCTTGTGCCTTGGATTGGCGCGTTGATTGCGGCGCGTTCGCTGCCCTGCCGTTCGGCTTGATTGGGCGACGTGATGCGCGGGAACCATGTTTTGCGGCCAAAAAGCGTGGTCGAATGACCGCATTCCCGCACGGTTGCCATCGTTTCCTGAATATAATTGGATATGCCGGGAAAACGTTTGAAATACGCGTCGATCAGCGCCTGTGCCTCTTCGGGGGAGGACTCCAGACGCTTTGAAAGGCCCCAGCGCGAAATGCCATAAAGGATCGAGAAATTAATCGTCTTGGCGCGCCCTCTTGTGTCGCGGTTGACTTCGCCAAACAGCTCAAGCGCGGTGCGGGCGTGAATATCCTCACCTTTTTCAAAGGCGTCACGCAAGGGTTCGACATCGGCAAAATGCGCCGCCAAGCGCAGTTCAATCTGGCTATAGTCGGCAGACAAAATGACGTTGCCCGCTTCTGCGATAAATGCGTCCCTGATCTGACGCCCCGTTTCGGTGCGGATCGGGATATTCTGCAAATTGGGGTCGGTCGATGACAAGCGCCCGGTCTGCGCGCCAACAAGGCTGTAACTTGTGTGCACGCGGTCGGTTTTGGGATCAATCTGTTGCTGCAGGCTGTCGGTATAGGTCGATTTCAGCTTCGCCAATTGCCGCCAGTCGAGCACTTT
Source organism: Sphingorhabdus sp. (assembly GCF_044239665.1). Classification (GTDB taxonomy): domain Bacteria; phylum Pseudomonadota; class Alphaproteobacteria; order Sphingomonadales; family Sphingomonadaceae; genus Sphingorhabdus_B. Next base: position 47,583 of record NZ_JBIIBA010000007.1, read on the forward strand.
GCGCGCGATCTCTATGCCTTGGCCGGCAAGGTCCTCCAACACAGTTACGTCGGTGGAATATTGCCCAGACTTGCCTTTTTTCCCGCCCTTATAGCCCATTTTGCCAAACAGGATTTCGCCCAATTGCTGCGGACTGCCAATGGTGAAGATTTGCCCTGCAAGGCCGTGAATTTCCTTTTCAAGCAATTCCATTTGCACGGCGAATTCGGACGAAAGCCGCGCCAAAGCGGCGCGGTCAACCTTGATGCCCAAGCATTCCATTTTGGACAATATAGGCACCAAAGGACGGTCAACCAGTTCATAAACGCTGGTCGCTTTTTCGGGGCTCAGCCGCAATTTGAGATGGTGCCACAAGCGCAGCGTCACATCGGCGTCCTCCGCCGCATAGCGCGTCGCGTCGGACAATGGCACGGCGGCAAAACCAATCTGGCTTTTGCCCGTGCCCGTCACGCTTTTATACGATATGCATTCATGGCCCAGATGCGTCTTGGAAAGCTCATCCATGCCATGCGCCTGTCGTCCGGCGTCCAGTGCAAAGCTCATCACCATAGTGTCGTCATAGGGCGAAATCAGGACATTATGCCGCGCCAGCACCGACATGTCATATTTCAAATTTTGCCCGATTTTGAGGACTATTGGGTCGCAAAGCAGCGGGCGTAACTTCGCAAGCGCGGCTTCCATTGGAATTTGCGTCGGCCGTTCGGCGAACATATCCGTGCCGCCATGCGCCAGCGGGACATAGCATGCCTCACCCGGCGCAACCGCAAGGCTGAAGCCCACAAGGTTGGCACTTGCGGCCTGCAAGCTATCGGTTTCGGTGTCAAAGCCCAAAGTGCCAGTTTCGCGCGCGCGGGCAATCCAATGGTCCAGCCGTGCGATATCGGTGACGCATTCATAACTGGATGTATCAATTTTCGGCATGGGCGCAGGGACGGCGGATGCCCCTGTCACCGGCGCGCGTTCCGCGCCATCGCCTGCGTTCATCGCCTTGGGGTTGCCTGCAATCGCCTTATTGGCCGCCGCTATATCTGCGACATGCCCAATACGTTTCAACAGCGAATTAAACCCGTGATGCTGCAAAAACTCTGTCAAAGGTTCTTCGGGGATAGCACCCAGAACCATATCCTCCATTGCAATCGGCAACGGGCAATCTTCCTTTAACGTCACCAAAACCTTGGACAATCGGGCCTTGTCCGCATGCTCGATTAAATTGTCGCGCATTTTGGATGGCTTCATATCGGGTGCTGCCGCCAATACGCTTTCAAGGTCGCCAAATTCCTGGATCAGCTTGGTCGCGGTCTTTGGTCCAACGCCAGGGACGCCGGGGACATTATCCACGCTATCGCCCATCAATGCGAGCACATCGCCGACCTTGTCCGGACCAACGCCGAATTTCTCGAACACTTCCTCTGAACGAATGCGTTCGTTTTTCATCGTGTCGAACATGTCAATGTTCGGCTCGACAAGCTGCATCAGGTCCTTGTCGCTGCTGACAATCGTGACATGCCAACCCGCCGCGCAGGCCGCTTTGGCATAGCTTGCGATCATGTCGTCGGCTTCGACATCATCTTCCTCAATCAATGGCAGGGAAAATGCGCGCGTCGCGTCGCGGATCATCGGAAATTGGGGCTTGAGGTCTTCGGGCGGGTCGGGGCGATGCGCCTTATATTGGTCATAAATCCGGTTGCGGAATGTCTGGCTGGATTTGTCCAACACCACCGCCATATGCGTCGGGCCATCGGCTTGGTTCAAATCATCCGCCAGCTTCCACAACATCGTCGTATAGCCATAGACGGCGCCCACCGGCTCCCCATGCTTATTGGTCAGCGGTGGCAGCCGGTGATAGGCACGGAAAATATAGGCGGAGCCGTCAACGAGGTAGAGATGCTTTTGGTCAGACATGACGTTGCGATAGCAGGCCGTTTTGGCCAAGTCTTTTGCTAATTTGCCGCTTTGGCATTGCGCAAAATTTTAACGCGACCCGCGCCACAAGATGAGCCCGCTTGCGATGATGATGCCCGCCCCTGCAAGGGACATGAGGTCAGGCCAATCGCCAAATAATATTATCCCCAACCCAACGGCTATCAAAAGCTGAACATATGTCATGGGTGCGATTTCTGCGGCAGACGCGCGCGTCGTTGCCATGAAAATCAACCAATGCGCAAAGCTGGCGGTGACGGCAACCAACGTGCAGCGGGCAATGACCGTCCAATCCGGCACCCCGATCACAAGCGCCTCAACACCCGAAAAATGACCAATAAAGGCCGCGCTCAGGATGAAAGGCACGGCGATCGACGCCACCAAAAACTGCATCAGCAAGGGCGACCCTGCCCCCGCCACGGCGCGGTTGCCGATCATCATGAATGCCATGCTGATTGCAGCCGCCAGCGGCAGCAGCGCCACCCAGCCAAGTTCGGCAACATTGGGTCGCATGATCAGCAGCACGCCGCCAAAGGCAAGCAATATGGCCACCCATTTGGTCGCATGGGCGCGTTCATGCAAGAAAATGGCGCTGAAAACCGCGGTTATCATGGGGCTGGTGAACCCGATGGCGGTCGCGTCCGCCAAAGGCATCAGAAATATGGAGGAAAAGAAGCAGATCGTCGCCAACGCCACGGAAAATCCCCGCAACAATTGCACTTTGGGCATGGGCAACGCAAAACCCTGCCGCCCTTCTTTCAGGAACAGCAAAGTGCCAAGCCCAATCGCACCAATCGCATAACGTAGCGCCGCGACAGCGGTACCCGGCCAAGCCCCTGCGATAGATTTGATGACCGCGTCGCCCATCGACAAAAGGGCAAAGCCACACAGCGCGTATAAAAGGCCCGACCGAGCCGAGGATGATGTCACGTACATTTCCCTAAAAGCTACGCTGCCTTAATCGGCTTTGCGAAGAATAGAAAGCAGCGCACCGTTTGAGCCAAGCATAAAGGTCACGGCATGCATTACCAATTTGTTCACCATTTTTGTTTAGCACGCATCATCAACAACACTGGTTCACTGGAGCAGCACAGCGTGATCGCATTTGGGAAAAAATCAGGCTTAACGGCAGGACGTCCATCATTCGGCGTCGCCCGCCCTATGAACGGCGGTGTTTTGCCAGTGGCACAGCAATCTGCCAGCTTACAACCGCAGGCCGATTATCTGGGGTCAGCCGATGGCGGCGCGCAATTCCCATCTCTGGAAGATGTCGCGCTGCCCGTTGATGGGCGCGTTCCGCAAACCGCCATGGAAGAGGCGATGACGCGCCTCTCCGACCGCGCAAACAACGCCGCCCCGGTGGATGAAGGTCCGCAGGGTTTTGAAGCTTCGGTGCATAAGATCAAGGAACAAGTGCTGCCCCGCTTGCTTGAGCGCGTTGACCCCGAAGCAGCGGCATCACTCAACAAAGAAGAACTGACAGAAGAGTTTCGCCCAATCATCTTGGAGGTGCTGGCTGAACTCAAACTGACGCTTAATCGGCGCGAACAATTTGCGCTGGAAAAGGTCCTCATCGACGAATTGCTTGGCTTTGGCCCGCTTGAAGAATTGCTAAGCGATCCGGACATCACCGATATCATGGTCAATGGCCCCCTGCAGACCTATATTGAGAAAAATGGCAAGCTGCAGATTGCACCAATCCAGTTTCGCGATGAGGAACATCTGTTTCAAATCGCCCAGCGAATCGTGAACCAAGTCGGCCGCCGCGTAGACCAGACTACGCCGCTGGCCGATGCCCGCTTAAAAGACGGTAGCCGCGTAAACGTTATCGTGCCGCCTTTGTCCTTGCGCGGTACCGCAATCTCGATCCGTAAATTCTCCGAAAAGCCGATCACCATTGATATGCTCAAAGGATTTGGTTCGATGAGCGAGGCCATGGCCACGGCATTGAAAATCGCAGGCGCAAGCCGGATGAACATTGTCATTTCGGGCGGTACCGGTTCCGGTAAAACCACGATGCTTAACGCCTTGTCAAAGATGATTGACCCGGGCGAACGCGTTTTGACGATTGAAGACGCCGCAGAACTGCGGCTTCAGCAGCCACATTGGTTGCCACTGGAAACCCGCCCGCCAAATCTTGAAGGCGATGGTGCAATCACCATCGGTGACCTTGTGAAAAACGCCCTGCGTATGCGCCCTGACCGGATTATCTTGGGCGAAATTCGGGGTGCGGAATGCTTCGATCTGCTCGCTGCGATGAACACGGGCCATGACGGCTCCATGTGCACGCTTCACGCCAACAACCCGCGCGAGTGCCTTGGACGTATGGAAAACATGATCCTCATGGGTGATATCAAAATCCCCAAAGAAGCCATTTCGCGCCAAATCGCCGAATCTGTGGACTTAATCGTGCAGGTCAAACGTCTACGCGACGGTTCGCGCCGGACCACGCAGATAACCGAAGTCATCGGAATGGAAGGCGACATCATCATCACGCAAGACCTTTTCAAGTTCGAGTATCGGGATGAAGACGCCGACGGCAAAATCCATGGCGAATGGGTTGCAGGCGGCGTTCGCCCCTATACGCTCGAAAAGGCGCGGCAATTTGGCTTTGACCAACCGTTTTTGGAAGCCTGCTTAGGTTAAAGGCCCTTAATGGCCAGTGCCACAGACAGCACCATTGCCAGAACCGAAAACACGGTAATGGCCGTCCATGGCATGAACCCCACATCTTCGATATTCATCCGATTATGACGGCGGCGATCAGCCAAGCTGCTGACTAGCACCACTGAAGCAAATATCACGGATGAAATCATCCACAGATGATCTTGCCACCTAAGTTGTTCAAACCATTCCATTGGGTCGCCCTTAACGCGGATTTATCCGGCTATGAAGGGCGAAGAAATGTTTCGCCGGTTTGCGCGCACGGGAATTTGCTTTCGCACCCGCATCGTGCTGTCGAGATCCAGATCAACCCACGCCAAGCCGGCTGCGCTGCCCATATCGAGCAATATCGTGCCCCAAGGGTCGATGACAAGCGAATGCCCATAAGTTTGGCGGCCATCTTCATGCACACCGCATTGCGCCGCCGCGATGACAAATGCCGCGCTTTCAATGGCCCGTGCGCGCAATAATATATGCCAATGCGCCTCACCCGTGGGGACAGTGAAGGCAGACGGTAGCGCAAGGATATCAACGCCCGATTTGGCATAAGCGCTGAACAGATCAGGAAAGCGCATATCATAGCAAATCGCCAGCCCCATCAGGCCAAGGGGCGTTTGAACCATCACGGGATGTTCTCCGCCGATATAAGCGGCTGACTCACGCCAAGTTTCACCCGACGCCAGATCAACATCGAACAAATGCATTTTGTCATAACGCGCCGCAATTACGCCGTCTGGAGAGATGATTATGCTACGATTGGCTAACTTCTCCGCGCCCTCGTCCAAAATAGGCATGGAACCGATATGGACCCAAATCCGATGTCGGGCGGCCGCCGCGATCAGGCTTTGCAGGGCCGCATTATGTGCTTCATCTGCCATATATTGGCGCGCGCGCGCACGATCACGGTCGAGCAAAATCGACATTTCTGGCGCAAAGTACATGGCCGACCCATTTTCGGCGGCTCTGGCAATCGCATCGGCCATGTCCGAAGCATTACGCATCGGATCAATAGAACTTGTCATCTGATGCAAAGCTATCCGCATGAAAAACCTAATAAATGATATCTAAATCGAAAATGTTGTCGCTGTCGGCCAATCATTTCACTGGGCAAGCAACATTGCAAGAAATATGCAACGCTGCGATATTCATTGATAAAGCCAAGCTGCCCAACAAAGGCAGGGATATGGGACAAACGAGATGACAAAGAAGCTCAACATTCTGGTGACAGGCGGTTAACCGATATTCAGGGGACATAAGCGCTCACTTGCGCTTTGGGCGGATGTTTCCCATATTCCGAGTCATGGAAACACAATCGCACGCAAATCCGGTGACATGGTATGGCACCACAATATTATCTGTCCGCAAAAATGGCAAAGTGGTGATCGCTGGCGATGGCCAGGTGTCGATGGGCCAGACGGTGATGAAGCCAAACGCCAAGAAGGTGCGGCAATTGCATGATGGCTCCGTCATCGGCGGGTTTGCAGGGGCAACTGCCGATGCCTTCACCCTTTTCGAACGGCTCGAGCGCAAGCTTGAACAGCATCGCGGACAATTGATGCGCGCGGCGGTCGAATTGGCCAAGGATTGGCGGACCGACAAATATCTGCGCAATTTGGAAGCAATGATGATTGTGGCGGACAAGGATGTGACCCTGATCCTGACGGGCAATGGCGATGTGCTTGAACCCAATGACGGCATTGCGGCGATTGGCTCCGGTGGAAATTACGCTTTGTCCGCCGCGCGCGCCTTGGCCGATTATGAAACGGATGCCGAAAAAATGGCGCGACATGCCATGAAAATAGCCGCCGAAATCTGCGTCTATACCAATGACCATCTGACGGTCGAAACATTGGATAGCGCCCAATAGGCGCGCTTTACTTGCCCACTTCGCTTGCCCTCTTCACTTGAACGCCGTTCGCAACTTCCCATTTAGGCCGTAATGAAAAACGCACTGACCCCAAAAGCCATTGTGGCTGCACTTGACGAACATATCATTGGCCAAGCGGACGCAAAGCGGGCCGTTGCGGTGGCGCTGCGCAATCGCTGGCGTCGCCAACGGCTCGGTGCGGATTTGCGCGATGAGGTAACGCCCAAAAACATATTGATGATTGGCCCCACAGGGTGCGGCAAGACGGAGATTTCCCGCCGCTTGGCCAAGCTGGCCGATGCCCCGTTCATCAAGGTGGAGGCCACCAAATTCACCGAAGTCGGCTATGTCGGCCGCGATGTGGAACAAATTGCCCGCGATTTGGCCGAAGAGGCGGTCCGCTTGGAAAAAGAGCGCCGCCGCGAACATGTGCGCGAAGCGGCGGAAACAGCCGCAATGGAGCGCATACTGAAAACGCTGGCTGGCGATACGGCTAGCGAGGCGACACGCGAAGCATTCCGCCAGCGCATTCGCGAACGGCATATGGACGACGTCGAAATTGAAATCGAAGTATCTGACAGTCCGACAATGCCGATGGAAATACCGGGCATGGGTGGCAATGTCGGGATGATCAATCTTGGCGAGATGATGGGCAAGGCCTTTGGCAAGGACAATCTGAAACGGCGCAAGATGAAAGTCCCCGATGCGTGGAAGAAATTGGTCGAGGAAGAATCCGAAAAGCGTTTGGACCAAGACGATGTGAACCGGGTCGCGCTTGCCGATGCCGAGGCCAATGGCATTGTGTTCTTGGACGAAATTGACAAGATTGCGGTGTCGGACACGCGGGGCGGCGGATCGGTCAGTCGCGAGGGTGTTCAGCGCGACCTGCTGCCGTTGATTGAGGGGACCACGGTCGCGACCAAATATGGCCCGATGAAAACCGACCATGTATTGTTCATTGCCTCGGGTGCTTTCCACATTTCCAAGCCAAGCGACATGTTGCCCGAATTACAGGGCCGCTTGCCCATCCGCGTCGAATTGCGCGCGCTCGAGCATGCCGATTTTGTCCGGATATTATCCGAAACCCGCGCCAACCTGCCGATGCAATATAAAGCCTTATTGGCGACCGAAGAGGTAACATTGGAATTCAGCGATGACGCCATTGATGCCATTGCGCGCATTGCGGTGGACGTGAATTCTTCTGTTGAAAATATCGGCGCGCGGCGCTTGCAGACGGTGATGGAAAAACTGCTTGAAGAGATCAGTTATGACGCGGAGGACCGCAAAGGCGAGACGTTGAAGATTGATGCGGCCTATGTCAGCAAGCAGCTTTCGGGCATCGCCAAGGACACAGACCTGTCCAAATATGTTTTGTAACCATGGCCGCGTTACCGCGCGGTAGTGACTGCTCCGTCACCTGATTGCGGGGCAACGACAAGCTTCCACGCCTTGTCTTTGACAAAATAGCGCTGAGCCAATGCCTGCAAAATGGCCGGTGTTACATCATTATAGTCGCTGTACAGCTTGCCCAATGCGGCAAAGCGTTCGGGGTCATAAGTCGCCCCTTTTAGCTGATTCAGCCAAAAACTGTTGCCTGACGCCGCGCGCTCAATGGCTTGCTTGGTCGGCTCGACCGCGCGCTTCAATTCGTCGGCGCTCACGGGATTAGCCATCAAGTCCGCCGCAACGGCTTCAGCAAAAGCGAAGAAACGGTCCACATCCCCCGGCTTAACTTGCGTATACGCCATCAAATACCCGCCGCTGTTAAAATCGAGCGGCCAGTTGGCGGCCATGTCGGGGCTGTAGCTTGCGGCTTGTTCAGCGCGGAATTTTTCAAACAAGCGATCACGGAAGATTGCCGCCAATGTTTCCAGCTGACGCCCCTCGGTAATGCCTTGAATGCCCCCGCCCGTTGGCCACGCCATGACTGCTGCTGATTGATCACTGGCCCCGCGATGCATCAGGCGCACAGGCGCAGCCGTGGGCGCTGGGAAGCGCACATCGCTGGCCGCTGCCGATACCGGCAATGGCGCGCGCGGCGCCATCGCACCGAAGCTTTTTTCCAATGCGGCGATTGCGTCCGCCTTTTCAAAATCCCCGAAAAGCAGAACCTCAATGGGGCCCTGCGCCATCAAAGGCTTCCAATAGGATTCAAACTTCGCTGCATCAATTTTCGCCACTTCTGATGGGGTAGCCGCCTTCCAACGCGCATCCTTATTCCGCAGCAGATATTCCAGATCACGTTGCAACACCGACGTCGCCGACATTTCAAAACTGGCATAGCCAGACATAGCCAACGCCTTGGCACGTTCAACGGGCGCCGCATCCCAACCGGGAAACTCCATCTTGGTCGCAATCAAAATAAGCTGGTCGGCAAGATCATCTGGCCGCGTATTTGCACCAAATTGGAAAGCGTCGTCATCAACCGAGAAATTGAGCTCAATGCGCCGTCCATTGACCATCTGATCAATTTCGGTGCGTTTGATATTGCCAATGCCATTTTCAGGCAGAACCAATTGCCCTGCCCACAATAGACCGCCTTTGTCCGGATTGACGGCCTTATATCCACGGCCAAAGCGGACCAATATGCGAATCTGACCGCTTTCGGCTTTATTGGGATACAGCAATGCGCGCACGCCATTGGATAGCTCCAGCCGCGTGAGGTCCCATCGCGACAATAGTTCCTCGGCCACCAGCTTTCCCGGCGCGCCCAATTGGGGCAGCGCGGCAAAGCCAATATTATTTTCAGACAGGCGCGCCGTTGTATTTGCGGCCACCGATGCGTTCAATACCGCCAGAGCGCGATTATCCGCGTCGGATATCGTGGTAGGCGACGAGACCATCAACCGGATCACATCGGCGCTAAAAAGCTTCTGTGTCGACTCCAAAAGCCGTTTGGGCGTGAACTTGTCTTGCATCCCTTCATACACCGCAATGACGGTTTTCGGGGCCGCTACTGTTTCGCGTATGTCCACTGCGCTGACGATATCATCCGCCTGCTTGGCTGCGGCTTCGAACGGATAGCTGTCCAGCATCGTGCGCAGCGCATTACCGAACAATGTCTTTTCGCGCTCAATATCCGCAATCGACGGTGGTGTCGCAACCGCATCGGCAATGATCGCGCGGACATCACGCGTTGCCGCTTCCCATTGATCGCCAATGGGTGTCAGCGAAACCAATGTCGCATCGGCGGTGCGCGAAATATCTTCCTGCGCGATCTGTGCAAATAGATAATTGCCGCCATTGCGCGCCTGCACCTCAAGCCTGCGGTTAATGATTTGCATCGCCAAGGCATCGATAAGCAATTGTTCATTATAGAGTATCGTGTCGTTCACTTTGCGCCAGGGCCGCAGATAGGCAAGGCTGACCGTCGTTGGCAATGTCGGCTCAATCAACACACGCGCAGCTGTGCCTTGCGGGCTGGGGTCGCCAAAATCTGGCTCCGGCGCGCTTTGGCCTTTGCCTTTCCAATCGTTGAAATATTTCTGCACCAGATTGGCAAGCTTGGCCGGTTCCATATCGCCAGCCATAACGACAACGGCGTTTTCGGGCCGATACCAACGGTCATGAAAGGCAGAGAGGCGGATGGCATCTGCCGCCTGCAACGTTTCTGCTGTTCCAATGGTGGATCGGTTTGCAAGGCGCTGCCCCTGAAACGCATGTTGGCGCAGGGCATCGCTGTAAATCATCTGTGCGCCGCTATTCTCCCGCAATTCGGCCAGAACAATCGCGCGCTCGGCATTCAACGCGGTTGGCGAAATTCGTGGGTTGCGGATCATGCCTGAAATGATTTTAACCGATTCATCCAGCTTTTCCGCCGTCGCATTGGGCAAATCAAGCTTGTATACGGTCTGCGTCGGCGTTGTTTGCGCATTGCTATCGCTGCCAAATGTTACGCCGAACCGCTGCCAAATGCGTTTGGCCTCCCCATCCGGAACGAAGGTTGATCCGCGAAACGACAAATGCTCGATGAGATGGGCAAAGCCTTGCTCGTCATTATTTTCATGCAATGCGCCCGCGTCAATCCGCACACGAATGGAAACCTGCCCCGCTGGCACATCGTTTTTCTTGACCGCATAACGAAGACCATTGGGCAGAACCCCAAATGTCCATGTGTCATCGACAGGGACGTCGCTGCCTTCATACAGCCATGGTTGCGCCGCTGCCTTCGATGTCGCTACCGCAACAGGCGCAGTTTGCGCATAGACCGAAGGCGAGAGCAGTAAGGCTGCCAAAGCAAGAGCATGTAAAAGGTTGCGCATTACACTCCTCATAACGGGCTTACAGCTTGACCGCACATGAACGTTCGGAAAAAAGCGGCTATGTTTTTCAATCACTGTCTCGTCATCCCGAACTTGTTTCGGGATAACGCACAGAGGTCGATATGTTATCCCGAAACACGTTCGGGATGACGAGCGGTTTTTCGGACAATCCCGCTTAAATTCCACCATCGACGGTATCATAACCCAAACCACGCAGGCCAAGTTGCAACGCCTCGACACATTGCGCCAATTTATGCGCGTCGGTGGTGCGGATAACGAAGTTTGCACCGACCTTGCCTTCACGGAAAAACGGATAGCTGCCGATTTGGCATCCTTCATGATGCTTTTCGGTATCGCCCAGCAACTTTGCCACTTCGCTTTCGGCAACCCAGCAGCCGATTTGTTGGGACAATAACGGCGCGCCGCCCTCAAGCGTGCCAGTCAGCGCATCCAACATGCCAGCGGTGATATGCGGCACGCCCGCCATGATGAAGATATTGCCATGGCGAATACCCGGCGCGCCTGACATTTTATTAGGGATAAGTTCTGCGCCCTCGGGCACGCGCGCCATTCGCAAACGGCCCGGATTGATGCCGCCGCGCGTTTCATAATATGCGTGCAGGACCGCGCTCGCTTCGGGATGGATAACCACCTCGACCCCCAAAGCAGCCGCAATCGCATCAACGGTAATGTCATCATGCGTTGGGCCAATGCCGCCTGTCGTAAACAAATAATCATTGCGCGCGCGCAGCGCGTTCACGGCCTCGACAATCGATTCCTCAACATCAGCGACAACGCGCACCTCGCGTAGGCGAATGCCTTGAATATTGAGCCAAAGGGCAATTTGGCTGACATTTTTGTCCTGTGTACGGCCAGAAAGGATTTCATCGCCGATAATTACAAGGGCTGCGGTGTAGATGCGAGATTCTGTCATGGGGACGCGATAGCATAAATCACCCCCTCGCAAAGTGCGGATTATTGCCTTATAACGCTTGCATGGATCAATATGTACGCGTGACGCCCCAAGAGGCGATGCAGGCCCGCGACGGGACTATCAAATTGCACGGGGCAGAGGGCTTTGACGGCATGCGCAAGGCTGGCCGCCTTGCCGCCGAAATCCTCGATGCCTTAGTGCCGCATGTCGTGCCGGGTGTCAGCACGGAAGAATTGGATGACATCGTCCGCGCAATGACAATGCGCGGTGGCGCTGTGCCAGCAACCTTGGGCTATCGCGGCTATACGCATAGCTGCTGCATCTCGATCAACCATGTGATTTGCCACGGTATTCCGTCGGACAAGAAATTAAAGGATGGCGACATCGTCAACATTGACGTGACGCCGCAACTGGACGGCTGGCACGGCGACACCAGCCGCATGTTCTTGGTCGGTGATGTCCCGGTTAAGGCCAAGCGTTTGGTCGATGTAACCTATGAATGCCTCATGCTCGGCATCGAAGCGGCAAAGCCCGGCAACCATGTTGGCGACATTGGCCATGCCATTCAAACCCACGCCGAAAAGCATCGTTATGGCGTGGTTCGCGATTTCTGCGGCCATGGCCTTGGGCAGTTATTCCACGACGCCCCCGAAATCGTCCATGTCGGCCGCCCCGGCACTGGGCCAGAGCTGCGCCCCGGCATGATCTTTACGATTGAACCGATGATCAACATCGGCAAGGCCGCAGGCAAAGTGCTTGATGATGGCTGGACGGCGGTTACGCGGGACCGCTCCTTAAGCGCGCAGTTCGAACATAGCATTGGCATCACCGAAGATGGCTGCGAGATATTTACCAAGAGCCCTAAGGGGTTTGATCAGCCGCCTTATTGAGGGGTTTTACCAAACAGCGTCATGCTGAACTTGGTTCAGCATCCATCGTGCCACGCGGACCGGAGGGTTTAGAGGCGAAATGGACCCTGGAGCCGAAGGCGTGCAGAGCACAACCAAGTTCAGCATGACGGCGTGTCTAGGTTTGGATAGCCGTTACAACCGCAACCCAGCCGTCTCATCCAACCCAGCCATGATGTTGAGGTTCTGTACCGCTGCGCCGCTTGCACCTTTGCCGAGATTATCGAGCATGGCCAGCAACCGCACTTGCGACCCGTCGGGCGACGCCAGCACATAGAGGTCTAGCCGGTCTGACGGGGTTTGGTCGGCGTGCATCAATAATTCGCTTGGCGCAGCTTCGGCGTGCAGCGTTACAACCTTTGATCCTGCATAATGCGCGGCGAGCGCGTCGCGCAAAGCATCCGCGCTGCCTGCCCCCGTCATCGCCGACAGCGGCAAGGGCACTTCAACCACCATCCCGCGAAAGGCGCGGACGACGGCGGGGGCGAATATGGGCGGGTGGATGAGGCCTGCATGAACCTGCATTTCGGGCACATGCTTGTGCGCGAGATCAAGGCCGTAGCTGCGATAGCCGATATCCAAGCCCTCGCCTTCGAAACGTTGTATCAACGCCTTGCCGCCGCCCGAATAGCCCGAAACCGCGTTGACCGTATAAGGCCAATGAGCGGGGATTAAACCAGCGGCCACCAAGGGCGCGATAAGGCCCAAAAATCCGGTGGGGTAGCAACCGGGGTTGCTGACCAACCGCGCAGACGCAATGCGTTCACGCTGGCCCATGCGATATTCGGCAAAGCCATAGGCCCAATCGGGGTCAATACGATAGGCCGTGGACGCGTCAATGATGCGCGTCGCGGCAGATGTGGTCATCGCCACCGCCTCTTTTGCGGCGTCGTCTGGCAAGCACAGAATGACAAAGTCGGCGTCGTTCAACGCCTCACGCTTCGCGGCCACGTCTTTACGTTTGGCATCATCCAAGGCGATCAGCGTGAACTCATCGCGGCCCGAAAGCCTATCGGCAATCTCAAGCCCAGTGGTGCCCGCAGCGCCGTCGATGAAGATGGTTTTGGTCATTTCAAATCACCGTAGCCCTGAGCAGCAGTTGCAAAGCAACTGCGTCCGTCGAAGGGAGTCTAAAGGTTTGCGCTGCCGTTGATAGGCGCCCTTCGACCGGCGCGTTCGCTGCGCGACCGCTGCTCAGGGCTACGGTTTTTCTTAGAACCGTATTTTCAGTCACAAAATTACCCGTTTCCGTGCCAAAATCGCTACCGCATGCTCGGCAAAACGTGCCGCCGCGTCCGCCAGCGGTTCCACGCTCACCGCCATTGCGGATCCATTGGCGTGGATGATGTTGTCGGCATCGGCCATGATGCCGACATGGCCGGGGAAGAAAACCAAATCGCCGCGTTCCAGCCGTGCACCTTCGGGCAAGTCTTCACCAAAATCGGCCATTTGCATATCGGCGTCGCGCGGGGCCATGATGCCTTTCAGGCCAAAAACCAATTGGACAAGGCCGGAACAATCAACCGAATCCCCGCTGCGACCACCCCAGCTATAGGGCGCGCCGATAAGTTGCTCTGCCAAATCCGCAGGCGATGCATTAACGCACCCAATTTCAGAGACATGCGGGCGCGGCACAAAACCATTTTCGCACGCCAGATATTTGCCACATTCGCTCAGGTCGCCACAGAGCAAACGCGCGCCCATAGGGTAGCGCGCCAGCACGGGCGCTTTCGTCGATGGTGCCGCCACGAGCAAGGTCGCCGACGCGCTGACGATATGCGTTGCGGCAAAATCATCCCCCAGTTCGGCAAAGCGCAGATAGCCCAAATAATTGTCATGCAGGCAATATCCCCATGCCCATTCGCCCGCGACATCCAACACCGCAAATTCTTCGCCATGCATCAACGCGCTGACCGGCATCGATGTCGCATGGGCCTCGGCATGGATTTCCGTCACGGGTGCAATACCTGTGCGCAGCATGGGCACGGCATAATGCGGCGCGAAAAGCTTTCCAGCCAGGCTGATATCGGCAAGGTCGCCCCGGATTGGCGTTGTCCGTTTGTCCCCGACAAGGCTATGCCCGCTTAATGTGTAGATAGCCCGTGTTCCCGCCTGTATCTGACCGTCTGACAACTTCTTATATCCCCCAAATACGTCGCCCCAGCGTTGGCTGGGGCCCATTACGTCTCTCGGCTTTGAACGACAGGCGAGATAGGCACCAGCCTGCGCTGGTGCGACGTATAATTTCTTCTACCGCCCTTAGCCGACCGGATAAGTTTCCGTCAAATAACGAAACACCGCTCGCAATCCAAGCGCCTCTCCGCCCTTTGGCCGGCCGGGCTTGCTGGTTGGTCGCCAGGCGAAGGTGTCGAGATGCACCCAAGGCACATCGTCGGGTACGAATTTCTGAAGGAATAACGCCGCCGTGACTGCGCCAGCAAAGGCACCGCCGCTATTGGAGGTGTCGGCGATGTCGCTGTCGAGCATGTCCATATAAGGCGCCCAAAGCGGCATACGCCACATCGGGTCCCCTGCTGCCGTTGATGCCGCTAATAGGGCATTGGCGATATTGTCATCATTGCTAAACATCGCTGGCAAATCGGGACCAAGCGCAACGCGTGCCGCTCCGGTCAATGTAGCGAAATCAACGATCAACTCCGCTTTATCCTGTATTGCTTTGGTAAGCGCATCGGCCAACACCAATCGCCCTTCGGCGTCGGTATTGTCGATTTCAACGCTAATGCCCTTGCGGCTTTTGATGATGTCACCCGGGCGCATGGCATTGCCCGCTATGCTGTTTTCCGCCGCCGCCACCAACATGTGTAACCGCACGGGTAAATGTGCCGCCATGATCAGCTCTGCCAATGCCAAGGCATGCGCCGCGCCGCCCATATCCTTTTTCATCAGCCGCATGCCGGAGGCGGGTTTGATATCCAGCCCGCCACTGTCGAAGGTAATGCCCTTGCCCACAATGGCGATGCGCGGGTGGCGCGGGTCGCCCCATTCCAATTCAATCAGGCGCGGCGCATGTTCGCGCGTGGCAGCCTTGCCGACAGCATGGATAAGCGGATAGCCCGTTTCCAGCGCCTCACCAGCGGTGACTATGACCTCTGCCTTGTACGATTTTGCGATGCGCCTTGCTTCGGCCTCCAACGCATTTGGCCCAAGGTCGCCCGCTGGGCGGTTGACAAGATCGCGCACCAAAGCGGTTGCGGCGGCCTGCAATTCGGCCAAGGGAATGCGGGCGGGTTCCCGCACCAACAACACGCGCGGCCCCGTCAGTTTCGGATCGCTCAAATATTCATGGTAACGATATTGCCCAAGTATCCAGCCGAGCATAGCATCCCCCGCATCATAATCGGCAAGCCGATATGTGCCTTCAGGAAGGCTGTCTGCGGCTTTCGCAAGATGCCACACATTTGGTACAGCGGCATTCGAAACGCCAGCGACGACAGACCAATCCCCCGGCCTATCTCCGGGCAAGATAGCTATATCGTTCGCATTGCCTTCGAACTTCTGCGCCTTGATCGCAGTTCGGGCCGCATCAGATTGCAGCGCGAGCCAAGTTTCAAAACGGCCCTTGTCAGTGACATGAATGAGGGTGGCGGCTTGGCCGTTATCAGGCTGGATCAGATTGTCGTAACGCATGGACAGAGCGATAGCGGGATTAGCACGCAAACGGGAGATATTTCAGAAATATTGCGTATTTTTCTCATATGCGTATTTTTTGGAGCAGATATCGGCCTATCTGCATGCAATCGCACAGCCGCCCCGCGCGCGCCATAGCCGCGACAATCCGAAATTCGAAAAACGGACGGAGCGCCATCAACGCCCGTCCAATCCAGCTTATTCCGCAGCGATAAGCGTTTCGGTGTGCGCATTATGATTGCCCGCAAAATGCGGCGCCGAAAATACCATGACCCCATCATCGATAGGGTCTTGCGTCAGGATTTTTTTCTCTGCCGTGTAATTTTGCAAAACACGCCAAGGGTGACGATCACCATTCTTTGGCAACGTGTCGAAACTGCGCGCGAAATAGCCGGAGCTAAAGTCGGTGACAAAGGGCAGCTTGGGCATGTCGGGATCATCCAGAACCGGCGTTGCCACCAGTGCATTTTTGTCATCCATTTTCCACAACAAGCGGCAGACATAATCGGCCACAATATCGGTCTTTAGCGTCCAAGATGCGTTGATATAGCCAAATACGCTGGCGAAATTCGGGATGTCGTTAAACATCACGCCTTTATAATTGAAATGCTCGCCGAAATTGACCGCTTTCCCGTCGACACTGATCGCGGTCTTGCCCATGGTGACAAGGTTCAGACCCGTTGCGGTGATGATGATATCGGATTCGATATGCTTGCCCGACTTCAACTGGATGCCTGTCTTGGTAAAATGGTCGATATGGTCGGTGACAATCTCCGCCTTACCCTCGGTAATCGCCGTGAACATGTCGCTATCGGGGATCAGGCACAGGCGTTGTTCCCAAGGGCCATATTTGGGCACAAAATGGGTGTCGACATCGACCGACGCCGGTAAAGCCTCCCGCGCCATATTGACTAACTTCTCCCCCAGCTTCGCCGGGTTCCGGCGTGCATACCAATATGTAAAACGCTGCATATTAATATTGCGCCACCGAGTGAGCGCATAAGCCAGCCTCTCAGGCAATATCTTGCGCACAAATTTCGAAAACGGGTCAATGGCAGGCCGAGAGACCATATAAGTTGGCGACCGTTGTAGCATCGTTACCTGCGCGCCTTGTTGCGCCATCACAGGGACAATCGTGACCGCCGTCGCGCCGGAACCAATCACGGTAACCTTCTTACCCGTATAATCCAAATCCTTGGGCCAATGCTGCGGGTGGATTATCTGTCCGCCAAAATCGGCTTCGCCCGCAAAATCAGGCTTATAGCCTTGATCATAATCATAATAGCCAGCGCACATGAACAAGAACCGCGCCGCAAAATGCCGTTCCGCGCCGCCGTCGACGGCTTTAGCGGTTACGTGCCAGCGGGCATCGGGGCTCGACCAATTGGCCGAGATAACCTTATGGCCAAAATGGATATGCGGCGAAATGCCATATTCTTCAGCAGTTTCGTGGACATATTCGTGAATAGAGGGGCCATCCGCGATTGTTTTTTCATGCAACCATGGTTTGAAACGATAGCCGAGCGTGTGCATGTCGGAGTCCGACCGGATGCCGGGATAGCGGAACAAATCCCATGTCCCGCCCATATCGGCCCGTTGTTCCACAATCGCGTAGCTTTTGTTCGGGCATTGCATATTGAGATGCGCCGCAGCGCCAATGCCGGACAATCCGGCACCCACAATCAAAACATCTACGGTCGTCTCAGCCTGCGCCATATGCCACTCCATTTTATAACAAAATCTTACTGACATCATTGCAAATTGCAACTGGCTTTCGTGTCGGAAGAAATGCCGCTACGGCAGTGCGGAACATAAAGGAAATTAGGTCCCATGAGCGACAATATGGACGAAGATTATGTCTATGACGAAGCGTCCGGCGAATGGGTTAGCGCCGCCGATGCAAAAGCCGCGACAGCGCAAAATGACGCCGTCGAAGTCCGCGATGCGGTCGGCAATCTGCTTGCCGACGGCGACCAAGTGACGTTGATTAAGGATCTGACGGTCAAGGGCGCGGGCCAGACATTGAAACGCGGTACGTTAATCAAATCCATTCGGCTAACCGGCGATGCGCAGGAAATTGACTGCCGCTTTGATGGTATCAAGGGCTTGGTGCTGCGCGCAGAATTCGTGCGAAAGCGTTGATGATCTGCCGCGTGCGTGCGGTTGGACCATGCATCAACAGCCGTAACAGCCCGCCCCCCTGCCCATCTTAAATGGCAGCACGCACCCATCTTGAAAACTGGGCGCACAATTCCCAGTTCGGCACATGCGGGCCGGGCCCCTCTGGTCGTTATATGACGGCGATGTCGGACCGCTTCATAAGTATAAGAGGAGACCCGAAATGAATGCAGCCGTTGGAATGCCTTGCCCTGTGTGCAAGGTACCGTTGGTCATGAGTGATCGCCAAGGTGTAGAAATTGATTATTGCCCGCAATGTCGCGGCGTATGGCTGGATCGCGGTGAGTTGGATAAAATTATCGAACGCAGCGCCGCCGCCGAAATGCCCGCACAACCCGCGCCTGCCCCGCAAGCACCAATGCCCCCCCAAGGCGGTTTTGCAGCGCCGGGCTATCCTATGCAGCACCAAGGCTATGGCCATGGCTATCCATATACGAAGCGGAGGAAGTCGTTTCTCGAAGAGCTTTTCGACTAAACGCCAGCACGAGACAAAAAAAGGGCCGCCTTTCGGCAGCCCTTTTTTTCGTATGATGCGGCTGATTAATCAGCTGCGGACAGGTTGATGGCCGAAGCCTTACCGTTGCGGCCGATTTCGACTTCGAAATTCACGCGCTGTTCTTTATCCAGCGTGTGCATGCCAGCTGCTTGAACAGCCGAGATGTGCACGAAGCTGTCATCACCGCCGCCATCAGGCGCGATAAAGCCATAGCCCTTGTCTGCATTGAAAAATTTTACGGTGCCTACTGGCATAATATGTTCCTTTCACGAAACAGGTGACCACCTGACAACAGCGTCAAGTGGGTAGCCAAGTCGTGGTAGGAAAAACGTTGCCCGTTCCGATCTTATGACCAGAGACGCGCCTCAAAAATCCGTCGCGGTCGACGATAGCGTTCGGCCCGTATACGCCTGTTTTATATATTGTGCAAACTAGAAGCGAAAATGGAGACTTATTCGCCCTTACCGCCATCTTCGACCACCCGCCCCGCGCACGAGCCACTTAGTCGTTTCCGGTTGGCGACCACGCTTTTGGAATAATGCGCGATGCTGCCGCTGACGATCGCTTCGGGGCTGCTGCCCAGCTTTCCGGTCATCAGGTCGCAGCCAAGCGTCATGTTCGCCGCGACCTTTTCTGTCACCATCCGCCCCGCCTCTTGCACCGCCGCCGGCCCGCCTTGCGCCAGACTGCCGATACGCATCGCGATCACCATGTTGGATTCGGCGGCCAGCGCCCACGCATCCATGCCGATGTCGAACCAGTTGGGGGATTTCGGTGTCGAGGTCATATCCCAATCCTAACCCACCGCGCCAAAATGTCACGCGGCAAAAGCACTCTTTCGTCATCCTGAACTTGTTTCAGGATAACGAACCACGGTCGCATGTTATCCTGGAGCCGAAGGCTGGTAGAGCCAAAACAAGTTCAGGATGACGAAAGAGTAGGCAATTCCGGTGACAGGTGGACAACCCATAAATAGGTTTCGCTTGCAATGTAGGATTTGTTCGGAGATTCTGTGTGCTACGCCCGCATTTGCTGCGTGAACGGCTCTTTTAACGTGTTGAACCCCAGCCCGGCTTTCCGACCCTGTAAGCCATCGTCGCAAAGTCGAGGTAAGTTTACAGAAACACCGCGTTTTGGGTATATGTTTGTAAACTTAGAGTTCCAAGGCCAACCGCGCGCCACATCCCCCCACCCACTTTCCATTTCCCAAAACCCCGTCACACTCCTAAGGCGCGGCACCTCATATGTGCAGAGTGCCTCGAATGTTTGAAGTTGATGCGGTTATCACCTGGGTGGACGGGGCGGACCCTGCGTTGCAGTTAAACCGCGATTATCATCTGGCAAAGGCGAATGCATTGGCTTTGGCAGGGGCCAAAGCGCCGTTGCATGACAATGGCACCAACCCCCATCGGTGGCTGTGCAGTGACGAGCTAAATTATTGCGTGCGTTCCATCGCCAACAACGCGCCTTGGGTACGGCGGATCTGGATTGTGACCGACAACCAGACACCCGAAATCATGAAGCTTCCTCCTGAAATGGCCGCGAAGATCAGCATCGTGGACCATCAAGAGATTTTTGCTGGATATCCGGACGCGTTGCCGACTTTCAATTCGCTGTCCATCGAAACGATGCTGTGGCGCATACAGGGGCTGGCCGAACATTTCTTATATTTCAACGATGATGTTTTCCTGACCGCGCCCGTGACGCGCTCGGATTTCTTTGCCGCCGATGGCCCCGTGCTGCGCGGCAAATGGACGAACCACAGCGCTCTTGCCAATTGCGGCGCCCGCCGGGACGAGGCAAGCCTGCTGAACCATTATAATCAAATCAACGCCGCGCAGATGATTGGCTATACCGCCGACCAAGTGTTCGAAAGCGCACATGTCGTCCATCCGATGCAGCGTTCGGTGATGGCGCTATTATTCGATACCTACCGCGACGCGTTTATCGCCAATGCAAGCCATCGTTTTCGCGATGCGGGGCAGTTTCTGCCGCAAAGCTTGCATAACCATGCCTGTCTTGCCGACGGAAGCGCCACGATTTTGGACACACGTGATTATCTGCATATCGCGGTCGGCGCGACCGATGCGTGGTCGGCCGAGGATGTCAGCGGCTATTTACGCGGCAGTGAATGGGACGCGATCAAATTTCTGTGCGTCAACGACTTGCCCGAAGTGGAGCGCAGCTTCCCCGATGCACGTTTGTGGATCGAGGAAGCGATTAGCCGTTAGGCGGGGTGTGCTCAATCATGCTCCCGATCACCAGCGCCCATATATAGTTCGCGGCCGGTTTCGTCATAGACCTTGCTCATTTGCGCCATGCCGGCCTCTGCCTCTTCGGTCGCGATGAACGCTTCGGCGGGCTGATTCTGCAACTTGGCAAATTCGCGGACCTCTTGGCTGATTTTCATCGAGCAGAATTTCGGCCCACACATGGAACAGAAATGCGCGGTCTTGGCGCCTTCGGCTGGCAGCGTCTGGTCATGATATTGCTCAGCCGTTTCGGGATCGAGGCTGAGGTTGAATTGGTCGCGCCAGCGGAATTCAAAGCGCGCTTTGCTTAACGCATCGTCGCGCACTTGCGCCGCAGGGTGGCCCTTGGCCAAGTCGGCGGCATGCGCGGCGAGCTTATAGGTGACAACCCCGACCTTCACATCGTCGCGGTCAGGCAGGCCCAAATGCTCCTTGGGCGTGACATAACACAGCATTGCCGTGCCATACCAACCGATCTGCGCCGCGCCGATGCCGCTGGTGATATGGTCATATCCCGGCGCGATATCCGTGGTCAGCGGTCCGAGCGTATAAAATGGCGCTTCGCCGCATGCTTCCAACTGCTTTTCCATATTCTCTTTAATCTTGTGCATCGGCACATGGCCGGGCCCTTCGATCATCACCTGAACATCCTGCGCCCATGCGCGCTTGGTTAGCTCGCCCAGCGTGTAGAGTTCTGCGAACTGCGCCTCATCATTGGCGTCGTAGATACTGCCGGGACGCAGGCCGTCCCCAAGGCTGTAGGCGACGTCATAGGCCTTCATAATCTCGGTGATTTCGTCAAAGCGTTCGTAGAGGAAACTTTCCTTATGATGGGCCAAGCACCATTTCGCCATGATGCTGCCGCCGCGTGAGACGATGCCCGTCATACGCTTTGCCGCCAGCGGGACATAAGGCAGGCGGACGCCGGCGTGGATGGTGAAATAATCAACGCCCTGTTCGGCTTGCTCAATCAACGTATCGGCGAAGATTTCCCATGTCAGGTCCTCGGCGACACCGCCGACCTTTTCCAGCGCCTGATAGATAGGTACGGTGCCAATCGGCACGGGGGAATTGCGGATGATCCATTCGCGCGTGTCGTGAATGTTGCGGCCCGTGCTTAAGTCCATGACGGTGTCCGCGCCCCAGCGGATTGACCAGACCATCTTGTCGACCTCAGTCGCCACATTCGATGCAACCGCGCTGTTGCCGATATTTGCGTTAATCTTAACCAAGAAATTGCGGCCAATCGCCATCGGTTCGGATTCAGGGTGGTTGATATTGTTGGGGATGATCGCGCGGCCACGGGCGATTTCGTCGCGGACAAATTCGGGCGTGACATAATCGGGGATCGACGCGCCAAAGCTTTCGCCATCGCGTTTATATTCGGCAAGCCGCGCGCGGCCCAGATTTTCGCGTTCGGCAACATATTCCATTTCAGGCGTGATGATGCCTTTACGCGCATAATGCATTTGGCTGACATTCATGCCGGGCTTGGCGCGAAGCACTTGCTTGCGGACATTAGGGAATGGCGCGACGCCGCCGCTGCGGTCGGGGCCAAGCTGGCCATTGTCTTCGGGCTTTACCTCGCGCTGGGTGACTTCCGTCACATCATTGCGTGCGATGATCCATGGGCGGCGCAATTCGGGAAGGCCAACGCTAATGTCGATACGGGCGTTGCTGTCGGTATAGGGGCCGCTAGTATCATACACGCGCACAGGCGGTTCGCCCGAGCTTGGTTCCAAATGGATTTCGCGCATGGCGACGTTCAACGGGCCAACATGGATTTTCTTGCTGCCACGAATAGGGCCAGTGGTGACGCCGATTTCGGTGCGTGCGGGAATGTCTGCCATGTTATTCTCTCCAAAATTTCATAAGGAGAGCGAGTAGCTTGAAGACCGGGGCTGGTCCTCGCCAGTCCCCCGGACTGGATGCGGTCTCACCTCCCTACGCCCGTGCAAACGGGATCAGGTTCAGCGGGTCGCGGGCATTGCAGCACCGCCTCTCAGTCGTTCGACTCCCCGGGGATGTAAAGCGAATAGACGAGCGCGCGCTGTCAGTCCAGCAGGATGAATATCGCGACGGCAATAACCATCAAAGCGAATATCATGCGTGCGACGGCGGTGCGTTTATCCAGCAGCTTCGCCAAGGGCAATGCCGCCAATGTTCCGCCCGCGCCACCTGCAACCAAAGCACCGAACAATGGCCAGATAAGCTGCCCCGACGCGGCATAAGACAGGCTAGTTGCGCCACCAAATAAGCTGACCGAGACCAAAGAGGATGCGCCAGCATTGGCGAGCGTCATGCCGGTAGACGCCATCAGCCCTGGCGCAATCAGGAAACCGCCGCCAATGCCGAAAAACCCTGCGGCAAGGCCCGCAATCAAGCCAACTGGCGCAAGTTTCAGCACTATCGGAGGCGTAAGACGCACAGCAGGGTCACCATCGCTTTTCTTTGGAATGAGCATGGATCCTGCAATGGCGATCATCGCCACCGCAAACCACATCAGGAGGGCATCACCATCCACTTGCTTGGCCAATTGCGCGCCCAAAAGCGCACCTGCGAGCCCCGCTATGCCGAAGGTGATGGCGCAGGGCCATTTAACCCGCCCTGCCCGTGATTGCGCGGCAAGGCCGATGGTCGCATTGACCGCCACCGCCGCTGCCGATGTGCCAATCGCGGCATGTGTGTCCGTCAGGCCAACAACATAAATCAGCCACGGCGTTGCCAATACCAACCCGCCGCCGCCAAACAAGGTCAGAAGCAGCCCAATCAAGACGCCGCCAAGTCCGGCAAGCAACAGTGTCTCCATCGCCATATCAGCTGGCCCGCACGCGGTTCCACGGGGCGAGCATCAAAACACGGGCCATGCCGCAAAATCTGCTTATGCCGGCAAAGGTCAACCCTGCCCCAACAAACCCAGATAGGCCGAACCATATAGGGGACACAAGAAAGCCAAGGACAACGCCGATAAGCACAAGCTAGCCTGCGGCAATCTGCACCTGGCGCATGATTTCCATTGGCGCGTCGGCATTGGTTGCCACGGGCAAGCCAGCCTTGGCCCACGCGTCCAGCCCGCCCTCCAGCACAAAAGCATCGCCGCTCACCCGCGCGGCAAGGCGATCACAGGCACCAGCGGTGCGCATACCCGACCGGCAGGTGAAAATGACATCGGCGCCTGGATCAACCGACAGATGCGCCTTTTCCCAAGTCGACAGCGGTTGTGACTGGGCGCCAATGATATGGCTGCGGGCAAATTCGTCAGCCTCCCGAATGTCGACCAAGATGGCGCGTCCGGCATTCAGGCGCTCACGCACCTGTGGCGGTGTAAGTGGGTGAAGCATGCCAGTCATATTCATGTCCTCATTTCCGGTGGGCAGAATAATTCGGCCAGCGTCTGTATGATGCGCATGGCGGCATGGTCGGCCACACGATAATAGATTGTCTGACGTTCACGCCGTGTTGCAACAACGCCTTCCTCACGTAAAAGTGCCAAATGCTGCGACAGAGCCGATTGCGACAGGCCAATGCGCGATTGGATTTCGCTCACCGATAGTTCACCATCGGCAAGCTGGCACAGGACCATCAGCCGTTTTTCATTGCTCAGCAGACGCAGCAACGCCGCGGCGCGGCTGGCACTTTCCTCAAACAGGCTGAGGTCGAAACGGGTCATATCAAACATGATGTCATTATATGCCTTTAATCTAATTTAGCAAGTGCTAATATAAAAATATAAGGAGACGACTCATGCATCCGTCCGTCCAAGCTTTTTTCGATCATGCGACCAATACCGTCAGCTATCTTGTCCACGACCCCGACACAAAAAAAGCCGCGATCATTGACCCCGTCCTTGATTTCACGCCGCGCAATGGTCGCATAGCAACAACTTCCGCTGATGCGCTGCTCACGGCGGCGGCAGGTCAAGGTCTCGACATCATTTATGTGCTAGAAACGCACGCCCATGCTGACCATCTCTCGGCCGCGCATCACCTGCGCGAAGTCACGGGCGCCCCTATTGTTATTGGCGCGCAGATTACACAGGTTCAGGCCATCTTTGGCGCATTGTTTGAAGCGGACGATGTCACGCATGATGGCGCAGCGTTCGACCATTTGTTGCAGGATGGCGACATGTTGCCGCTTGGTAACCTCACCATTCATGCGCTGCACACACCCGGCCACACGCCCGCTTGTGTAACATATGTCATCGGTGATGCGGCATTTGTCGGCGACACCATGTTTATGCCGGATTACGGGACCGCACGCGCCGATTTTCCCGGCGGAAGCGCGCGCATGCTTTATGGGTCAATTCGCAAGATACTCGACCTTCCTCCTAAAACACGCATTTTTGTTGGCCATGATTATTTGCCGGAAGGGCGAAGTGAATTTGCGTGGGAAACGACCGTTGCCGATCAGCGGGCGGACAATGTCCACATGCATGACGGAATAAGCGAGGGTGAGTTCATTGCCATGCGCACGGCGCGCGACAAAAGTTTGGACGCGCCGCAGCTTATCCTACCGTCGCTTCAGGTGAATATTCGCGCGGGCGCTTTACCACCGGCATCACCGGGCGGGCATGTCTATTTGAGATTGCCGATAAACGCGCTCTAGCGCGCCGCACTCGTCAAAAGGTGTAGCTGACGCCCCCTGCCATAAACCATTGGCTTGCGTCGCCGCGCAGCGAGGTGACGGGTGATTGTGCCGCATCATTGATGAGCCGGGAATAATTGATCAAACCATAGATTCCCCAGCCGCCATCGCGCGCATTACCGGATAAGTCGACTGCGCCAAGCAAGCTTGCGCCATAGCTTTTCCAGCCGCCCTTGGCGGCAAATACCGGCAGGCCGCTCGCAGTGCTGCCGGCCTGATCAACACTGAAATAGGTGTCGGCATAATGGCTGTCCACATGCGTTGCCGATAGGCTGAAGCTGGTGAATATCGCCATCGACAGGGGTGTTGCATAGCTAATGCTTGGGCTGATGATGCGGCCCTTATGTGCGCCCGCAACATCCCATTGGATGTCGCTGGAAATGGTCACGGTATCGAAGGGATGCAGCATATTGGAGAAGGACACACCAGCCGTGGCGCCAACCTCAACCGCAACATCTTTCTTGCCCAGCAAACGAACCACTGGGTCCTTGATGCCATTGTTGCGATCCATGCGGAAACGTAACAGCGGACCTGCGAGAAATTTCACATCCTTGCCGCTGTTGCCATCGGCGATGAGGTCAACATATAGTCCCGGGCCGCGCGCGCCAAAATCAAAACCGCCTACGCTGCCCTGCGCGAGCGGCGCAGGAAAAAGGACATATTGGTCCGACCCGTCATAGCTTGGGCGATAGCCAGCACCAAGACCGACTGTGAGCCAGTCGCCTGTAAACACGCTTCGATTTGGCATTTCTGCGGCTGGCGCTTCGCTGTCTTGGGCAAAGGCAGGTACGCAAAGCGCGACACCGACCCACAAAGCGGCAGCGCAGCTATTAAATATCCTCATGAAATGCTCCTGGTGAACCAGATATAGGAACAATCCAAATGTTCAGTTGGTTCCGCTGATGTCACAGCAAAACGCGTTAGAGCATATATTTCATTTTAACGCGCTGGCTGACTTCGGCAGCGTCAATCGGAAAAGCTGCGGCTTTGAATTTCGGCGGTCCAGTGACGATCGCGGGGTTACGCGAAAAACCGAAGCCTTCTTTTGGAATGAATACGGCCATATCCATTTTGCCATTGCCATTTTCGTCATGGAGCAAGGATATAGCATAAGTGCCTTGAGCAAGGCCGCGAAAGGAAACCGGCGCAGAATTGCGCGCGGGCACATTGGCGCTAAAGCTTTTGGGGTCTTTACTGCAGTCGGGGAAAAAACGGGGGTTTGCGGTTACGCAGATGAGGACATTACCCTTCATATTGCGCAGGCCATAAATGCTCACCTCAAGCGTGGCGGGAGATGCTGTTGCCGCAGCTGCGCTAGTTAGGGCGACGGCTCCAATCGCCGAGCCCAAGATCAGTGCCGCACATTTTGTCCCAAAACCTGAAATATAAACCATAATTTCCCCGATATGCGTCATGGTGTTTCTGATGATGCGTTGCCGTTATCAGCCAACGCCCTAGCTTGCCGTTCACTATGAATTTGGGGAAGCATTCCCACCCCATATGGTTGGTCACACCCATGATCGTCATGATCGCTAACACAGCGCCCAATGCCGCGACATGAACAGGGATAAGAAAAACCAGCACGGGAATGACGAATGCGCCCGACAACGCCTCCCACGGATGAAACGACATTGCTGCCCATGCAGTGGGCGGACGACTTTCATGATGGACGGCATGTGCAGCTTTGAACCAGAACGGCCGATGCATTAGGCGGTGCGTCCAATAAAACCAGGTATCGTGCGCAAACAAATAGAGAAAAACCGACACGGGCACATACCAAAAAGGAAATGCGCCGACATCGGTGTAAATCTGCGTCCAGCCAAAATTGTCCCAGCCCCAAGCCACAATACCGGCAGGAATGCCGTAGATGGCAGCACTGGCAAGGCTCCAGCCAATCTCGCGCTTAATCTGGTTATCAAGGCCATTATAAAGTCCGGGTTCCCGGATTTTGGTCGCCCATGCAAAAGCACCGCTGACAAGCAAATAGCGCGATCCTACAATCACCGTCATCGCCGCAGCAGACACAATCAAAACAAGCAAGCTATCCATTTGATGACCTTAGACTATTTGCTACTATTTTAGCAAATTTCGCGTTTTGAACGCTTTCGGCCCAGATATGCTGATAACATCACCATCATGCATGACCGATATTGGCCCGTCATAACGGGTGCCCGCTTCACCCAATAACGCAAATTCCAACAATTTGGGGACGGACGGCACAATATGCGTGAAGGCGAGCATGCCCACATCTGCCGACGTGGCAACATCGGCGGCCAGTTCGGGGCTGATATGGTAATTTTGGATGTCGTCAAAAATCTTGGCGCGGTTGGCCATGCCAGCCTTTTGCGCGCTGTTAGCGAGCGTTTCGACGATGCGCGGGGAAAGCAACTCGCTCACCAACAGGTCCGAACCCTTGGCCGCAGCCGCAAGTTTTGGCGTAAACGCGGTATCGCCAGTGATAGTGACGCTTTTCCCTTTGTAATCGACGCGATAGCCAAAGGCGGGTGTGATTGGGTCATGATCGACGGCAAAGGCCGTGATCCGCACCCCGTTGGCGTTGTAAACAATCCCCGGCTGAATGGCCGCACCCAACATGCCAAAGCCGGATAGCGGCACAACAGCTTCGCCATGATGCGCGACACGGTAAGTGGAATCAATGCGGTAGGCCGCGTTCAACCCTTCCGTGATTTCGGTGACGCCATTGGGGCCGGACACGTTCAACGGCGTTTTCGCACTAGTCCCAGCCCAGCGTTGCAAGGTAAATGGGCCAAGGCCTTCAAAATGGTCGCTGTGTAAATGCGTCAGCCAGACGCCTTGTACTTTATCCAGCGGCATCCCCATCAGGGACAATGTTTCGCCAGAACCTTCACCCATGTCAAAGACGAACAGCCTGCCATTGGCGATAACCACAGTGCACGCGGCGGCGCGATCACGGCTTGGTAAGGGGGAACCTGTTCCGCAAAAACCGACATGCAGTTGGTCAATAGGCAAATCCGCCATCACGTTGCGCGCCATGGCGCCATCTGCGGCGCGACCAATAACCGCCATCGCGATTGTGTCGCGCTGCGTATAAGCAGCTACACCAACAAGCCCGATCAGCCCAAGCGCCCCCAAAAGCCATTTTTTCCGCATGTTCATCCCCCCTATGGAGCAGCTTTCGCTGCGCGCTATAATCCAGTTCTACCTATCTTACGTCTGAATAGCATATAGAAAATAATATCCATCCTGCCTTTGGTTAAAATGATGGGTTAGAAAGCTGTGCATTACAATGGCAGGCCCCTTTCACTTGCAAAATGCCTGCGCTAGGGCGGAGGCGTGACACGAGAAAACATCAAATGCGACGTTGCTATCGTTGGTGGCGGTCTAGCCGGCGGGCTCATCGCCCTGGCACTTGCCAAGATGCGGCCCGAGTTAGATGTTGTTCTCATCGAACAAGGTCAAAACTTTGGCGGCAATCATATCTGGAGCTACTTTGCGAGCGACATTTTGCCTGAGCATCGCTGGCTGACTGCGCCTTTGGTCACTTATGGCTGGTCGGGTTATGACGTAAAATTTCCCGCGCACAGCCGTTCGCTGGATAATATTTATTACACCATCGAATCTGAACGGCTTGATTGGGTCTTGCGGAAGGAACTTCCCGCATCGTCCTTAATGCTGGGCCGTGAAGTGAAGGCTGTTTCCCCCCGCCTCGTGGTGCTCGACGGCGCGCAGCGGATTAAAGCTGGCGGTGTTATCGATGTGCGCGGTGCTGGCGATTTGCATCATCTCGACTGCGGTTGGCAAAAATTTACGGGGCAGTTGATGCAATTGTCCGAGCCACACAATATCACTAAGCCAATCGTCATGGACGCTACGGTGGACCAACATGATGGCTATCGTTTCGTTTACGTCCTGCCCTTTGCTATGGACAAGCTGTTTGTCGAAGACACTTATTATAGCGACAAGCCCGACCATGACCCACGCATTTTACGGCAACGGCTTGCGGCTTATGCCGACGAAAAAGGCTGGAAAGTCGAACGCATCTTGCGTGAGGAAAATGGCGTTTTACCTGTTGTCATGGGCGGCGATCTTGAAAGCTATTGGAATAGTGGCAGTGGCCGGACCGCCAAGGCCGGCGCGCGGGGTGCATTTTTTCAACCCGTCACCAGCTACTCCCTGCCCGATGCCGTGCGCAACGCGATTTTCATCGCAGAGCAGCCTGAGCTAGACGGTGACAAGCTGAACCTTGCGCTGCGTCAACGGTCTGAGGAGCATTGGCATAAGGGCAAATTCTTCCGCATGCTGAACCGCATGCTCTTCCGCGGCGCAGATGGTCCCGATCGGTACAAGATATTGGAACGCTTCTACCGACTTAAACCCGGTTTGATCGAACGCTTTTACGCTGGAAATACGACCATTAAGGACATGATACGTATCCTATCCGGCAAGCCACCCATTCCCATAAGGCGGGCGATAAAAGCGATCCGGAGCAAAAAGAAGTGATCAAAACTCCTCCCCGCTTCGTCATCCCATACTGGTTTGGGGATAACATGATAACATCGTCTGTTATCCTGAAAGCAGTTCAGGATGATGCCTTTTGGGGGCGATGGGCATGACACAAAAAGCCGCGGTCATCGGTGCCGGCTTTGGCGGCCTCGCACTCGCCATCCGCCTGCAGTCGGCGGGAATATCAACCACAATCATCGAAGCGCGGGACAAGCCCGGTGGCCGCGCTTATTATTGGGAGAAGGATGGATTTACCTTTGATGGTGGCCCCACCGTCATCACTGACCCGCCCTGCTTAGAAGAATTATGGGCGCTGTCTGGTCACAAGATGGCAGACGATATCGAATTAATGCCCGTATTCCCGTTTTACCGCCTCAACTGGCCGGATGGCACGAATTTCGATTACTCCAACGATGCGCCGGGCCTGAAAACAGAGATTGAGAAACTAAACCCCGATGATGTTGAGGGCTATCGCAAGTTCCTCGAATATTCAAAGGGCGTATATAAACAGGGCTATCAAAAGCTGGGATCCGTTGCGTTCCTCGACTTTGCCTCGATGATAAAGGCTGCGCCGGCGTTGATGAAATATCAGGCATGGCGCTCGGTCTATTCGATTGTCTCTTCCTACCTTAAAGATGAAAAATTACGCGAAGCGTTGTCGTTTCACACTTTGCTTGTGGGCGGCAATCCCATGAGCACCAGCGCAATTTATGCGCTCATCCACACCATCGAAAAAGAAGGCGGTGTATGGTTTGCCAAGGGCGGCACAAACCGCCTCGTCCATGCCATGGTGACGCATTTCGAACGGCTCGGTGGAACTGTACGTTTGGACGATGCGGTCGAAGAGATTGAAACACGCGGTGACAAGGTCATAGGCGTGCGGACAAAATCCGGTTGGCGCATGGATTGCGACATGGCGGCATCGAATGGCGATGTGATGCACACGTACAAGGATCTGTTATCCAGCAACAAACGCGGCGAACGGGCAAGCAATGCCTTGCGCCGAAAAAGCTGGTCGCCTTCTTTGTTCGTGCTGCATTTGGGCATAAAGGGTACTTGGCCGGGCATCCCGCACCACATGATATTGTTCGGCCCGCGCTATAAGGGGCTATTGGACGATATCTTCAATCATGGTGTCGTGCCAAAGGACTTCTCGCTTTATTTGCATCACCCGACCGTCACCGACCCAAGCCTTGCGCCCGAAGGTTGCTCCACCTTTTATGTCCTCGCGCCCGTTGCCCATTTGGGCAAGGCGCCGCATAATTGGGATGGCGATGTGGGTGAGGCAATGAAGGAACGGATATTGGACGAGCTGGAACGCCGCCTAATCCCCGACATCCGCAGCCGCATCATCACGCAATTCCATTATACACCAGCCGATTTTAGCCGCGACTTATCCGCGCATTTGGGCAGCGCGTTCAGCCTTGAACCCGTGCTCTGGCAATCGGCCTATATGCGCGCGCACAACCGTGATGACGCGATATCAAACTTGTTTTTTGTCGGCGCAGGTACGCATCCTGGCGCTGGCATCCCCGGTGTTGTAGGCAGCGCAAAGGCCACGGCCGCATTGATGTTAAAGGACGCACATTCATGAAACGCCTTGCAGTATATTGCGGGTCAGCGACGCCGGAAAATCCCATATATATTAATGTCGCCCGCGAAGTCGGAAAGGCGCTGGCCACACGCGGCATTGGCGTTGTGTATGGCGGCGGACGGCTGGGCCTGATGGGCGCGGTGGCCGATAGCGCGCTGGAAGCAGGCGGCGAAGTAATTGGCATCATCCCAGAGGCTTTGGTCGGCGCAGAAGTCGCGCACAAGGGCTGCACCGAGCTGCATGTGGTATCGGGCATGCACGAGCGTAAGCAACGCTTCACGGACTTGTCCGATGGCTTTATCACTATTCCCGGTGGCGTCGGCACAATGGATGAATTGTGGGAAGCCATTAGCTGGTCACAGCTTGGCTATCACCAAAAACCCGTCGGCCTTTTGAACGTCGCAGGTTTTTATGACCAATTGGTCGCGTTTAACCAGAATATGATCGACGTAGGTTTCATTCGGCCACAACATGCCGGTATCATGCTTGTCGATGATAATCTGGACGGTTTGTTAGCCCAAATGGCGGCTTATGTGCCGCACAAGACGATTTTCCAGATGAAGGCGGATGACTTGTGACGGGCATCGCGCAATCTTCGATCTTGTCATTCCCGCGTGCGCAAAATGACTCAGGTTTTTGCTGTGGCTGAATGTAACCGCCCCGCACTCGTCGCCTTTGCGCAAGAGAGCATCTCACGCGGGTCAAAATCCTTTCGCTTTGCCAGCCGCCTGTTCGACCGGACAACGCGCGAACGGGTTTGGCTTTTGTACGCATGGTGTCGCAAATGTGATGATATGGCCGATGGGCAAGACCATGGCGGCACTATGGAAGCGGTCACAGACCCGCAGGCGCGGTTGCAGGCGATACGCGAATTGACCGCAATGGCACTCGCCGGAACGCCCACAGGCGAGCCAGCCTTTGACTGCTTGGGCGTGGTCGCGCGGGAATGTGGCCTCACGCCGCGCATGGCAGAGGATGTGATCGAAGGCTTTGCCCTCGACGCCGCCGATTGGCACCCGCGCCGCGAAAGCGACCTGTATCAATATTGCTACCATGTCGCAGGCGCGGTTGGCGTGATGATGGCAGTCGTCATGGGCGTAGCAGCCGATGATGACGCCACGCTCGACAGGGCCTGCGACCTTGGCCTTGCTTTTCAGCTTGCCAATATCGCCCGCGACATTGCCGAGGATGACGCCGCCGGCCGATGCTATTTGCCTGATGACTGGCTCGCTATGCTCGATATCGGGCCCGGCGAGCATATGAAACCGCATAACCGAAAGAAACTGGCGCTGATGGGTCGCTGGCTCGCCGATGAGGCTGAACAATATGAGGCTTCGGCGCGCGTTGGTGCCAAGCATTTGCCCTTGCGCGCCCGTTGGGCGGTCTTGTCAGCAGCCGGGATTTACGGCGAAATCGCGCGCAAGGTCCGTGCCGCCAATGCGCAGGCTTGGGACCAACGGATTTTCACCAGCCGGCCAGAGAAATTCCGCTGGGTGCGCAAGGCGTTTGTCGACGCGGTCGCCAACAATCCCCGATATATGAACCGCGATGCTTTATGGACGCGGTTGCGGTCTTAAAGCGCGTCAGGCCGAATATGCTTAACCAAGATGGGAGGAAAATCTCTCGTCATCCTGAACTCGTTTCAGGATAACAGGCGACCGCTGTGCGTTATCCTGAAACAAGTTCAGGATGACGATTTTGAGTTAACCGCTTCACGATGACGATAAGATAGCTGCCGCCCTGCCCGACAGGCGCGCCACCGCCGCCTGATGTATCCCCGGCGCGCAGCAGATAAGGCCGAAATCCAGCGGCTCGCGTTTGTTATAGCGTATAGGTCGCCCCAAGGCGTCCGTAACCACCCCGCCGGCCTCCTGCGCCACCAAATGCGCCGCAGCGATGTCCCATTCATTGCCCCATCGTAACGTCGCGACAAGATCCGCACGGTCGCAGGCGACCATCGTCATGCGCATGGCAATGCTGTTGGGCTTGGTCACCGTCACCAGATCCGCATCCAATTTTGGCAAATCATCGGCCGGCACGCGTGATCCGGTGAAGTCGAGCCGCCTACTGCCTACCAGCCGCTCTCCATTGCAGGTGACGCCTTCATTGTGCGCCGCCACCCAGACTTTGCCTTGCGCAGGCGCTACCATGACGGCGAATACCGGCAGGCCATCGGCCACCAAAGCCACCGACACGCAATATCCGCTGCGTCCGCGCACATAATCGCGGGTGCCGTCAATTGGGTCGACCAACCATAACAGCCGCGCGTCCAGCCGTGACGGGTCATCCACGGTTTCCTCCGACAACCACGCCGCTTCAGGCAAAATGGCCCGCAATCGTGTCGTCAGCAACGCATCAACCGCCATGTCGATATCGCTGACAGGGTTATTCTGGCCCTTGTCCCACACGTTGGTATCGGCCGCCGCGCCCTCGCGCCAACTGGCAAAGGCCAATGCCGCAGCCTCTTGCGTGGCAGCGACAACGGCGGCGCGGTCAACTTGCCGTTCAGGCACCTGCGATCATCATGCCATCGATGCGTAATGTCGGCACGTTCATGCTGCGTGTGAATTCGAGGTCATTGCCCGCCGTCATGCCCGCAAACATATCCTTTAAATTGCCCGCAATAGTGAATTCGCTCACCGGCCCCGCAATTTCGCCATCGATGATAAGGAAACCTGCTGCACCGCGACTGTAATCACCTGTGACTGGGTTCACGCCTTGCCCTGCAAGTTCATGGATATACACGCCATGTTTGATATCTGCGATCAGCTCCGACACGCTGACGCTACCGCCTTCCAGATGCACATTGGATGGGCTGACGCCTGGCGCACCGCTAACCCCGCGGCTGGCGTGGCCAGTGGGTTCCAGCCCCAATTGCCGCGCCGACGCGCTTTCCATCAACCAACCGGTCAAAATGCCCTTTTCAATGATATAACGACGCGCGGTAGGCAGGCCTTCACCATCAAAGGCGCGTGAACCAAGGCCGCGCATCCGGTGCGGGTCATCGATAATGGAAATGCTGCTGTCGAATAACTGCGCGCCAAGCGATTCCAGCAGGAAGCTTGTTTTCCGTGCGATTGCCGAGCCGCTAATGCCGCCAAGCAAATGGCCGACAAATGATCCACCGACGCGTGGGTCAAACACGACGGGCATCTGCCCGCTTTTGACCGTGCCGGGGTTCAAACGTTTGACCGCGCGCTCGCCTGCACGGGTGCCAATGTTGGATGGGCTGTCAAGGTCAGCAAGATGTCGCGCCGACCGCCAGTCATAATCGCGTTCCTTGGCATCACCATCGCTCGACAGCACGCTGGCCGACATGCCATAGCCCGAACCCGATTTAACGCCTGCAAAGCCATGGCTGGTGGCCAGCGCAAAGATACTGCGTCCAGCGCTTGCGCCCGCGCCTTCGCTGTTGGTGACGCCGGGTACGGCGCGCGCCGCGTCTTCGCATTCCAACGCCGCTGCACGTAACAAGGCTGGGTCCGGGTCAAGGCCGTCATCGCTATCAAAGTCGGGAATAGCACCCGTCACCAAACGATCCTGCGGCGCGAGGCCCGCATATTGGTCCTCCGGCGCTTCTTTTGCCATGTCGATGGCGCGCGTCACCAGCCCTGCCAGAATGTCGGGGTTCATGTTGGATGAGGAAATGGTGGCGGAGCGTTGGCCGACAAATACACGCAGGCCAATATCTTCGCCTTCGGATCGGGCCACATCTTCCAACTGGCCCAGCCGCACTTGCACTTCAGTCGAGGCATCGCAGACATAGACGGCATCGGCCGCGTCAGCACCTGCCTTCATGGCTTGGGAAACGAGATTTTGCGCGCGATCAAGCGCCTGTTGTGGTGTCAGCATGATTCCCGCTTAGGCGCGGGCCGTTACAGCGTCAATCAAGCCGCCTTCAAAAAACCGTGAATAGCACCGCCAATACAGCTGGCATGGCAATCGCGGCGACCCATAATTTCAAACGGTCGGCGACATATTGCGTTTCCAGTCCATCATCTGGACGGGCGGTCGCACATAGTTTCTGCCAACGCCGTTCCAAATTCCGGCAAAAGGGGATGACGGCAGCAACAAAAAGGACCAAGACAAAATACGGAAAAATCGACATGCCGCTCGATTCAATCGTCGGCGTCACCAAAAATATCAGCACCAATGTGTAGACAACTAACGCAATAGCGACATGGTCAGACATGCGTTTTGCATAGCTTTTATAGGCGCGCAGATGCGCTTCTTGGGCTTTTGCCATTTTCTCTCTCCTCTTCCCTGTCACAAGACTGTCACGTTCAGGAAGAGGTTTCAAGCAAATTTATATGCGCTTAAGGTAGCCCAAGAATCTTGTGGTTTTGCAAAGACAAGCGCCATTTTGGACGCGCCATCACGAAACGCGTCGCCTCTGATACGCTGGTTGCGTTCAACGCGGCCTCTCCCATGTCCATGGGCTGAATAAGGAAATGGGCAAATTGCCATTGTTCCATGGCATCAAGGTCGCTTGTCGGTTGTGGCCACACCAATTTCAATTCGTCGCCAGTGCGTTGAATGACGTCCGATCCCGCCTTTGGGCTGATGCATATCCAATCAATGCCGGGATGCACCACTATGGTGCCATTGCTTTCAATCGCGATCTGGAAAGCGTGGGCGTGGAGCGCGTCGACGATCCCGTCATCCACTTGCAGCATGGGTTCGCCGCCGGTAATCACGACATAGCGGCTGTCCATGCCATCGCCCCACAGCTCGGCGACCTTCGCTGCCAGCCCTTCGGCGTCATAACGTCCGCCATTTTCGCCGTCGGTGCCGACAAAATCAGTGTCGCAAAATTGGCAAATGGCGCTGGCGCGGTCGGCCTCTCGTCCGCTCCACAAATTGCAGCCTGAAAAGCGTAAGAACACCGCGCGGCGGCCCGCATGGACGCCCTCCCCCTGCAAGGTCAGAAAAATCTCTTTAACCGCGTAGCTCATGCATAAACCGTCGGGTCAGGCAGGCCAGCATCGGCAAATCCCTTCGCGCGCAGACGGCAAGCATCGCATTGACCGCAGGCCTTATTATCAGGGCTTGGGTCATAGCAGGACCAGCTCATCCCCGCATCCAACCCAAGCCGTGCAGCCTCCCGCGCGATGTCGGCCTTGGTCATATGCAGCAAGGGCGTGTGCACGGTAAAATGATCGCCCTCGACGCCTGCCTTGGTCGCCAAATTGGCCGTTGCCTCAAACGCGCGGATGAAATCGGGGCGACAATCGGGATAGCCTGAATAATCGAGCGCATTGACCCCAATCCAAAGGTCGCGGGCATCGCGCGCTTCGGCCAAGCCAAGGCATAAGGACAAAAATATCGTGTTGCGCGCCGGGACATAAGTCACCGGAATAAAGCCAGACTCCACCCCCTGTTTGGGCACAGCAATATCCGCCGTCAACGCCGACCCGCCAAAGCGCGTCAAGTCCAGCGGCAATACAATATGCTCCTTGGCCCCCAAATGCGCGGCAATGCGGGCTGCGCTGTCCAGTTCAATACGGTGACGCTGATTATAATCGATGGTCAACGCAATCAGATCATAGCCCGCCTCGCGCGCCAATCCGGCCACAACCATGGAATCAAGACCGCCGGACAAAAGGACGATTGCGGATTTAGTATATGTGCTCATGCCGCCCCCATAGCCGCTGGTCATGGGCAAAGTCGAGACTGCGTTATTGAGGTGGTTGGGGTTTTCGCGATCTCTATAAACAACACCTTCCGTCATCCTGAAACCGAAGGCGTGCAGAGCACAACGCGTTTCAGGATCTTACTTAAGCACCGCCGCGAAGAAATAATAAGATGCTGAAACAAGTTCAGCATGACGGGTCGTTTCGGGGATGACTTAGTTCCCCTCCCGCTCGCGGGAGGGGTTAGGGGAGGGCATCTGCCTTCAATGTTCTCACGCGCGCCTGCGGCTCGCCCCTCCCCCGCCCCCTCCCGCAGGCGGGAGGGGAGTTTGCTATGGTCGCCACGCCCCCGCCTGCATGCGAGAGGCTTCGCCAAAGTTATCCCCTCACCCCAGCGCAGGCTGGGGCGACTGCGTTTGTTGCTGAATGGGGTGTTTTGGGGGATGACGCAATTGTCACCGGAACTCTCCACCCTTTCGTCTTCTTGGAGCCGAAGGCAACTTCATCATTGACTGGTTGCAGACAAGCGAGCATCCTCTTCCTATAATCATAGGAGATGTTCATGCGGGTTATTCGCTGGCCTTTTATCAGCCTCATGTTGCTGGCCGTAAGCGTGCTTATGACGGCAGAAGCTAAGGCTGAAACCACGTCTTCTGGCAGTGCAGCTTACAAAAACTATTGCGCGGAATGCCACAATGCCAACCTGTCAGGCGGTGCCCATGGTGTTGCTTTAACCGGCGAGCGGTTCCGGACCCGATGGGGCAAAGGCGGCGTGCCGCCCTTGGCCACCTTCATCCGCAGCATGATGTCTATGAACGTGCCCGCTAACGCCCCGCCCTCCGTGGTCAACGACATCGCCGCTTTCCTGCTGCGCAGCAATGGCATTGCGGTAAGCGAGTTAAAACCAGCAGTAAGCGAACAAAAACCAGCGGCCAGCGAACAAAAGCCAGATCAAACCACGTGGCAAGGGGCTGCTGGCGTCATGGAGGCAGCCCAACGGGCCGGTGGCTGGGTAAACCGCGAAGCACCGCCGACGTCACCGGTTACCGATGCGATGCTGCAAAACCCACCCGCCACAGATTGGCTCCAGTGGCGCCGCACTGAAGATGGACAGGGCTTTAGTCCATTGTCGAGCGTCAACACCAAATCGGTCGGTCGCCTGCGGCTCTCTTGGGCGATGACGATGAAAGAGGGCAGTAATCAGCCCACCCCACTCATCCATGACGGCGTAATGTACCTGACCCATCCGGGCAATGTGGTGCAGGCAATCGACGCCGCTAGCGGCAGTTTGCTGTGGGAATATGCCTACCCACATCCCGAAGACTCACGCACGCTAGGTGGACCTACACGCAATATCGCGCTGTATCAGGACAAGGTATTTCTGGCGACTTACGACGCCGCCATTGTGGCGCTGGAGGCGCGTACCGGCAAGCTGCTGTGGCGCGCAGTGAAGGCAGACTATCGTCAAGGCTACACGCATACGGCGGGGCCATTCATCGCTGGTGGCGTCGTGGTGAGCGGTATCAACGGCTGCGAACGCTACAAAAAGACAGGCTGCTTTATCACCGGACACGACCCAAGCACAGGCAAGGAATTGTGGCGCACCTCCACCATCGCACTGCCCGGCGACCCCAATGATGCCAGCTGGGCGGGCCAGCCCGTTGAATTGCGCGGCGGCGGCGACAACTGGATTACCGGTAGCTATGACCCGAAGTTAAACCTATATTACTTCGGCACCGCCCAAGCGAAGCCTTGGGTAGCAGCCAGCCGCGGCATGACTGCAGCGGATGCAGCCCTCTACACCAACTCGACACTGGCACTCGACCCGCGCACTGGCAAATTGCAATGGCACTTTCAGCACGTACCGGGTGAAACACTCGACATGGAAACCGGCTTCGAACGCGTGCTGGTAGATATCGGGCCGGACAAATTCGTGCTCACTGCTGGTAAGGATGGCCTGTTATGGAAACTCGACCGTCGTAACGGCAAGTTTGTGGCTGTCACCGAAACGCTTTATCAAAATATCTTCAAATCCATAGACCATAAAACTGGTCGCGTGGAATACCGCGATGACATCATGAATGCAGGGGTGGATGACACGGTGTCGGTCTGTCCGAGCATCTATGGCGGCCACAATTGGCAGGCCAGCGCCTATGACCCGCCCAGCAACTTGCTGTTGTTGCCATTGCACCAATTATGCGTCGACATGACCGGCCGTGCCGTGGAGCGCAAAGAAGGCGGCGGCGGTTATGGCGGCGAATCCACCATCCACCCCATGCCTGGCGCCGACGGCATGCTCGGTCGCCTGAGTGCCATCGATGTCACGACGTTAAAGCCGCGCTGGTCACATACCCAGCGTGCCATGTTCATGACCTCTGCACTGACCACCGGTGGTGGTCTGGCGTTCATTGGCGACATCGATCGTTACTTCAAGGCCTTTGACGTGAATACCGGCGCTGTGCTCTGGCAAACACGCCTTGGTTCAGCGCCGCATGGCTACCCAGTGACTTATGCGGTAGGTGGCAAACAGTATATCGCCGTGACCACGGGCATGGGCGTGTTCAAGCTGGTGACGGCGCAACAAAGCCCAGATATCTACCAGCCGAGCGGCGGCAACATGCTATATGTGTTTGAGCTGGCCGACTAACGAGCCCGCGATCTGCCAAATTACCGGTGTCGGTCGCGGCGTAGCCTAGCGTCCGGACCTATTAAACTGGCGTAAGTTTAAAAGGTCAGGTTACTGAATAAAAAGGGCTGACGATAGTGTCTGTCAGCATCGCGTCTTCGACGATTCGACCCTGTGGATAACTTCTGCTAACAGGATGCGTTTCCGATTCGTTTGTATCTTTTACGTAACGGAAAATCGCGTTCTTTGGGGGGAGAATATAAGTGAGCTTTGTTCCAAAAGACCCGCTTGTGGGCGAGATGGAATTGATTGGCGCGAGGCTTAATCAAGCACGCATGACAGCTAATCTCGCTCTCCAAGATATCGCAGATCGCACAAAAATTTCAGTGCGTTTTTTGACCGCAATCGAGAATGACGACTTTTCGGCCTTGCCCGGCAGTGTTTACATTTTCGGTTTTACAAGAGCCTTTGCCCGTGCAGTAGGTCTGGACGAGGACAGCCTATTAGCGGCGCTTCGAGAAAAGATGCATTTAGCTGGAATTGATTAACCAGCAGTCCTTGCACTATAGCTGCTTTGCCGCCTACGATGTTGGCCAAGGCCACGGATGACAATCATCTCCATCATGAAATGATATGGCTAAGCTCGTCGGGGCGGGATACGCCAAGACAAGCGCATAGATGCTGGGTTGGTTTTTTGTAGACACGGAAAAAAGGAGAAGCAAATGACAGGGCAACTTGCGGGAAAAACGGCGATCGTAACGGGAGCCGCTAGCGGTATCGGGCTAGCAATTGCGCGTCTCTATTTAGCTGAAGGCGCAGAAGTGCTGGCCGTGGATCAGCAGGGCTTTGACGCAGCGGATCTGCAAGCGAGCGACAAGCTTGCGCTCCTTTTGTGCGACATTACGACACCCAATGCCGCAGAAACAATCGTCGAAACCGTCCTAGCCCGCTTCGGCAAGGTGGACATCCTTGTCAACAACGCGGGAATTTGCTTGCCAGGCACGGTTGAAGACCAGACGCCGGAAAGCTGGTTGAAAACGATGGAGGTCAACGTCACGGCCCCCTTCATGATTACACGTGCCGTCCTGCCGCACATGAAATTGCGCCGGTCTGGCCGGATCATTAATCTCGGTTCAATCATGTCTGACTTTGGCGGGCCTTCGCTTTGCGCATATGGCACCAGCAAGCACGCCATTGCGGGCTTTACCAAATCACTATCAGCTGATCTGGGTCAATTTGGTATAACTGCAAATTATCTGCAACCCGGCGCAATAATGACGCCATTGGCTGCGCCTTCTATGGCAGACCCAGCCTTTCGCGCTTATTGGGAAGAAAAAGCGCCGGTTGGCCGTATTGGAGAGGCGCACGAAGTTGCCGCTGCGGCGCTTTTTCTGGCAACAGACAGCGCGAGTTATGTGAGCGGAGCTGGCATCAAAGTATGTGGAGGCGCAATTTCGCGGTTCTAATGCGGGAGAAAACGACTGGGCAGCGTCGGGATGGATGTGACGGTACCCAGTTGCTTTCACTTGGCTCAGGGCCGCTTGACCCCAGAAGCTGCGCTCTTTCAAGCCTCATAAGGGCCACATGCCATCACGCTCAGCCCTTTGTCTTGCACAGCTAAGATGGCGAGATACGGGGCATGCGACTGGACCAAAGCGTTACAAATCCGCATCGCTCATAAGCAAGCATCCATGCTTTCACGGGCGAGAGCGACAAGCTTTGGAAAGCTTTTGGCGCGCTCTGTCGCGTGCGCGGATGCCGCCGTGCCGCGAATTACCCGCCCCTTGATGCCGTGGAAAATTGCGGCAAGTCGG
Source organism: Sphingorhabdus sp. (assembly GCF_044239665.1). Taxonomy (GTDB): domain Bacteria; phylum Pseudomonadota; class Alphaproteobacteria; order Sphingomonadales; family Sphingomonadaceae; genus Sphingorhabdus_B. The sequence continues at coordinate 89,508 of NZ_JBIIBA010000007.1, forward strand.
AAAAAATTGAACGTGACATAAAAGGCGTAGTCGGCCTCAGAAATCAACGCGCGGTCAGTTCGGCGACAATATGCGGCGAGATAGTCTGCCTCAGATGGAATTCCGAGCTGCGTTAAATTGGCATCCCCTAAACCTGCCACAATGTCTGGCGGCATCCGAAACATCATCGCATGATAAGCAAAGTCGGCCAGCGGATGTCCTAGGGTTGATAATTCCCAATCCAGAACCGCCAGCACACGTGGTTCTGTCGGATGAAATATCATGTTATCGCAGCGAAAATCGCCATGAACGATACTAGTCTCATCGCCGAGCGGAATATTGGCCGGCAGCCATTCTACCAATTTGTCCATTTCCGTATCGCGCCCTGCATCGGCATCCTCAAGATACTGCTTCGACCAACGCGCAATCTGTCGCTCAAAATAATTGCCAGGCCTGCCGAAATCAGAAAGGCCAACCGAGGCTGGATCAATTTTATGAAGGGCCGCAATACTAGCATTCATCGCATCAAAATAGTCGGCCCGTTCGTCCGTTGCGACATCGGGAAATGTCGCATCCCAAAAAATCCGTCCTTCAACCATCTCCATGATAAAAAACGAAGTTCCGATAATGCTATTATCTTCACAAAGACCGTAAACCTTGGCCACGGGAAAACCGGTAGAACCAAGCGCTGATAAAATTCGCGCTTCACGATCAACCGCATGGGCACCCTTTAACAAATCACCCGGTGGCTTGCGGCGTAACACATACGACTTTGTTTTCGTTATGAGCTTATAAGTAGGATTAGATTGGCCGCCTTTAAATTGTTCGACCGTAAGAGGCCCCGCAAAGCCCTCAACATTTCCAATCATCCAATCAACCAATGCCTGCTCGTTGAACAGATGTTCTACCCTAACTGGCGTTGTGCCCATATTTGCATCTGTGCCCGTAATCATAATCTCAACTCCACAAGCAGAATTTACGGGCGCAACAGGTCCCGGCCAATAATCATACGCATAACCTGATTGGTCCCTTCAAGGATGGAATGTACGCGCAAATCGCGCCAGAAACGTTCGATAGGATAATCACGCAAATAGCCATAGCCGCCAAA
>NZ_JBIIBA010000045.1:0-8041 GCF_044239665.1 Sphingorhabdus sp.
GCCTAATCCCGTGCCACCCGATTCTTCAGACACATAAATCGCGCCAAAGCCAAGCGCGCCAGCCGCTTTCCACACATCGACCGGATAATGCGACTTTTCGTCCCATTCCGCAGCAAAAGGCGTGATCGCATCCGCTGTGAATTTGCGCGCCATATCTTGAATGGCGATTTGATCGTCCGTGAGTTCAAACTGGTTTTGCATAGCAGCCTACCTCTAGGATTTCGATGTGCGTTCAAGAAACGGCGCAATACTCATATCGCTCCGCCTCGCCGATGGACTGAAAGGCAACGCCTTTACCGCGCGTAACGCGGCGTGAGAGTGCATAAGCGCAGCAGCCATCAGCTTTGCAGCCTTACCCCATAGTCGGAATGACGAATGCGTTGCCGCCGTCAGGCGATCCATCGGGCCAACGCTGTGTGATGGTTTTGACCTTGGTCCAGAATTTGACGCCTTCCATGCCATGCTGGTTGGTGTCGCCAAAGGCAGAGCGTTTCCAGCCACCAAAGCTGTGATAGGCAACAGGGACCGGGATGGGCACGTTAATGCCAACCATGCCGACATTGACGCGCGCGGCGAACTCACGCGCTGCGTGGCCGTTGCGGGTGAAGATCGCAACGCCATTGCCATATTGGTGGTTGCTGGCCAGCGATAAGGCTTCTTCAAAATTGGCCGCGCGCACCATTTGTAGAACGGGGCCGAAGATTTCTTCCTTATAGCTTTCCATGTCGGTGGTGACATGATCGAACAAAGTGGGGCCAATGAAATAGCCTTCTTCATGCCCCTGCAGCTTGAACCCGCGGCCATCGATGATCAACTCGCCGCCTTCGTCAACGCACGTCTGGATCCAGCCTTCAACCTTTGCCTTATGCTGCGCGGTGACAACTGGGCCATAATGCGCTTCGGCATCGGTCGAGATGCCCACGCGCAAGGCTTCGATGGCCGGAATGAGCTTAGCCTTCAAACGCTCTGCTGTGTCATTGCCAACGGGCACGACCACAGGCAGCGCCATGCAGCGTTCGCCTGCTGAACCAAAAGCAGCGCCAGCCAAGTCATTGACCACTTGGTCCAAATCCGCATCGGGCATGACGATGCCATGGTTCTTCGCGCCGCCCATGGCTTGCACGCGCTTGCCGTTGGCAACGCCGCGATTGTAAACATAATGCGCAATGTCGGAGGAACCGACAAAGCTAACAGCGCCAATGGCTGGATGGTCCAAAATAGCGTCGACCATTTCTTTGTCGCCATGCACGACTTGGCAGATGCCTTCAGGCAGGCCAGCCTCAATAAATAGTTCGGCCAAGCGCACCGGCACGCTTGGGTCACGCTCGCTTGGTTTGATGATAAAGGCATTGCCCGTCGCTATGGCAGGACCGCACATCCACAAGGGGATCATGCCGGGAAAGTTAAACGGTGTGATACCTGCGCCAATGCCGATGGGCTGGCGCATCGAATAGACATCAATACCAGGGCCAGCGCCTTGGCTATATTCACCCTTCATCACATGCGGGATGCCGCAGCAAAATTCGATGACTTCCAACCCGCGCTGAATGTCGCCCTTGCTGTCGGCAATGACCTTGCCATGCTCGCTACTCAGCATATGCGCCAGATCGTCCATATTGGCCTCAACAAGACGCTTGAATTCGAACATCACCCGCGCGCGGCGCTGCGGGTTGGTCATCGCCCACGCAGGCTGCGCCGCCAATGCCGCCTGTACTGCGCGCTCCAATACGCTTGCGTCACCTAAAGCGACCTGCGCTTGCACGCCGCCATTATTGGGATCCATTATGTCACCAAAACGCGATGCGCTGGCGCCTGCACCACCGCTGATGAAATGATCGATTTGACGCATATCTTGTTTTCCTTTTAGCAAAACGTCATTGCAGATGCTGGACGCATCGAGCGCCGTCGCCCCCTGAAAGGGGGTAACATCTGCAATCGTCGGGTCCTGACCTCCTTGGAGTTTCGAACCTCGGATTATTAATGTTCGTAGTTCTTGAGCGCCGTATCGCGATTATAGGGCGTTAGCTCGTTAATCCGTCCCTGCTCTACCTTTTCCAGCCAGTTGGGATCTGCAAGAAGAACTCGACCCAGTGCGACGAGATCAAACTCGTTGCGCTCGAACATCTTTACAAGATCCTCCAGGCGACCCAACATGGGAGACGATACGCCTTCGACAAAATCCTGCATCAAATCTCGATCCATGCCGATTGATCCTACGGTGATCACTGGCTTACCCGTGACCTCCTTGATCCAACCACCCAGATTTTTGTGGTCGCCTTCAAACTCCGGTTCCCAGAAACGGCGCTGCGAAGCATGGAAAATATCCACCCCAGCGCGGGCCAGCGGGTCGAGCCAACGGTGCATCTCGTCCGGATTGGCGGCGAGTTTTACATCATAGTCATAGGTCTTCCATTGTGAGACACGAAAGATGATAGCAAAATCTTCACCTACCGCTGCTCGGCAGGCGGCAATAACCTCGGCCGCAAATGTGACGCGGTCCGCAATGTCCGGCCCGCCATAGCGATCATTTCGCAGATTGGTTCGATCCCAGAAGAATTGGTCAAAAATATACCCATGGGCCCCGTGCAATTCGATTGCGTCGCATCCAATCTCTTTTGCCAAGCGGGCAGATTTTGCGAAGGCAGCGATGGTATCATCAATATCCTGTTGGGTCATGGCGCGACCACCCTCAATGTCGGGTCCAGCGAAGCCTGACGGACTAACCAACGGAGCATGGGGTGAATCGGGGAAGTTGAAATCCATACAACCGCCGACGTGCCATAATTGCGGAACAAACATCCCGCCTTCGGCGTGGACGGCATCAATTGCGCCCTTCCATCCGGCAAGTGGTTCCTCGCCATCAAATAGCGGGATATTGTCTGCGGCAACAGCGTGATCAATCGCCACTCCAGTGCCCTCAGTTATAATCGTACCGACGCCACCTGCGGCACGACGGCGATAATATTCTGCCCCATCGTCCCCTAATACGCCCCCCGGAGCAAAATAACGCGACATCGGCGCCATGCAAAAACGGTTTGGAGCTTTCAGCGACTTACACGCAAACGGTGTATGCAGCGGCGCCAACAAGGCGGCTAAATCGTCAAGCGGAGCAGTAGACATCAGATTAAATCCTTTAAAAATGCGAGCAGTGCCTCATTATAGGCAGAAGGATTCTCGAGCTGTGGGGAATGTCCTGTGTCCATTGTTAGAAGCGTTCCATTCGCAGCGCAGTTTGCGGCAAAGCCTGCAATCGCAGGGTCAGCGATTGTATCTTTTGTTCCGCCAATCGACAGGACGGGGAAGTTAAAAGATGCCAGCAGTTCACGCTGGTCAAGCGTCGCAAGACCGGCAAGTGTTTCGCTCGCGCGCGGCGCAGTTGCCAAGAACCCGCGCTCGACCCATCCAATCATTGCCTCGCTTGCGCCTTCACCCGATGCGCCTTCCGCCAGCGCCCGGAAAAAGCCGGGGCGATCAGCGGTAATTGCGCCAGCGATTGCCAGAACGTCTTCAGGCATTCCGCCGTGCGGAAACCCGTCACCCTGCACATAACGCGGCGATGCCCCACAGGTCAGAATAAGTCCTGCGACACGATTACCGAGCAATGCGGCAGCGGCAACGGCCACAGCGCCGCCCAAGGACCAGCCATTTAGCACGACCCGCGGTACATCGCAGCGATCGATGATCGCAGCCACATCGCCAGCGATTGCAGCGATCGACATATCGGTAAAATCCCGGTCGGAACGACCACAGCCGCGGTGATCAATCACAATGGCACCATGTCCCGCAGCAAGGAGCCCCTCGACAGCCGAAGCCCAATAATCTCCAGACATGCCCCAACCGTGGATCAGCACGACCGGCAATCCGGGCGCACGATGGTGCTCAAAATACACTCGGCCACCAGTATCAGTTTCAAAATAAGCCATAAAAGCTCCTATGCAGGCGGCGACAGGGTGACGCCGGGAAGCGGATTGAAGTGGTGCATCTTCACCTTCCGGTGCGCGATTTTCCAGACGCCCTCGCGCCTTTCAAACCTATCAAAATAAGTCGCACTGACGGTTTGCGCCTGACCATCTGATGTAGTGCCAATGCAGTCCACGTCACAAAGGCCAGTAGCGCGGTCATCCCCTTCAAAGGAGATAACAAGATTAGTGGTAAAGTGACTGGAGGCAAGCCAAGCGTCCCACAGAATATCCTTGGTGACATGGGCAATGCCGTCCAAACCTTCGAAGCTACCAAAAGGAGGGCCAATGTCCCATATGGCATCGGGCCACCATATTGCACTGAAGCGTTCCCAGTCGCGCTTGTCGAAACCATGGCAATAATCACTAACCAAATCATGCATCGCAAACCGGCTCTCAACACGGTCAAAACGTTGTTCGATATTAGAGATCTCTGTCATATCAATTCCTTGAGATATTGCACATCAGTCAAGATATGCGGCGAATTTCTCTCGTGCTGCGGCAAGACGGGCTGGCACATGATAGCTCGGGAAAGGCCCAGGGAACGGCTGAACATCTCTCAATATGTCCTTCGCCACGCCGACTTTGTGCACCTCGGTCGGTCCATCGACAATCCCCATTTCGGGCACATATTGCCACATATCCATCAATGGCGTTTCGTTCGACATACCAAGCGAGCCATGCAGATGCAGTGCGCGATACACAACGTCCTTCAGCACGCCAGGCATGGCGGCTTTAATTGCGCTGATCTCGCGCCTCACGGGACGGGTATAGGCCTGATCGCGGTCGAGCAGCCACGCGGCATAGAGGACATGTAAGCGAAATTGCAGAATCTGCGTGTAGCTGTCGGCGATTTTTTCTTGGACCATCTGCTTGTCGGCCAGACGCTCACCCTTGGTGGTACGGCTAACAACGCGTTCTGTCATATATTCCATCGCTTTATTCAGCATTCCCACAGTCCGCATTGCGTGATGGATACGACCACCCCCAAGGCGCGACTGTGCCACCTTAAAGCCAGCGCCGATCGGACCAAGATGGTTCGCCTGAGGCACGCGGCAGTTGGTGAAACGAAGATAGCCATGGACACCGCTGCCAATCTCATCCTTTGGACCAACGGCGGTATTTCGTATTATCTCAAGTCCTGGCGTGTCATGCGGCACGATTAACATCGTCGAGCCCTCATGCACCGGAACATCCGGATCAGTGATGACCATGACAATCAGGAACTCAGCAATGCACGCGTGACTAGCGTACCATTTCTCGCCCTCAATCACCCATTCGCCGCCACTTAGATGCGCCTTGCAAGTGAATTCGCCGGGATCAGCGCCAGCCTGCGGTTCAGTCATCGAATAGCAGGAAACAATCTCACCATCGAGCAGTGGCTGGAGATATTTTGCCTTTTGTTCGGGCGTGCCGAAGCGCGCAAGTATCTCCGCATTTCCTGTGTCAGGTGCCTGTGTCCCAAAAACAGTAGGCGCAAAGCGACTGCGGCCCAGGATTTCGTTCATCAGCCCAAGCTTCAGCTGCCCCAGCCCTCTTCCGCCAAGTTCAGGACCTAGATGGCAGGCCCAAAGGCCGCGTTTTTTGACCTCTTCCTTCAGCGGCGCCATGATACGCGCAGCCCGAGACCGCGGATCAACATGCGCCCCAGGATCGCGAAACACCAGATCGAGTGGCTCTATCTCCTCGGCAACAAACCCGCGCATCCATTCCAGTTGCAGTTCAAATTCAGGCTCGTTTGAAAAATCCCATGCCATCAGTAAATAGTTTCCTTACTTTGTTGGTTCCAACCATATTCATTGACCTGCTTTTCAGGCACATTCGCTCCGTTGTTCCGCGTCAGACACATATACGGCCTGCACTTCACTTGCTTCTCTTGCACCACTCGAGTTTGGAGCCGCTTTACTTGGACGCCCGACTCTTATGCTACTCTTTCCCACGGCTGATATAACCCTTCCGAATCTTTGTTGCATAGTTACTAGTTGAGAACAAGCAAGAATGGTCTCGTATTGAAATAATGAAAATTATTATCTTAATTACAAAGAGATAAAAGCCGCATCATAATATTATTCATTCTTATTACAGAATTTACTTGTCGATGACAAGCAAGTGAGGCATCCTGAACCATGGAGCGTAAATTGCGACATCTGTAGGGGAGATCGCGATCAAATCATGCGCCCGTTTTTGGAGAGGAATGATCATGATAGATCGTATAAAAATCACGCGGCTGCTTACCACCGCTGCAATCATATTATATCCTGCGTCAGTAGTCAGTGCGCAGGAAACAAACACGGAAACGCAGGCAGAAACGCAGGGGTTGGAAGAAATCCTTGTGACAGCCCGTAAGCGCGACGAAAACATGCAGGACGTCCCTGCATCGGTCAGCGCGCTGTCTGCTGGCGAACTGGAAAGGCGCTTTGATTCCGACATACGTGACTTTGCCGGCGCGTCACCGAATATCGTTATTGATGATACGCAGCAAGGTCCAGGCGGCGTTGCGGCTATTTACATCCGTGGTATCGGCGTCGGGGACGTCGAAAAGTCAGTCGATCCAGCTGTCGGCGTTGTTTTTGATGATATCTACATCGGACAGAGTTCAGGCAGCTTGCTCAAGGCGATCGATATTGATCGTGTTGAGGTTCTGCGTGGTCCACAAGGCACATTGTTCGGACGCAACGCCACTGGTGGCGTAATCAATCTCGCGCGCTCGCGACCAACTTATGATCTTACTGGAAAGGCGCGCGCGACTTATGGTCGGTTTGACACATTTAAGATCGAAGGCGTTACCAGCACCGGTCTTTCAGATAATGTAGCGGTCAAAGTCAGCGGCGCTTATGAAAAGTCCGACGGCTATATGTATAATAAATTCTTTAAACAACCAGGGCAGCGGTCTGAATTCTACGCTGTTTCAGGCGCACTGTTGTTTGAGCCGACCGAAAATCTCGACATCCAAGTCAGCTACGATCATCAGAAAACCAAGCAGGATCCGCCACAATTGCTTGCTGTTAATAAGTCGACCGACTTGTTCTGTGCGGCATATGCCCAGTGCTCACCAAAGCCCGGCGTTCCCACATCGGGCGATCGTTATGTGAGCGTCTCTGACGGACGGCTGGACAAAAACGCGACATTTAAGCTCGACATGGCAGTCGCCAAAGCGACCTATGATGTCGGATCCGATATGCAGATCGATTATATTCTCGGCTGGTTGAAAACAGACGAGACAATCACGCAGGACTTCGACACCACACCATTTACGCTGTATCACACGGATCGTCCTGCGCGTTGGCGCCAGACCACGAACGAATTGCGTCTCACCAAGGGTGGCACAGGCCCAGCGACATTTGTTCTGGGTGCCTATCTGTGGGATTCGGAATATACGATCAATCTGAAGAACTATATCGGCTTTGCTGGACCGCCACTGCTTACCAGTGCACAAGATGTCACGCAGACCAACAAGTCATGGGCAATCTATGGCGAGGGCGACTATGATCTCATGGAAAAGCTCACGCTGACGGTTGGGGCGAGATATACGAAGGACAAGAAGTCCAGCATCGTCAATGACTTGCCAGTCAAAATTTATGGAACTCTGATTGAAGCAAATCCAGTTGCTACGCTTCCTGGAACCATAAAGATGGCAAAGCCGGCCGAAGAAAGCTGGAAAAAGTTCACACCGCGGGTTTCGCTCCGCTACGAACTTTCTGACGACTCTATGGTCTATGGCTTGTGGTCACGCGGCTATCGTGGAGGCGGCTTCAATGGGCGTCCTGCGACGCTTAGTGCGGCAACCATCCCTTATGATCCTGAAACACTCGACAATTATGAAATCGGCTTCAAAACCGAACTTGCGGACAACCGCGTTCGATTGAACGGGTCAGCTTTCATAATGAAGTATAAAGATATGCAGCAGGATCTGGACGTTCCAGCACCTGGCACATCAACGGGACGTGAGAACCGCACGATCAACGCGTCCTCAGCTGAGTTCAGGGGCTTCGAACTTGATTTGACAGCTCAGTTGTTTGATGGCTTCACTCTCAATGGAAATCTTGGCTATCTTGATGCGAAATATAAGGACTTTTTCGGTG
>NZ_JBIIBA010000027.1:0-29549 GCF_044239665.1 Sphingorhabdus sp.
AGGCGTGTGTCAATTTCATATAAAGCGCCCGAGGCCGTCGCCACGGACATGGCGGCAATCACCCGTTGCGCCAGCCGGTTAAAATATTGCGTCGCGCCCAACGCGCGCGGTCCATCGGACTCCGCCAGATGGTCGCCCGTGAACAGCAGGATGATGTCCAAGTCCGATGCGTGCGTCAACGCCTCACCACCAAGCCTGCCGAGCGCGAGAATGATCAGCTCGCCGCCCACAATCTTGCCATGTGCCTTTTCAAATTCCGTTACCGTTGCCGTCGTTAGCGTCTGCAATGACGCCTCTGCCAAATGCGCGTAAGCTTGCGCAATCGCCAGCGCGTCGCTGCGCCCCTCAATCAACTGCACGCCCAGCGCAAAGCGTTTTTCGCCCACATAATCGCGCACAATGTCGAGGGTGGATTGATAATCGGCATTGCCAATCCGGCGCTGCATCGCGTCCTGCAATGCCGACACGTCGCCGGGCAAATGCATGGCGCTGGTATCGATCAACGCATCCAGATAGCGGCTTTGCCGGCCCAAATCATCGGCCAAAGTCGGCGCGTAGCTTAAGATATCTGCGACCAGTTGCACAAGGCCGGGGCGCGCTTCCAGCAAGCGGAAGATGTTAATCGCGCTGGGCATCCCCTCAATCATATTGTCGAAACGAGCGATGGCGCGGTCCGAATCGGGTGCTTGCGCCAGCGCCGCCATGATCGCGGGCAACACCGCCTCAAATGCATCGCGCGCCGATGGGCTGCGGATCGCGCGGATTTTGCCGCTGCGCCAGCGGGCCAATCGCTGCATCACCGCAGCAGGGTCGGCAAAACCGAGATCGGTGAGCTGTTCCTCCAGCGGCAGACCTTCCGCTGCCAATCGCGGCCCTTCACTACCCCCTGCATCAACCATGCGGTCATAGATGGCGGCGACCAAAGCGGTGATCGGCGCAATCGCCGCAATCAACGCGTCGGCATCATGAAGGCCATGCAATCGCGCAACAGCATCGGCGGTATCGCGATTGGCGGGTATCTCATGCGTTTGCCGGTCGCTGTGCATTTGCAAGCGATGTTCGAACATCCGCAACTGCGTATAAGCCGAGGATAAGGTCTCCGCCTCTTGCGGCGTAATCGGTCCAGCCGCCGCCAGCGCTGTTAACGCGGCGCGTGTATCGGCAACGCGTAACATGGGGTCGCGGCCGCCGTGGATAAGCTGATGCGCTTGGGCGAAGAATTCGCACTCGCGGATGCCGCCATGGCCACGCTTTAGGTCGAACCCCAGCCCCATTGTCTGCCCCTTGGCATAATGGTCCCGGATTTGGGCGGTCATTGCGGTGATATTCTTCAACTGCCCGAAATCGAGCGATTTGCGCCAAATGAACGGTCCAATGGCCTTTAGGAAATAATCGCCCAACGCGCGGTCACCCGAACTCACCCGTGATCGGATGAAGGCCGCTTGCTCCCACGCCAAGGCGGACGATTCATAATAGCCGATAGCTGCCTCCACTGGCAGAACGATGGGGCTGACCTCCGGCGATGGCCGCAAGCGCATGTCGACGCGAAAGACATAACCATCCCCATCAAGTGCGGAGAGCAGTTCAATGACGCGCCTACCATAACGCACCGCCGCCTCGGCCACATCATCGCGCTCGCGGTGGGGCAGCGTCTTGGGATCGAACAAGAATATCGGGTCAATATCCGACGAATAATTCAACTCCCGCCCGCCATGCTTGCCCAAAGCAATGACGGCAAAGCCTTGGTTGGGTGCACCCGGCACGCGCTCTTCGATGGCGGCGGCAATGGCTTGATCTAAGGCATGGTCAGCAAAGTCGGAGAGGATGTGCGTGACGCGGGTGAGGTCCCAGATGCCCGATAGGTCGGCAATCGCAGTCACCAAAGCAACGCCCTGCCGCTGCTTGCGCAATGCGGTGCCGACCGATTGCGCGTTGCGGGCAAGGGCGCTGGCGAGCGCCGCGTCGAAGTCGCCCGCCTGGATCATCGGCATAAGGTCGGCGTTGCGGTCGATCAGGCCAGACAGGAACGGGCTGTTGGCCTGCACGCGGGCGATGGCGTCTGCGATGGCGGTCATGCATTAACCTTTCCTGCAAAACCTTGGTCATTCCAACCATTCCGCTCGTCATTCCTGTGCAGGCGGGAAGCCAACGTCAAACCTTCGGGCGAAAGCGGCCATATTGTCGAAACTTCCGTTGTCGGCCATGGATTCCGGCTTTCGCGGGAATGACAATGCAGGTCACATAAGCTCACCGCCCCAAATAATCCCGCCGGAAATCATGCGCAAAGCTTGCAAAGCGGCCTTGCGCAATCGCAGCGCGCATATCGGCCATCAGCATCTGGTAATAATGCAGATTGTGCTGCGTCATCAGCATCGCGCCCAATATCTCGCCCGAACGGATTAAGTGATGGACGTAAGCGCGCGTCCATGTTGCGCATACAGGGCAATTGCAGCGGTCATCAATTGGCCCTTGATCCTCGGCAAATTTGGCGTTGCGGATGTTGATCGCGCCATGATGGGTAAAGGCTTGGCCGTTGCGGCCCGACCGTGTGGGCAAAACGCAATCGAACATATCAATCCCGCGCTCCACCGCGCCGACCAAGTCATCGGGCTTGCCAACACCCATCAGGTAACGTGGCCGGTCGGCGGGCAATTGGTCAGGCGCATAATCAAGGCAACCAAACATCGCCTCTTGCCCTTCACCCACCGCAAGGCCGCCCACGGCATAGCCATCAAAACCAATGTCGATTAGCGCGTCGGCGGACCGCTTGCGCAATTCTTCGTCCAATGACCCTTGCTGAATGCCAAACAAAGCCGCGCGCGCGGCATGTTCGCCGCCGCTGTCAAACCCGTCGCGTGAGCGCTTGGCCCAACGCATCGACAGCTCCATCGACTTTATCGCCTCGTCGCGGCTCACGCCATTGGCGGGGCATTCGTCAAACGCCATAACAATGTCGGAACCCAATAGCCGCTGGATTTCCATTGAGCGTTCGGGCGACAGCATATGTTTCGACCCGTCCAAATGGCTTTGGAACGAGACACCTTCTTCTGTAATTTTGCGCAAGGCCGACAGGCTCATCACCTGATAGCCACCACTGTCGGTCAATATCGGCCGGTCCCAGCCCGAAAATTGATGCAAACCGCCCAATCGCGCCACGCGCTCCGCGCCGGGACGCAGCATCAGATGATAGGTATTGCCCAATATGATGTCTGCACCCGTCGCCCGCACTTCGGCAGGGCGCATCGCCTTGACGGTCGCAGCCGTGCCCACGGGCATGAAGGCCGGCGTGCGAATTTCGCCGCGCAGCATGTGAATGCTGCCCGTTCGGGCCTTGCCATCGGTGGCGGAAATCGAAAACTGGAATCGCTTGGTCATAAGGGGGCTTTAGGGATTGATAACCGATTTGTCATTCCCGCCTTCGCCATCCGAAGCAAAGCCCATCGTCATCCTGAACTTGTTTCAGGATAACGAAATAATGTTGCCTGTTATCCTGAAACAAGTTCAGGATGACGAAATTGCGGCGTTTGAAAGTCGATGGGGAGGGTGGAGTCTCTTCATCAACCGAAGCCCTGAGCAGCAAGTGCTGCGGTGATGTTGAATCCGTCAGCGCAGCCCCTCCACCCTTCGCTGCGGGAGGAATATACAAATTATCCTTTCAACCGCCGCCGCGCCGTCCCATATACGCAACATGACTTACACTGATCCCCGCTCCTATCTGTACCAACCTGGCCTTCTCGACCCCGATGCAGCGCAGCGTATCACGCGGGACGCGCTGAAGGCATGCGATGATGGCGAGCTATATTTGCAATATAGCGCGACCGAGAGCTTTGGCTTTGACGATGGCCGCCTGAAAATGGCGGATTACTCGACGGGTTCAGGCTTTGGCCTGCGCGGCGTTTCGGGTGAGATGACGGGGTTCAGCCACGCCAATGACATGAGCGAGGCCGCGATTCGACGGGCAGGGGAGACGCTGAAGCTGCTCGATCCAGCCAAGGATCAACCCGCGCCACCGCCACGCCAGAACAACCGGCATTTATACACCGATGGTAACCCGTTGGAGCTGGTGCCCTTTGCGCAAAAGGTCGCTTTGTGTCAGCAAATCGACGCCGCCGCCCGCGCCCGTGACCCGCGCGTTGCCCAAGTCAGCGTCAGCCTGTCGGGTAGCTGGAGCGTGGTTGAAATCGTCCGCGCCGATGGTTTTGTCGCCACCGATGTCCGGCCTTTGGTGCGCCTCAATGTCGCAATCGTCGCGCAAGATGGTGAACGCCGCGAAACCGGAAGCTATGGGTTTGGCGGGCGCTATCTATATGATAAATTATTTGAAGAACATGAATGGGAACATGCGATTGACGTCGCACTGGCGCAGGCGCTGACCAATTTGCGCTCGGTTGCTGCACCGGCTGGCGAAATGACCGTGTTGCTTGGTCCCGGCTGGCCCGGCGTGTTGCTGCATGAGGCAGTCGGCCATGGCTTGGAAGGCGATTTCAACCGCAAGTGCAGTAGCGCCTTTTCCGGCAAGATTGGCCAGCGCGTTGCTGCGCCCGGCGTCACCGTTGTCGATGATGGCACGATGCAGAACCGCCGTGGGTCGCTGTCGATTGATGATGAAGGCACACCGACTCAGGAAAATGTCCTGATCGAAGACGGCATATTGCGCGCCTATATGCAGGACCGCATGAATGCGCGCCTGATGGGTGTGGAGCCCACCGGCAATGGCCGCCGCGAAAGCTTTGCGCATGCACCGATGCCGCGCATGACCAACACCTTCATGCGCAGCGGCAACGACGACCCGGCCGAACTTTTGAGCCGCGTCAAAAACGGTATCTTCGCCAAAAGCTTTGGCGGCGGGCAAGTCGACATCGTGTCGGGCAAATTCGTATTTAGCTGCACCGAGGCCTATTTGGTCAAGAATGGCAAGCTGGGCGACCCGATCAAGGGCGCGACCCTGATTGGCGATGGCCCAACCGCGCTCAACAAGGTCATTGGCCTTGGCAATGACATGGCGCTTGATGAAGGCGTTGGCGTCTGCGGCAAGGCGGGGCAAAGCGTGCCTGCAGGCGTCGGGCAACCCACGACTTTAGTGAGCGCGCTCACGGTGGGCGGGACGGCGGGGTAACAACCACCGGTCACGACATCGCTTCGCCGAACAGAGCCAAATAAAGTCAGACGCTGTTAGGTTGCACTGACGCGGCTATTGCGTCAGAACCCGTGCATGGCTGACTTTACAGATACGCTCACAGACGAGCAGATTGAGATGATCGGCAAGCAGCCGGTGTTCTTCGTCGCCACTGCCGCCGCCGATGGCCGGATTAACCTGTCGCCAAAGGGGTATGATTCGTTTCGGGTGTTTTCGCCCTCATGCGTTGCCTATCTGGACTTGGGCGGGTCAGGCAATGAAACCCATGCCCATCTGGCAGCCGATGGGCGCATCACAATCATGTTTTGTGACTTTGACCGGCCGGCGTTGATCTTGCGGATTTATGGCAAGGGCAGGCCGGTTTTGCCGCAGGATGCCGAATGGGAAGCACTTGCCGCGCATTTCACGATTCTGCCCGGCACGCGTCAGATTTTCCTGATTGATGTCGAAAGCGTTCAGGGCAGCTGTGGCTGGGGCGTGCCGTTTATGACGCTGGAACGTGAACGCGACACGCTCACCAAATATCATGCGCAGGCCGATCCTGCGACATGGGTCGAAAAGACAAAGGCCAGAACACAAAGCATTGATGGTCTGCCGACGCGTGCCACTGATCGGTTCTTTGGCCCCGCGAATTAACGGCGTGACATCTTCATGAGCCACGCACTTAAGGTTGCGACCTATAATATTCGCAAGGCGGTGGGGCTTGATCGACGCCGCGATCCGGCGCGCATCTTGGCGGTGCTGAAAGAAATCGACGCCGATATTGTCGCGTTGCAAGAGGTGGACCGCCGCTTTGGCGCGCGGGTCAGCGCGATTCCTTTGGCGATGCTGGAGGCGGATTCGCCTTATGTGCCGGTGCCGTTGAACTTTCGTCCTGCCGCCATTGGTTGGCACGGTAACGCGATTTTGGTGCGCAAGGGCATTGAGGTCCGCCGCGCCCAGCCGATTGACATGCCCACGCTGGAACCGCGCGGGGCGGTGATGGCGGAACTGTCGGTGAACGGGCATAGCTTGCGCGTGATTGGCGTGCATCTGGATTTGTCGGGGCTGTGGCGGCGCAAGCAAATCCGGGCGTTGCTGGCGGCGATTGATGCCAGCCCGCGTCATATGCCCACCATTCTTATGGGCGATTTCAACCAATGGTCGGACAGCGGCGCATTGAACGAACTTGCCTTTCACCATCACCGATTGGTGCAAACCCCCAAAAGCTTCCACACATCGCGGCCAGTTGCGCGATTGGACCGGATAATTGTCAGTCACGACGTGAACGTTACCGCTGCGGACAGCCATATTTCGGCCTTGTCGAAACAGGCGTCCGACCATCTGCCTTTGTGGGCAAGTATAGAGATTGGGTAATTGCCTAAATATTAGGCAGATAAAAATGACTGATTAAATAATAGGCATATGTTGCCGCCATGTCGCGCGACATCATGCCCCCAATATCCGAATAGCGACGCTTTTGCGTGTATTCCCGTTTCTGGCACGGCGTTTGCATATTGCACTGCACAACCACAATGGGGGCGTGCATGAAATATATTATTGCCATTATTAAACCGCACAAGCTGGACCCAGTGCGCGAGGCGCTCACCGCGCTGGGCGTGTCGGGTATGACAGTGACGGAGGTCAAAGGCTTTGGCCGGCAAAAGGGCCAGACTGAAATTTACCGTGGCGCCGAATATGCAACAAATATGGTGCCCAAAGTAAAGATTGAGATTGCTTGCGCGTCCGATCAAGCCCCTGCGGTCGTTGAGGCCATTCAGCATGCTGCCGAAACTGGGGCCATTGGCGATGGCAAAATTTTCGAATTCGATCTCGCTGGTGCGTTACGCATCCGCACGGGCGACACCAATGAAACCGCGCTTTGACGCGATCATATCAATCTAGGGGAACCAGATAATGTCAAAGACACTAAAATTTTTGGGCGCGGCGGGGGCGACAATGTTCGCCGCCTTGCCCGCCTTCGCGCAGGAGGCTGTTGAAAAAGCAGCCGACGGCGCAGCAGCGGCAGGTGCCGCTGTAGCAGACGTTGCTGCGGCGGTTGCCGTCGCCGACGGGCCGATCAAGGCACCAACGGTCGAGCAAATGGCTGGCATGGTCGACAAAGGCGATACGACGTGGATGCTCATCAGCTCCGCTTTGGTATTGCTGATGTCGGTTCCGGCACTTGCTTTGTTCTATGGCGGCCTTGTCCGCACAAAGAATATGCTGAGCCTGTTGATGCAGGTATTCATGATCGTGTCGATCGCGGCCCTCGTCTGGGTTAGCTGGGGCTATTCGCTCGCCTTTACCAGCGGTACGCCGTTCATCGGCGGCTTCTCCAAATTGTTCCTGCAAGGCGTAGATGCAACCACAGTTGCGGCGACCTTCTCGAATAATGTCTATATTCCGGAATATGCGTTTGTCGCGTTCCAGATGACCTTTGCCTGCATCACCCCCGCGCTGATCGTCGGGGCATTTGCAGAGCGGATCAAGTTCACGCCGTTAATGCTCTTTGTAGTGGCCTGGCTGACCTTCGTCTATTTCCCAATCGCGCATATGGTTTGGTACTGGGCTGGCCCAGACTTCCTCGTCGACGCGCCGACCGACACCGGCTTCTTATGGGGCATGGGTGCACTCGACTTTGCGGGCGGAACGGTGGTGCACATCAACGCAGGCATTGCGGGCCTCGTTGGCTGCATCATGATCGGCAAGCGCGTTGGTTACGGCAAGGAAGCCACGCCGCCACACTCGCTGACCATGACGATGATCGGCGCCTCGCTTCTGTGGGTGGGCTGGTTCGGTTTTAACGCCGGATCCAATCTTGAAGCGAACGGCCTTGCAGCGCTTGCTTTCATTAACACCTTTGTCGCGACTGCCGCTGCTGCCGTTGCATGGTGCCTGATTGAACAGTTCCACCACGGCAAACCATCATTGCTGGGTGCGGTTACGGGGGCAGTTGCCGGCCTTGTGGCGATTACGCCAGCAAGCGGATTTGCATCGCCCATGACATCCATCCTGCTTGGCTTTGCCGCCTCTGGTATCTGTTATGTCTTCGTCGCTTATGTGAAGAACAAGCTGAAATATGACGATACACTCGACGTGTTCGGCGTGCACTGCGTCGGCGGGATTGTCGGCGCCATCGGCACCGCCATCGTTGCCGACCCGGCACTCGGCGGTCAGGGCTGGCTCGACTATACCGTATTCCCGGCTGTTGCTGGTGAATATGACATGGCTGGCCAGATGGTCACTCAGATCAAAGCGGTCGTCCTGACGCTGCTCTGGTCTGGTATCGGTTCGGCGGTCCTTTTCTTCATCCTCGACAAGACCATGGGCCTTCGTCCAACCGAAGACGCCGAGCGTGAAGGCCTCGACCTCACCGAGCATGGGGAGCGCGCGTATAATTATTAATCGGGCGTGCAGCAGCAAAAGTGAGAACCGGTTTTTCGCTTCATCTGCACGACCAACGTAAAAAGTTTCAAAGCTTGGCGGCGGGGCGTTCTCTCCTCTCCACTTACGCCCCGCCGCCTCCCGATGTTCCTCCCGCGAACATCCAACTCATGGCCCGGACCCGCGATGGTCCGGGCCTTTTTATGCGGTGCGAACAGATGTGGGCCGCTATCGTGCCGCCCGTTGTGGTCCTGAACTTGTTTTGGCTTCGGTGACTGTCGTTCCAGGGTCCATCGTGCAGCGGGCCCGGAGTTAGAACGGATAAATGGATCCTGAAACAAGTTCAGGATGACATGGGTTGGAGGGGTAGCGCATGCTATCCGCTTGTCACTTGCAACGACAGGATTCCTCCGCCGCACAAAAAACAACTTTCCTACAAATAACCAGATGGGTTATCTGATTCGCGTCAGTCAGGCCGCGGTCTAGAACGTGGGTCGGGATGACGGGAACGCTGGCGGGGAAACGCGCTGGCACGGCCGGCGCGATAGGGTGTTTGCTTCTGCCTTTTAAAAGGGCCTGTTGCATCAAGCTCTGAATAGCGCACAAAAGGCTGGGTGTGGCGGGAAACCGCCCCGTTCGTCATGGACGGCCTTGGGGGCTTTAGGAACCTTCATCCCAAGGAAAGCAGCCCAGCCAAGATAAAGGCGGCTCCTAGAATTAGACTGATGGAACAAACGAGCCTGAGGGTCAGGACCTTCCAAATACCCGCTCGAGGTTTGAAGCCATTTTGTTCAGGGCTAGGAAGGAAACCGCAGGGATATCAATATATCGCAAGGTTTCCTGACGCGGCGCTGGGCAAAATGGGTCAAATCCTCTGGACGTCATAATGGCGTCGATCTCGAGCCAAAATACGCTTGCAGGCAACAGGCTGCCTGGCGGCGCGCATTTTGGCTTGATATCTTAGCCATTATGGCGCCTCGAGCGGGTATTTGGAAGGTCCTGACCCTGATCAACGAACACCATCAGCTGGAAGCACCACCAGCGCTTCCGCGTCGGCCGTCCCTTTTTAACTGGGTGCACACGCGCACCGCTTTTGTAGGAAATATTATTGCGCGTGTTGGAAATTATGGGGTTAGCCAAAACAGCGTCAACCTGAACCACCCCACGTCACTCTCATCCCCCCCGTCACCCTGAACTTGGTTCAGGGTCCATCCATTCATTCTAGCTCAGAGCGTGCTGCACGATGGCTCGTGGATCCGAAGGCTGGCAAAGCCAAAACAAGTTCAGGATGAGGAGGTTGGGGACTATTTACCTTCCCTCTCTGCGTCCTCTGCGCCTCTGCGTGAGACCATTTTGCACGCAGAGGCGCGGAGGAAGCAGAGGGTATGCACATGGATAAAAGCCGTTCGTGTCGCGCGAAGACGAGACACCTCTAGTGCCTAAGCTCCCGCTTTGAACATCAGGGCAATCGGAGTTTACGCGACCTTGGACGCGGTTGTTAGGATAAGGGGATCGTCATCCCTGCCGACTTCCACCGGCGTAGCTGAAATGCTTGGCTTGGCGGTGGACTTCCGGCTGAACTTGCCTTCAATTTGCCCGCCAGGTGCGATGGTCAGATTGCCGTAGATCACGTCGCCTTTGATACGGGCGGAGGATTCGACCACAAGCTCATTCGTTTCGATTGAACCTTTGACATGGCCCGAAAGCTTGGCCGATTCGGCCGTGACCTTGCCTGTGATAATGCTGCCTTCGCCCTGCACCAACTTGCCGCAGGTCACGTCGCCCTGCACCTTGCCGTCGATATGCAGGTCAACGCCCGCCGACACATTGCCGACTATTTCGACGTCGGATGCAATGATCGAGAATGTATGACCGGAATTGTTGCGCATGCTTTTGTTATTCCTTTGCGGCATAATCAGCGCGGTGTCCGGCGACTGTTTGGACCTTGAGAACATCTGGATTTGCCTCCAAAAATTTACGCGGGTTAATCGCCTGACCGTTTAAGCGCACCTCAAAATGCAGATGGCTGCCAGTCGACCGACCCGTGCTGCCCATCCGTCCGATTTGAACGGCGCGTTCAACCATCTGACCCCGTCTGACATTTAAGCCCGACAAATGTGCATAGCGTGTTACAAGTCCATTGGCATGTCTAATTTCAATCACATTGCCATAGCCCCCGTTGAAGCCAGCAAACACCACCTTGCCCTCGGCTGCGGCACGGATGGGGGTGCCAACAGGGCCCATAAAATCGAGACCAGCATGCATCGCACCGCTGCCCGTGAATGGATCCGTGCGATAGCCAAAGCCGCTCGACATCATCATCGACGCGGCGGGCATTGCGGTGGGGATTGCAGCCAAGGCGCGTTCCATCGCGTCCATGCGGCCAAGCGCTGCGGCGAGATTTAAGAAACGCGGGTCGCGGACGTCTTTCTCTTTGCCGAAAAATGGTTCGAACAGACCCCCTTGTGCATTGCGGGCTTGGCGGACCAACACTTCGGGGTTCAGCCCGAATTGACGAATGGCGGCCTCGGCCTTTGATGTGCGCGCGCGCGCCACCTTCGTCATTTTTTCGGCGAAGCGAATTTGCCGCGCCTCAAGACGGGCAAGGCCGGCGGCTTCGGGGACCATCGCGCTGATAGTCTTCACGGCCTTATCTTCTTCACGCGCGTTGGCAGAGGCGGTGGGTGCTTGCGTTTCGTCCTGCGGTAAATCACCCAGATATTGGTCGCCCAAGCTTTCCAACATTTGCTGTCGGCGTTCCAAATCCTTTGTCACTTCATCGATAGAGCCGCGATAGCTGGCGACGCGCTCTTCGGCGGATTCAATCTTTGCCTTTTGCTCGGACAGCGCAACGCGCTGCGCGGAGACGGTCACTTGATTTATGGCCATATCAAAAGTGACCAGCAACCAAACACCGATAACGATCGCTAGGGTCACAGCGGTGCGGCGTTGCAATTGCGCCGATATTTTCAAAAACCGGACTTGGCCATTGGCCCGCATAAAAAATTCGCGGTCAATAAACCATCCAGCCATCCGGTTTTTCCAACCGGATATACTGTTTTTTAGCGACACGACCCACCCCGTTATATTTGAACCAAGCGGCTAGCAGAGGAAATGGCGCCCGGCGAATCACCGAAAGCCGACTCGTGATGAGTCGGTTGAGTCGTGCGATGAGCTGTGGAAAACCCTTTCCAATGCGCCTGGGTTTATATCCGAATCGGTCTGCATTGTCCAAGCTGAGAGGGTAAAAATGTGTAAATTCAATGATATATAATCGATTCGGGTTTGTTCCATATGCGATGAGGTCCAAATACGGACGATCGCTTTCCCTTTTGGAGCCATTTCTCTACGGGTATCAGGCAATGACAGACAGCAACATTTTGATGAACAATCTCACGGCGAAGGCGCGCATCGCGGCGCGGCATTTGGCAGGTGTGGATGACGCGGCGAAGGCGGCGGCGCTCAAAGGCGCAGCGAAGGCATTGCGCGAAGCCATGGCGGATATCCTCGCGGCCAATGCCAAGGATATCGATATTGCGATAGCGGCCGGTATTTCGCCCGCGATGCTCGACCGGCTCACGTTAGATGCCGCGCGCATTGCGTCAATGGCGTCTGCGGTCGAAGTGGTCGCAACGCTGCAAGACCCGGTGGGGCAAATCATCGACCGCAGCGAACGGCCCAACGGCCTATTGATGGAGCGCGTCCGCGTGCCAGTTGGCGTATTGGGCATCATTTACGAAAGCCGGCCTAATGTCACTGCTGATGCCGCGGCCTTGGGTTTGCGGTCGGGTAATGCCGTTATCTTACGTGGCGGTAGCGAGGCGGTGCACAGCAACCACGCAATTCATGCCGCGATGGTGAAAGGCGTTACACAGGCTGGCTTGCCAGCCGATATCATTCAGCTTGTCCCGACGCAGGATCGCGCAGTGGTCGGCGACATGTTGCGCGCGCAAGGGGCGATTGACATGATCATCCCGCGTGGCGGCAAGTCGCTTGTGGCGCGCGTTCAGGATGAAGCCCGCGTGCCGGTGCTCGCGCATCTTGACGGCATCTGCCACAGCTATGTGCATAAGGATGCGGACCCCGAAATGGCGCAAGCGATTGTCGTCAACGCCAAGATGCGGCGCCCGGGCATTTGCGGCGCAACCGAGACGCTGTTGATCGATCAGGATTATCCCGCGCCTGCCGCTTTGATTTCGGCGCTGCTGGACGCAGGGTGTGAAGTGCGGGCGGACGATGTGTTGATGGAGTTGGACGCGCGGACTGTTTCTGCCGATGCGCAGGATTGGGATACCGAATATCTCGACTCGGTCATTTCGGCCTGCGTTGTGTCCGGTCTGGATGAAGCCATGGCCCATATTGCCAGCCATGGGTCGCACCATACCGACGCGATCATTACGCAGAATGCGTCCGCCGCCGCACGTTTCTTGGCCGAGGTCGATAGCGCAATTGTTATGCACAATGCCTCCACCCAATTTGCCGATGGCGGCGAATTTGGTTTAGGCGCAGAGATTGGCATCGCGACGGGCCGTCTGCATGCACGAGGTCCGGTCGCGCTAGAGGGGTTGACCACCTATAAATGGGTCGTGCGGGGGCAGGGCCAGACCCGCCCTTGAAAGGAATGCCGCCCTTGAAAACTGTTGGCCTCATGGGTGGATCGTTCAACCCCGCGCACAAAGGGCACCGCGCAATCAGCCTGTTTGCGATGGATTCGCTTGGCCTTGATGCATATTATTGGATGGTGTCGCCGGGCAACCCGTTAAAGCCCAAATCCGACATGGCGCCATTATCCGCACGCATGGCATCGGCCAAGGCACAGGCGCGCCGCACCCCGATTAAAGTCACCGCCATTGAACGCGACCTTGGCACCGTTTACACCGTCGACAGCTTGCAAAAAATGGTGGCGCGTTACCCGAAAACCCGGTTCATCTGGATCATGGGTGCGGACAATTTGTTGCAATTTCATCATTGGCGGCGGTGGCGAGATATCGCGCGGTTGATGCCGATTGCAGTTATCGCCAGACCCGGCTATAAGCCTCATGTCGTTGCGGGTCCCGCAATGGCCTGGTTCAGACGGTTTGTCCGGCGTCCGGAACAGCGTCATCACTGGACGAAATGGAGTACGCCAGCGCTTGTCTTTTTGCGCTTTCGTCCAGATCCGCGTTCTGCCACCGCTCTTCGGCGCGCTGACCCATATTGGTTTCACCGATATAAGGAACTTGGAACGCGTGACGGCGTTACCCGAAATATTGTGCTTTAAGGAGCCATCTTGATCGACACTGCATCCGTTCCTGCGCCGACCGCAAAGTCCAAGGAACCCACATTGACCCCCGACGCGTTGCACGCGTTGATTCTCCAATCGCTCGACGATGATCAGGCGCAAGAGGTGGTTACCATCCCGCTTGAGGGGAAAAGTAACATTGCCGACCATATGGTCGTCGCATCAGGCCGTTCGTCGCGCCAAGTCGCATCGATGGCGCAGAAATTGGCCGAGCGCATTAAAAAAGCGGGTCGCCATGCCCGCATCGAAGGTCTGCCGTCGGCGGACTGGGTGTTGATTGATGCCGAAGATGTCATTGTGCATCTGTTCCGCCCCGAAGTCCGCAGCTTCTACAATTTGGAACGCATGTGGGCCTTTGGCGACGCACCCGAAGTCGCGTCGCAATAAGACCGATTGCCCGCGCCTATGGCGATGCGCCTGCACATCATCGCGCGCGGCAAGATTGGCCGTTCCCCCGAATCGGAACTGGTCGATCGCTATATGAAGCGGATTAGCTGGCCGACCAAGCATAGCGAACTGCCTGATCGGGGTGGTGAGCTTCCGGCGTCGGATTCCCCTTACAAAACCATCATGTTGGATGAAAAAGGCGCGCAGATCACCTCAGTTGAACTGGCGCGCTTATTGGAACGCTGGCGTGACGACGGCGTGCGCGAAGTGCGCTTTCTCATCGGTGCGGCCGACGGCTTTGATGATACAGCGCGCGCAGGCGCAGACAAGCTGATCGCCTTTGGCAAGGCAACCTGGCCACATTTAATGGCCCGCGCGATGCTGGCCGAACAATTGTTCCGCGCGACATCGATTATCGCCAACCATCCTTATCATCGTGAAGGATGAAGGCCATGCCCGACGTAAACCTGCTTTCACACTGGGTTAAGGCAAGATATAGCAACGACAATAAGATGAACTGGAAATTATCTATGAAGAACCGTTTGTTGCCCTCTGCTTTGGCGATTGTCGTGGCCATAGCCGTGCCCGGCACGGTGCTCGTTGCGCAAAATATGCAGCAACAACAATATCAGGCGCAGCAGATTGAGGATCTTGATGAATTCCTGGCCGTCTATCGCAAAGTCAAATCCAGCTATGTCGACAAGGTCGATGACAAAAAATTGATGGAAGGCGCGATACAGGGGATGCTGTCCAGCCTTGATCCGCATAGCGGTTTTCTCGATCGCTCTGACTTCAATTCACTGCGGACGCAAATTGATGGCGAATATGGCGGCCTTGGGCTTTCCGTAACGCTTGAAGATGAAGCGGTGAAGGTCATCGCGCCGACGAAGGACACGCCCGCCGACAAGGCAGGCATCAAGTCCGGCGACTTCATCACGCATCTGGACGGCAAGTTGATCGTCGGCGGCACCTTGGACGAAGCGGTGGAGGCCATGCGCGGGGCGCCGGGCACAATGATTAAGCTCACAATCTTCCGCCCTGGACGCAATGGGCCATTTGATGTGACGCTGACGCGGGCGATTATCGACCTGAAACCCGTGCAATGGGAAGTGAAAGACCGCATCGGCATTATCTCCGTCACGGGCTTTTCCGAACAGACCGGTGCCGACGTTGTTGCCGCAGTGGCCGGTATCAAAAAGAGTGTCGGCGGCAATCCATTGGGTTATATCATTGACTTACGCTCCAATCCGGGCGGCATATTGGATGAGGCGGTTGTCGTATCCGATGCGTTTTTGACCAAGGGGGAGATTGTGTCCGAACGCGGCCGCGATCCGCGCAATGTGGACCGCTGGTGGGCCGAACGGGCCGTTCCGGGTGACGTGACCGGCGGCGCGCCGATCATTGTGTTGGTCGATGCGGGGTCGGCTTCGGCTTCCGAAATCGTTGCGGGCGCTTTGCAAGACCATCATCGTGGCCTCATCATGGGGGAACGCAGCTTTGGCAAGGGATCGGTGCAGAATGTCCTGCCCCTGACGCGCGACACGGGTTTGCGCCTGACGGTTGCGCGTTACCATTTGCCATCGGGCCGTTCGGTGCAGGAAGGCGGTATCAAACCGGATATTCGCGTACCGCAATTGACGGACCCAGATTATAAAAGCCGTGTGTCCATCCGCGAATCTGACCTGCGCCGTCATTTGGTCAATGAATTGAAAGACAATAATAAGGATCTGGAACAAGACATAACCGACGATCCGCGCTTCGCCATGACAACCGAGCAGTTGAAGGCAAAAGGCATTGAGGACTTCCAATTATATTATGCAATGGAAACGCTGCAGCGGCTCGGACCCCGGACGATGAAACTCGCGGCAAAACCCATGAAGGGCAAAGTTAAGAATTGAGGGTGGTTCCCTCTTGCCGGTCATGCTGGAGCCGAAGAATTTAACCCCGCGTCATCCTGAACTTGTTTCAGGATAACAAGCCGCCATACTGCGTCATCCTGAAACAAGTTCAGGATGACGAGATTCGTTCAGGGTGACGAGTTTCATTCAGGATGACGAATTTGCCTCCAACCCCGTCATGCTGAACTTGTTTCAGCATCCATCGTGCAGGATGACGGTTTGGGGGAGAGTGGCACCATGGGGTCACTTACAACTTGCTTCAACATGACACTTCTCTAGATATAACTAGTTATGACACCAAAATTTGACACCGCCCATTGGCTGGCTTTTTTGCTTCCCGCTGCATTGCTCGGGGGGGCTTATGGGTCGCAATATATTGGCGGGCTTTTCCCTTGTGAAATGTGTTGGTGGCAGCGTTACCCGCATTTTGCGGCGGTGGCTATTGCGCTGGTCGCTTTTGGCGTCGGCAACGCTGGCTATCGCAATGCCTTGGTCGCTTTGGCGGCATTGGCGATTGCCAGCAGCGGCCTGATTGGCGGGTTTCATGCGGGCGTGGAATATGGCTATTGGGAGGGGTTGACCGCTTGCACCGCGACGATTTCGGGTAGCGGCGATGAATTGCTCAAGTCGATTATGAACGCCCCCTTGGTGCGTTGTGACGTTGCGCCGTGGAGCTTATTTGGCATTTCGCTTGCGGGGTATAATTTTCTCTTGTCGTTCGGCGGCGCAATGCTCATCTTGGCAATGATATGGCGCCGCAAGAAAGTTTGAAAACCTCCGCGCAGCGGATACGGGCAATGGAACGCATGATCCGCGTGAACCAAGCGGGTGAGTTTGGCGCGAAACGGATTTATGCGGGGCAGCTTGCGGTGATGGGTGATCGCACGCCTGCGGCGCGCAGCATCGCGCATATGGCCGAACAAGAAGAACGCCACCTCAACGCCTTTGACAAAATGATGGCCGAACGCGGCGTCCGCCCCACGGCGTTGCACCCGATCTGGAATGTCGCGGGCTTTGCGCTTGGCGCTGTATCTGCGGCAATTGGGCCGGAGGCCGCCATGGCCTGCACTGTTGCCGTCGAAACCGAAATCGACCGCCATTATGGCGAACAACTCGCCGAAATTGGCGACAGTGATCCCGAATTATCGGCGATGATTTTGGATTTCCAAGCCGACGAATTGGAACATAAGGCCACGGCCTTGGCGCAAGGCGCGGAACGTGCGCCTGCCTATCCGTTGATGAGCGCGTTGGTCCGCATGGGTTGCCGCACCGCCATTGCCGTGTCGAAACATATATAGGCTTCATACAGCATTCAGCCTGCAATGTTCAAAAGCAGGCAAACAGTGATTTGGAGATGATCTCGTGAAAGCAATGACCAGAATTTCGCTCGCGAGCATCGCCTTGATGCTATCGGTTCAAGCTTCGGCGCAGGATGTACCAGCTGCGAAGTCTGGTGATGAAAAAATCAATCAGCTTATCATCTATGGCGACGACAAATGCCCCGAAAGCGTTGGGGATGAAATTGTCGTCTGCGCCCGTATGGGGGAGGCGGACCGCTATCGCATACCGACCAGCTTGCGCGACGCCCCCAATGACCGGCGCAACGAAGCGATGTCAGAGCGGATTAAATCTTACGAATATGTCGCAGCAAGCGGCACGATGAGCTGCTCGCCATCTGGCGCTGGCGGTTTTACTGGCTGCGGCTTGGCGGAGATTAACAAGGCTTATGCCGAAAAAGCCCAAGACCCCGGCATTACTTTTGGCCGCTTGATCGCCGCCGAACGCAAGAAGCGCATGGCCGGCATCGATGCTGAAGCCGCCGAAGTGGAAGCGCGCGTCGTGGACTTTGAAAAAGGCCGCGCCGAACGGGAAGCCAAGTTGCAGGCCGAGTTGGACGCCAAAGAAGCGGCTAATGCAGAGGCCGAGCCGCTTCCCCAGCCAAAAGGCTAAATTCAGCCCTTCGCTGTTTCCGCCGCGACCCAGTCCTTGATTTGTTGCTCGAGCACGTCGAGCGGTACGGACCCTTGCCCAAGCACGGCGTCATGGAACGCGGCCAGATCAAATTTCGGCCCGAGTTCCTTGTTTGCCATATCGCGCAATTCGCGGATTTTCAGCTCACCCAATTTGTAAGCGAGCGCCTGACCCGGCCAACTGATATAGCGGTTTACCTCCGCCTCAATATTGGCGGCGGACAAAGCGCTATTGTCGGTCATGAAGGCGATGGCCTGCTGTTTGCTCCAACCCTTGGCATGAATGCCGGTGTCGACGACCAAGCGGCACGCACGCCACATTTCATAGGACAATCGCCCCATATCCTTGGCCGCTGTGTCATATAGACCCATTTCGATACCCAGCCGTTCGGAATATAGCCCCCAGCCTTCGGTAAAGGCGGTAAAGGACGCGCCATATTTGCGGAAATCGGACAAAGGCAGCTCCTGCTGCAACGCGATCTGATGATGATGCCCCGGCACCCCTTCATGTACCGACAGCGCCGGAATTTCCCAGAATGGGCGCTGGCTCAGTTTCGACGTATTGACAAAATAGGTGCCGGATATCCCAATTTCGGGCGACCCTGGATTATAATAAGCCGTGGTCGTGCCTTCGGCAGTTTCCGCCGGAATTTCTCTTATGCCATATGGCAGGCGGGGCAGACGTCCGAACAGGCTTGGCATTTTGCCATCGATGATCTTGGTCACCCGCGCGACCTTCTCCATCAGCTCCTCCGGCGTTTTGGCATAATATTGCGGGTCGGTACGCAGATGTTCAATGAACGCTTCGCGGCTGGGATAGCCTGCCTTTTTCGCGACCTCGACCATTTCGGCGCGAATGCGTGATACTTCGCTGAGGCCAATCTGGTGAATCTGCTCTGCGGTCAGGTTGGTCGTGGTTTCCTCACGGATGCGAAAGGCGTAATAGGCCGCGCCATTTGGCTGCGCCGACACGCCGGGGGCCTTGGCACAAGCGGGCTTGTAGCTTGCGGTGTACCACGCCAACTGCTTGGCCAGCGCCGGATGAATGATGTTTCTGATCGTTGCCTCGGCATTAGCCGCCAGCGCCGCAAAGTCGCTTTCCGAAATGCCTGCGGGACGCTTTGCCGCATAAGGGCCGTAAAAACGCGACTGGCGAATGTCGGATGTGATAAGTCCGCTGACCGTCCCTTCAAATCCCGTCAGTGTTTCGCAAGGCTGCGTAAATTTGCCCTTAATGGCGACATTGGCGACCGCGATATTCTCGTCATTAACGCGGGCATATTGCGCCAGACGCGCATTATAGCTTTCAAAATCCGTCTTGGTCTTGAACGGCAAGTTGCGCGACATGCTGGCGAGTTGTTGGTGCCAGCTTGAATAAGTGGTGAAGTTGATAGCGCGCTGACCGAACTGATTGCCTTCGATGGTGGACATTAATGACCGCCTTAATATGCCTGCCTCGACCTTGGATGCTGCATTCAGCCTATTTGCGGGAATGGCATCCAAACGGGCGAGGAACTTTGCGGCATCGGCGGCTCTGCGGTCCTGCGCCGCCAGCGTATAATCGCCAAGCTCTTGGGCATAAGCATTCACGCCCAGCGCGCTCGCGTAGACAGGCGCCTCTTTCAATGTCGTCGCCCAGACGTCCTCTACCAAGGCCGTGAGATCATCATTGGCATCGGCAAAAGCTGGCGCCGAAAGCGCAAATAAGGATCCGGCGATTAACAGGCTACGCATAAATAAAGCTTCTCCGTCACAATTTGAGGTGACGAATAAAGCAGGGAAAGCGGCAATTGGCTAGCGGCGATTCCCAATATGTATGCGGCTCGGTGGCCTGCGTGCAGGCTGAACAAGGATGCTCAGCCTGCCGCAGTTCTTTTTACTCGGCGGCTTCCAACGCCTCATGGTCGGACAAAGGGTGGCTAAGCCGCGTGAGCATTTCCTTTGGACAAATCTGCCAAAATTCGCCGCGCCTGCGGTCCCAATCTTCGATGATTGACTTCGACCAAGCGCTGTCGGTTGTCCGCGCATGTTCGGTGATCAGGGCCTTCAGCGCATCTTCCCAATAGGCGCTTTCAAGGCGTTGCCATATGATGCTGTCCGGGTTCGCCATGTCGCCAAAACTGCCTTCGGTATCGAGTATAAAGGCCATGCCGCCTGTCATACCCGCGCCAAAATTGCTGCCAACTTTGCCTAAGATAACCGCCATACCGCCGGTCATATATTCCAGACCATTGGACCCGCAGCCTTCAACCACGACATGCGCGCCGGAATTACGGACCGCAAAACGTTCCCCGGCTTGTCCTGCCGCGAACAAATGGCCGGATGTTGCACCATAAAGCACGGTGTTACCGATGATGCTGTTTTGCTGGCTGGTCAATGGGCTGCTGACTGTGGGACGTACGATGATCGTCCCGCCCGACAGGCCCTTGCCGACATAGTCATTGGCATCGCCAAAGACTTCCAACGTAATGCCCTGGCACAAAAATGCGCCAAGCGATTGGCCCGCGGAACCGCGCAAACGGACATGGACATGCCCTTCGGATAAGCCCTTCATGCCATATAGCCGCGTGATTTCAGAGCTCAACCTTGTGCCCACTGCACGGTGCGTGTTGCGGACATTATAGGTCAGCTGCATCTTCTCACGCCGTTCAAACACGGGCCGCGCATCATGGATCATCTGCGCATCAAGGCTATCGGGCACTTCATTGCGGAAGGTCGGGATGCTGAAACGGCGCGCGCTGTCGGGCGCATCTACCTTGGCCAAAATCGGGTTGAGATCGAGATCATCGAGATGCTCGGCCCCCCGGCTGACCTGGCGCAGCAGCTCTGTACGGCCAATGACATCATTAAGGCTGCGATAGCCAAGCTTCGCTAATATCTCGCGCACTTCTTCGGCAATGAAGGTCATCAGGTTGATAACCTTTTCCGGCGTGCCGGTGAATTTCTTGCGCAAGGCTTCGTCCTGAACACATACGCCCACGGGGCAGGTGTTCGAATGGCATTGCCGCACCATGATGCAGCCCATGGCGACAAGGCTGAGCGTGCCAATGCCAAATTCTTCGGCGCCCAATATCGCGGCGATCACAATGTCACGTCCGGTTTTCAGACCGCCATCGGTACGCAGTTTCACACGGTGCCGAAGGCCGTTGAGCGTGAGCACTTGGTTCGCCTCGGACAGGCCCATTTCCCATGGCGTGCCCGCATATTTGATGCTGGTTTGCGGGCTTGCACCCGTGCCGCCGACATTGCCGGAGACCAAGATGACATCGGCATGCGCCTTGGCAACGCCTGCTGCAATCGTGCCGATCCCCGCCGCACTGACAAGCTTCACGCATACCCGTGCGCGCGGGTTGATTTGCTTAAGGTCGTAAATCAACTGCGCCAGATCTTCGATCGAATAAATGTCGTGATGCGGTGGCGGTGAAATGAGCGTTACGCCCGGTGTCGAATGCCGCAGCCGCGCGATCATTTCGGTCACCTTGAAGCCCGGCAATTGCCCGCCTTCGCCCGGCTTTGCACCCTGCGCGACCTTGATTTCAATTTCCTCGCACGCGCCGAGATATTCGGCGGTCACGCCAAAGCGGCCGCTGGCGATCTGCTTGATGACGCTATTGGCATTGTCGCCATTTTCATAGGGCTTGAAACGCTTGCTGTCCTCGCCGCCTTCCCCCGAAACGGCCTTTGCGCCGATGCGGTTCATGGCAATCGCCAATGTTTCATGCGCCTCTGGAGATAACGCGCCAAGTGACATTCCGGGCGTGACAAAGCGCTTGCGGATTTCGGTGATTGCCTCGACTTCGTCAATCGCGACCGGCTCTTTGGCGAAATTGAATTCCAGCAAATCGCGCAAGTAAATTGGCGGCAGCTCCTTCACGCCTTGTGCAAATTGGGTGTAGGTTGAATAGCTATCATTCGCGACGGAGCTTTGCAGCAAATGCATCAGGCCAGCGGAATAAGCATGTTCCTCCCCGCCGTCGCGTTGCTTGTAAAATCCGCCGACGGGCAGGCGGGCCACGGCAGCATCGAACGCGTCATCATGACGGTCGCGGGCGTTGACATATAATGATTGATATCCTTCGCCCGAAATTTTGTTCGGCATGCCGGGGAAGAAGTCGTTGACCAATGCGCGTGACAGGCCAACCGCCTCAAAATTATAACCGCCACGGTAGCTGGAGATAACGGCAATGCCCATTTTGGACATGATCTTCAGCAGACCTTCGTTAATCGCGGTGCGGTAATTTTCAACCGCTTGCGTCAAGCTATAGCCATCAAGTAAGCCGCGTCCATGCCGGTCGGCAATCACCGCTTCGGCAAGATAGGCGTTCACTGTGGTCGCGCCGACGCCGATGAGCACGGCAAAATAATGCGTGTCCAAGCATTCGGCGGAACGGACATTGATCGACGAGTAACTGCGCAGGCCATTGCGCACCAAATGCGTGTGCACAGCGGCGGCGGCGAGGATCATCGCGATACCGACGCGATCTGCGCTGATATTCTCATCGGTCAGGAACAGTTCGGATTTGCCCATGCGCACTGCGGCAACCGCTTCTTCGCGAATACGTGCGATCGCGGCCCGCAGGCCCTCTTGCCCGGTCGAGATATCATAAGTACAATCAATCTCTGCACCCAGCGACCCAAAGGCAGCCTTCAGCCTGCGCCAATCACGCGCCGTCAGCACTGGGCTGTCCAGCACCAAGACATCGGCATTCTGGCTCTTTTCCTCCAAGATATTGGCCAGGTTGGAAAAGCGCGTTTTAAGGCTCATCACATGCCGTTCGCGCAAGCTGTCGATGGGCGGGTTGGTGACTTGGCTGAAATTCTGGCGGAAGAATTGGCTGATCAGGCGCGGCTTATCGCTGATCACGGCCAATGGCGTGTCGTCGCCCATCGACCCAATGGCTTCCTTGCCATCTTCGATCATCGGCGCGAGGATCATTTCCACATCTTCCAATGTCATGCCCGCGGCGATCTGACGCTTCGTCAATTCCGCGCGCGACCATGCGGGCGCGCTGTCGTCGCCAGCCTCGGGCAAGTCAGTGATGCGGCGGAAACCGCGGACCAATGCGCCATAATCCTGCTCGGCAGAAATGCGGTCCTTCAACTCGCCATCGCGGTATAATTTGCCTTCATCCAGATTGACGGCAATCATCTGCCCAGGGCCAAGGCGGCCTTTCTCCAATATCGTCGTTTCGGGCAAGACGACCATTCCGGTTTCGGAACCGATCACCAGCAAATTGTCCGATGTGCGGCTGTAGCGCAACGGGCGCAGTGCGTTGCGGTCCACGCCTGCAACGGCCCATTGGCCATCGGTCATCGCCAAAGCGGCAGGGCCGTCCCATGGCTCCATGACGCTGGACATATATTCATACATGGCGCGGTGGTTGGCGGGCAAATTGGGGTTTGACTGCCATGCTTCAGGAATCAGCATCAGCTTGGCCGTCGGCGCCTCCTTGCCCGAACGGACCAAGGTTTCAAACACCGCGTCCAATGCGGCAGTGTCCGATGATCCGGCGGGAATGACGGGCTTGATATCATCCGAATGCGCGCCAAAGGCGATGCTCGCCATCTTGATCTCGTGGCTTTTCATCCAATTCTGGTTGCCACGTATGGTGTTAATCTCACCATTATGCGCAAGGCCACGAAATGGTTGCGCCAACCACCATTGCGGGAAAGTGTTGGTCGAATAACGCTGATGGAAAATCGCGACACGGCTAACAAAGCGGTTATCTTGCAGGTCGGGGTAGAATACCGACAGCGACTCCGCAAGGAACAGGCCCTTGTAGACAATCGAGCGGCAGGACAGCGAACAGATATAAAAATCGCGGATTTGCGCCGCGATAATCTTCTTCTCAATCCGGCGGCGGACGAGGTAGAGGTTTTTCTCAAATTCGGTCGCATCAACCGCATCTGGCATGGGGCCGGCGATCATGATCTGTTCGATCTCGGGTCGCGTCGCTTGCGCCTTGTCGCCAATGACGGACACATCAACGGGCACCTGACGCCAGCCATAAATGGTGTAGCCCGCGTCGATAATCTCCGCCTCCACAATCGTGCGGCAATTTTCTTGTGCGCTTAAATCGGTGCGCGGCAGGAACACCATGCCGACCGCCAACCGATTGGGCATTGGCCGGTGGCCGCTATCCGCAATCGCATCGTCAAAGAAACGGACGGGCAAGTCGATATGCAGCCCTGCGCCATCGCCCGTCTTGCCATCTGCATCGACTGCGCCGCGATGCCAGACTGCCTTCAACGCCTCAATCCCCGCCGCAACAACGCGGCGCGATGGCTTGCCATCGGTCGCCGCAATCAAACCAACGCCGCAGGCATCGCCTTCGGACTCAGGATGATACATGCCTTCGCGGGCAAGGCGCTCATGTTCGGGGGTGGGGTAAAATATGGTCATGCGGCAACCTTTTCGCGGCTTGCTTTTGTTTTCAGATATGTGTGCATATGCGGCGTGACGTCGCGGCCATCGCGGATTGCCCAGACGACAAGGCTTGCCCCGCGCACGATGTCGCCAATGGCAAAGACCCCGTCGAGGTTCGTCATTTGCGTATTGTGATCGACACGCACAGTGCCCCAGCGGGTGACATTGAGGTCCGGTGCGTTGAACAACACCGGCAAGTCTTCTGCCTCAAAGCCCAGCGCCGTAATCACCATATCGGCGTTCAATGTGAAGTCGCCTTCGGGGTCATTTTCCGGTGTGCGGCGGCCAGAGGCATCGGGGGCGGCAAGTCGCATCTTCGCCACATGCACGCGTTCGACCTTGCCATTGCCATCAAAGCCCTTGGGGCCGGACAGCCAGACAAATTCGACGCCTTCTTCTTCGGCGTTGGTCACTTCGCGTTGTGACCCCGGCATATTCTCACGGTCGCGGCGGTAAAGGCACTTCACCGATTTTGCGCCTTGGCGAATCGCGGTGCGCACACAATCCATCGCGGTATCACCGCCGCCAATGACGACGACGTCTTTGCCATGCGCATTCATCGCGCCGCTTTCAAACGCAGGCACCGCATCGCCAAAGCCCTTGCGGTTGGATGTGGTGAGATAATCGAGCGCTGGGACAATGCCGTCTAGTCCGATGCCCGGCGTTGCTATCGCGCGCGCTTTATACACGCCTGTCGCAATCAACACCGCGTCATGCTTGGCGCGCAAATCGTCCAGCGACGCATCGCGACCAACTTCAAAATTGGCGTGGAAATGAATGCCTGCATCCTCCAACCGTTTGACACGGCGCATGACAATGTCTTTTTCCAGCTTGAAACCGGGGATGCCATAGGTCATTAACCCCCCCATACGGTCATAACGGTCGTAAACATGGACGTCATAACCCGCGACGCGCAGATATTCCGCCGTGGTCAGCCCGCCGGGGCCAGCGCCGATGATGCCCACCGACTGCCCGCGTGATGGGCCAACTTCGACAGGCTCTACCCAGCCCTGCTCCCACGCCGTATCGGTGATATATTTTTCCACCGATCCAATGGTGACGGCGTCATGACCCGAAAATTCAATAACGCAATTGCCCTCGCACAAGCGATCTTGCGGGCAAATGCGGCCGCAGATTTCGGGCATGGTGCTGGTGAGGTTGGACATCTCATAGGCTTCGCGAAGCCGCCCCTCGGCGGTCAGGCGCAACCAATCAGGGATATGATTGTGCAATGGGCAATGGACCGAACAATAAGGCACGCCGCATTGCGAGCAGCGTGACGCCTGATCCGCTGCTGCGGCGGGCGCATAACGATCTGCGATTTCTGCAAAATCTTCCGCACGCAATTCGGCTTCCCGCTTATGCGGATAAGCCTGCGGCTTCGAAATAAATTTTAGCATCGGATCTTTTGCCACAATACGCTCCTTGAGAAGCGCTGCGCGTAACGCGGCAAACATCTGTTGTCACGCAGAAATCCAATAATAGGGCAGCTTTATTGACTAAATTAAATCATTTGAGACTATAATTTAACGCTGCGCAATATTATTTCACATAAAAAGGTCCGTATCGGAACTTATCGCACATATAGCCACATCAATGCCGCTGTTCCTGCGATGATTCGGTAATAAGCAAAAGGCGCAAATCCATATTTGCCGACAATGGCGACGAACGCCTTCACCACGACAACCGCGACCAGAAACGCCATGGTGAATCCAATCCCGATCATCCCCAGATCATCCGCGTTCAAAAGCGCTCGGTCTTTCCACAAGGCATATACCGTCGCCGCCATCATTGTTGGCACCGCTAAGAAGAAGGAAAACTCCGCAGCCGTTTTGCGTTCAACGCCCATCATAAGTCCGCCCATGATCGTCGCGCCGGAACGGCTCACGCCCGGCAACATCGCGGTGCACTGGACAAGGCCAATCGCCAAAGCCGTGCCAAAGGGGATTTCCTCAACCGTCTGGAAACGGACAATCTTCACCACGCGCTCCAACAACAATATGATGATGCCGCCGACGATCAACGCGATGGCGACAATCTCCGGTGTCTGCATCGCGGCGCGAATGGCCTCATAGGCCAACACGCCAATCACCAAAGCAGGGGCAAAGCCCAAGAGGATATTGCGCGTGAACGTGATGGGGCCAGCTTCCTGCTTCAACAGCCCTGTGCCCACCGCCCAAAACCGCCGCCAATATACCAATAGCACCGCTAAGATCGCGCCGAGCTGGATCGCGATTTTAAAGGCGACTGAACTATTATCGGTAAAGCCGACCAGCT
Source organism: Sphingorhabdus sp. (assembly GCF_044239665.1). Classification (GTDB taxonomy): domain Bacteria; phylum Pseudomonadota; class Alphaproteobacteria; order Sphingomonadales; family Sphingomonadaceae; genus Sphingorhabdus_B. Next base: position 26,744 of record NZ_JBIIBA010000027.1, read on the forward strand.
CGCCTGCCAGAATAAGATGCCCCGTGGACGATACCGGCAAAAATTCCGTCAGCCCCTCAATAAAGCCGAGGAGCAGCGCGATCATCGTATCGCTCATGTTTTGGGACTGCTGCTAAAGCGGCCATGCTTGCGGTAAATGTGCAACCAATCAGCGGCAATGACATCCAACGGCGTCGGCACGATGCCATAGGCTGCCAGCCCGTCAGTGCCCGTTACGACATTATCGCAGCCCAACATTTTCAGCTGGTCATCGGTAATCGGCGCGCCGGGCATCCAGCCCGTTCCCTTGGCGAGCATCTTTGCTGCAATATCGGGCACTTCAACGAACAGGGGGTCGCGGCCAATGGCTTTGGCGATCCAGCGGTTCAGTTCCATCATGGAGAATGTCTCCGGTCCGCCAAGCTCCAGCACGCGGCCATCCTGATGCACCAATGCAGCGGCCACAGCCTTGGCAACATCGCCAGCAAAGACAGGCTGGAACTTTGTCGCCGCGCCGATGACGGGAACAACCGGCAGCATGCGGATCAGCCCGGCAAAGCGATTGATAAACTGGTCTTCGCGGCCAAACACAATCGATGGCCGCAAGATCACAGCGGTGGGAAATGCCGCATGCACCGATGCTTCGCCGCCCGCTTTGCTTTGGCCATATTGAGCGTCGCTATGCGCGTCCGCGCCAATTGCGGAGATGTGGACCAAAGCGCCAACGCCAGCGTCCGCTGCGGCCTGGGCCACGATGCCTGCGCCAATATTCTGAACGGCATCCATATCGGCAAAGCTGCCCACCAGATTGACGACAGCATCGGCGTCCTTCACCGCGCGTTGCACGCTGGCGGGTTTGCGGATGTCGGCTTGCATCAATTGCACTTGGCCCAAATTGCCCAGCGGCTTGATATGATTGGCGCTATTGGCGTTGCGGCCTGCAATCCGCAGCCGCGCGCCTTGACCAAGCAGCACCTGCGCGACGTAGCGGCCCAAAAACCCGCCGCCACCAAAAACCGTTATCAACTTGCCCTGCATACATGCTCCGTCAGCCTGCGTGAAATCCTGCGCGCGCTTTGCACCACCGCCAAGCAGCTTTCAAGGCCGACATGTGTATGGCCGGCGCAGCGGCGACATTTAAGTGGTCCTGACCTTATTCCGCCGCGCGCGCGGCACAGACGTTGACAATAGCGCCTGATCGCTTAAAGGAGCGCGCCTACCCGACGTGCGGAAAATCCTGCATGTCTCGTGCCCGGATGGCGGAATTGGTAGACGCACCAGCTTCAGGTGCTGGCGCTGGCAACGGCGTGGAGGTTCGAGTCCTCTTCCGGGCACCATTTACGAACCGACGTTGCGTTCTTGTTTGCAACATTTGCCTTTCGCACTATCGGATATTGTAAGACTAAAACGGAACCTTTTGGCATAAGGGGACGTTGGGGCCGGGGAATGCCTGATTGATCCGAACAATTGCCTTATTATTTTTGAGCAGTGCAGCCGCGCCGTTGCTTGCCCAAAATCCGGCGGCTGAGGCACCTATAACGGGCCCGCGCGTGCCTGTTATAACGGACACGGAGTTTAAAGCCGCCATCCCATCGCTGGATGATGCGCCGTTGGAAAGTATTGAAGCTTGGCAGGCGGATCAGGACAATCGTGCCGCAGATGGCTCCGCGGCGCAGCAGGTGGAACAGGCCGCTGCCGACCCGGCGATGTTAAAAGTGCAAGATGATGATGCGGTGGAATCACTGCCCGATCCGCCGGTGACTGACCCGCTGCTGGACGAACCCTTGCCACCTATCGAAAATTTTGATGCGGAACCCCCGCCTGAACCCACGCAGGCTGCTGAAGGCGCGTCGGGCGCCGTGCGCTACATTCTGCGTATGGATGGCTTGGATGCGGCCGCAACGGTAGAGCTGGCTAAAGACGCCGATGGCATTGCGGTTGAGACGGCGGCCTGGAATGATGTCCGGTCGCGCTTTTATGCTCTTTCGTCGCTTAAGGATAGGGGCGGCCGCGCAGATAGCCGCGCGGAGATTAGCCAGCGCGCGCGCGCGGATCGGCAATTGTTGCTGGACATTTTGAACGGGCAGGGCTTTTTTGATGCCAATGTTCAGGTGCAGACCGAAACATCGGCAACGCAAGGCGGGCTAGTTAATGTCGTTCTGACGGCTCAGCCTGGCCGCCGTTATTATCTGGGGCAAATCGCTTTTGCAGGCCCATCGGTGCAGCCGTCTGACCTTATAAGCGGTCAATTCGTGCCAAAAACGGGCGATGCCATTGTTGCAGATGTCATATTGGCGGCTGAAGCACAGCTTTCTGTCGCATTGCCGCAAAATGGCTATCCTTTCGCCAATGTTGGCCAGCGCGACATATTGTTGGATGAAGCAAATGGCATTGGCGACTACACCTTGCCCGTGGACCCTGGCGCACGCAGCTATTTCGGACAATTGCGCACGGAAGGCACATTAGCATTCGGTCCGCAACATATCGCAATATTGCGACGCTTTAAGACGGATGATCTCTACGACAGCCGCAAAGTGGATGATCTGCGCGCCGCATTGATCGCCACAGGATTGCTGTCGACTGTTTCGGTTGAAGCAGTCCCAGGCGAAGGCGTGGCACCCGACGGAACGCCTTATGCCGATTTGCTTGTCCGCCAAGAGGCCGCACCGCCGCGCAGTTTGGCGGCAAGTGCGGGCTATGGGACAGGGCAGGGCTTTCGCGCAGAGGGCAGCTGGACGCACCGAAACCTGTTTCCCCCAGAAGGCGCATTGCGCGCGGCCGCATTGCTTGGCACGCAGGAGCAGGCAGCCAGCATCGCGTTTGACCG
>NZ_JBIIBA010000008.1:0-88126 GCF_044239665.1 Sphingorhabdus sp.
CAAAGCTGATCCATGGCGGGCTGCGCTATCTGGAACATTATGAATTTGCCTTGGTCCGCGAATCCTTAATTGAACGCGAGCGGCTTTGGGCGATCGCGCCGCATATTATCTGGCCGCTGCGCTTTATATTGCCGCATCAAAAAGGGATTCGTCCCGCGTGGCTCGTGCGGCTTGGCTTGTTTCTTTACGACCATATTGGTGGCCGGAAACTGCTGCCCGCCACGCGCACGGTCGATCTGAAAACAGCGCCAGCAGGAAAGCCGCTTCGGCCCGAATTTGTGAAGGCGTTTGAATATTCGGACTGCTGGGTCGATGACGCCCGGTTGGTCGTTTTGAACGCGATGGATGCCGCTGAACATAAGGCAGATATTCGCACCCGCTGCGAAGTGACGCATCTCGAGCGTCGCGATGGATTATGGCATATAGAAGTTGCAGGACAAGAAACCGTTCTGGCGCGCGCGGTTGCCAATGCCGCGGGGCCAGCGGTACTGGACTTGCTGGCACGAACGATAGGGCATGACCGGCCATCCGGTGGCACAATCCGCTTAGTAAGAGGGTCGCACATCGTGGTGCGAAAGATGTTCGACACGCCGCAAGCCTATTTCTGTCAAAACCCCGACGGCCGGATATTTTTCGCTATTCCGTATGAGGATGACTTTACCCTTATAGGGACGACTGATGCCGATCATAAGGGTTCGCTCGACGACATTCACGCGACGGCTGAAGAGATTGATTATATCTGCGCGTCTGCTGGAGCTTATTTTAAGCAAGCCATCACGGCTGCGGACGTGTTGTACAGCTTTGCAGGCGTCCGGCCCTTGGTCGATGACGGCTCAGGCAAACCTGAAACAGCATCGCGCGGATATCATTTCGAACTGGATGTTGATGCGGACGAACGGGCGCCTATCCTCTCGGTCTTTGGCGGCAAGATAACCACCTATCGGCATCTGGCCGAGAGTGCGGTCGAGCGGCTTGCGCAGCACTTGACGATACTTAAAGGCGAAAGCTGGACATTGCGTCAGCCATTGCCGGGCGGGGATTTTCCAATTGATGGCGCTGATCGCCTCGCTTTGGATATTCAGCAGGAGCATGCCTATTTGCCTGCATCACTTATTCACCGTTGGGTGCGGAGCTACGGAACAAGAGCACGTTCCTTCCTATCAAACGCCAGCGCACTTGCAGATTTAGGCACGGATTTTGGACATGGCCTATATGCGGTTGAGGCGGATTATCTCGTCGATCACGAATGGGCGCAATCCGCCGAGGATATATTATGGCGGCGCAGTAAGCTGGGTTTGCGTTTCAATACCGCAGAGGCCCAGACGTTAGAGGATTATGTTGTTAGCCGTCGACGCCACTAGGGACCAATCCCTACTCAAAGCGACTTAGGCCATTTCCCCGCTACAGAGTCCTTTCTGGCTTGATTTCCACAGTCAAAGGGACCATCTGCGCCTAATCGGAGTAAATTTATCTGATTAGGGGGACGCAAGATGCGTTTGTCGAATATGGCCGATTATGCAGTGGTGATCATGAGCGCAGCTTCGCGCCATTGCGGTTTTGCGCGCGTGTCGGCCACTGATCTCGCCGCCGAAACCGGCTTGGCCCTGCCGACGACGCAAAAACTGGTGAGTATATTGACAAAAGCGGGCCTGTTGCGCTCGGCCCGTGGCACGGGCGGCGGCATTACACTTGCCCGTCCCGCAGCCGCGATCACCATTGCCGACATCATTGAAGCTGTCGAAGGTCCGATTGCGCTGACCACATGTTGCGATTCGCACAAGCAAGCGAAGGGACAGCATTGCGTGAAGGAAGGTAGCTGCAACGTCCAGGCACATTGGCCAGTCGTCAATAATGCGGTGCGCGGTGCATTGGCACAAATCAATTTGGCAGGATTAACGCGATGAGCGATGACATGGACATCAAAGATAAGGCCGCTTGGGATGCCGCAGAACGCGTCGCGGATTATGAGCATGGCTGGTCGTCGGACATCGAAACCGACTTCGCGCCCAAGGGGCTGACCGAGGATACTGTCCGCTTTATCTCTGCCAAAAAGAATGAACCCGAATGGATGCTCGAATGGCGTCTAAAGGCGTTCGCAAGCTGGAAAACCATGACGCCGCCCGATTGGGCCAAGCTCAACGTGCCGCCCATCGATTATCAGGATGCTTATTATTACGCCGAACCAAAGGCCAAGCCGAAGCTTGGTTCGCTGGACGAGGTCGATCCTGAAATCCTGCGCATTTATGAAAAGCTTGGTATTCCGATTGCCGAGCAAGAAGTGTTGGCCGGCGTCGAAGGCGCGCGCCGCGTCGCGGTAGACGCCGTTTTTGACAGCGTATCGGTCGCTACGACTTTTCGCGCCGAATTGGAGCGCGCAGGCGTCATCTTCCGCAGCATATCGGAGGCAATTAAGGAATATCCGGAGCTGGTGAAAAAATGGCTCGGTAAGATTGTGCCGATGCATGACAATTATTTCGCGACATTGAATTGCGCGGTCTTTTCCGACGGGACTTTCGTGTACATTCCCGAAGGCGTGCGGTGCCCGATGGAGCTTAGCACCTATTTCCGTATTAACGCAGAAAACACAGGGCAGTTCGAACGCACGTTGATTATCGCCGACAAGGGCAGTTACGTGTCCTATCTCGAAGGCTGCACCGCGCCGATGCGCGACGAAAACCAGTTGCATGCCGCCGTCGTTGAACTCGTCGCGTTGGACGACGCCGAAATCAAATATTCGACCGTGCAAAACTGGTATCCCGGCGATGCCGAGGGCAAGGGCGGCATCTATAATTTCGTCACCAAGCGCGCTTTGTGTCAGGGTAAGAATAGCAAGGTGAGCTGGACGCAGGTTGAAACCGGCAGCGCCGTGACGTGGAAATATCCAAGCTGTGTTTTGAACGGCGAGAATAGCGTGGGCGAATTTTACTCGGTTGCGGTAACCAACAATTATCAGCAAGCCGATACTGGCACCAAGATGATCCACAATGGCAAGGGAAGCCGCTCGACCATTGTCAGTAAGGGCATCAGCGCCGGCCACAGCAACAACACCTATCGCGGCCTCGTCCGCGTCGCACCCAATGCCGAAGGCGTGCGCAACTTCACGCAATGCGATTCCTTGCTCCTTGGATCTTTGAGCGGCGCGCACACCGTGCCCTATATCGAAGTGCGTAACCCAAGCGCGCAGATCGAGCATGAGGCAACGACGAGTAAGATTTCGGACGACCAGATGTTCTACGCAATGGCCCGCGGCCTGAACGCCGAAGAAGCCGTAACGTTGATTGTCAACGGCTTTGCCAAGGAAGTGCTGCAGCAACTGCCGATGGAATTTGCGGTAGAGGCGCAGAAATTGCTGGGGATTAGTTTAGAGGGCTCGGTTGGATGAACCAACCAGCACGCAATGATCGAATAAAGCTTTGATGGAAAAAAGAAGTAACATGCTCCAAATAACTAACCTCCACGCCAATGTTGGCGACAAGCCTATTCTTAAGGGCCTCACACTGTCACTGAACGCAGGTGAAATCCACGCAATCATGGGGCCGAATGGTGCGGGCAAATCAACGCTCGGTTATGTGCTCTCCGGCCGACCTGGCTATGAAGTGACTGAGGGTGAGATAACCTTTAACGGACAAGACCTCCTCGGCCTTGAACCGCATGAACGCGCGGCGGCTGGATTGTTTTTGGGCTTCCAATATCCCGTCGAAATTCCCGGCGTATCGAATGTCCAGTTTCTACGTGAAGCATTGAATGCGCAGCGCAAGAACCGTGGTGAGGCCCCTTTATCCGGCGCAGAATTCCTGAAAGTTGCGCGCGAGCAAGCGGGCGCGCTTGGCATGGACATGGATATGCTCAAGCGTCCGGTCAATGTCGGCTTTTCCGGTGGTGAAAAGAAGCGCAACGAAATGGTGCAGATGGGCATCATCGACCCCGCGCTCGCGATCCTTGATGAAACCGACAGCGGCCTCGACATCGATGCATTGCGTATCGTCGGCGACGGTATCAACCGCATCATGCGCAAGTCCGACAAGGCCGTGTTGCTAATTACGCATTATCAACGGCTGCTCGATTATGTGAAGCCCGACTTTGTTCACGTCCTTGCCGATGGCCGCATCACGCGGAGCGGCGGACCTGAACTCGCGCTGGAACTGGAGCGCGACGGGTATAAGGAATTGGCGGCGTGAGTATATCCATTGCCTTTATCCAACACCGTCATGATGAACTTGTTTCAGCATCTATCGTGCCGATCAAGCCAAAGAGTATAGAAGCGAAATGGACTCTGGAACGTAAGTCACCACAGGTGAAAATAGTGCAGGGTGACGGAGTGTGGGAGTGACTGCCTTGCTCCCTACCCGCCACGATGAAGCATGGCGCTACAGCGACATTGATGCGCTCGCGCGGGCTTGGCCATTGCCTGCGCCAGAAAGCATCATCGTGCCAGCAGGCGGCGCATTTGCGCGGACGATTGTTCAGGATAGTGGCGCAATTCATCAACTGGACATTGCCATTGGCAAAGGTGCAACCGCGGCAGTCCATGTCCTGAATATGGGCGGTGATTATGGCCGCGTTGAATTGAACGTCACTTTGCATGAAGGCACGGATTTCAAGCTTGGCGCAGTCCAAATTGGCGGCGGCAACCAAAATCTCGAAATCATTACCACCGTCACCCATGCCGAACCCAAAGCAACATCGTCACAGATTGTCCGCTCGGTCCTCGCTGGAACCGCGACCGGAACCTATCTGGGCAAGGTTGCCGTCGCGCGCGATGCGCAGCTGACCGACAGCGTGCAGTCTGTGAAGGCCATGCTGCTTGACCGCAGCGCGACCGCCAATGCCAAACCCGAACTCGAAATCTACGCCGACGACGTCAAATGCGCGCATGGCTGTGCGATCGGTGAATTGGACCCGATGGGGCTATTCTATTTGCAGGCGCGCGGAATATCGCCAGCAGAAGCCAAAAAATTGATGTTGCAGGCCTTTGTCGCTGGCGTGTTTGAAGGCGCAGCGGATGAAGAGATGCTAACCGAAGCGGCGCTTAAGAAATTGGGAGAATTGGTGTGAGTGCACTGCTCCCTCTAAATCGTCGTCACCCTGAACTTGTTTCACCTGTGCTGACTTACGCTCCAGGGTCTATTTTGCCTCTCATACCTTCGGTCTCGGTTGCACTATGGATGCTGAAACAAGTTCAGCATGACGGTGTTTTGTTATGCTGAAATCCACTTCACCCATTCGCGATCAGTTTCCTGGCCTTGCCAACAACTGGCATTATCTCGACACCGCCGCGACAGCGCAAAAGCCGCAAGTCGTCCTCGACGCGATGATGCGTGCAGGCGGTGTTGATTACGCCACTGTCCATCGCGGCGTTTACGCGCGGTCGGCGAATATGACTGTGGCGTTTGAGGCAGCACGTGCCCGCGTTGCGCGCTTCATGGGTGCGACCTCCTCCGACGAAATCGTCTTTGTGCGCGGTGCGACCGAAGGTATTAACCTTGTTGCGCATAGCTGGGGCACAGCGAACCTGAAGGCCGGCGATCGCATCATGCTCAGCCAATTGGAGCATCACAGCAACATCGTGCCATGGCAGATGGTTGCCGAGAAGGTTGGCGCGCATATCGATGTCTGCCCGCTGACCGAGGGCGGCCAAATCGACGTTGATTGGCTTGAAGCGCATTTGACACCAGCGCACAAGATGGTCGCACTCGCGCATGTGTCCAACGTGCTTGGTTCCGTGCTCGACGCCAAGCGTGTTGCCAACGCGACCCATGCGGTTGGTGCAAAGCTACTGCTCGACGGCTGTCAGGCGGCACCACGAATGCATTTGGATATGGTCGCCTTGGATTGCGATTTCTATGTGATGTCGGGACATAAATTATATGGCCCGACCGGCGTTGGCGTATTGTGGGCAAAGGCCGAAACGCTGAACGCGATGCCGCCTTATCAGGGGGGCGGCGCGATGATTGATCGCGTGACGTTTGAAAAGACGACTTACGCCCCTGCGCCTTCGCGGTTTGAGGCAGGAACACCGATGATCATCGAAGTGATCGGCCTGCATGCCGCTATCGACTTCATCGACAGCTTTGGCCCCGACGCAATATTTGCACATGAAAGTGCGTTGGCTGCACAGACGCGCGATGCCTTGCGGGCGATCAATTCGATCACTTTATACGGCCCTGAACAATCAGCGGGGATTGTCTCTTTTTCAATGGACGGCGTACATCCGCACGATATTGGGACAATATTGGACGAAGAAAATGTCGCCATTCGCGCTGGCCATCATTGTGCGCAGCCGTTGATGAACCGTTTGGGCGTACCTGCCACCGCGCGGGCGAGCTTTGGAATTTATAATGATGAAGATGATGTCGCAGCGTTGGTGCGCGGCCTCGAACGGGTGAAGAGGATTTTCGGATGATTTCCCCCGCTTTCGTCATGCTGAACTTGTTTCAGCACAACAAACCGCAGTCACGTGTTATCCTGAAACAGGTTCAGGATGACGAGGAGTTTTTATGAACGAGAATATTCGGATAGAAGAAGTTGATAGCATCGAAAAACCGCCCCGCGCGCGCGTAGAAAATGCCGTCGAAAGCGCAACCGATGCGTCCGAACGCAAGAAGGATTATCTGGAAGGCTTCCTCGCGCAAAAGCCCGCCGCGCCCGCGCCAAGCGAACCCGATGGTGATTTGTATGAGGCGGTCATTGCTGCGCTCAAGGACATATATGACCCCGAAATTCCGGTGAACATTTATGACCTTGGCTTGATTTACAATGTCGAGATCAACGATGGCCATGCTGTCGTTTCGATGACGCTGACGACGCCCAATTGCCCAGTTGCAGAATCGATGCCTGGCGAAGTTGAACTGCGCGTGGGTGCAGTTCCTGGCATTGGCGATGCCGAAGTGAATTTGGTGTGGGAGCCAGCATGGAGCCCGGCCAATATGACTGATGAAGCCCGTTTGGAGCTTGGAATGTTATGACCGAACTGAAAACACGCGCTCGCCCTGCGGCAGTTATGCTTACCGCGGCATCCGAAGCGCGCATTGCCGAACTGATGTCCAAGGCCCCTGACGGCGCGATCGGCGTGAAGCTGTCTACCCCGCGCCGTGGCTGTTCCGGCCTTGCTTACTCGGTAGATTATGTGACTGAGGCCGTCCCGTTCGACGAGAAGATCGAAACATCGGGCGGCGTATTGTATATCGACGGCGGCTCTGTTCTGTATCTCGTGGGTTCAATCATGGATTGGGTCGAGGATGAATTTGCCGCTGGCTTTGTATTTACCAATCCCAATGCAACGGGAAGTTGCGGCTGCGGCGAAAGCTTTACCGTCTAAAAATCAAATTGCAGCCGCAAGGCAAAGCCGACATCATCGGGCGCGTTTTCAAAATGCCCCGGTTCCTGACGCCAGAACAGATTTGACGAGAAATGGCCGCCATATATCGGCACGCCCCATATAAGCTCGCTGGCAATCTCCTGCCCCTTTGGTGCCAGCACAATCTGGCGGACAGAAAATGTCGCCGCAAGCGTTGCATAATCATACGCCACAGGCAGATTGAGGGCGAGCCCGCCGCGTGTGACGCGCAAGGGCTGCGCAATCCGGAACGCAATATGGTCACCGCGCGTCAACACATGAGCGCCCGACAGGTCCAGCGAAAAGGCGTTGCTTTGCAGCGAAGTTCGCGCCGTTAGCGACGCGCCGGCATTGGCGTTGGTCCATCCCTGCCGCCAGCTTGCGCCAAGCGACCAGGCGCCAATCAATGTGATATCAGCCCGGCCATCAACAAACAGGCTGCGCGCACCATTTTGGCCAATGAAGTTAGCGAAGCGAGCACCCAAAATGGTTTGGTCTTCGCGCATCCAATTTGCACCAACAGCGACTTTGGCAGGGCCAATCTGCCGATCTAGCGATACGCCGACGGAGGAATAAGGATACGGGTTGTTTGTATTACGCAAAAACGCCGCGCCACCGCGTTCGAACACATGTGCTTGGCCTGTCTCAACGCTTCCTGTCAGACCGAAGCGCCCAAGTTGATGGCGCAACGCAAATGCCTGCCGCGGTGTGCGCTCGAACCCGCCGTCCATCTGCGCATCGGTCGCGGTGAGAAACGCAGCCGCCGAGTTGCCCTGCAACGCCGCGACTTGGCCTGCGGCCGCTTGGCGGATGCCAAGGCTAAACCGGGTGTCGCGTGCAATAGCGGCACTCACGCGGCCCGCCAAAATACGCGCATGGCTCTGCTGCCCGTTGGACAGTAGCAATGGCGAAAGGCCCAAGCTTCCGGCGTTGCTGGCGCTAATAGAAAAGGCAAGTGCCATTGTTCCGCGCGACATGCTGACGGATCGTCCCTGATCCACCAGAGCAGGCGCCAGCCGAAGACGTGGCGCGCTTGGGCTTAGGCCTTCGGCAATGTTGATGTCATATGCACGGCTATAGCTGTCCAGCACCACCGCATTTACGGACATAGGAGACAACACAGCGTCCCCCATGGCTACTGATGTTGTCCCGCCATTGCCGCCCAGCGCAACCGCCATGTTCGTGCCTGCCAGCGACGTTGTTCCGGCGGGGGCAAAGGCGCGACCAATGTCCAATATGCCGCGTCCGTAAATCGCATCAGTGTCAGGGATCCCGGCGTCACGCGCGGACGTCAGCAGCAGGTTCACAATCTGTGCGCCGGTTAAGTTCGGAAAGGCTTGGGCGAGCAAAGCTGCGGCACCAGCGATCTGTGGCGCTGCATAGGACGTGCCATTGAACACCCGCACAGAGGTCCCATCATTCGTAACTAAGCGGTAAATCGTGTCGTTGCGATATTCGCAGCAAATGCTTTGGCCTAAAGCGGACAACACCGAATTCTGTACAACCCCCGCCTTGTTGCTGAATTTTGTTATGATACCATTGTCATCCACGGCGGTGGCAATAATGACGAGCCCGTTGCCATTGGCCAATAAGGATTGGGCAAAGGGGCTTGGGCTATTCGGGTCAAATGCGGGATCGAACTCATTCCCCTCATTTCCTGCTGACACGACTACTATCACGCCAGCAGATGTCGCACGATCTATCGCGGTGCGCAGCATGCTACTCGCGCCGCTCGCCCCACCGAGCGAAATATTAATGACGCGCGCTTTATTTTCCACGGCGCGATCAACGCCTGCGGCAATGGAAGAATCGAAGAAAGAACACCCCGCTTCATCCACACCCTGAGCCGTTGGGGCGCAGCTTCCCGCTTGATCGGCGCGCAACGCCAATATTGTTGCGTTAAAAGCCATGCCGTGGACATCGCGATCATCCTTAGCGGCAGCCAAAACGCGCGAAACGCTTGTGCCGTGACCATCATCGTCGCCAAGCGGCCGACCCGCGCCTGTTACATCCCCCGACTGGGCATGGATTCGGCCCTCAAATTCGTGGCTATTTGGCTCAATCCCTGAATCAATGATGCCAACAGTAACCCCGCGCCCACTAGCGCCCGCTTGATAGGCCGTGATCGCCCGATGAAAATCTGGTCCATCCGAGCGGAGATATTCCGAGGTTACAAAACTTATTGTTGGCACAGGCGGAGGCGGAGGCGGGGGCGGGGGCGGGGGAGGTGGCGCAGGGGGTGTCGCTGGCGGCGTAGGTGGCACGTCCGCTGTGGGGGAAGGCGGCAAAGGTGTCGAACCTACCCCATCACCGCCGCAAGCAGACAGCCCGAGTGCAAAAATGAGGGAGCTACCGATCGCAATTTTACGACTAATGCGTGGTTCAGGCATAAAGATACGACTTTCAGCGATTAAATTGATATTTAAGCACTATTCGCACTAACTTAACCTAAGGTTACCGTTGAGTATAGATGGGTTTCTGGCTAGGTGGCCGGATGCATTTATCTTTCAACAACATCGACAGTTGGATTTTTGATCTAGACCTTACCCTTTATGGGCCAGAGGCGAATATTATGGCGCAAGTTCGGGACCGAATTGCGTTATATGTTGAACGGTTTTTCAACATCGATTCTGATGCTGCACACCATATTCGGCACACTTATTGGAAGAAATATGGCACCACGCTGGGCGGATTGATGACCGAACATGCGGTCGACCCGCATGGGTATCTTGATTTCGTCCATGATGTGGACATGACCCTGTTGCAGCCCGCCGCTGATTTACGGCGACAGATCGAAGCTTTACCGGGGCGCAAATTGATTTTCACGAACGCAGATGCGCCTTACGCCCAACGGGTTCTGACCGCGCGCGGCCTTGATGGCGTGTTTGAGGATATATTCGACATTCACCGGATGCAGCATCTGCCAAAGCCTGCATCTGCGAGTTATGACAGGCTATGCACTGAGCTGAATATCGATCCGACCCGCGCACTTTTTGTCGAGGATTCGGCGCATAATCTTGCTCCAGCAAAGGCCTTGGGCATGACAACTATTTGGGTGAATCACGACGTCGAAGCTGATAGCAGCGGTGCAGAAACATTTATTGATCATGAGATTGCCGACGTGAACGGGTGGCTTTCTGCGCTCCACGCCATGGAAAGAACGATATGACTGACCAACTAGCCAAGATCATTGATGCCGCATGGGACGCACGCGACGGCATTTCCAGCTTTACCCAAGGCGAAGTGCGCGACGCGGTGCAGACGGCCTTGGCTGGCCTAGATGACGGGTCGCTCCGTGTGGCGGAGAAGATCGCCGGCAGTTGGCAGGTCCACCAGTATTTGAAAAAAGCTGTGCTTTTGTCGTTCCGCCTGAATGACAATATTGTGGTCGATGGTGGGGCGTCCGGTGCGCCTGCTTATGATAAGGTTCCGTCGAAATTCAGCGGTTGGGATGCCGACCGTTTCCGCAATGCAGGTTTCCGCGTCGTGCCCGGGGCCGTTGCCCGACATGGCAGCTTTGTCGGCAAAAACGTCATCCTGATGCCAAGCTTTGTCAACATTGGCGCGCGCGTGGATGATGGGACGATGGTCGATACATGGGCTACCGTCGGCAGTTGCGCCCAAATTGGCAAGAATGTGCATTTGTCCGGTGGCGTTGGCATTGGGGGTGTTTTGGAACCCCTTCAGGCTGGGCCAGTGATTATCGAAGACAATTGCTTCATCGGAGCACGTTCGGAGGTTGTCGAAGGCGTAATTGTCGAAGAAGGCGCCGTGCTGTCCATGGGCGTGTTCATCAGTTCAACCAGCAAGATTATCGATCGCACAACAGGCGAGATATTCGTTGGCCGCGTGCCCGCTTACTCGGTCGTGGTGCCAGGCTCGATCCCCGGAAAGGCCTTGCCTGATGGCAGCCCCGGCCCCAATTTGTCCTGTGCCGTAATCGTCAAGCGCGTCGATGCCCAGACCCGTGCAAAGACAGCCATCAACGACCTGTTGAGGGATTAACTCGACGAGCCGAGTTTCTTCTGTCGCAATCATCTTGCAATTCGGGCGGAATTGCTCCACCCATATCAGGCGGACCGGGCCCCTCTGACGCTCGCTTCTTCGGAAGGAACGTGATGTCGGCCGCATCGGATGTTTCCGGTGCAGTGGTCAGGCGGTCTTCAAAACCCCCCGAAATACGCTTAGCCATGCCCGGAACATCCGATTGAACTTAAATAATGTTCAAAGAGGATGAACTATGACATTATCGTCGTTTCGATTGATGCAATATCACCAGAAGATTGACCGCGAATTGCGCGTGGAAATCAACCGGCGTTGGCCAGATGTTTTTCGCGTTCAAAAACTGAAGCGGCTTAAACTGGCAATCAAGGATCGTCTTGAGAGTATTGCAAAAGCGCCGATGCGTCGGCCATTGCGTCTTAACAAAATATAATATTTGCAACTTCGCGGCCACGCGGGTTTTCGTCCGCGTGGTGCATGACATTAGGTAAAACAGGGAATATTTCATGGAATTTTTGACAATGGACTGGTTGGGGACACCGGTCTGGTTTTGGCTCGCTTTTCTAAGCATTGTTGTCACGCTTACGGCCTTTGACCTTGGCATCCTGCATAAGGAAGACAAGGAAATGGGCATCGCCGAAAGCCTGAAGCTGTCCGCTTTTTATATCAGTATTGCCATGCTGTTTGGCCTTTGGGTTTGGTTCCAAAAAGGCGCCGACATGGGCATGAAATATTATACAGGCTTTTTCATCGAAAAGGCGCTGTCGATCGACAATGTCTTTGTCATCAGCCTGATTTTTACCTTCTTCGCGATACCACGCAAATATCAGTATCGGGCGCTTTTGTGGGGCATTATCGCCGTCATTGTATTGCGTGGTTTAATGATCGCGGCGGGCGCGGCTATTGTGCAGGAATATTATTGGACGCTTTACATCTTCGCTGCTTTCCTCATCGGAACCGGCATCAAGATGTTGTTCGGTAGCGATCAGGAAATGGACGTCGCCAAAAACCCGGTCGTCAAATTTATCTCGAAACATATGCGCGTAACCAAAGAGCTTCATGACGAGAAGTTTTTCGTCAGGGTGCCGGACGAGAAGACGGGCAAGATGGTGCGTGCAGCCACGCCCTTATTCTTGGCGCTGGTCGTCATCAACTTGGCCGACCTTGTGTTTGCAGTAGACTCTGTGCCAGCGATCTTTGCAATCACCACCGACACCTTCATTGTCTATACGTCGAACATCATGGCGATTTTGGGCCTGCGCGCTTTGTATTTCGCTTTAGCGGCGATGGTTCATCGTTTCCATTATCTGAAATACGCGCTGGCCCTGGTTTTGGTCTTCATCGGTTCGAAGATCTTCGTGTCGGACTTCCTCATGGCCGGCGAAAAGTTTCCGCCGGTGTTGAGCCTTGGCGTGACCTTCGCGCTTATCCTTGGCGGCATCCTGTTTTCCCTGTGGAAGACCAAGGATGACAGCCAATCGCACGCATCCCATTAAGGAGAAAACAGATGGCTATGAAATCAATATTTGTCTTTGCGCCTGCCGAAACAGCTGCGGCTGGCAAAGGGCCAGTCGGTTTTGCGATCAGCCTTGCTAAAGCGTGCGGCGCACAGCTAACGGTTTTCACCGTTGCCATTGATGTCACCACCCCGGGGCGTCATACAGATGCACTATCGGTGGCAGGGAACATAGGCTCTGCGGCGCATGCTGCGGGCGTTGAATGTACGCTGATAACGGAACACTCGCATGCCCTGGGCGTTCACGAAGTCGTGGCTGAACACGCGCGATTGCACGATATAAGTGTAATTGGCAGCCAAAGTTCAGGGCTTTTAAGCGAGCGGATGGTTGCCGAATATCTTATGTTCGAAAGCGGACGACCAGTCATTGTTGTTCCTGAGACACATGATCGGCCCTACCAAAACGGGGCGTTGGGCATGGCTTGGGATAACACCCCAGCCGCTGCACGCGCGCTAGGCGATGCCATAACGCTGCTGGGTCCCGAACAGGTACATTTCATCACTGTCGTGGGCGAAAAGCCGCTGCCAACAGACCTCGATAACCACGCTCTTGTCCAGGTTACTGGCCGGCGCGGCGTCAAGGCGGACCATCTGAACGTGGCGCTGTTCGGACGCACTATTGGGTCAGCGCTCCAAGAAGAAGCAGTCGCTGCTGGGTCCCACATGCTCATCATGGGCGCCTTTGGGCATTCGCGATTACGCAGCTTTATATTGGGTAGCGCCACAGCCGACATCCTCAAAAATGTTCAAATCCCCACTTTGCTCTCCCATTAAGAGCCGCGGCAATCGGATCAGATTTTGATGAAACGGGCTAACGCCGGTCTTTGGTTGGTGCGTTAAAGTCGGGCGGTTTGTTGGCTATCCAGTCGACAAACCGCCCTATTTCGTCATGCGCCAATAAAGCTTCGGCAGTAGCGAAGCGCTTTTCAAGATTGCTGTTGGTGAAATTGGCGTGGATGGTTCGGTGGCAAATCGGGTGCACCGGTTGCCGCTCTTTCCCACCCCGGCTTTTCGGCACGGGATGATGCCATTCGGTCACATTGCCCATTGGGCGCGCGCAGAGCCAGCAGCTTAATTCTGGCTCTGCTAACACTTCGTCCGCTTCGTAATGATCGCGAATTTTGCGCGCCATAATGGCTTTTCCTATACTCTGCTTGGCCAGCAATCAGTTTTTGCTTGGTCCAAGCAAATCGAGCACCGCAGCGGTCGTTGCCTCAATCCCAACGCGTACGGATGATTCTGGATCAATTTTGAACAAAGGCGAATGATGTCCAGCCACTGGCGGTCCGCCATTTTTTGCGGCAGCGATCCATTCAGGCTTCGTCCCGCCAACGGCGAAATAATAGCCCGGAATGCCATGTTTTTGATCTACGAAGAAGGCGAAGTCTTCCGCCCCCATTGCCGTCTGGCGGAACGGTGTCACCACATCCTTACCCAAAGCATTTGCGATAGCCCCGTTCAAGCGGCGGGCAAGTGCGCCATCATTGACCGTGACTGGCGTGCTCTCCGTCACTGTGACAATCGGCAACTTGTCTTGCGGCAAGCCATGTGCCGCGCCAATGCCCTTGGCGACCCGTTCAATGGACGCAATGAGTTGATCGCGCACGGCCTGACTGTTGGAGCGCACCGTCACCTGTAAGTCGGCATATTCAGAAATGATGTTATGCTTTGTTCCGGCATGGAAAGCGCCAACGGTAATTACGCCGGGGTCCAATGGTCCCTTTTCACGGCTGATGATCGATTGCAGACCGACAACGATTTGCGAGGCAATATAGACTGGATCCCGGCCCAAATGCGGTGCTGCGCCGTGGGTGGCGATTCCGGGAACGCGAATGTCAACGCTGTCCGCCGACGAATATTGAATGCCTTCTGAGGCTGAGATTTTACCAGTCTCAAGTTCTGCTGCAACATGGAAGGCTAATGCATAATCGGGCTTTGGAAAGCGCGTGTAGAGGCCGTCTGCGATCATCGCCTTAGCGCCACCGACGCGTTCTTCGGCAGGCTGAACGATGAACAACACAGTTCCCTTCCAGCGATCCTTCATCCGCGCCAACTGACGTGCTGTGCCTACCAATGCGGTGATGTGCACATCATGGCCGCACGCGTGCATCACAGGCATTTCAAGGCCATCGATCCCGACCTGTTTCACCGTGGACGCATTGGCAAGACCGGAGCGCTCTTGCACAGGCAGACCATCCATATCCGCGCGCATAAGGACGACGGGGCCATCACCGTTTTTCAACATGCCGACGACACCGGTACCGCCGACTTTCTCGGTCACGACCATGCCGGGCACGGCGCGCAGTTCCTGCGCCATACGCTCGGCGGTCTTAAATTCACGAAACGATAATTCGGGATTGCGATGGAAATGGTCCCACAGGCTCGCCAGCGACTTGTCATAGTCCGCCTTAATCGAGTCTGCGTAATCTGGCTGCGCGGCTGCTGGCGTTACGACCAACGCGCTGGCCAAAAATGCGCCCAAAATAGATCTCTTAATCATCTTAATTCCCCCTGTTATTCGAGTTTTCCGTTATCTGTCGCCGACGCTATCATGGGCACCGGTCAAAGCAATGCCCAACGGCGGAAAATTCATCGACCATCGTCACGTAGCGATAAAAGCCCCTACGTTCGGCAGGGTTTATCCAAAAGCCCGCGCGCAGCGAATACGCCTCCCCCACATGGCCAAACCAGCGATTGCCCTGCTTGTCGGTCAACCAATGCACGCCAAGGCCATAGCCGGTATAATAACCTTTATCATCATCACCATTTTTACCGTCAAAGGTCCAGACGGGGCCAAGCATCTGCGCAAAGCTTTTGCGCGACAACAATGGCGCGCCATCGCGCAACAGCAATTGGCCGATTTTTGTTAGATCGCGCGCCGAAATACGCAGGCCGCCTTGCGGGCTGAAGGCCGACCCGTTGCGTCCAAGCACATAAAGCTTATCAACGTCACAGCTTCCGTCGCTGGCTGGGTAAACCGCGCATGGATCAGGCCCGTTCATCGGCGCATCGCGCGCAAGGTCTTTATTGGGTCGCAGCAAAGTGACCGCCTGCGCGCGCCGCCCGTCGCTGCACCCTGCACCCCAATTATAGCAGGCATCCAACCCAAGCGGCGTCAACACCAGCCGCGCCATCAGCCGATCAAAGCGTTCGCCCGTTGCACCCTCCATCACCGCTGCGATCAACGGCGAATTGATATTGGCATAAGCGAAATAAGTGCCCGGCGCATGGTTCGCATCCCATGCCTTTGGGTTAACCAAAACGGCCTCAAGACTGCCATCAAGCGGCACAATATAATCCACAGTGTCACGCAAACCGCTTTGATGCGATAACAAGGCGCGCAAGGTAATCGGCGCATCCGGAAATGCCGGATTGCGGACCTGCCAACCCAGATAGTCATTCACGTCACGGTCGAGATCAAGCTTGCCTTGCTCCGATAGGCGCATGGCGCCGATGGCCACGACCAATTTCGAAATAGAAGCAACCCGCGCCGGATCATCGATCGTCACGGCTCGCCCAGCAACGCCAGCGTCCCCCTCGACCATTGCAGGGTTGATGCTGTCCGATGCAAAATCGACTTTGATCACTGCGGGCCGGATGCTGGCTTCACGAGACAGCGTTTCAGCGGGAGCATCGGTTGCGCATCCGGAGACGGTCACCGCCACAAGCGTTGCGCAGACCAGTTTTAAGTGACGCAAATATATCATCACGCTGGACACGCGCCCAGATATTTGCCCATCGCCTTGCCCTGCATGGCGACCTTGCCGACGATCGGCAGGCGGACATCTATTTTGCTATCATAGTTGAATTCGGTTTCGCCCATGACACCGGCAAGCTCCATGTCCACGATGCCCATGCTATCCATGCCGCAAGATAATTTCATACGCACATTTTGTCCGGAAACATCGAACGCCTGATACACGCATTTTTCGGCGCCATTGCCCCCAAAGAAATCCGCCGCTGGCTTTTTTGTCTCGGCATCGGTCAAGCAGCTTTGGCTGGAGGTGCTTTTCGCCACTTCATTCATGATCTGCTGCTTTTCAGCTTTACCCAAGGTCGGAACATTGATGTCCGCAAAGACGAAATTGGTTTCCCAAAGACCAGCCTTCATCGGAATGAATGCATCATAGTCCATTGCCGCTGCGCTTTCTTGGCTATCGATTACACCGTTGCCATCCTTATCCACGCTGCTGTCCGTACCCTTATTCGAACATGCGCATAATGCCAGCGCGGCTGCGCTCAACAGGAAAAATTTACGCATTGATACACCTCCCGTTTCTCTCCGCCATACTAGTGTCGCCGCCCATCCTAAAAGGCAACAGTGATAAAAAATGCCTTTGAAAATTCACACTAAGGTTTCACCTAAAATGCTGGCTTTTACGGCTCATAATCACATGACAGCCTTCTATTCGCGCCTAATCCTTGCGCACGGATCACAGGCGCACGTCTATTGTCTTCCACCGATGGGGGTGGAGCCAATATCTGCCGTGCAGAAACGTAAATTTGGAGCATCGGACGGCATTCCGACGCACGCCTCTTGCCCTTACTGCGTGCAAAGCACATATAGCGAACATGGCAGAGCTCATCATCCGCCGTGGGCTGGAAGAACCGGACACGGTTGGCACCTTCACCCCGCACCGACCGGAACGCCCGTCCAAGTTGGAAGGTGGCAGGCCATTTAAGATCGTGTCGGATTATGCGCCGGCAGGTGACCAGCCGACAGCTATTCGCGAACTTGTCGACACGGCACTGGCGGGGGAAAAGAATCAGGTTCTGTTGGGTGTCACAGGGTCGGGTAAGACCTTCACCGTTGCCAAGGTCATTGAAGCATTGCAGCGCCCAGCACTTATCCTTGCGCCAAACAAGATTTTGGCGGCGCAACTTTACGGCGAATTCAAAAGCTTTTTTCCCGACAATGCAGTCGAATATTTCGTGTCTTATTACGACTATTACCAGCCCGAGGCCTATGTCCCGCGCAGCGACACCTACATCGAAAAAGAATCGAGCGTAAACGAAGCGATCGACCGGATGCGCCACTCGGCGACTCGGTCTTTGCTGGAACGCGATGATGTCATCATCGTGGCATCCGTTTCGTGCATCTACGGTATCGGTTCCGTCGAAACATACTCAGCGATGATTTTCGACCTAAAAAAGGGAGAGAGCGTGGATCAGCGCGAGTTGATCCGCAAGCTCGTTGCACTTCAGTATAAGCGCAATGACATGGCCTTTGGCCGTGGCAACTTCCGCGTACGCGGCGACAATCTGGAAATATTCCCATCACATTATGAAGATACCGCATGGCGCGTCAGCTTCTTTGGCGACGAGATTGAGGAGATTGCGGAATTCGACCCGCTGACGGGTAATACCGGGGCGAAGTTGAACAGTGTGCGCGTTTACGCCAACAGCCATTATGTGACCCCCGGTCCAACGATGAAGCAAGCCAGCGAAGCGATCCGCTTTGAACTGACTGAACGGTTGAAGGAGTTGGTAGCCGAAGGCAAATTGCTGGAGGCGCAGCGGTTGGAGGAGCGGACGAATTTCGATCTTGAGATGATTGCCGCGACCGGGTCTTGCGCTGGCATCGAAAATTACTCGCGCTTTCTAACGGGCCGCCTGCCGGGTGAGCCACCGCCGACCTTGTTCGAATATCTGCCCGACAATGCATTATTGTTCGTTGACGAAAGCCATCAGACGGTGCCGCAAATCGGCGCGATGGCCAAGGGCGACCATCGGCGTAAGCTGACATTGGCCGAATATGGGTTCCGTCTGCCTTCCTGCATCGACAACCGGCCACTGCGTTTCAACGAATGGGATATTATGCGCCCGCAAACGGTGTGCGTATCGGCAACGCCGGGCGGGTGGGAAATGGAGCAATCGGGCGGCGTCTTTGCCGAACAGGTCATTCGTCCAACCGGCCTGATCGACCCGCCGGTTGAGATCAAGCCCGTCGAAGATCAAGTGCAGGACTGCATCAACGAATGCCGCAAAACGGCGCAAGCAGGCTTCCGCACGTTGGTCACCACCCTGACCAAGCGGATGGCGGAGGATCTGACCGAGTTCATGCATGAAGCGGGCCTGCGCGTGCGCTACATGCACAGCGACGTTGAGACTTTGGAGCGTATTGAGCTGATCCGCGATTTGCGACGCGGCGTGTATGACGTTCTGGTAGGTATAAACTTGCTGCGGGAAGGTCTCGATATTCCCGAATGCGCGCTAGTCGCGATATTGGATGCCGACAAGGAAGGTTTCCTGCGCAGTGAAACGTCCTTAATCCAGACTATCGGCCGCGCTGCGCGCAACGTCGACGGCCGCGTGATCCTCTATGCCGACCACATGACTGGCAGCATGGAACGGGCCATCCGCGAAACCGACCGCCGCCGTGAAAAGCAGCATGCTTACAATATCGAACATGGGATTACCCCTGCCACAATCAAGCGCGATATTCATGATATTGTCGCCGACACAGCCAGCCGCGATTCTGTACTGGTCGAGATTGACGCCGAAGGTGCCAACAACCTCGTTGGACATAATTTGCGCGCCTATATCGATGACCTGGAAAAGAAGATGCGCGCCGCTGCCGCCGATCTTGAGTTCGAAGAGGCTGGCCGCCTACGTGACGAAATCCGGTCTTTGGAAGCAACCGAGCTTGGTCTGCCGCATCCACAGCATGTCGCTGCACCCAAGGGCCGCGCGACCGAAGGGCAGCCCGGCACACGCAAAATGCGCTATGGCAAGACGCAACGCAAATTCGGGAAATAAGGGTTAGGCCGTGAACGCCTAATTTAGCAACCGCAGAACGGCCGAAAGCCCGGCAAGGCCGAGTACGCCCGCGACAAAGCTGCGCCACAAAGTCGGCGGCACTCTGCCAAAGGATTTCGCACCAAGCCAGTTGCCGACAAGCACCGACGGGAACAGCGCAAGCGACAGCCACAATAAATGCGCGTTCGCCAGTCCAAGGACAAATGCCGATATCGTGCCCGCAATCGCGGTGGCGAAAAACACTAGCATCATCGACGCGCGCGCTTCTTTGGGTGGGATAGGCTGGCGCAGATAAAAGGGCACGACGGGTGGGCCCGGCATCGCCGCAAAACCCGTCAATATGCCCGAGGCAATGCCGGTAAGTGCGGTTTCCTTCGGCCCGGGACGCAGCTCCCCGCGTTGCGGCAGCAGCACGAGTACAAACGCCCCAATGGCGATTCCGGCGATCATCAACCGTGCAACATCTGGGCTGGTATGCATCAACAGCCATATCCCCAGCGGCGTTGCCAACATGGCAAAAGCCGCAATCATCAATGCGCTCTGGCGGTGGGCGTCCGCGTAAATGACTTTCAAGCCAACAGGCCCAATCAGCACCTGAAGCAATATGCCAATAACCACCGCCTCACCCGGCTTCACGATCAACCCGAACAAAGGCACAAGAATGATGGCCATACCAAAACCGGTCAGCCCGCGAATATAGGCCGCGCCAAAGGTCATGGCCGCCAACAGCGACAATTGCGCTGAGTTAATTCCAATCAGATCTTGAATGTTCAGTGCCCCATGGCCGCATGGTCAGCGGCGGTCAGCGGCTTTTCCGCAGCTACGCCTTTTTTGTCGAGCCACGCCTGCATGTCCTTTATCTCGGCTTCTTGTGCGGTGATGACCTTTTGCGCCAGCGCGCGTACTTCAGGGTCCTTGCCATGATCCAGCACAACCTTTGCCATTTCAACTGCACCCACATGGTGCGGGATCATGCCTTGCATGAACGCAACATCTGCGTCGGCGTTGATATTGCCCATTCCGGCATGCATCTTGTCATTGGCGGCGGCATAAGCTTTTTGCGCGGCATTGTAGTTGGCGGTCGCATCTGCTGTTGCCGCTGGAGTTTCGGCGTTTTCGTCCGCCGCAGGTTGCTGGCACGCGGCCAAGAAAAACACGGCAGCAAACGTCAATGGAAGTGTTTTCATCGCTATCTCCTTAAAGATCGTCTTAACGTAAATCCGGCGGTGTGGCTTCATGCGACAGCATAGCAATCGCTTCATCCAGCGTCATGATACGCTGACCATCCGAACCAAGGCTGCGGATCGCAACTTTACCTTCTTCGGCCTCACGCATACCGACGACAAGCAAATGCGGCACCTTGGCGACGCTATGCTCGCGCACCTTGTAATTGATTTTTTCGTTGCGGGTATCGGCCTCAACCCGAATGCCAGCCGCCTTCAACTTTGCGGTCACATCATGCGCATAGCCGTCAGCCTCCGACGTGATCGTCGCAACCACGGCTTGCACGGGCGCGAGCCAGACGGGGAATCGGCCCGCATAATGTTCGATCAATATCCCGATGAAGCGTTCATAGCTGCCAAAGATCGCACGGTGCAGCATGACGGGACGGTGGCGGGCGCCATCCTCTCCAACATAGCTTGCGTCGAGACGCTCGGGCAATACACGATCCGACTGAATGGTGCCGACCTGCCATGTCCGGCCAATCGCGTCGGTCAAATGCCATTCGAGCTTTGGCGCATAGAAAGCACCTTCGCCGGGCAGTTCTTCCCAGCCAAATTCAGCCGTCGCAAGGCCAGCCCGGACCACGGCATCGCGCAGCTCGTTTTCGGCCTTATCCCAATCCGCATCCGAACCAAAACGCTGGTCGGGGCGCAACGCGAGCTTGATCGAATAGGTAAAACCAAATTCCTTGTAGACTCTGTCGGCCAGCGCGCAGAAGGCCTGCACCTCTTCGACAATCTGGTCTTCGCGGCAGAATATATGCGCATCATCCTGCGTAAACTGACGCACGCGCATCAGGCCATGCAACGCGCCATGCGGTTCATTACGGTGACAGCAACCATTTTCGTAAATGCGCAATGGCAGGTCGCGATAGGATTTAATACCCTGGCGGAAAATCAGAACATGCGCAGGGCAGTTCATCGGTTTCAACGCCATCCAGTCGGCATCGCCCGAAATCACGGGGCCTTCATCGTCGACATTGGGTACTTCGTCAGGGATCACGAACATATTGGCGCGATATTTGCCCCAATGCCCCGATTGCTCCCATTGCCGTGCATCCATGACTTGCGGCGTTTTGACTTCTTTATAACCAGCCCCGTCAATCGCGCGGCGCATATAGGCCTCAAGTTCGCGCCAGATCAGATAGCCATTGGGATGCCAGAACACCGAACCATGCGCCTCTTGCTGCAAATGGAACAGGTCCATGTCTTGGCCCAAACGGCGGTGGTCGCGCTTGGCGGCCTCCTCGAGCCGGAGCAGATGCGCGTCCAGTTGCTTTTTATTCAGCCAGCCCGTGCCGTAAATGCGGCTTAATTGCGGATTATTCTGGTCGCCGCGCCAGTAAGCGCCGGCAACCCGTGTCAGCTTGAATGCCGCAGGATCCAACTTTCCGGTCGAGGCCAGATGCGGACCACGGCACATGTCCATCCAGTCATTGCCCGACCAATAGACCGAGAGTTCCTCACCCGCAGGCAATTCCGCCGCCCATTCCGCCTTGAAGCTTTCGCCCGCATTTTGCCAAGTCGCAATCAAGGCATCACGCGCCATGACTTCGCGGCGTAGCGGCTTGTCGGCGCGGATGATCGCGCGCATTTGTTCTTCAATCGCAGGCAGATCATCCATCGTGAACGGCCCGCGTTTGGCAGGTGCCATCACGTCATAATAAAAACCGTCATCGGTCGACGGGCCAAAGGTGATTTGCGTACCGGGAAACAGCGCCTGCACCGCCTCTGCCAATATATGCGCAAAATCGTGGCGGGCGAGTTCAAGCGCATCCGCCTCATCACGGCTGGTCACCAACGCCAGTTCAGCATCAGCCTCAATCGGACGCATGATATCGCGCAATTCGCCATCGACGCGCGCTGCAATCGCCGCCTTGGCTAAACCCGGGCCAATAGCGGCGGCAATATCCGCAGGGGTAGTGCCACGCGCGACTTCACGGGCAGAGCCATCGGGAAGGGTGACACGGATCATCTCGGACATGGAGTATCTTGCTTTCAACTGCGGTTAGAAGCGCCCCTTTGCCAGCCCAGAGGCGAAGTCGCAAGTGCGCAGCCATTGTACCCGAACAAGAACTGCCCATCACACGAAGATCAACTAATCCGTCGGCTTCTCGCTACGATAAGGCACGAAGTCGCCAAGGCTGCAAACGCCGCCGGTCATACCACTGGTCCGGTCCACCAAACGGATAATGTCGCCTTTACATTTTTGGCTGCCAAATTGTTCGGACACAATGATATCATCGTCACGCGCCAATCCGCTGCACGCCGAGCGCAGGTTGTTTTGGTACACCAAGCGCCCTGATACGCGGTAGAGCAGGATATTGTCGCTGACGCGGATGGTGTTGGTGGCGTTAAAATCGCTGATGCAGTTTACAGGCGTGCCCGCGACCTTGCCGTTTAGTTCTTTCATCAAGACTGCGCTTTGTTTCTCGGTCAGCGGCTTTGGCGTGCTGTCCACTTGTCCGCATGCAGCCAATAGTGTGAAAGGAAAGGCAAAGAGGGCCAATTTGAGAATATGCATCGATTTTCTCCGGTTCCAACGGGTGCGTAGCATAACTATCGAATGATGAACCGCAGATTATCCAATTAGTGTCGCAATATGGCGTTTTTCGCCAGGGGTGACGGCAACGACCACGTTGCCAAGGTCGACATCCACCGGACAATCGATCACCGCCATCGCGCGTGCCCCACCTTCGGTTTCCAGCAGCAATGTTGCCGGACCAAAACCATCCTTGCCCGCTGACCGCACAAAGCTGCGCACCCGCGCCTTGCCCTGCGGCGCATCGTCGAGCGCGCGCGGCGTGGGCGCATAGCCCTTTGCAACGTCGCCCGACCAGGCGATGGCAGGCTGTGCAGCCGTATAAATACCGACCGCCTGCTTCGACATCACCCCGCCATTGGCTGTGACCAAGGCTGGCTTTGACCCATCGCGGCGCAAAGCATCCACCATCGCGGCGATATTGTAGACCGCGTATCCATTGCCCGGACCGCCAAAGAAGCTGAGGCCGCCGGTGAGGGTATAGTCACCAAGCGCTCGGCCTGCATCCTGCATGCTGTCCACAGCTGCAAACACCGCGCAGGGAAAGCAGCTGTAAATATCAACTGGGCCAAGTTCCGTCGCCGAGAGGCCCGCTTGATCCAGCGCCGCAGGGATAGCAAAATCGAGCGCTGCGGAACGGTGAATGATCGCACGTTCGGACAAGGGTGGCTCTGCCGCTTCAGCAGCGCCCGCCAGCCACACCCATTTATCCTGCGGTACACCCAATTCCCGCGCCTTGCCCGCGCTGGTTAGGATGACTGCGCCGCCCAGGTCGACCGCATCCTGCGCGACATGCCAGCGGCGGTAGATGTCGGTCAGCGGATAATTGGCATTGTCATCGCTTTGCAACGCTTCGGGCGACCGAAAACCCGGGAATTGTGCATGCGCACGTGTTTCGGCTTTCGCCGAAAAGGCAGACCATAAGGCCGCCATCTCGCGTGCATATGCATCCGCATTCAATCCCAACGCCATCCGCCGCGCATTTTCGATCATGCTATACGCCAACGGCATGGAAATGACGCCATGACGAATTTCGGTGCGGCTTAAGATCGGGAAGCTGGACAGCCGGTTGTCGAACGGCGTGTCCGAAGGTAAGCTCCAGTCGAGAGTAACGCCTGCCTTGCGTGCGCGCTTGGCAGTACCCGTGGCTTCAGCCGCGACCAACACCGCCATTTCGCAAGTACCGCGCCTTATATCACCGGCCAGTTCGTTCAACGTCGCCTGCGGGCTTTGTCCGCCGACATCGGCATAGATTAAGCGTTTAGCCGTGACCCCGCCTGCCGCGCCAAATGCCTCCGGCGCGTTATCGGGCGACCCTGTGCCTAGACTCACCCCGCTATCCTCGAACGTGCGGATGGCGGCGATGGTGTCGATTGCGGCGGAAACGGCCTGAGCTTGCCCGGTGTCGGCAAGCGCAATCTTGATTGCGGCCCCCGCCAGATCACGCGGGGCGGGCCATTCACCGGCAATGGTCTTACGGCTTGCCTCGCCTACACCAATGATGACTGGCGCGGTCGCGTCAAAATTGCCCATATTACACTCCCGATTATCTCTTAACTGCACGCTTAAATATGCTAGCTATCGATGCAAGGCTTTTGGGAGAGCGAAAATGGCAAAATGGCCGAAATTGACTTGGGACACGGAACCAACCGGACCGCTGAAAGGCATTAAGGTCATTGATATGGCTACGGTGGTGCTTGGGCCTTATGCCACTTTGCAATTTGCAGACTTGGGCGCGGAAGTTATCAAGATTGAGAATAGCGAAGGTAATACGCCCGGCGATCTGATGCGTCACGGCGGCGATTCGCCCACCAAACAGCATGGGCCGATTTTCATCGCGCTCAACCGCAACAAAAAAGCGATCAACCTGAACATCAAAAAGCCTGAGGACAAAGCGGTGCTCGAAGCTTTGTTGGAAGAGGCCGATGTCTTCATCCACAATGTCCGCATGGCTGGCGTCGAACGGCTCGGTTTTGGCTATGAGGCGGTGAAGGCGATCAATCCCAATATCGTCTATGTCCACTGCGCCGGCTTTGGCGCGGGCGGTGCTTATGGCGAGCGGCAGGCATATGACGACCTTATCCAGGCAGCGTCCGGTTTTGCCGCGTTAAGTGAACAGCGCGATGGCGGACGGCCAACTTATTCCCCGAGCCTTGTCGCCGATAAGGTCAGCGGTCTGTTCGCCGCAAACGCCACAATGGCAGCGCTGCTTGGCCGCGCAGGGGGCCAGGGCGGGCAATTTGTTCAAGTGCCGATGTTTGAATGCTTCACCTGGTTCAACATGGTCGAAAATCTGTGGGGCGAAACCTTCGTCCCCGGCAATGGCCGTATGGGCTATACGCGCTCCGTTAACCCGCGTCGGCGGCCTTATCCCACAAAGGATAGTTTCATCGCCATTGTCCCTTATAATGACCGGCAATGGGCCAAATTTTTTGAGCTAGGTGGACGGCCCAATGTCTTCGATGATCCGCGCTTTTCGACCTATCAGGAACGCACCAAGCACACGGGCGAACTGTATACGTTGATCGAAGAAGTCAGCGCGACGCGAACTACCGCCGAATGGCTTGATCTGTTGGCGCAGCATGACATTCCGGCGATGAAATATAACCGCATGGCCGACGTGCTGGGCGATCCGCATTTGGCCGATGTCGGGTTTTTTGAAGAGTTGGAGTCGCCAGACATAGGCAAATATCGATCGATGAAGCATCCCGTGCATTATGCCGGGACGCCTGTGACAAACTATGCGCACCCGCCGATGCTGGATGCCGATGGGGATGAGATTAAAGCTGCGTTGGGGATGGGTTGAGGAAGAGAGCCGCTAAGCGCCCTGCGGTCACCCAGAACGACACCGCTTCGTCGTCCTGAACCCACACCGCCTCGTCACCCTGAACTACACCGCCTCGTCGTCCTGAACTCGTTTCAGGATAACAGGCAAAGATATTTCGTTATCCTGAAACAAGTTCAGGATGACGAAGGGACGGTTGGTCGGAATGACGATATTATTGTAGGTGCGTGCATCGGTTTCCCAACCTAAACGAGCAACCCGCGCATGATCAGGTCAATGCTATGCTCCCGATAGGCATCGCGCATATTCTCGTCGAAATCGTCCTGATTGTAACAATGGCGCAGCACCAACCGCGATGAATAAAAACGGTCGGCTGCGCCAGTTACCGTGAAGTAGAAAAATTGCGGGTCAGTTTGCCGGAACTTGCCCGCCTTTATGCCCTGCGCAATCAGCACTTCGTAGACATTGGAAATCGGTTTCAAGTACAGTTCCGCAATACGTGCCGCTTCGGCAGGGGCACTGTCGCGGACCATGCGCATCAACAGACTATTGAGATAAGGAAAGGCGTGATAGGTGTCGATTGCAGCGCCAATATGGATACGCAATTTTTCGGCAGGCTCCATGTCTTTGGCCATTAAAGCGCCAAGACTTTGCACGATATTGCCCATGTCGCGATCAAGCAACGCCAGCATCAGGCCGTTCTTATTGCCGAAATAATATTTGACCAAAGCGCTGTTCAGGCCGGCACGCAGCGACAATTCTGACAATGACAGGTCAATCGTATCGCCTTCGCGCATGATCTGGCTCGCAGACTCGATCAATTGATCGCGCGCATTGCTCCCATCGGCTGAATCGCTTGCCACTTTTGGTCCTGTTGTTGCCATTGGTGCGCCCCGCTTTGCCTAAGGTTACTTATAAACAGGTTCGTCCCACCATGGGAAGAAGTCTGGCAAGTCTGTGGATACTTTATCGGGGTAGACCGGACTGCGCTTCTCCAGAAAGCTAGCGATGCCCTCTTTCGCATCACCGGACCGCGAACGGCGATAAATAGCGCGGCTGTCGATCGCGTGCGCGGCCATCGGGTGGGCGGTTGCAGAGAGCCGCCACAACATGGCGCGCGTCAGGGCAATGGATACCGGCGCCGTATTGTCGGCAATCTCACGCGCCAGCGCCTGCGCCGCCTCCATCAATTCGGTCGGCGCGTGAACAGAGCGGACAAGGCCACCATTCAACGCCTCGGCGGCATCGAACACCCGGCCCGTCATGCACCATTCCAGCGCTTGTTGCATGCCCACCAAGCGCGGCAAGAACCAGCTGGAGGCCGCCTCTGGCACAATCCCTCGCCGCGCAAACACAAAGCCAAAGCGCGCAGTGTCACTCGCCAAACGGAAATCCATCGGCAATTGCATCGTTGCGCCAATGCCCACCGCCGCACCGTTGATGGCGCCGATGACCGGTTTTTTGCATTGAAAAATCCGCAGCGTCAGCCGCCCTCCGGAATCGCGCACGCGTTCGTCCGAAAGCGATTCAACCTCCGATCGGCTGGCGAACACGTCGCCACCGGCCTCCGGCGTAAGGTCTGCGCCCGCACAAAAGGCACGATCACCTGCCCCCGTTACAATGACCGCACGCACAGCATCATCAGCGTCCACCAGATCAAATGCCGCGCACATCTCGCGCATCATCACATTGGTGAATGCATTCATCTTTTCGGGACGATGCATGGTTAGTGTCGCAACGCCGTCAGCGACCGCATATTGGATTTGGGTGAATTCGGTCATGGCAATTGCCTGCACAATGAAACCGAAACCCCGAGCCGCAGTCGCATAGCGGCTGCGGTCGCTGAAGGGCGAAGTGTTAACAGCTCAGAGCTTCGGTTGTTGTTCATGGATAGGGTGTTTTCACCTCGGCGCCATGCGGATTGCGCCATCGACGCGCACGTCTTCGCCGTTGAAATACCCACATTCGATCATCGTCATCGCAACTTGCGCAAATTCGTGCGGATAGCCCAGGCGCTTCGGGAATGGCACGGATGCCGCAAGCGCATCTTTGACGGCTTGCGGTGCGCCATTCATCAATGGCGTGTTGAAAATGCCCGGCAAGATCGTGTTGATGCGGATGCCTTCGCTCATCAAATCGCGCGCGATGGGCAAGGTCATGCCGACAACACCGCCCTTGGATGCGGAATAAGCCGCTTGCCCCATCTGGCCGTCTTCAGCTGCGACCGATGCGGTGTTAACCATCGCGCCGCGTTCACCATCTTCCATTGGCTCGAGCGTCAACATGCCCGCTGCCGACTTTGCGATGCAGCGAAAGGTTCCAACGAGGTTGATCTGAATGATGCGGTCAAAGGCATCGAGCGGGAAATGCTTAATCGAGCCGTCTTCCTTCGAACGGCTGGCAGTCTTGGCAGCATTGCCCGTTCCAGCGCAGTTCACCAAGATACGTTCCTGACCATGCGCGGCGCGTGCCTTGGCAAAACCAGCATCAACGCTTTCGTCGCTGGTCACATTGACATTGCAAAATACGCCGCCAATTTCAGCGGCCAATGCTTCGCCCTTGTCGGCTTGCAAGTCGAAAATCGCTACCTTCACACCCTTTGCAGCGAGCGCCCGTGCGGTTGCTTCGCCAAGGCCTGATGCACCGCCTGTAACGACGGCTGCGACTGTTGAGTCCAGTTTCATTTATATTCCCTTTTCAAATACCGCAGCTGAGCCTGTCAAAGCAGTTTTACCCGATAAGCGCCCTTCGACGAAGCTCAGGACTACGATGCGTTTTACTTTTGTATCAGGTCAAACCCGCTCAATAATCGTGACGTTCGCCTGACCGCCGCCTTCGCACATCGTTTGCAAGCCGTAACGCCCGCCACGCGCTTCCAGCGCATTGAGCAACGTTGCCATCAACTTTGTACCCGACGCACCCAATGGATGCCCAAGCGCAATCGCGCCGCCGTTGACATTGATCTTTGAACGGTCACCGCCTGTGTGCTTCAGCCATGCCAATGGCACAGGCGCAAATGCTTCATTCACTTCATATAAATCGATGTCAGACATTTTCATGCCGGCACGCTGAAACGCGCGGTCGGTTGCGAACAATGGTTCTTCCAACATAATTACTGGGTCACCCGCCGTCACCGTCAGGTTAACGATCCGTGCGCGCGGGGTCAGGCCATGTTCTTTCAACGCCTTTTCCGAAACGATCAAAACCGCCGATGCGCCGTCGCAAATCTGGCTGGCGTTGGCAGCGGTAATGCTCCCGCCTTCCTGAAGCAATTTGACGCCAGACAGGCTTTCCAAAGTCGCGTCATAGCGGATGCCTTCGTCGCTATTGTGGACGATCATGCCTTCTGGCGTCTCGACTTCCATGCCAATGATTTCATTGGCGAATGCACCGTTTTGCGTGGCCGCAATCGCCTTGTGGTGCGATTCCAGCGCGAACTGGTCAAGATCCTCGCGGGTAAAGCCATATTTTTTCACGAGCATTTCAGCGCCCATGAATTGGCTGAACATGATACCCGGATAGGCTTCTTCCAAACGCGGGCTTTTATATGTGCCCATGCCTTCTTTTTTAAACAACATGGATGTCGCACCCATAGGCACCCGCGTCATGCTTTCGATACCAGCAGCCAGCACAATGTCCTGTGTACCCGACATGACGCCCTGCGCGGCGAATTGCATGGATTGCTGTGACGATCCGCACTGGCGGTCAATGCTCACCGAAGGGATAGAATTAGGCAAGCGCGAGGCCAGCACAATGTTACGGCCAACGTCGCCAGCTTGTTCGCCACCTTGCGACACGCAACCCATGATGACATCCTCGATCGCGGCAGGATCGAAATCATTACGGTCGGCAATCGCGTCCATTACAGCAGCACCCAAATCAACCGCATGCACACCCGCAAGCTTGCCACCGCGACGGCCACCAGCGGTACGAACCGCATCCACAATATAGGCATGTGCCATATTCATTCTCCTGTTGTTCGAAATTTAATCAGACGACTAAACTTTGAAAGGGGAGAGTCAAGCGAGAAGCAGTGGCGAGATTATCACTCACCATTGTCATTCCCGCGAAAGCGGGAACCCATGGTCCGACCCGAAGGTTTAAATCGACATTGCGGACCATGGCCCCCCGATCAATTCGGGGGTGAAACAGCTTATCTTAGCGCGTTAATGTTTAAGCTGCCTCGCGCGCTATCGTGATTACCTGCGGATAGGTGAATTCAAGCAAGCCTTCCTCACCCAGTTCCGCCCCAAAGCCGGACTGCTTATGTCCTGCAAAAGGCGCGTTGGGGGCAAGATGCATGGACTCGTTAATCCAGACAGTTCCTGTTTCCAACTGCTCGGCGACTTCGACCGCAGCCTCTGGATTGCTCGTCCAGATGGATCCGGCCAGTCCATAATCCGAAGCGTTGGCGCGGCTGATGACTTCATTGATCGTCGAAAACTTCATCAACGGCATGACTGGACCAAATTGCTCCTCGGCCACAATACGCGCGTCCTCGGGCGGGTTATCAAGCACGGTGACGGGCACGAAATAGCCGGGAATTGATGGGTCATGGTCGCCGCCGGTGAGGAATTTATAACCCTTGTCCTTAGCGTCCTGAATAAGCTCCAACACGCGCTTATACTGTTGCTTGTTCTGAATCGGGCCAATTGCGGTACCCTGCTCAGCGCCATCGCCGACTTTCACCGCCTTGGCATAAGCCGCAATCGCAGCGGACAGTTCGTCATAAATATCTTCATGAATATAGATGCGCTTGGCAGCGATGCAGACTTGACCTGCATTGTAAAAGCTTGCCCAAAAAAGCTTTTCCGCCACCTTGCCCACATCGGCATCGGGCAAAACGATTGCGGCATCATTACCGCCCAATTCAAGCGTGATGCGCTTTAAGTCCTTCGATGCCGATTCCATGACGCGCTTGCCAGTGGCGGTCGATCCGGTGAAGGTGATCTTGTCGATGTCGGGGTGCGACGTCAGCAATGGTCCAAGCGCATCGCCGCCCGTGATGATGTTGAGCACGCCCGGCGGAAATATACCCGCCACCAGTTCGGCCAAGCGCAAGGTCGCCAGCGGCGTGAACGGCGATGGCTTGAGTACCATCGTGCAGCCCGACAATAAAGCAGGCACAATCTTCTGAATCGCCATCAGCACAGGGAAGTTCCAAGGCACGATGCCGCCAACCACACCAACAGGAACGCGGCGGGTACGGCTGAGACGCCTGTCGCTGTCCTCAGTGATTTTCTCTTCCAAATTCAGCATGGGCAAAGCGCGCGTCATGCCTACACAACCGGCGATTTCACTGCCTGCCTGCATATGCGGCTTGCCCTGTTCGGCGGTGAGCAGACGCATCAACTCGTCGCTGTTCGTCTTGATCACGTCTGCCATTTTCGCGAACAGAGCGCGGCGTTCTTCGACGCTCGTTTTCTTCCATGTCTGGAACGCAGCGCGCGCAGCGGCAACCGCCGTATCGAGATCGGCCTGACCGCAATCGGGTACTTGGCCAATGACCTGTTCTGTCGCAGGATTGACGACATCAATCCATTTGCCGTTATCCACCAGTTCGCCATTGATCAGATTTTTATATTGGGTGGTCATTGTCTATCTCCTGATGAGCCTGCGGCGTTATAGCCTCAGGTTGTCGGCTTGTCCTGCTTTGCCCAATATTCATCGCGCAGCAGGCGCTTATATAATTTTCCGGTATCATGGCGCGGAAGCTCTTCGCGGAAATCAATGCGGCGCGGGATTTTAACGCCTGACAATTTCTCCCGCGCGTAAACGGTCAATGCATCGCGCAAGGCTTCGCCAGCGTCCGCCATATCAAGCGGCTGCACCACGGCGATAACCTCTTCCCCCATCTCATCATGCGGGCCACCGATGACGGCGACATCGCGCACCCGGGGATGTGTGACCAGATGGTTTTCGATCTCTTGCGGATAGATATTAACCCCGCCCGAAATGATCATGAAGCTTTTACGGTCGGTGAGATAGAGATAGCCCTCTTCATCCAGCCGCCCAACATCGCCCAATGTGGTCCAGCCGTGTTTATTGGTCGCGCCCTTGGTTTTTTCGGGATCATTATGGTAACTGAATGACGCGGCGCTTTCGAAGAACACGGTGCCTTCTTGGCCAACCGGCACATCATCGCCATTGTCGTCGCAGATATGCATCGTTGCGTTCAACGCGCGGCCAACCGAACCCTTGTGCGTCAGCCATTCCTCGCTGGAGATGAAGGTTATCCCCTGCCCCTCGGTCCCGGCATAATATTCGCGCAGGACCGGGCCCCACCATTCAATCATCGCTTCCTTGATAGGGACGGGACATGGCGCGGCGGCGTGAACGGCGCTTTGCA
The DNA here is from genome assembly GCF_044239665.1 of Sphingorhabdus sp. Lineage (GTDB taxonomy): Bacteria > Pseudomonadota > Alphaproteobacteria > Sphingomonadales > Sphingomonadaceae > Sphingorhabdus_B. The sequence goes on from NZ_JBIIBA010000008.1 coordinate 32,513, forward strand.
AGCTGGACACGTCATATTTGGCGCGCACATCTTCGGGCAGCTTCAGCATGCGCGCAAAATGCGTTGGCACCCATTGGCTGGCGGTAATCTTGTATCTCTCGATAGCAGCGAGCGCGGTTTCAGGATCGAACTTCTCCATCACTACGACCGTGCCGCCCAGGCGGTGCACCGCCGCACACCAGCGTAACGGCGCGGCATGATACAGCGGCGCTGGCGACAAATAGATGCTGTCGCCCGAAAATTTGAACGCCATCATGGCAAGGCCAGCAAGCACATTAGGTGCGGCAATATCGGCGTCTTCGGGCAACGGAAAACGAATACCCTTTGGTTGCCCCGTTGTGCCGGAACTATACAACATGTCGGTGCCAGCGCGCTCATCGGTCACCGGCGTGATCGGCATGTTGGCAACCGCATCAGCGTAATTTTCCCATCCGGCATGTGCGCCGCCAAGGATGAAACGCTTCACAGGGCTTTCAATCTGGTCCAGCACCGCGCCAAGATAAGGCGAGGCAAAAAGCGCCTTCGACCCGCTGTCTTTCAGGATATAATCGATTTCGGACGCGGTAAGACGGCAACTGATCGCCACATAGATGAGGCCCGCCCGTTGCGCGCCCCAGACAAGATCAAAAAACTCGGCCCGGTTCTCTAAGCAAATCGCCACCGTATCGCCATGCTCAAGCCCAAGCGACCGAAACAAATGGGCGCACTGATTGGAACGTTCATCAAGTTGCTTATATGATATGGTCTCGCCCGACCCCGCCATGATGACGGCGGGCTTATCTGGATTTACGGCGGCGTGGACGGTTGGATGTCCCATGTTACTCCCCCTGCCAGATTGGCTTACGCTTTTCGGCAAAGGCCAGCGCGCCTTCGCGTGAGTCCTTCGATGCAAAAACAGGCGCACAAATTTCGCTCTGCTTCTGCCACATCTCCGTCGAATTCCAGTCGGGTCGTTCGTTAATGACGCGTTTCGTTGCAATCAGTGCCAGCGGACCGTTCGCTGCAACCTTGGCCGCAAGCTCAAGCGCGGCATCAATGGCAGCGCCGTCTGTCACGCGGTTCACAAAGCCTATTTCATACGCCCGCTGCGCCGAAATAAAATCACCCGTCAGCGCAAGCTCCATCGCCATACGTTTACCGATAATCGATGGTAAGGTCAGCAAACCACCCGCGGCCGCGACAAGGCTGCGCTTCACCTCAGGAATACCGAACTGCGCCTTGTCATTCGCCACGAGCAGGTCGCAAGCAACCGCAATTTCCATGCCGCCTGCGAGCGCATAGCCCTCCACGGCTCCAATGAGCGGCTTGGCCGGTGGCGATTCAATAAAGCCTGCAAAACCCTTGCCCTTGATGCTGGGCAGCTCACCGCGCAGAAACGCCTTCAGGTCCATGCCAGAGCAGAAAGTCCCGCCAGCGCCCGTGATGATGCCTGCGTTCAGGCTCTTGTCGCTGTCGAGCTGCTCCATGGCCGCAGCAATGCCTTGCGCTACCGCTTGGTTAACCGCGTTTTTCGCCTCGGGCCGGTTGATGGTGATGATCAGGACACCGTCCTGAGCTTGGGTTAGGACTTCAGACATTGCATTCCTCTCACTTCAGCAACGGATATGGTGCTTTGGACGTACCTACCGCCCCTTCGGCAAACCAAGCACATGTTCGCCAATGATATTCTTCTGAATCTGGCTCGTGCCGCCACCAATAGTGGCGGAAAAACTATTGAGGTAAGACCGGTGCCAATAGCCATCATCGACCGCATTTTCGTCACCAACATAATAGCCCGCGCGCGTGCCCTGAAACTGGAGCGAGAATTCGGTCAATTCGCGCACTAATTCGGTGCGCGCCAGCTTGTTCATCAAAGCCAACCCCATCGGGCGGTCACTGGTCAACGGTGCCATGCGGCGGCGTTGGTTGTTGAGGTTCAGCGCCTGAATCTCGATCATATAATCCACCAGCCTGTCGCGCATAACGGGGTCATCCAACACAGGTTTACCGCCGCGCTTTGCCGAACGCGCCATATCGACAACGCCCATCACGTCCATTTCCTTGACGAAATAGCCGCCGACCGGATTAACCTTCGCGCCGCGTTCATATTCCAACGTTTTCATCGCGACCATCCAGCCTTGCCCTTCTTCGCCGACAAGGCCCGATGCCGGTATGCGTGCATCGGTGAAAAAGCATTGGGTAAAACCATATTCGCCAGTGAGTTTCTTCAGCCGCCGCGTTTCAACGCCGGGAATTTTCATGGGCGCGAGGAAGAACGAGAGCCCAGCATATTTGCTTGGTCCGTCATTCGATGTGCGCGCGAGCAAGATCATATAATCAGCGCGATCGCCCAAGGACGTCCAGATCTTGGAGCCGTTGATGACATATTCGTCGCCATCCCGCACAGCCTTGGTCTGCGCACTGCCAAGGTCGGAACCATGCTCGGGCTCCGAAAAGCCCTGACACCAGATTTCTTCGGCTGAAAGCATAGGCTTGATGAAACGGCGCTTGTCTTCCTCACGGCCAATGTCCAGCAACAAGGGCCCCGTCCAGCCATTGGCAATCGCGTTGAGCATGATGGGCGCATCATGGCTTTTCATGATCCGCGTGGCGATGCGCTGATATTCGGGATGCATGCCATAGCCGCCATATTCGGTGGGCCAAGACATGCCGAAATAGCCCGCCTCATAAACCTTGCGTTGCCAATCGCGCAGAAAATCAAACTGCTGATCCGTCGACACTTCCATAAAGGTCAAAGGCAGCATGAAACCGGGGTCGCGCACCGTATTTTCGGCAAACCACGCGTCGCATTGCTTTTCAAAACGGTCAAGTTCCTGCAGGCTTGGTGTGCTCATGGGCTGATTCCTCTCTCTGCATTTAATTGCGCGATTAAATAGCGGATTGCAAGAGCCGTTTGGTTGGCCTTAGCCCTTCTTAAAGGGCGCCATCTCGCCCAAAAATTCAATCTCGCGTTCCATGGCCTCTGTTTCGCGTTCCAGAAAATCGGCAACTGCCGCACGGAACCCTTCATTGGCGATGTAATGCGCGGAATAGGTCGGCACCGCTTCATAACCGCGCGCCAATTTATGCGCGCCCTGTGCGCCGGCCTCTACGCGGGCCAAGCGATGCGCGATGGCGTAATCAATCGCCTGATAATAACATAATTCGAAATGCAAAAACGGCACCTCGCGGGTGCGCCCCCAATAACGGCCATAGAGGCAATCAGGACCGACAAAATTGAGTGCGCCGGCAATCGGACGCTCCCCGTCAAAAGCCAAAAACAAGACGATACTGTCGCGCATTTTTGTCCCGATGATGTCGAAAAACGCGCGGGTCAAATATGGCGTGCCCCATTTGCGCGCGCCGGTATCCTGATAGAATATCCAGAACGCATCCCAATGTTCCGGCGTAATGTCCGCACCTGAAATTTGCTCTATCCGCACCGCATCTTGCGCGCCTGCACGTTCCTTGCGGATTGCCTTACGCTTGCGTGAAGACAGCGCACCCAGAAAGTCTTCAAAATTCGCATAATCGCGATTCTGCCAATGAAATTGTGTGCCGACCCGCGTCAGCCATCCCGCCGCGCGAAATTGCGCCAGCTCAGTTTCCTCCAAAAAAGTCGCATGCACGGACGATAGGCCATTCTGGTCCACAATTGCTTCCGCCGCACGCAAGATTGGCAGTGCCATTGATGGATCGCGTACTAACAATCGCGGCCCGGGCACGGGCGAGAATGGCGCGGCGATTTGTAGCTTGGGATAATATTGCCCGCCCGCCCGGTGAAACGCGTCCGCCCAATGATGGTCGAACACATATTCGCCTTGGCTATGGGTCTTAAGATAGGCAGGAAGTGCTGCCACTGGAATACCATCCGCATCGCGCATGATGACCGGCGCAGGCGACCAGCCCGTGCCCGGACCAACGCTTCCAGACTCTTCCAACGCGGACAAAAACGCGTGGCCCACAAATGGGTTGCCCCGAGGGTTCAGCGCATCCCACTGGTCGGCAGGAATATCGCTGACCTTGCTTAAAAGTTCGGCGGTGACGCCGTCGCTCATTAAACTGCGCGGACCTTCACAACGCAGTCAATCTCCACCGTTGCATTGCGCGGCAAGACTGGGACCGACACCGCTGCCCGTGCGTGCTTTCCGGCGTCGCCGAACACCGCTTCCATTAAATCCGATGCGCCATTGGCGGCTTCGGGTTGATCCGTGAAATCAGGGGTGGAGGCAACAAATACGCCAAGCTTTACGACCCGTTCGACGCGGTCGAGGTCGCCACCGAGGGCCGCCTTCATCTGCGCGATCAGCATGATGCCGCACGCCTTGGCTGCGGCCTTGCCTTCTTCAAGACTGCGCGTGTCACCGACCTTGCCGGTGATAACCTTGCCATCGACAAAGGGCAACTGCCCCGAAATGAACAGCATCCCGTTCGCTTCGACAGCAGGCACATAGGATGCGACCGGCGCAGCAGGTGCCGGAAGAGTAATGCCCAATTCGGCCAATTTTGCTTCGATCATCATACTACCTTTTCCAATGCAGGCGCTGGCGCATTCAAAACCAGCTTTTCCTTAATCCATATTTCCGCGTCCGCCCAACGATCCAGCCGCGCATGTGCTGATGTCGAGGGTTTCACGCGATCCCACAGCAACGGCTCACCGACAAAATGTAGCCGCCACACATCGGGATGTTGTTCGCCAACCGAATCGTGCTGATGCCCCAGATCGTCGACAAAAACAGCTACGCTAGGCCGATATTCTTCGAGAATTCGTCCAAGTGCCTCGCCCTTGCCGCCTTGATTGCAATAGACTGGCGCATCGATGCCAACGGCCCGCAGTTGCTCTGTGCGTGGCCCCGCCCGATGATCGAGCAGGTTAGTCAGGATGACGACATCGGCATGTTCACGCAAGCGGTTGAGGCTGTCTACCGCTCCATCTATCGCCTGTTGCCGGTGCATTTCGGTATCGAAAAAGCCATTGAGCAAATCCCAGACCTGCCCGCGTTCAACGACCGTGCCGTCATGCTTGTGGCGCAGCGCCTCTCCCCAATCGCCATGGACGAAGTCGAAATGGATATGGTGCGCCTCATCGAGCCAATCGCGAAAAGGGACAATCATATGAAGCAACACTTCGTCGCAATCTGAAATCAAAAGTGGCCGGGGATCTCTAATACTCATGCTTCTAACTCCTGCCGCGCTTGCACCAATAAGGCAGGTGACACCCCGATGACCGCCGCACATGCGACAAGATCTGGCTCATAAGCCTCCAAAAACGATAATATCGCGGCCTGCGTGCTGCGTTCCATAACGCTGCTGCGCAAGCCCTCTGGCGTGAGGCCCGTGAGCGACAATAAGCGCTCCGCCCGTGATTCTTCCATCAACGCCCAAGCCAAGGCCTGAAACGCCATAGCTGATGCGTCTAACTTGTCGTTTGTTTCATGCATGGCTTTCGCTTAAGCCAAGGCATCCACGAACGCAAAGCGGGAAAAGGTCGGTATGAGTAAAAAGGTGATGATCGTTGAGGATAATGAACTCAACCTCAAGCTATTCACCGACCTTTTGCGCGCGCATCAGTTTACGGTGGAAGGCGTGCGCGATGGGCGGCTGGCGCTGGAACGCGCGCTAGGCTTTGCACCCGATCTTGTCATCATGGACATTCAATTGCCGCATGTCAGCGGCATCGACTTGATCGAAGCCATGCAAAAAGACGCCGCTCTGTCGGCCGTCCCCGTGCTGGCCGTCACCGCTTATGCCGGCAAAGGCGACGAAGAACGCATCATGGCGGCGGGCGCAAAGGGCTATCTGTCGAAGCCTGTGTCCGTGATGAAGTTTCTGGAGGCAGTGCGGGGCATTGTGGGTTAAGCGAGAGGATGCTTGATTGACCAGTCGAGACGAATTGTATCAGAAGTTTGGGGTCACAGCAAAAGCGGCACAGCTTTTTGAGACTGATCTCCGATCAATCATGCTTACCGTTAACGGGCTAAAGCACGACCGGCATATCTATTAGGTAAATTCATTACAGAGGTAGCTGAAACCGAATCAAAAAGGGCGCCCGAAGCGCCCTGATCGATACCTCACTCAAGCAGCGCGTTGGCTTACTTGATTTTGGCTTCCTTGAACTCGACATGCTTGCGCACGACGGGATCATATTTGCGGAACGTCATCTTTTCGGTGATGTTGCGCGGATTTTTCTTGGTCACGTAGAAAAAGCCCGTGTCAGCGGTGCTGAGCAACTTGATCTTGATCGTGGCTGGCTTCGCCATGGCCCATTCCTTTTGTTCAAAAATTTCGCAAAAAACTACGCAGAAAAAAGCCGCGCTGTTCACAGATGGGGGCCAATGCGGATTCGCGGGGCTAAAGTCAAGCCAATAAGCGGGCATAGGAGTAGCAGACCGGCCAAATTTGCACCAAAACGTCGTGTGCGCGCGCGATTGCTGCAACATTGCTGCATAAGGCGCTGCCCACGCGCCCCGTAGGTTGGAAATCGGTCCCTTCGTTCCCATATCAAGGTTCCCCCCCGATATAGGAGAACTGCAATGGCAGCTGGCGACAATAGCAAAAAGGCATTGGCAGACGCGTTAAATGGCCTACTGGCCGATTATTACGCGTTATATTTGAAAACCAAGAATTTCCACTGGCATGTCACGGGTCCGCATTTCCGCGAATATCATCTGCTGTTTGACGAACAAGCGACAGAGCTGATCGCCACGACTGACCTTGTGGCCGAACGCGTGCGCAAATTGGGTCAGGATACGCTGACCTCAATCGGTTCTATCGCGGCAAAGCAGCGAATTATGGATCATGATTCGACGGCAACCGATGCCGCCCAGATGCTCAAAGAGCTACACGCAGATAATGAGACGCTGATCACAGCGTTAAAGGACGCCAAAGGCCTAGCCGACGAAGCGGGCGATAATGCCACCGATGGGTTGCTTGACGATTGGACCGACCAAGCCGAGCAACGCGCTTGGTTCTTGGCCGCGACCATCGGCAAGGCCTAGGGTCCAGACACAAAAAAGGCGGGCAAAGCTTATTGCTGCACCCGCCTTTTTGAATGTCAGAGCAAAGCTTATTCGGAAAGCGTGCTCAGATTTGTTGCCGAATATTTGCCGCGACGATCGATTTCGATGTCGAAGGCCAAACGGTCGCCCTGAGTCACTTGACCCATGCCCGAACGCTCAAGCGCTGAGATGTGCACAAACACATCTTCGCCGCCATCATCGCGCTGCACAAAACCAAAACCCTTCATGTCGTTGAAGAATTTCACGGTGCCATTGGCCCGTTCGCCAGTCGATTCGCGCTGCGGACCGCGTGGGGCCGAATCGCGGTCGCCACCACGGAAGCCACCACGATCATCACCGCGCGGTGCACGGTCACGATCAAAAGCGGGACGGTCAGGACGCGGTGCGCGTTCGCTGACGGCCATTGGTTCACCGTCGATCACAAGATCGGTTGCCGACACCTTGCCGCCACGTTCCACCAGTTGGAACTCAAGCGGTTGGCCTTCGGCAAGGCCAGCCAAGCCAGCTTGCTCGACAGCGCTAATGTGCACGAAGACGTCGTCGGGACGCCCATCTACCTGAATGAAGCCAAAACCTTTTTGGCCATTGAAAAATTTGACGATTCCCTTGCCAGAACCGATGACTTGAGCGGGCATTGGGGGGCCGCCGGGGCCACGGCGCGGGGCACCAAAACCACCGCCGCTGCCGCCGCTGTTACCGCCGCCGCCATATCCACCGCCGCCTGAACGGCCGCCACCAAAATCACTTTGATAGGGGGATGGCGCGCGATAACCATCATAGCTTTCATCACCGAAACCGTCTCTCTTGTCCCGGCCCTTGCCAGCACGCTTGCGATCAAAACCCATAACTTCTTGCTTGCCTTCTCATCGCCCTAAACCACTATGTTATGCAGTCGAGGGCGACTGTACTGCACGTCACAAGCGCGGCCGTTGGTGACTGCGCGATGGCAAGCTATATCGTAATAAAATGTGACGCGATAGCAAATATTGCTGCGGCAATTCGCTACGCAACCGCCTTAGTTTCATTTGCCTTGGGCAGCATGGTCGGGCAAGGGATGTTCATGAGCGTATATTTACACGAAGAAGACCTTCCCGCTGGCGTCTTGGCCGAAGGTCCGGTCGCCGTTGATACTGAAACCATGGGGTTGATAACCCCACGCGACCGGCTTTGCCTATTGCAGATTTCGGATGGCCGCGGGGACGAGCATTTGGTCCGTTTTGGCGGCGATAGCGATTATAAGGCGCCAAATTTACGTGCCGTTCTTGCCGATCCTGCGCGCCTGAAGCTGTTTCATTATGCCCGATTCGATTTGGCCGCGATTTCGCATTATTTGAATGTCGTCGCGACACCATTATTCTGCACGAAAATCGCCTCACGCCTGACGCGGACATATACGGACCGCCATGGTTTGAAAGAATTGGTCAAAGAAATGCTGGCAACCGATATTTCGAAGCAACAGCAATCAAGCGATTGGGGTGGCCCCATATTGTCCGAAGCGCAAAAGGATTATGCCGCAAGCGATGTACGCTATCTCCACCGCCTGCATGCCGAATTTGTGATCCGCCTTGAACGTGAAGACCGCACCGCTTTGGCGCAGGCATGTTTTGACTTTCTGCCGCACCGTGCAGACCTTGATCTTGCAGGTTGGCCAGAAATCGACATATTCGGGCACAGTTAAGCTTCGATCTCGTTAGGCATCTATCATGTCAGCACAAGCCGATCTTGAACGCACACAAAGACAGCGCTGGGCAATGCCGGGCGGACGGCATGATCGCCTGATCCGCGCGCTGCGCGTTGTGTTGCCCGTCATCATTGGCCTGTTGGTGGCGCTGCTGGCATTCAGCCCCTTTACCGGCAAGCAGGAATTGAGCTTCGTGCTGAACAAAGATGAAGTAGATTTTTCGCGCGAGCGGTTGCGAGTCGTTGAGGCATTATACCGCGGTGATGACAGCAAAGGCCGGCCTTTTTCCTTACGCGCGGGCAGCGCAGTGCAGAAAACATCCGCTGACCCTGTCTTGGACATGACATCCTTGTCGGGCCAGATCATGTTAAATGACGGGCCAGCGTCCATCGTCGCGCAGCGCGGGGTTTATGACCTGAATAAAGAAACGATGCGTGTGAACGGCCCCTTGGCTGTTCAATCGACGGGCTATGACATGGTCGCCAGCAATGTAGAGCTATCGTTGAAAGATCGTTCGATGCAAAGCTTTGGTCCTGTTAGCGGTCGGACGAAAGTTGGCACCTTCCACGCAGGGCGCCTGCGCGCGGACCTCGAAACGCGTATTGTGCGTCTGGATGGCGGCGTTCGTTTGCGTATCGACCAGAATGCGATTAAGTGAGCGCGCAATGACTATCCGCTCTCTCTCCTTCGGCCTGTGTGCAGCGATTGCTGGCATGAGCATGCTATCCACGGCTTCGACGGCGCAAAGCATTCGTAATCATGATAGCAACGCCCCTATCGATTTTTCAGCGGCAGCTTCGGAGTTGCAAGACCGCGCGGACCGCGTTGTTTTATCTGGCGGCGTGACCGTGACGCAGGCAGGCCTTTCGCTGAAGGCAAATCGCCTTACCGCGGCTTACACGAATGCCGGCGGCGTAGACGTAAACCGTCTCGATGCGACTGGCGGCGTGACCATCACCAAGGACGACCTTCGCGCCACGAGCAACTCCGCCATTTACGATCTCGATTCGAGCCTAATCACGCTGATCGGCAATGTGAACCTCGTGCAAGGCAGTAATCGTCTCACCGGTGGCCGATTGGTCATCGACCTGAACTCAGGCCGTTCAACCATCAACGGCGGCGCTGCAACAGGCACAACGAATGGCGGTGGCCGTGTCACTGGAACCTTCAGCGTACCAAAACGCAAAGATTAGGGCCAGGATCTAGGTGTGAACGGACTAGGCATCCAAAACGACGCATCATAAACCATGCCAATTGCAAAATGCTTCGCTATTCACTAGCTATCATCCAGAAAATAAAAGCATCATTGCGGGCGAATATTGAATATGGAAAGCATGAAGGCCAACCCACCTGCTGCTGATGCAACCACCGATGCAGCTATGCAATCAGGGCTGGGCGTTGTGTCTATCGCCAAAAGCTATGACAAGCGCGCGGTTTTGACGGATGTTTCGCTGTCCGTGGCAAAGGGCGAAGTGGTTGGCCTGCTTGGACCCAATGGCGCGGGCAAGACGACCTGTTTTTACTCGATCATGGGACTGGTAAAGCCCGATAGCGGCCGCATCACACTCGATGGCGCGGATATAACCAAGCTGCCAATGTATCGCCGCGCCATTTTGGGGCTTGGCTATCTGCCGCAGGAAACCTCCATTTTTCGCGGGATGACGGTTGAGCAGAATATCAGCGCAGTGCTCGAAATGTCGGAACCCGATGCAGAATCGCGCGGCGAGCGGCTGGAAAAACTTCTGGACGAATTTGGCCTTACCCGTTTGCGTAGCGCGCCTGCCATGGCCTTGTCCGGCGGAGAGCGGCGGCGGTGCGAGATCGCCCGCGCACTGGCCGCGAACCCTTCGATCATGTTGCTTGACGAACCCTTTGCCGGCATTGACCCGATTTCGATCTCGGACATTCGCGATCTTGTGAAGGAACTCAAAACACGCGGAATTGGCGTGCTCATCACGGATCATAATGTCCGTGAAACCTTGGATATCGTTGACCGTGCCTGCATCATTTACGGCGGGCAGGTCCTGTTTGCCGGATCACCAGAGGCGCTGGTCGCCGATCCCAATGTCCGCCGCCTATATCTGGGCGAGAGCTTTGCAATGTGATGTGGAGGAAATGACGGAAAACTAACGTCATGGCATTAACTCCGCGCCTCGACCTCCGCCAAAGCCAGTCGCTGGTCATGACGCCGCAGCTGCAGCAAGCGATCAAGCTATTGGCGCTTTCATCGCTCGAAATCGAAGCCTTCATAGCAGAAGAAGTGGAACGCAACCCAGTGCTTGATGCGGGCGGCAGCGATTCCATAGCCGACACGCCCGTTCATGAATTAACGCAAGCCAAAGTTGCGGAGAGCAACGAACGCGACAGTGACGAAATTTTAGGCAATGACAGCCACGCCGCCTCCGACGCGCTTGACGTCGATTTCGGCGCAGAGACCTTTCATCATGATGCGCCATCCGACAGCGTGGGCGGCGCAGACGGGATGCTTGGCCTGTCGGGCAGCGCGCTGTCCAGCGGCAGTTTTGACGGCGACGGCCCAGATTTTGATAGCTTTGCCGCGCGTGACGTTAATTTACGCGAACATTTAATGGCGCAGGCGGGTGCAGGCCTTTCGGGTCGCCAGCTTTTTCTGGTTCAACAGATTATCGAAAATATTGAACCCACGGGTTATGTGGGTGAGGATTTGCTGGCAATGGCGCAAAGGCTTAATGTGCCCTTGGCCGAAGCAGAAGCTGCGCTGACCGAGTTGCAGCGCTTTGACCCCACAGGCGTTGGTGCACGCAATCTTGCCGAGTGCCTTGCGCTTCAGGCCAAGGATGCGGACCGCTATGACCCATGCATGGCAAGGCTGATTGCCAATCTCGATTTGGTCGCAAAGGGCGCTTTTGACCAATTGAAACGCATGTGCCGTGTCGACGACGAAGATTTGCGCGATATGTTGATGGAACTGCGCGGCTATGATCCAAAGCCAGGGTGCCGTTTTGAGAGCGAAGACAGCATGGCGGTGACACCGGATATCTATGTGACACCTCGCGGCGATGGTTGGTCGATCGAATTGAACAGCGCTAACCTGCCGCGGTTGCTTATCAACAGAAGCTATGTGGCTGAACTTGGACAGGATAAGGCCACTAAGGCTTGGCTGAGCGATTGCATGGCCGATGCCAATTGGCTGATCAAGGCCATGGACCAACGTCAACGTACGATCGTCAAAGTCGCGACCGAAATCGTGAAGCAGCAAGAAGGGTTTTTCCGGCGCGGTGTTGCGCAGTTGCGACCCTTGACGCTGCGCCAGGTCGCAGATGCTATTGAGATGCATGAATCTACCGTCAGCCGGGTAACCAGTAACAAATATCTGCATTGCGGACGGGGGCTGTTTGACCTCAAATATTTCTTTTCATCCGGCGTTCAGTCCGCCGATGGCGAAGGCGCATCTGCCGAAGCGGTCAAAAGCCATATCAAATCGCTGATTGACGCCGAGGGCGATAAAATCCTGTCGGACGATATGTTAGTCGAACTGCTAACGGCAAAGGGCTTTGACATTGCCCGCCGGACGGTCGCCAAATATCGTGAGGCCATGGGTATTGGTTCGTCGGTGCAGCGTCGTCGGCAAAAGAAAATGGGCCGCTAATCAGGCCACATCAATATTGCCGCTCTGCGCCGCGCGTTCGGTCAGTATTTTTTCTGCAAGCACATGATCGCTCAGCTTGTCGACATCTATGGCGGCAACGGGGTCGGACATGGGAACCAACTGTGCGTCTAGACCAAGCCGCTTCCCAGCCCTCTCCATCGCCTGATGCAAGCCAATGGTGCGGGTAAGAGCACGTATCGCCAAAAACAGACCAAAATGCAGAAATAGCCGCCACGCCTTTTTGCGGTCTTGCTCAGCATCGGCCCATAATTCGAGCGCAAATGATGACTTCTGGGTCATCAGCGCGAACAGATTGGCCCCAGACCAAGCGCCGTCGGAAAAGCGCAGCCAGGTCCGCTGCGCATCCGGAAATTGCTTTAGCATAGTTTGGCGTTCAACCATCGCGACCGCAACATCGCCATCCGCATGGCGGACAAATTCGTCAATCATCTCCACAGTCAACAAGGGATGGTCCGCCGTGGTCACCAATAAGGGCGATGAAAAACCGAGGGTCTCGGCCTGCGCCTTAATGCTCAAGGAAATGCTGTTCTGGCTTTCCACCAAAATGGCGCCCCCCGCTGCGTCAACGGCAGAACGCAGATGCTCTGCGTCCTGCGACAATATGATGATTGTGCCGATATGCGGTGACATATGCAGCGTGCGGACGACATGGCAAATCATCGGTTCGCCGCGAACCGGGACTAAGGCCTTGCGTTCAAGGGCGAAATGCTGGGCGAGCATATCGGGGCCGGGCCGCTGTCCGGCAAGAACGATGCAGGTCCATTGCGCTTGCAAGTCGCTTCTCCTAAACGCGAAAAAATCAGAAGGGTTCGTCGATTTGTCTGACGGCACCTTAAGGCGAGGCTTGGCCATCAAATATGAATATTGCAATATATGATCTCGACAAAACCATCACGCGCCGTCCGACCTTCACCCGTTTTCTGCTCTATCACGCACAGCGGGCAGCGCCGTTTCGGCTCGCTGGGCTACCCATATGGATCATGGCCTTGATTGGATACCGCGTTGGTTTATATGGCCGCAAGCCATTGAAGCAATTTGGTATAAGCATGTTCATGGGACGTAATTTGGATGCTGATATCCTTACTAAAATCGTCGCAGATTTTGTAGCCGAAGCCGTTTTAACCGATATTCAACCCGGCGCGGCTAAATCTATTGAAAATGACCGAAGCCAAAATAAAAAAATGGTGATTGCTTCGGCTGCACCAGCATTTTACGCCCATGAAATAGGTGAACTTATGGGTTTTGATGCTGTTGTGGCAACGCGGCACAAATTGCGACCCGACGGCAAGACCCGTCACCTCATCGATGGCGAAAATTGCTATGGCCCGGAAAAGTTGAAAATGGTCAGAACATGGTTCGACGCGCAGGGACTGAAACGCGAAGACTGCCATATTTCAGTATATTCCGACCACGCCAGCGACGCACCGTTGATGGATTGGGCAGATGCGGCATATATGGTCAACCCATCTGAAAAGCTACGCCGGCTGGCGGCGCAAAAAAATTGGCAAATACGCGACTTTTCGAGCGATAAGGGGCGTTGAATCGCGTGAAAAAAATCTGTTTCCTGTTCAACCATGATCAAACGCACCAGATTGCGCATAGTCTGCCAATTGCGTTGCAGATGGCCAAAAGCGGCGTTGCTGATGTGACGCTGGCTGTCACTAGCACGATGGCTGAAGCGGAAATCCGCAGATTAAGCGGCGCGGCGCTAAATGGCCTGAAAATTGTCCAGCTGCAGACTAAATCGACGGTGTCGCAAATGCTCGTCCGTGCATTGGACAGCCTAGTGCCAGCGCGCAAGCTCCTCGTCTACCGCGACAATCTCGATTTTTTTAGGCAGTTTGACGCGCTAGTGGTGTCGGAAAAATCGAGCCTCATCCTGAAAACGCGCTATGGCTTGGAGGACATAAAGTTCATCCACACACGGCATGGTGCTGGCGATCGTGCGATAGGGTTCAATGCGGAAAGCGCCCAATTCGACCTCATTTTGGTGTCGGGCGAAAAAATCCGCGACCGCCTGATCTGTGATGCAGGGGTTCCGCCCGAAAAGATCCGCATCACGGGATATGCCAAATTCGATATCATAGTGCCCGAACAAAAGCCGCTATTTCCAGAATCCGATCGCCGGACCATTCTATACAACCCTCACCCTTCGCCGCATCTTTCTAGCTGGTTCAAATTCGGTGCAGAGGTGTTGGAGCAGTTCTACCAAAGCGGCCGCTACAATCTTATTTTTGCGCCGCATGTGATGCTGTTTGCGCGACCATGGACAATCACAATTGATAGGCTGTCGATCGCGCCCGCCAAAAAGCCGCCTCGCCGATATAATGATGCACCGCATATGTTGATGGATTTGGGCAGCCCAGCCTGCACAGACATGACCTATACCAACGCGGCGGACCTGTATCTGGGCGATGTGAGCAGTCAGGTCTATGAGTTTCTTAATCGCCCGCGCCCGTGCCCGTGCCTGTTTTTGGATGCCCATGACACGCCATGGCAAGGGAACCCTAATTACCGCCACTGGGCAACTGGACCTGTGGAGACCGACGCCAGCGACATTATCGGTGCTGTCGATGCGGCTTTTGCGTCGCAGGCTTCGTTTAGCGATGCGCAGCGTGCCGCATTGGAAGACAGTTTTTCTGTCACCGACGTAGCTGCATCGGTGCGTGCGACGGCAGCCATCATCGATTATCTGGATCAAGCTATTGGTTGAAGGGGCACCCCAATTGCCCGTATCGGCCCATTCACCGCTGCACCGAATCGCTGCAAATATGGGTCGATTGCTTTCGGGCAAGGCGGCAGCCGGCATCATCAGCCTTGGTTCGATTGCCATCGCGGCCCGTATCCTTGGGGTCGAACAATATGGTGTACTCAATCTGGTGCACGGCTTTGCGACGCTGATGGGTGGGACCATCGCCTTTTCTGGTTTCCACGGCATGGTTCGTTATGGCGCAGAAGCGCTCAACCGTGGCGCAGCTACACAGTTCCGCAACCTCATAGTGTTGCTTGCAGTTATTGAACTCGGCATGGCCGCTGTGGCCATCGGCGTGGCGATGCTGCTGGTTCCATGGGTAGGCGCATCCTTGGGGTGGAGCCCACAAGCGATCCAATTTGGCGGGCTATATTGCTTGGCCATTCTCGCCACGGTTCGGGCCACGCCACAAGGCTTGCTTCAGCTGGCCGAACGCTTTGACCTGATCGGTCTGCACCCCGTCATCATGCCGCTGATCCGCCTAATAGGGGCACTTGTCATTTTGTTTACGGGCGGTGGGCTGACTGCATTTTTGTGGGTGTGGCTCGCCGCTGCGATTGCCGAGGGTCTTTCCATGTGGCTCTTATGCTGGATTGGTACGCGCCATCTGACAATAGGCGCAGATGGGCGGCCGACGTTAAAGGGCACGCGGCGCGACAATCCGGGTATCGTGCGCTTCATTGCGACAACCAATCTCGACCTCACCTTGCGCGACATTGCGCCTAAGGCGACGCCCTTAATCATTGGCTGGATGCTAGGGCCGGCCGCTGCGGGCCTGTATGCCCTCGTGCAAAGGGCAAGTGCCATTCTGATTCAACCCGCGCAAATGCTTGGGGAGGCCGCTTATCCGGTCGTAACCCGCCTGTTGATTAGCGGCGATAGCAAAGCCGCCGGAAAAGCTGTCCGGCGTTCGGCCATCTTCGCAACAGGCATGGCATTGCTCGCCGCAGCCATCATGTGTCTGTTTGCGGGAGAAGTTCTGGTGCTGCTTGGCGGCGCAAGCTTTGCAGGCGGCGCGTCGTTGCTTATCTTGGTCCTGCTTGGTCGAGCGATGATTGCAGGCATGCCGACTTTATCGGCGGCACTCACCGCGCAAGGACGGCCCTGGGTCAGTGCTCGCGCCAATTTGGCCAGTAATGTGGGCATGTTACCTATGCTACCGCTCATGATTTGGTGGTTCGGCCTGAACGGTGCTGGCGTGCATGGCATATTGCAAAGCATTGTCCTCGCGAGCCTGTTGATTTGGAGTTATAACCAATCCCGCCTTGCGCCACGCAACGGGATGTGATTACGCGCCCATATTCGGGTCGGGGGAATAGAAATGACAAGCACGGATTTTCTCATAAAACAGCTGAAAAAGGCCGTGTTTCTGCCATATGCCAAATTGCGGACAAAGCTTGGCGGCGAAGGCAATGGTTTTAGCCGCTCCAGCTATGGCGTGCTGATGAAAACAAACTGGCGCGACCGTACATTCATTTATTGCCGTTTTGCTGTGTATGGGCACGGCCTATCCGATTTTCTGAAAGGCCTCACAGAGCCGTTCGTCTTTTTAGACATTGGCGCAAACCAAGGCCTCTATAGTCTGATTGCCGGCCAGAACCCGCATTGCACGGGCGCGATTGCGCTTGAGCCAGTGCCGGACACGTTTGAGCGGTTGCGCCAGAATATCAATGCCAACAACCTTCAAGGTAAAGTCCAAGCGGTGCAAGCCGCCCTGTCAAACCAAGCGGGCACCGCGAAAATCGTGTTTGATGCCGCCCACAGCGGGCTTGCGTCGCTCCGTAATGATGGTGCCGACGGTTTGGACATCAGTACCATCAATATGGAAACGTTTGATGACTTGATTGGCGAACCTGAAATGTTGGTCATCAAGGTCGATGTCGAGGGGCATGAAGCCGCGGTCATGGCAGAGTTGGTCAAGTCGCGGTTTCTATCGCGCATCCAGTCGGTGTTTTATGAAGTCGATGCCAAATGGAGCGACGCCGACGGCTTGCGCGCAATTTTGGAAAGCGGCGGCTTCACCCATTTCGAGACCGTGGGTCGCGGGAAGCATTATGACGTGTTGGCTACGCGCCAAGCATAAGTCACTGCCTATAGCGGTTAGTGCGCGTTTATGAAGTTCACGACATCGGCGACAACGGGTGCCTTTTGACGGAACGGACGCGCGACGGCCATGATGATATCGGCATGGTCAACGTCGGGGTAAATCTGCAACTGCTGCTGCCCGCCGAGCTTTTGTATCTTCTCGGATAGGATTTTGCTGTTGCGGGGCTTCACGACGGTATCCTTGTCGCCGGTAAGCAATAACAAAGGCGGCGCATCCGCGCGCGCAAAAGTGATCGGCTGGGTCTCCGTCAGGTCGGGCCACTGCCCCAAGGCAATTTGTGACGATTCGGTCGTCAGCGGCAGGAAATCATAGGGTCCGGCAAGGCCAATGACCCCTTTGATCACATCTGGCGTGAGATTTTTCGCGGCCAGCCATTGCGGGTCAAGCGCCGTCATCATGGCGATATGGGCACCAGCACTATGGCCCATAATGAAGATGCGGTTTACATCGCCGTCATGCGTGGCAATATTGGCATGTACCCAAGCAATGGCCGCTGCTGTATCCTCGACAAATGCAGGAAAGCGCACGCGCGGTGCTTTGCGATAATCGGCGATGACCGTGACAAAGCCGCGCGATGCAAAAGCGCGGCCCAAAAAGCCATAGCCCTCCCGCTCGCCATCACGCCACGCGCCGCCATGGAAAAAGATCAGCACCGCAGATGTGCCAGCAGCGTTTTGTTTGGGCAGGTAGATATCAAGCTTCTGCCGCGCGTCATCGCCATATCCGATGCGCGTCAGCGGGGCTTGGTTATATTCCGCAGGACCAGGTGCCATCCGGTCTGCAAAGTCGAGCTTCTGCGGATCGGTCTTGCTCCAGAACCATAAGCCGGATCCAATCAAGGCGAGGATGAGCGCGATAAGGATATATTTGATCATCCGAGATATGTGCCCATCAAAACGCCAGGCCACAATGAAAAAAGGCGGCTCCAGAGCAAGGATCAAGAGCGGTCTTAGATCGACAAGGTCGCTTGCCCCGACGTGAATTTAAGAGCATCTCATTCAAGAACAGATTTATAGGGGTAGAATGTGTCCGAGATCGTCACCGCAGTCCAAAGGGGCAGTCAAGTTTATGTTTATGGCGCTGGACAGCGCCAGTTGTGCTCGGTGTTCGCCGGAACTGGACCGAATGACGGGCTGAAGGGATATACATCCAGCACGGTCAGCGTGCGCAGGGGCAGTCAGATTTACGTTTACGATCATAAAGGTCGCCAGATTTCTAGCGTATTTGCTGGAAGATAAATTCAGATTTTACAAAATCCTGATACGGGGGATGGAGGTTTTGTGAACGAATTACCAACCAGATATATAGCGTCATTTGCAGTAGAGTTCATAAGTGATTTCATGCACTTTTGTGTTGAAAAATACGGGTTTTCAACTGAAGAAATTAGCATTATTTGCGTGGTTACAACGGAAAGCACGCGGGAAATCCGTCATGACGGATATTTGCTCAAAACCTATGGAACAGAGGTCCAGGCAATCCCAGATGAGTTCCGATTTCCGGTCAGCGTTCAATTTGTCTGTCGTCGGTTGGGCATGCGGCGAGAAACGACGCGACGAAAACTCGAGGATCTCGCAAATAGAGGTTTTCTAAATAAAATTAAGGGCGGCTATGTGCTGCCAGCGCAAACGGACGCGGCTGATTATACCCAAGAGTTGAGAGATTTTTTGGTGGCAAAAATCCGCAATCTCAGGACATATATAGAAAAAATACCAAGTTAATTGCGCCATCGGTGAAACGGGAGCAACTGCATGCCGATGCCCAAATTGGGCAAACGGTGTTGTTGTAAACTTCGCTGCTTCATATTTACCCGCCACGACTCGGTGATGTGGGGGCATAGCTAGTGTCAGATATGGAGGGCAAAGCGGCAACCATTGCCTTGGTGGCGATTGGTAAACGCATACAGGCTGCGCGAAAAAAAAGCAGAATGACGGTTGCTAAATTGTCTACAAAAACCGCCATTTCAAAACGTTTTATTGAATATATCGAGGCCGGCGAGTTCAGCAAACTCCCCGGACGATCGCATGTTCTTGGCTTCACCCGATCAATCTGCCGAGAATTAGCATTAGATGCAGATGAGATTGTTCAGGCGATCAAATCAGCGATGTACCCTGCCCCAATGACAGAATTCGAAATCACTATTGCGCAACAGATGAAACGTCCGTTGGTAGCGAAGATCGTCAATGCGTTAAAATGTGCTCTGGACCGCATTACACGTTCTAAAAATATGCCTTAGTTTCGGGCGCATGATACGGGAAATGTCATAAACCTGCGCATTATAACGCGAAATCCCCTTAACCGAAAACAACAGAAGGATAGCCTGAAAGCTTGATATAAGGACGCTTTGCCAACATTTCTGTGATTGAACCAAGCTCAAATTCATAGGGTTGCGGTTCGATAAAGGAACATTCAGCGAGAAACGCTATCTCGAAATGCCCAGTAAACCCTGCTTTTTAACGGGTGCTGGACCTTTGATCGAGTGTTCGACAGACAACAAAAAGGGCTGCAATTTCTCGCAACCCCTTGATTTTGTTCGGAAAACCTACTTTTCGGTTTAACGCTTCGAGAATTGGAAGCTCTTACGCGCTTTGGCCTTGCCGTATTTCTTACGCTCAACCACGCGGCTGTCGCGGGTCAGGAAGCCTTCCGACTTCACGGCGCTACGCAGCAGTGGCTCATATTTCGACAGCGCTTGCGCGATGCCGTGCTTTACAGCGCCGGCCTGGCCCGAAAGACCGCCGCCCTTGACGGTTGCGATGACGTCATATTGACCGGTGCGCTCGGTAACGCCGAACGGTTGGTTGATCACGAGACGCAGCGAAGGGCGTGCGAAATAGATTTCCTGATCGCGGCCATTGACGACAATCTTGCCAGTGCCAGGCTTCAACCATACGCGGGCGACCGCGTCCTTGCGGCGGCCAGTTGCATAAGCGCGGCCTTGCGCATCGATTTCCTGTTCACGAATGACAGCAGCGATCTGCGCAGGTGCTTGAACGTCGGCGCCCAAGGTTTCGAGATCAGCGAGCGAAGTTGCAGTATCAGACATTATGCACCCACCTTATTCTTGCGGTTCATGGAAGCGACGTCGAGCGTCGTTGGCTGTTGACCGGCATGGGGATGCTCGGTGCCATTGTACAAATGCAGCGCGCGCATTTGCGCACGACCCAAAGGACCACGTGGAACCATGCGCTCAACGGCCTTTTCAAGGACGCGTTCAGGGAATTTGCTGTCCAGCACCTTGCCAGCAGTGATACCCTTGATACCGCCGATGTAACCCGTGTGACGATAATAAACCTTGTCGGTCAATTTCTTGCCTGTGAACTTCACCTTGTCCGCATTGATGACAACCACATGGTCGCCGCAATCCACATGCGGGGTGTAGCTTGGCTTGGTCTTACCACGCAGGATGTTGGCGATGAGGCTGGCCACACGGCCAACAACCAAACCTTCTGCGTCAATGAGGATCCACGATTTCTCGACGTCCTGTGGACGGATCGATTTCGTAACTCTGGATAGCGTTTTCATCGCTAATCGCACCTTTCGAAATTTTGTAGATATGTAGAATCATCACTGACCCACATGCGAAGCGGAGCCAATGGCGATGAAAGCCCCATTAGTCAAGCAAAAGCAAGGGTCTCACGACGGGTATAATAATACCGTTTAGGAAATTATGCGGTTTTGTTCCCCAATATATGCGCGCCCCAAACGGTGGATGCGACCAGCAAGGCGCCGACGGCCTGATGCAATACAGCCAACACGATGTTTACGCCGGTCATGACGGTAGCAATGCCTAAGATGATCTGAACACCAAAAGTGATGTGGATGGCAATGGATGCAAGGCGCGCACCTGCCTGCTTGACGCGACGCGATAGCAGAATCAAGGCAAGCACGGCGACCCACGCCCACCAGCGATGGACAAAATGCGTCAGATAAGGGTCGTTCACCAACGCGTAGAAAACGCCTTTGGCGGTGTCTACGCCGTCCGGATACAGCCGTTCGTTCATCAAAGGCCAAGTGTTGGACACATAGCCCGCGTTTAAGCCTGCAACCCATGCGCCAAATAGCATCTGGATAAACAGGATTGCAAAAACCAATGCTGTAAAGACGGTGATTCTCGCTGGCTTCGCCGCTGGGTTTTTGACCAAAGCCTTTAGGTCAAGCGCCGTCCAAACCAGTCCACCAAGAATAATAAAGGCCGTGAGCAAATGGACCGCAAGACGGTAATGGCTAACATCGGTGCGCGCCGACAGGCCCGAAGACACCATCCACCAGCCAATGGTACCCTGAAGTCCGCCCAAGGCTAGCAAAGCAAGCAAGCGCGGCTTATACCCTGCGGGAATGGCTTGCTTCACCCAGAACCATGCCAGCGGAAGTGCAAAGGCCAAGCCAATCACCCGCCCAAGCAAGCGGTGCACCCATTCCCAGAAATAGATAAATTTGAATTCGGCCATTGTCATGCCGGCCGGGCCGTTAATCTGAGTATATTCGGGAATCTGCTTATATTTCTCAAATTCCGACATCCAAGCAGCCTCGCTGAGCGGAGGAAGCGTTCCGGTGATGGGTTTCCATTCGGTGATTGATAATCCCGATTCAGTCAGACGTGTAATCCCGCCGACGACGACCATTGCGAAGACCAAGGCAGCAACGCCCATCAGCCAGTTAATCAACGCAGCAGGTCGTGCTGATGAGGTTTCGGACGCGGGAGGTGAGTTGAGCGCAGTATCCATACGCGCCAATATGCCGCTTAATGCGGATTGTCGCAAGCAAAGCAGGTTGCAAAATTTGCTAACCAAGCTGCAATTTAGCGATGTAATGTTGTAACGTACGTCGAATCGGTGTAGGGACCACGTCATGGCACAGGTATGGCAAAAATGGCGGTGGGACGGGCTTGGCCTGAGCATTGCCGGATTGTGCCTGTTCCATTGCTTGATAACGACGATTTTGCTCACCATATTGGCGTCAGCGGGCGGCGCTTTATTGAACCCTATGATTCATGAAGTTGGGCTGGGCCTCGCCATCCTCTTGGGCGTTGTGGCATTGGGCCAAGGCTTCCGCGCGCATGGCTTGTTCCTGCCCGCCTTTGTCGGCGCACTTGGTATCGGCATGATGGGCGGTGCACTGACGCTGCCGCATGGCGCTATGGAAATCGCTTGGACAGTCATAGGCGTTGTCCTTTTGGGACTTAGCCATTTGCTTAATCATCGGGCCAGAGGCTGAACCTTAATCGCGCGGTGATTGACCCGCCGCATGCCAGCGCCTACATCGCCAATATGGCATCACATCACCATCATGAGCATGCAGGCGCATCGCTTGCGCAAGCCGCAGAAGCCGCGCTTGTCGAGGCTGGCGAACAATGGACCGATATGCGGTCAGATATTTTCGCGGTGCTCGCAACATTTGAAAAGCCGGCATCGGCTTATGATATTGCCGACCTTGTATCGCAAAAGCGCGGCAAACGTGTTGCCCCCAACAGCGTCTATCGCATCTTGGACCTATTTGTGACAACGAACCTCGCGCGCCGCGTGGAGAGCGCGAACGCATATATCGCCAATTCGCACCCAGGATGTTTGCATGATTGCATTTTCCTGATTTGCGATAGCTGCGGCACCGCAACGCATATTGACGATGATGCACTAACCATGAGCGTGCGTGCAGCAGCCGAACATGCTGGCTTTGCGCAAGTACGCCCCGTCATCGAAGTGCGCGGCAAATGCGCCGATTGCGATTGAAATATTTGCAATTACCCGTTCGACAGCCAGATAAAACGCCGCTAAGCTTAAAACATGACTCATTCGCCTGACACGCCGTTACTTGATACGGTTAAAGTGCCCTCGGACCTTCGTAATCTTGCCGCATCGCAGCTTCGCCAGCTTGCCGACGAATTGCGCGCCGAAACTATTTCCGCCGTATCCGTCACGGGTGGCCATTTGGGCGCAGGGCTTGGCGTTGTCGAGTTGACCACCGCCATCCATTATGTCTTCAACACACCCGATGACCGGTTGGTTTGGGACGTGGGGCATCAATGCTATCCGCACAAAATTCTTACCGGACGCCGCGACCGCATCCGCACCTTACGCACTGGCGGAGGGCTCTCGGGCTTCACCAAACGCAGCGAAAGCGAATATGATCCGTTCGGCGCAGCACATAGCTCAACGTCCATTTCCGCAGCCTTGGGCTTTGCCGTGGCCAACAAGATCGCTGGCAAACCCGGCAAAGCCATCGCCGTCATCGGCGACGGGTCGATGTCGGCTGGCATGGCCTATGAGGCAATGAACAACGCCCAAGCTGCGGGTAACCGCTTGGTCGTGATCCTCAACGACAATGACATGTCGATTGCACCGCCCGTCGGCGGCTTGTCGGCGTATTTGTCGCGGCTTGTGTCCTCGAGCGAGTATTTGGGGCTGCGTAGCCTAGCGAGTAAAGTAGCCAAGCGCCTGTCGCGCCGCATCTATACCGCCGCATCAAAGGCCGAAGAATTCGCTCGTGGTATGGCCATGGGCGGCACCTTGTTTGAAGAGCTTGGCTTTTATTATGTCGGCCCCATTGACGGCCACAATCTCGACCAGCTGATCCCCGTCCTCGAAAATGTCCGCGATAATGCCGACGGCCCAGTCCTGATCCATGTCGTCACGCAAAAGGGCAAGGGCTATGCCCCTGCTGAAGCAGCCGCCGACAAATATCATGGCGTCGTGAAATTCGACGTCATCACCGGTAAGCAGGAGAAAGGCCCCGGTGGCGGGCCACCTTCGTATCAAAATGTGTTTGGTGAAACGCTTGCCAAGCTTGCGGAAACCGACCCCAAAATCTGTGCGATCACCGCCGCCATGCCCGGCGGGACGGGCGTTGACAAATTCTCCGCGGCGCACCCCGAACGCTCCTTTGATGTGGGCATCGCGGAACAGCATGCCGTGACCTTTGCTGCTGGCCTTGCTGCGCAAGGGATGCGCCCATTCTGTGCGATTTACTCAACCTTCCTGCAACGCGCTTATGATCAAGTCGTCCATGATGTCGCGATTCAGAATCTGCCCGTACGTTTTGCTATCGACCGCGCCGGTTTAGTCGGTGCCGATGGCAGTACACATGCCGGATCGTTCGACATTACCTATTTGGCGACGCTACCAAATATGGTCGTCATGTCGCCAGCCGATGAGGCGGAATTGGTCCATATGACCTATACCGCCGTCTTACACGACAGCGGCCCAATCGCCTTCCGCTATCCGCGCGGCAATGGCACCGGCGTTGCCTTGCCCGAAGTTCCGCAGCAGCTCGAAATCGGTAAGGGCCGCATTGTCCGTGAAGGCAAGAAGGTCGCGATCCTGTCGCTTGGTACGCGCCTGGCCGAAGCGATGAAAGCAGCGGACACGCTGGATGCCAAGGGTCTTAGCACCACCGTTGCAGACTTGCGCTTTGCCAAGCCGCTTGACGAAAAATTGATCCGCCACCTCATCGCCACACATGAAGTTGTGGTGACGGTCGAAGAAGCGGCAGTGGGCGGGCTTGGTGCGCATGTATTGACCTTGGCCAGCGACGCTGGCCTAATGGACACAGGCCTAAAAATCCGAACCATGCGCCTGCCAGATATCTTCCAAGAGCATGATAGCCCCCAGAAACAATATGACGAAGCCGGCCTCAATGCACCGCAGATCGTCGAAACTGTGCTGAAGGCCCTCCGCCACAATAGCGCAGGCGTTGAGGAAGCGTGCGTGCGCGCTTAAGGGCGCGCCGCTGTCACCCCATTAACCCGGTATAATCGCCTGCGCGGTTTGGCCATCGCCTTCCGGTGCGGCGATGATATCACGTGTGATGCTGCCTTTATTAACTGTCGTGGTCTGCGGATCACCGACCGATGAACGAATGCCCAATTCGGCAGTACCCGACGTAGTCGAAATCGCACGTTCAGCGGCGGAGCGCGTCGCGGTGCCGCCAAACAAGGTCTCAAGCATCTGCTCTTGTCCAGCCTCGGCAGGGCGAATGGCCGAAGTCACCGTTGGTGCAAGCGCAAAATCAGGCGGAACCACCAAGGGCGCAGCGCGACCAGCCAACGGCGCAGCCGACTCCTTACCGCCTAATATGCTACCCATCGACCCACATCCCGACAGCAAAGGGACCGTCATTAGGGCAACGGCAATAAGGACAGGTTTTGTGTTCATATATATATCCATTTTCAGGCCGAGTTATGGGCGGGGGGCTGTTGCAGGCGCAGCGCCGCCAAACATGGCGTCCAAAACCTGATCCTTCGTACCGCCATCCTGCGGACGCGGGGCGTTAGGGGTGGGCGTTGGCAGGGTGAAGGTCTTAGGGACCTCAATTGGCTTTGACCGGCTAACGGCAAATTCATCGGGGCGATCGCGGTCATAGATGCTGGTCGTGCCGCAGCCCGAAAGCGCAAGAATAGCAACTGATGCCGCTGCTAAGATAGATATCCGCTTCATGACTTCTCCACTATGTCGGCATTGCTTGCAGGTTCCTGAACGTCAGGGCCGCCACCGGTTTCCTTGTCACCTATCAGGAACGCGCGGGCAAGCAATATCAATACGCCAATACTGATACAGGCGTCGGCTAGGTTGAATATGTAAAAGGGTCGGAACGCACCAAAATGCAGATCGGCATAATCCACAACATAGCCATAACGCGTCCGATCAACGATGTTCCCAAGCGCACCGCCCAAGACCAATGACAAAGCCAGCACGTCGCCGCGCAGTTTCTCACGCCACATCCATACCCCTACTCCAGCCGCAATCACCGATGTGAGCGCAACCAAAGCCCAGCGTTCGCCATCGCTGTCCGCAGTTAGGAAACTCATCGAAACCCCGCGATTTTCCGCATAGCGCAGGTCGAAAAACGACATGATGTGAATGACGCCACGTTCTTTCAACTGCAGCGGCCCAAGCATCGCATATTTTACGATCTGGTCGAGAATGAACACGAGGCTTGCGAGCATGAGCCCCTGAAGGCGGAATTTAGGGTTTGGGTTCATGTGTCCGTCCTAACTCAATTTCGCGTCATGCTGAACTTGTTTCAGCATGACAAACTGCCGCCGTGCGTTATCCTGAAACAAGTTCAGGATGACGACCAAGGGAGTGCGGTTATTACCCACCAACAACATCCGCACAGCGACCGCAGAGCGCACCGTCGTCAATCACTTCCGGCAAATGCCGCCAGCAGCGACCGCATTTGTGGTTGGTGGTTTTTTCCACTTGGACGTTCCCATTAAAGTCCTCGGGAATTGCCCAAGCGAAATCAGAAACGATGGCCACCTCAGCCATATCTACATTGGACAAATCGGAGCGGACATCGGTATTCCGCAGTTCGACCTTAACGGCTGCTTGAAGACTTGAACCTACCACTTTGTCTCGCCGAAGAGGTTCTATCGCCTCATTGACGGCATGTCTGAAATGTCGAACGTCAGACCATTTAGTGGAGAGTTCGTCGGACCAATCTACTTCGGGCAGGTCCGGCCAATCGGAAAAATGCACGCTATCCGCATCGGGGAAGCGCGTCTGCCACACTTCTTCGCTGGTAAACACCAACACCGGCGCGGCATATCTCACCAGCGCATGGAACAGCGTGTCCAGCACCGTGCGGTACGCCATCCGCTTTGGATCGGTCACGGCATCGCAATAGAGGCAATCTTTACGGATATCGAAGAAGAAGGCCGACAGGTCTTCGTTGCAAAACTCGGTCAGCAAGCGGACATACGTGTTAAAGTCAAAGTCATTGACCGCCACCTTCAACTTAGCGTCCATGTCGGCGAGCAGATGGAGCATATACCGCTCCAGCTCCGGCATATCGGCCAGCGCAACCTTTTCCGCATCGGAAAACCCGTCGAGAGCGCCGAGCAAATAGCGGAAGGTGTTACGCAATTTGCGATATTGGTCGGACACGCCAGCAAGGATTTCCTTGCCGATGCGATGATCCTCGGTGAAGTCCACGGTCAACGCCCATAGCCGCAAGATATCT
Source organism: Sphingorhabdus sp. (assembly GCF_044239665.1). Taxonomy (GTDB): domain Bacteria; phylum Pseudomonadota; class Alphaproteobacteria; order Sphingomonadales; family Sphingomonadaceae; genus Sphingorhabdus_B. The sequence goes on from NZ_JBIIBA010000008.1 coordinate 59,657, forward strand.
GCGCCATTATCGCGCATCAGGTCCAACGGGTTAATCGTATTGCCCAAGGATTTGGACATTTTCATGCCCTTTTGGTCCATGGTAAACCCATGCGTCAGCACGGCATTATAGGGCGCACGGCCGCGCGTGCCGCAGCTTTGCAGCAAGGACGATTGGAACCAACCGCGATGTTGGTCGCTGCCTTCCAGATAGAGGTCCGCAGGCCATTGCAGATCAGGCCAGCGTCCGCTTTCAAGCACAAATGCATGCGTGCAGCCCGAATCAAACCACACATCCAAAATGTCGGTGACGCGCTCATAATCGGCCAAAGCATAATCGCTGCCGAGATACGCCTGCGCACGTTCATCGCTCCAGCCATCAACGCCATTTTCGCGAATGCCCTCAATGATGCGTGCGTTCACGGCGGCGTCGCAGAGATATTGGCCGGACTTGCGATCCACAAAAAGCGTGATCGGCACGCCCCATGCACGTTGGCGCGACAGCACCCAATCGGGGCGGCCTTCGACCATCGCAGTGATGCGGTTCTGGCCCTTTTCGGGCACCCAGCGGGTTTCGGCGATGGCGGTCATCGCTTTTTCACGCAGCGTGCCATCGACGGTGGCTTTATCCATCGGCACAAACCATTGCGGGGTGCAACGGTAAATGACCTTCGCCTTCGACCGCCAGCTGTGCGGATAGCTGTGCTTGTAATCCGCCGACGCCGCGAGCAATCGATCAGCATCGTGCAGTGCCGTGCAGATGGGGCCGTCAGGCGCGTTAAATTTGGGGTTGATGACGCTGCCTTCACCCCCCAGCCAGAGCCAATCGGCGCGATATTTACCGTCGCCCTCAACCGCGAACACCGGTTCAATGCCATTGGCCTTGCACAGGTCGAAATCATCCTCGCCATGGTCGGGCGCCATATGGACGAGGCCCGTGCCGCTGTCGGTGGTGACAAAATCGCCCGCGAGCATTGGCCGGGGTTTCGCGAAGAAACCGCCGAGCTTGTGCATTGGGTGACGAACCATCGTTCCGGCTAGGTCGGAGCCTTTTCCGCGCCAAGTGACGTCGATCAGGCTCACGCCATCACCGAGACGTTTGGCAAAGGCATCGGCCAAGGCTTCTGCAACCAGACATTTTTTGGAACCATTTACCGTGACGAGCCCATACTCAACATCCGGCCCAAAAGCGATCGCCTGATTGACCGGAATCGTCCACGGCGTCGTTGTCCAGATCACCGCATGTGCGCCAACCAACTCCGCAATCGGGCTCTCAACAATCTCAAACGCCACATCGATCTGCGTGGATGTGATGTCCTCATATTCAATCTCAGCCTCGGCCAACGCGGTCTTTTCAACCGGCGACCACATGACTGGCTTCGCCCCGCGATAAAGCTGGCCGCTCTCGGCGAACTTCAACAGCTCGGCAACAATCGTCGCCTCGGCCTGAAAATCCATCGTCAGATAGGGATTATCCCAATCGGCATTGATGCCCAGCCGCTTCAATTGCTCGCGCTGCGTATCGACCCAATTTTGCGCATAAGCGCGGCATTCGGCGCGGAACTCGACAGCGGGAACTTCGTCCTTGTTGAGCTTTTTCTTGCGATATTGCTCCTCAACCTTCCATTCAATGGGCAGGCCATGGCAATCCCAACCGGGGACATAAGGCGCATCTTTGCCAAGCAAAGTCTGTGTGCGGACAACCATGTCTTTCAAGATATGGTTCAGCGCATGGCCGATATGCATGTCACCATTGGCATAAGGCGGGCCATCATGCAGGATGAACTTCTCGCGCCTACGGCGGCGGTTGCGCAGGTTCGCATAGAAATCCTGCTCTTGCCAGCGCGCCAGAATGCCCGGCTCCTTCTGCGGAAGGCCAGCCTTCATCGGAAAGTCGGTTTTGGGCAAGAATACGCTGTCGCGATAATCTTGTTTCGGTGAGTCAGCAGGATCAGTCATATTAGAAGCGCCCTTAGCGCAAGAAATTGCATTTCGTCACCCTGAACTTGCTTAGGCATTACCAAAGTACAAATGTTTCAAGCAGAGGCGCACAGAACGCAGAGCCATTTAACAACGCCATGCTGAACTTGTTTCAGCATCTTACTTCGTCACGCCGTCCGGAATTAAGACCCTGAAACAAGTTCAGGGTGACGACGATGGTTTATCAGAGTGACGGCGATGGTTTATCCGTCCGCTTATTGCGCGCCCAATATCTGGCGCGCCTGATCACAATCCTTCGCCATTTGCTGTGTCAACGCATCGAGGCTGTCAAACTTCGCCTCCCCACGAATGAAGGCGTGGAATTCGATCTCGATATTCTGGCCATATAAATCTTCGGCAAAGTCGAAGAAATGCGGCTCAAGCAATTCCTTGGGCGGGTCAAAGGTTGGACGGATGCCCAGATTTGCCGCGCCGTTCAAAACGCGGCCATCGGGCAAGCGGCCCTTCACCGCATAAATGCCGTAACGCGGGCGCAGATAATGGCCCATGTCGATATTGGCGGTAGGAAAACCCAGAAGACGCCCGTTTTTGTCACCATGCTGAACAATGCCTTGCACAGTAAAGGGCCGCGTGAGCAAGGCGGTCGCGGTTGCGCAGTTGCCATCTTGCAATGCCGTGCGGACGCGGCTTGACGAGATGATGCCTGCGTCATCGACCACAGGGCCCATCGCCGTCGCGTAAAGCCCGTGCGCGCCACCCATATCGCGCAGCACATCGATATTGCCGCCGCGCGCTTTGCCAAAGGTGAAGTCTTCGCCTGTAACAACAGCCGAAATCCCCAGCCGTTCAACGAGCAATTTGACAATGAAATCTTCGGCGCTGGTCGCCGCCAGTTCAGCATCAAAATCAAACACCAACATGGCGTCCGCGCCCGCATTTTCGAACAAAAACTGCCGCTGGTCCAATGTCGTCAATCGGAACCAAGGCGATTGCGGCGCGAAAAAACGCACAGGGTGCGGGTCAAAGGTCGCGATGATGGCGGGACGGCCTGCTGCCTTCGCCTGCGCGATGGCTTCACCTGCGACGGCCTGATGCCCCAGATGAAAGCCATCGAAATTGCCCAAAGCAACGACAGCGCCGCGCAGCGCGTCAGGCATTCGATCCTTTGCGGAAAGGCGGGGAATAATCATCGAGCACTCACTCTTGGCACCAAGCCGGCGCGGATAACGCGCAGAGCATTTTCGCCCATGACGGCCCGGATTTCTTGCGCCGTAAAGCCTTCGTCCATCAATGCTTGCGTGACTTGAACCAGCTGCGAGGTGTCGAACCGCACGGTGGTCGCGCCATCATAATCTGAACCTAAGGCAACATGCTCTATGCCCACCAGATCGCGGACATGCTTCATTGCTTTTGCTGCCGCGCGCGGGCTGGTGTCGCACAAGGCGCCATCCCAATAGCCAATGCCAATGACGCCGCCCGTTTTGGCTACACCGCGCACTTCGTCATCGGTCAGGTTGCGGTTGACCTTACAGGTCGCCTGCACGCCGCCATGGCTAGAGACGACCGGCCGCGTGGCCATCGCCAGTACTTCGGCGACGCCCGTGTGCGACAAATGGGCGATATCGATGATCATGCCCTTTGCCTCCATCCGCTTGACAATGTCGCGGCCAAAGGTGGTCAATCCGCCTTTTTTCAGGCCATGCATGGAACCGGCCAGTTCATTGTCAAAGAAATGGGTCAGGCCAGCCATGCGAAAACCGGCGTCATACAAACGGTCCAAATTGGCCGCCTTGCCTTCCAGATTTTGAAGGCCTTCAATGGTCAGCATGGCGCCGACGGGGCGCTTATCTTTCTGCCGCGCGGATAGTAACGCATCCAACTGGCCTGCAGTATCGACCGCCTTGATTGCGCCGGCGGAAGCAACAACGGCGTCATCACGCTTTTGGGCATGATATAAGGACCGCTCGGCCAAAGAGCTCCAGGTCTTCACTGGTTGCAACTGCGCAATGGTCAACAAAGTGATGTTGTCGGTATCGGCCCCATTCCCGTTGTAATTTTGGTTCTTTGGCGTCTTTGTCACCGACGAGAATAATTGCAGTGCAACATTGCCGTCTTGCAAACGCGGCAAATCCATATGGCCGCGGGACACACTGTCGTTTAGGTCGCGGTTCCACATCAACGTGTCGCTATGCAGGTCAACGATGTTAAGCGTCTTGTGCAAAGCCTTGGCTTCGGCGCTGACCGCGATCAGTGGCTTGCCGTCGATTTGGTTCATTGACCCTTCAACATAGCCAGGTGCAAAGCCGAAAAAGCCCAAAGCAGCCGCAGCAATCAACGTCGCCGGTATCCAGATTTTTTTACGCATGTTCCCCCTAGGACCCTGATGTTTAGGTCGCGACCCGTCGCAATAATGTTACAAAGTCATAAGCAGGAGCGCCACCTTGCGCTGCATGGCTTTCGCGCGCGATTTCCTGCCAGACCGCCATGTCAAACGCGGGGACGGTCGCATCACCATCGGGGCTGGCCGCGATTTCGGTGAGCTCCACGCGGTCCGCCAGCGGCAGAAATAGGCTGTAGATTTCGGCTCCACCGATGACGCAGACATGCGGCCCATTGGCGCGCTTCAATGCTTCTGCGACCGAATGCACAACTTCGGCGCCCTCTTCTTCCCAATCTTGGTCGCGCGTCAGCACGATATGGCGGCGGCCATCCAATAAGCCCGGCAGGCTGTCAAAGGTCTTGCGTCCCATAATCATGGGGCGTCCCTTGGTCACTTGCTTGAAATGGCGCAGGTCGGCGGGAATATGCCATGGCATGCCGCCATCCTTCCCGATTGTTCCATTGGCGGCGCGGGCGAGGACAAGAACGATTTCGGGATGATTCATGCGCCCGTCTTGCCGACTTTTTCTTACCTATACAAGCGGGTGACATGGCCTATTTTTCTGCCCTGTCGCGCTTCGGCCTTACCATATAGATGCAGATGCGCCGCAGGGTCAGCCAAAATTTGTTCAAAGCGATCGCCATCGGTGCCAATAAGATTTTCCATTTCCACGCGTTCCGCCACTGTTTCGGTGGCTCCAAGCGGCAGTCCGCAAATGGCGCGAATATGGTTTTCAAACTGGCTCGTGACTGCGCCCTCAATGGTCCAATGTCCGCTATTGTGCACGCGGGGCGCGATTTCGTTGAACAACGGGCCTTGTCCGCTGGCGAAGAATTCAGCGGTAAAGACGCCGACATAATCCAGCGCCGATGCAACCGCGGCGGCCATATCCCGCGCCGCTTGTTGTTGGCTTTCGACCAGTGGTCCGGACGGCAGTGTCGATTTTGCGAGGATACCGCCGATATGCAAATTTTGCGAACTGTCCCAAAAACGGATTTCACCGTCTTGACCGCGGACCAATATCACCGAGAATTCCGCATCGAACGACACCATGGCTTCGGCGATGAGCGGCTGTCCGCCTGTGCGTTCCCACGCTGCAGTTATGTCACCATCATGGGTGATCCGCGACTGGCCTTTGCCGTCATAGCCCATGCGTATGGTTTTGAGGATGCACGGGATGCCAACCGCTCCAATCGCAGTCGCCACGCCGCTTTCGTCCTGCGCAACCGCAAACTCCGCCGTTTTTCCGCCAAGGCCGCGGACAAACTGCTTTTCGACGGCGCGGTCCTGCGACACTTCAAGCGCCTTAAGCGGTGGGTAGACCGGAACAAGGCCTGTGATCGATTCCAGCGGCGTCACAGGGACATTTTCAAATTCGAAAGTCACCACGTCGCAGGCCATTGCAAATGCCTTTAGCGCGACCAGATCATCATATTCTGCGACCGTATAAGCAGCAGCGACATCGCAGGCGACATTGTCCCCAGGCGGCGCGTAAATATGGCAACGATAGCCCAATTGCGCAGCCGCAGTCGCCAGCATGCGGCCAAGCTGGCCACCGCCCAATATGCCAATCGTCGATCCCGGGGGTAACGCCGCCATAAATGAACCTTATTCAGGCGTTTCGGCGACCGAAGCCGTCTGTGCCGCGCGCCAAGCGTCCAACCGTTCGGCCAGTGCGGCATCTTCATTCGCCAGCATTGCCGCCGCCAAAAGCGCGGCGTTTGTTGCGCCCGCTTTGCCGATGGCCAATGTACCAACCGGAATGCCAGCGGGCATTTGCACGATGGACAAAAGGCTATCCATGCCATCCAGCGCCTTAGACTGCACGGGCACGCCCAACACCGGCAGGCGCGTCATCGACGCGGCCATGCCCGGCAGATGCGCCGCGCCCCCTGCGCCCGCAATAATGCATTTCAGACCACGGCCAGCGGCAGTTTTGGCATAATCATAAAGGCGTTCAGGCGTGCGATGCGCAGACACCACTTTGCATTCATGGGGAATATGCAGCGCGGTAAGCGTCGCAGAAGCCTCTCGCATCGTTTCCCAATCGGAACGGCTTCCCATGATGATGCCAATGATCGGCGCTGCGTCGGTCATGTGTCACTCCCCTGACAAGTTCGATGGCAATGGCCTTAGCCGCGTGGTGCAAAAGGCGCAATCCAGCAACGAGGCGTTAACCGCCCAAATGGTTAAAGTGAACTCAATGCTCGGACAGATAGTAATATTCACCGTTCAGATGGTCGTCCAATTCATACACGATTGGCTGCCCCGTCGGGATTTCCAAGCCGTTAATGTCCGCATCGGAAATACCCGACAAATGCTTGACGAGCGCGCGCAGGCTATTGCCATGCGCCGAAATCAAAACGGTTTTCCCGGCCTGTAACTCCGGCACTATCGCGCTGTCCCAATAAGGCAGTACGCGATTGATGGTGTCTTTGAGGCTTTCGGACGCCGGAATATTGATACCGGCATAACGCGGGTCAGACGAAAGATCATATGGCGATCCTGCCGCAAGCGGCGGCGGCGGAATGTCGAAACTGCGGCGCCAAATTTTGACCTGATCTTCGCCATGCTTGGCCGCTGTCTCTGCTTTATCAAGACCCGTTAGCCCGCCATAATGCCGTTCGTTCAATTGCCAGTTCTTGGTCACAGGAACCCACAAACGCCCCATCGCCTCAAGCGCCAGATTAAGCGTCTTGATTGCCCTTGTCTGCACGCTGGTAAAGGCAGTGTCGGGCGCGATGCCTTTCGCCTGCATCAGCTCGCCCGCCGCCCATGCTTCCGCTGCGCCTTTCTCCGTGACATCCACATCCCACCAGCCAGTGAAGCGGTTTTCAAGGTTCCATTGCGATTGGCCGTGACGGATGAGGATAAGTTTTGGCATGAGAGGCTCCTGAATTAAGTCCTGCGCGCCCTAACGCAAGTTGGTTAAATCGCCAAGGTCATGAAACGGCTGAATGGGTCATCGGTATAATCACCAAATGGCGGGCAATATTCAAAGCCAAATGCTTCATACAAAGCGCGCGCGGGCAAAAATGGTGCGGACGATCCCGTTTCAAGGCTAAGCCGGACATAACCGCGTTGCCGCGCTTCTGCGATAATATCCTTCAGCATGGCCGCGCCTGCGCCTTTGCGGAGATGGTCCGCATGCGTCCGCATCGATTTAATTTCGCCCTGCGCCGATGATAGCGCTTTCAATGCACCGCATCCCGCAAGCGCGTTGTCGTCCCATATCGACCAAAAAGTGACATGAGGGGCGTTTAATCCTTCGAAATCAAGGAAATGACAGCTCCCGGGTGGGGAGTTGGCCAGCATTCCGGCAAAATGCGTTTCTGGCAAAGCCCGAATTTCAACGCCCGTCAGATCATCTTGAATAATGCGCATATATGGTTTCAATAATGGTACATACATTGGACAACTTCAAGCATCTGCGCCTCGGCGCTGCCTGAAATCCGGTACACAAGTCTATGCTCTCTTGAAATCCGCCGTGACCACCAGCCTTTGAGATTTTCTTTCAAGGGTTCTGGCTTACCAGTCCCTGAAAATGGATGCCGCAAGCATTCGGAAATCAAGGCTTCGAGTTTCTTGTGCGCTTTGCTGTCGACCCCCCGCAAAGCGCAATATTCTTCCCACCCTTGTGGTGTGAAGGCAAGCTTCACAGCGACATCATAAATTCAGCGGTTTCATCGTCTCAGGATCGACCTCGATCAAATTGCCCGCATCTGCGTTCGCAATCGACTCCGTCAACCGCTTTGCATTGGCAGGAGACGAGAGCAGATACAGCATTTCATGCAAGGAATTCCAGTCGCCCAAGTCGACCATTACGACAGGCTTTCCCCGCTGACGCGTGATAGCGATCGGCGTATGATCGTTCACAGCGCGGTCCATGATCGCCTTTAAATTGGCGCGGGTTTCCGAATAAGTTACAATTTCCATACCGGCATCATTGCACAGATTTTTGTGCAATGTCAAAATTACTTTTTGTCCCAATTTTCCATAAATAGATAACACGAAGCCGGCGCACGATTTCGACCTTCGATTTCCTCAATACGGACCCAGCCCCATGCCAATTTTCTTCCATTCGCAATTTGACCGCGTTCAATCACTTTGAACACTCCATCGTCTATGATGATCAGTGTACCCCAATGCTAAGAATCTCTCTAAGATTTAGACAATATTAATTATTATCAGATTCTTATATCTCCAATACGTTAACAGAGATCAGTATGTTTTTCGGGTCAGATGTAGCAACTTAAATAGAAATAAGGTGTCGACAGTCAAACCATCTCCGCCAAGGTCGCGAGGCATTCGCGGGCGAGCAAGCGGCAGCGTTCGGGGGACCAGCCTTGGTCGGGGTCGTTGCCGTGGACGGTGTCCTTATAGGGCATTTCCAAAGTCATGGACACGCATTGATGCGACGGGCCATAGCGTTCGGCCAGTTGGTTGGTGGACATGGAAAGATTGGCTTTGCCAGGACCAGCTTTGGTGTAGCCCAGCGCGGTCTGGAAATCGGGGGTGCGCGCCGAAAGGCGGTTGATGAAAGCATTATAGCGATCACCCTGATCATCGGTCCATGAAGGAATACCTTCAAACCCCGCCATAAACGCGGCTGGAATGGCTTCATCGCCATGCACATCTATGGCCCAATGCACGCCGGTTGCGTCCATGGCGTTGCGGATAGCCAACACTTCGGGGCTACGCTGCGCCGACGGTTCGGCCCATTCACGGTTCAGGTTAACGCCCAGATAATTGGTCCGCAAATGTCCGCGACAGCTTCCATCGGGATTGCAATTGGGCACAAGATGGAAGCGGCATTTTTCCAGCAGTCGCCGCGTATGCGGGTCGCTTAGGTCCGTCAGCATGTCGATGGCGCCTTCCATCCAATATTCGGCCTGAGTCTCGCCAGGATGCTGCCGCGCATAGAGCCAGACCTGCGTATCGCCACGGCCCATTTCGAGGCAATCAATCGGCTGACCTTCGATGCTATGGCCAAGGCAGCGATAGGTCACGCCTTCCAACGATGCCGTCTCGGCAATCAAGTCATGGTGCCGTTCCATGCTATAAGGGGCGAAATAAGCAAAGGATGCAAGATCGCTTGCGGGGGTGTAACGGATGGTCAACGTGCCGCCGTCCTTCGCCTTGTCATAGGTCGTATCGGCGCGGCCCCAATAATCGCGGTCTTCAGAGACGCAAGCGCGGTAATCGGGCCAGCCACCGGGATAGGCGCTGCTTTCCAGTTCGGTAATCCGCAATTCCAGTTCTTCGCCTGCGGTGCACGCCACGCGGAAGTGAAACCATTGGGCGAATTCCGAATCCTTGTCCTTGCGGATGCCTAGCGTCGCAACATTGCCATCAATGGCATGAACGATGATATTACCGCTATCGAAGGCGGCATTGATGTCCGTAATTGGCATTTTGGTTTCGCTCTCGCAATGAAGTTTATGGCACGCGGATAGTCTCACCCGACACGCCGGGGAAGTCCTTAAACAAGGCTTCGGCCAATTTTGATGCAGCGATGCCAGGTTGCGCGGCGGGTGAGCCGGCCTTGGCAGATTGCACCGCCGTACCTTCCCAAATCACCACTTGGTCGCTGCGCCGCAATATGCGGACGGCCAAGCTGGATTGTAACTGCGCCGCTGAACCGCCAGCTAGATTGAAACCAAGGCTAACACCCACCCCCGATCCATAGCTACCTGTCGACCCGCCGACGCCAACCGACACGGGCGCGGGCGCAGGGCGGTCGGGACGGATCACATTTGTGCCAAAACGCACTTCGGCAATGACGTCTGCGTTGTTTATAGTATCGCCATAGCCAATGCGTTGCATCTCGCGCGCCACAGCGGCGAGATAGGGCGAGCCGGCAAGTGACCGGTCCGAAGCCGATTCGCCCGTGAGCGTGACCATGAAACTTCCCTTGCCATAGGACATCCCTTCGGCAGCGCGGTTGAAGCGGGTAACCTCGACTGGTCCCGTTGGCACGACGCAAGCGGTCAACACAGAAAGTGTGATAAGTGGCAAAATTCGGGCAATTTTCATCATGCCCCCATCCTTAGGCTTGTCATATTGCATATCAAGCCATGTATGGGGGCTGAATCCGCAAAAAGGGCCAATCCCGCTTGACTTTCCAGTGCCCGACCCATAGGAGCGCGCCTTCAATTCAAGCTTCTTGCATTTATTAGACGGGTAAATCCGATGAAAGTCGTTAATTCTCTTAAGTCGCTCAAGGGCCGCCATCGCGATAACCGCGTGATTCGTCGCCGTGGCCGCACCTATGTCATCAACAAGACCCAACCACGCTTCAAGGCGCGCCAGGGTTAATTTGGCCCTGCCTGCGCGATGCGGGCAGTTGGTTCAGGCAGAATGCCGCTCCGAATCTGATTCGTGGGCGGTTTTTTTGCGCCTTTACCTCGACAAAATCCCTCCTGCGAAGAGGTGGTATGCATGACCAAAATAACCACTGCGGTCTTTGATGTCGGCAAAGTGCTGTTTGAATGGGACCTGAGGCATCTTTTTGCAAAGCTGATCACGGACAAGGACGAGCTGGAATATTTCGTCACAGCCATTGTGACGCCCGAATGGCATTTTCAACATGATGCGGGTCGCGCTTTGGACGATATGGTTGCCGAGCGGGTCGCTGAATTTCCAGAATATGCCGCGTGGATTGCGGCATATTCCAACCGTTTCAATGAGACCATTCCAGGGCCCGTCAACGGATCACTGGAGATCGTGCAGGAACTCGCCGAACGCGATGTGCCGTTATTTGCGATAACCAATTTCGGCGCTGAATTTTGGGATATGTTTCGCCCCACCCAGCCAATATTCGACCGTTTTCAGGACATAATCGTCTCGGGTGTCGAAAAATTGGTGAAGCCTGACCCTGCCATTTACATGCTGGCGCTACAGCGTTTCGGACTAAAGTCGGGCGAAGCGATTTTTATCGATGATAATCATGACAATGTCATTAGCGCGCGCGAAAATGGTTTTGTTGCGCATCATTTTACAGATGCCGATTCACTTCGTCGTGAATTGATTGCCTTAGATTTATTGCTTTAATTTTTTGGGTCACGCAGGGGCGCAGAACGCAGAGATGGGGCCATATTCCCCATGCCGCTTGCGCCTTTGCGTGACCCAAAAAACATCCGCGCAAGCCCTTCCATTCAGTGCCCGTCTGTGCTTAAGCGACCGGCGATACTTTCCATTTGTAAGGATGCAATCTCCCATGAATATCCATGAATATCAGGCCAAAGAACTGCTCGCAAAATTCGGTGTCGCTGTGCCCGCCGGTATCGCGGCGTTGAGCGTAGAAGAGGCGGTTGCCGCCGCGAAGCAACTTCCTGGCCCGCTTTACGTGGTAAAATCGCAGATCCATGCTGGTGGACGCGGCAAGGGCAAGTTCAAGGAACTTGGCCCCGATGCAAAGGGCGGCGTTCGTCTGGCCTTTAATCTGGATGAGGTTGAGGCCCATGCAAAAGACATGCTTGGCAACACGCTGGTGACGATCCAGACTGGCCCCGAAGGCAAGCAGGTCAACCGCCTATACATCACCGATGGCGCCGACATTAAGCAGGAATTCTACCTTGCTTTGCTCGTCGACCGTGCGACCAGCCGCATCGCGGTTGTAGCGTCGACCGAAGGCGGCATGAATATTGAAGACGTGGCGCATGACAGCCCAGAGAAGATCCACACCATCGTCATCGATCCTGCCGCTGGCCTTCAACCCCATCATGGCCGCAGCGTTGCCAAGGCGCTTGGCTTGACTGGCGATCTGGCCAAGCAAGCGCAGACTGTTCTTGCTGGCCTCTACAGCGCGTTCATCGGCACCGATGCCGAACAGATCGAAATCAACCCGCTTGCGGTTTGCGAAGGCAAGAATGGCGACGAGCTTCTAGTGCTTGATGCCAAGGTCAGCTTTGATGGCAATGCGATGTTCCGGCACAAGGATCTCGCCGAACTGCGCGATTTGACCGAAGAGGACCCTGCCGAGGTTGAAGCTTCGGAATATGACCTTGCGTACATTAAACTGGACGGCAACATTGGCTGCATGGTCAATGGTGCGGGCCTTGCCATGGCAACGATGGACATCATCAAGCTGAACGGTGAATTCCCTGCCAACTTCTTGGACGTGGGCGGCGGCGCATCGAAGGAAAAGGTCACGGCCGCTTTCAAGATCATTCTGAAGGACCCCGCCGTAAAGGGCATTCTCGTCAACATTTTCGGTGGCATCATGAAATGCGACATCATCGCCGATGGTATTGTTGCTGCGGCCAAGGAAGTGAACCTGTCAGTGCCGCTCGTGGTGCGCCTTGAAGGCACCAATGTGCAGCAGGGCAAAGACATTTTGGCCAATAGCGGCTTGCCCATCGTATCGGCCAATGACTTGGGCGATGCGGCGGAGAAAATAGTCGCGGAAGTACGCAAGGCGGCGTAAAATTGTCCTCTGGCGGTTCCTGCAAGGTGCAAGAATCGTCAGCATGTTAAACGCTTGGCAGGATGTGTAGATCAGGCACTTGACGTTCACGTAAACGTTAAGCATAGGCGCAACAGTTTAAGCGGGCATTCAATTGCCTTATTGAGTCGGTATGGAAGGATGAGCACATGAAGATCATCGTCCCCGTGAAGCGGGTCATCGATTATAACGTAAAGCCGCGGGTTAAGCCTGATGGTTCGGGTGTGGATTTGGCGAATGTCAAAATGAGCATGAACCCGTTTGACGAGATTGCGGTCGAAGAAGCGCTACGTTTGCGTGAAAAGGGCGTTGCGACTGAGGTTATCGCGGTGTCGATTGGGCCGGACAAGGCGCAAGAAACGCTGCGCACGGCTTTGGCCATGGGCGCGGATCGCGCGATCTTGGTCGTTGCTGAAGATGTTGAGCCTTTGGGCGTTGCCAAGATCCTTGCAAAGATCATGGACGAAGAACAGCCTGGCCTTGTCATTTTGGGCAAGCAAGCGATTGACGATGATAGCAACCAGACAGGCCAAATGCTCGCTGCGTTGACCGGTCGTCCGCAGGGCACATTTGCCAATACGGTAAATGTATCGGGCGATGCAGTGCATGTCGCACGCGAAGTCGATGGCGGTTTGCAGACCGTGGCGTTGAAGATGCCAGCGATCATCACGACGGATTTGCGCTTGAACGAGCCACGTTATGCGTCTTTGCCAAACATCATGAAGGCAAAGTCCAAGCCTCTCGCGCAGAAAACCCCTGCCGATTATGGCGTCGATGTTAGCCCGCGCCTTAAGACGTTGAAGGTAATCGAGCCGCCCGTGCGCAGCGCAGGTATCAAGGTTGCCGACGTCGATGCGTTGGTTGCAAAGCTTAAGGAAATGGGAGTGGCCGCATGAAGACCCTCGTTTATGCCGAACATGACAATGCATCGTTGAAGGATGCAACATTGGCCGTCGTCACCGCGGCATCGCAGATTGGCGAAGTGCATATCCTCGTTGCAGGCTCTGGCTGCGGCGCGGTTGCGGATGCGGCTGCCAAGATTGCGGGCGTGAGCACGGTGCATGTTGCCGATGACGCGGCTTATGCGCAGCAATTGGCCGAAAATGTCGCGCCCTTGGTTGCGTCATTGATGGCAAGCCATGACGCGTTTCTGGCGCCTGCCACATCGAACGGCAAGAACATCGCACCACGCGTGGCGGCTTTGTTGGATGTCATGCAAATCTCGGACATCCTCAGCGTTGAAAGCGCGGACACGTTCACGCGTCCCATCTATGCCGGTAACGCAATTGCCACGGTGCAGTCGTCAGATGCCAAGAAGGTTATCACTGTGCGCGGCACAGCCTTTGCCAAGGCACAAGAAAGCGGCGGTTCGGCGACGATTGCAGCGGTTGCAAGCACAGGCGATGCTGGCACCTCGTCGTTCATTTCGGCAGAGATTGCCAAGCAAGAACGCCCTGAACTGACCTCTGCCAAGATCATCGTATCGGGCGGTCGTGCGTTGAAGGATGCGGACACTTTTGCCGCAACCATCTTGCCTTTGGCGGATAAGCTTGGCGCAGGCGTTGGCGCAAGCCGCGCGGCTGTGGACGCAGGCTTTGTGCCCAATGACTATCAGGTTGGCCAAACGGGTAAGATCGTCGCGCCAGAAGTATATGTCGCGGTTGGCATCTCCGGCGCGATCCAGCATCTGGCCGGCATGAAGGACTCCAAGGTCATCATCGCGATCAACAAGGATGAAGACGCGCCGATATTCCAAGTGGCAGATATAGGCCTTGTTGGTGACCTGTTCACGGTCGTGCCTGAAATGGTGGGCAAGCTGTAAGCAGGTTCAAATTTGAGCTTTAAGGGGGCGGTCAGAGATGGCCGCCCTTTTCTTTTGAGCAACAGAAATGCAGCTTCAAAACCCGCTTAAAAAGCTACCGAGATTTTCGCCCAAATTATCGACCGCATAGCCGCCTTCGGTCAGGACAACTGTCGGCAATCCGGTCGCGGCAATGTCCCTTGCCAGCGTGGCATAATCCGATGTCTTCAGTGCGAAATTGGCGATGGGGTCGCCTTCAAACGTATCCGCGCCGAAGCTGACAATCAGTAAGCCGGGGTCAAACCGGGCAATGGCGTCCAGCGCTGTCGCTTGTGCGGCGCGAAAGGCATCGAGCGTTGTCCCTTGCAGCAATGGCAGATTCAGCGTTGCGCCTGCCCCCGCGCCTTCGCCGACTTCATCGGCATGGCCCCAGTAAAACGGGAAATCGGTCGCCGGATCTGCGTGGACAGAGGCATAAAAAACATCGCCCCGCTCCCAGAAAATGTCCTGCGTGCCGTTGCCATGATGATAGTCAATGTCGATAATGGCCACGCGCGCGATACCTGCGTCGCGCGCCGCTTGCGCCGCAACCGCTGCCTGATTAATGAAGCAATATCCGCCAAGATAGTCTGCCCCTGCATGATGCCCGGGCGGACGGCACAAAGCGGTGGCAACGCGGTCGCCAGCCAGCACCGCATCAAGCGCCGACAAGGCCGACTGCGTGCTCCAATAGGCCGACGTCCAGCTATCGGCGGTCAATGGCGTAGAGCTGTCCATGCTGTAGCGACCGGCCAAGGCGTCAATACGCTTTAAGTCCAACGCGCGCCGACGCATCACTGGCCATATATAGCCCATCACATCACCTGACCGTCCGGCGGCAACCCAACGGTCATGCGCAGTCTTGAGATATGCGATGTAATCAGCATCATGCACCGCCAATATCGGTGCCTCTCCATGGTCGGTGGGCCGAGCCGTAGCGGGCACGCCTGCACATAGCGCCTGTGCGCGTGCGGGCGTTTCGGCATAAGGGACGAACGCACCATTATGGAGCTCTTGAACCGGCGCATGGTCAAGCTGGCGGGGATCAAAAAACAGGCGCATCGTTCGGGATATTCCAGTTTACACTATGCCACCGCATAGCCCGTCGAAATGCACTTTGCGAGAGCTTGCGCGATTCTGGTAAATGACCGATGCAACCGACCTCAGCTTTATGGCGATCTTCGGCACGGCCAACATGATTTCGCAATCGGTGCACGTCAATATGCCAGACTTGCAGTTGTAGCAATGTTTGTGTTATAACATACGTATGAACAAGCCAATTAAAGTTATAAAAGTCGGCAACAGCGCCGGTATGATTCTTCCCAAAGAGATACTCGCCAAGCTGCGGGTGTCGCTTGGCGACAACCTGTATCTGACGGAAACCGCTAACGGCTTTCACCTGACCCCAAGCGACCCCGGCTTTGAGACAAAGATGGCGTTGGCTGAAACGATCATGCGTGAGGACCGCGACATATTGCGCGTGTTGGCGCAGTAAGGGCCGCAATTGCCACCGGCCATTCGAATTGAGCCCCATTGGCTCGACGCACGCGATGCGCTTGCCATCCACGACCGGCAGATTGCCGAGCATGGCAGGATTAGCGGTGTGCGCGGTTCCGACTTGCTGGACTCGGCATTAGGACGACCAGTGAGCCAGTGGAATTATGGCACGGACGATCCCGCTGCACTGGCTGCGGCTTATGCTTATGATGTTGCTCGGAACCATCCTTTTGCCGATGGCAACAAACGCACAGCATGGGTACTTGCGCGTTTGTTTTTGGCGCTCAACGGGCATGCACTGACATTCGACCCACAGGACGCGACGCGCATTGTTTTGGCACTCGCCGCGGGTGAATTGTCCGAAGAAGAACTAACCGCCTGGTTCCGCGATCACCTTGCCTAGGGTAGCAAATCGGCAGGCTGCGTTGGCTCGCTGAGTATCTTTTCCATCCGGCGCCAGCGCTCGGCTTGGTCGGGATTACCGCGCTCGACATAACCACGCACGAGGTCTTTTCCCCAGCCATAGTTGATAACATAGCTGCGATAATGGTCCGTAAACGCCACCGATTGTTCGGCGCGCGCGGGCGACAAGAGCAGATATTTCTGGGTCAGTTCAAGTGCCTGCGCACGGGATATTTCCCCATCGAGATACATTTTCGCAATGGTCAGGCGCGCGCCCGAGAGCGCTTCGGTCATTTGCTGCATTTCCCAAAAGGCTTGTGCAGAATTGGGATTAAGGCCAGCCATCGGGTACAGAATATCGCGTTCAAATGCCAAGCGTTCCGCGGCTGGAAAGGCGAGATCAATGCCGTAATTGGCGCTGCCTTCAGACAAAACGCTGGTCGGGCTGTAGAGTGGATTAACTTCATATTCCTTCCACCCATTTTTGCGTGCGAGCCGTTCTTCAACCATCAGGTTCAGCACATGGTGGCCCGGATAGCCTTCGTGACAGCCCAGATCGACCGCACGGCTGATACGGATCGGCAGGTCGGTATTGATCTGGATCAGGCTTTTAAAATTGCCCTTATAATAATTATAGCCTGACCACGGCTTGCCCGTGACAAACTCCATCACGAACGTCTCGCCCGCTGGTAATTGGATATATTGCGCCGTGCGGCGCTTACATTCGGCAATGGCGACATCAAACACCATCTGCAAGCGGTTCTTGGGAATGACATAACGCTCATTAAAGGTATCGACGCGTGCGGCGAGCGGGCCATCACCAGGTATCAGCGTTTCAAGATTAGCCAATATGGCGTCATAATGCGCCAGAGGTTTCAAGTCCGGCACCGTTGCAAACTGACCCTGCGCTTCATCATTGAACGAAAATTTCCGCCCCTCAAGCATCTGCAGCCGTGTGTCAGCAGCCACGAGCATGCCGCGCAACGCAACCGCGCGGCGCCGGTCCGATTCGGTGCGTAATGATGGCAAGGCCGTATCAATAGACGCCCTCAGCGCGCGGGCTTCAGCAATTAACTGTGCCAAAGATCGCGGATTTGCTTTAGCTGCTTCTTGCAGCGCGGGCGGGCCATAATAAGCGTCGACATATTCCGCTTCATGGGTACCTGCCTCAAGCGTCAACCGGATATACGCATCGGAAATATCAGCGATCGATTTCGCTGGCGCGGCCACATTTGAAGGGGCTGGGGCCACTGGGGTAATATTGGCGCAACCCGACGCAAGCAGTATCACCGGAATGATGAGGGAAAATCGCAAGTTCATATCCTGCCTCCAGAATGAGTGTATTGCGGTGCGGCAAAGCGCAAAACGAGATAGCCTAGAATGGCAGAGAGGATAGACCCCATCAAAACCCCAATTTTGACATCATCCACCTGCTCGGGACCAGTGAAGGCAAGGCCGCCGATAAACAAGCTCATCGTAAAGCCGATACCGCACAGCAAGGCTACACCATAGACTTGCGTCCAGCTTGCCTTTGACGGCCGCGCGGCAATGCCAAGTTTGACCGCGATCCAGACGCTGGTAAAAATTCCAAGTTGCTTGCCCAAAAACAGGCCCATCGCGATGCCAAGAGGCAGCGGCGCAGCTAATGCAGCAAAGCTGATACCCGCCAAGGAAACACCCGCATTTGCGAACCCAAAGATCGGTACGATAAGGAAGGCAACTGGCTTCACAAGCGCGTGTTCAAGCCGGTGGAGTGCCGAATCTTCCGCGTCAGGTGCCGCGAGCGTTCGGCGGAAGGGAATGGCAAATGCCGCCATCACGCCCGCAATGGTTGCATGCACGCCGGATAACAATGTCGCATACCATAATAAGGCCGCAAGGATGAGATAGGGCCAAAGAGCATTTACCCGAAAACGGTTCAGCAGCATCATTGCAACCCAAATGCCACCTGCCGCAGCCAGCGCGACGATGTTCAACTCGGCTGTGTAGAATAAAGCTATGATCGCCACCGCACCCATGTCGTCAACAATAGCAACGGTCGTCAGGAACAGTTTCAGCGAAGCAGGCGCCCGACTGCCCAAAAGCGCAAGCACGCCAATGGCAAATGCAATGTCGGTAGCAGCCGGTATAGCCCAGCCACGCTGTAATGCAGGATCGCCGCCCGCGACCGCAAGATACACAAACGCGGGAACAGCCATGCCTGCCGCAGCGGCAAGCATTGGAAGCGTGCGGTCGGCCCAAGTCGACAAATGCCCATCGACAAATTCGCGCTTAATCTCCAGCCCGACGAGCAAAAAGAAAATCGCCATCAGACCGTCATTTATCCAAAGATGGACGGTCATTGGGCCAAGCTTTGGTGTTAGCTCCGGTCCGATTACCAAATGTAGGAAATCATTATAGTTTTCAGCAATAGCCGAATTGGCAATAATCATGGCCAATGCGGCGGCCGCCATTAACAAAATACCGCCCGCGGCTTCACTCGACAAAAATGCCCGCAAAGCAGAGTTTTTGGCGGGTTGTTTTATAGTTTCAATCATCGCCATCCCTTATGGCGAAGCGGCCAAAAGATGGCAAGCAAAGGGGAAAAATAGAGCGATTGCGTTGTTGTCGCATCTTATCTTAGTTTATAATCCTAGGTAAAGGTGGCGTCGCTCGGCATAGCGGTGGTCCCACGATCACCTTGTCCACCAGTTTCTAAAACCCCGCCTTTATCCTGCCGTCAAATGCCGTTAGGGTGTCATAGTCGATCATGGATATTTATCTTCCCATAGCCAATCTGTCGGTCAACGCGCTGGTGATCATCCTTCTGGGTGGCGGCGTCGGCGTGCTGTCGGGTATGTTTGGCGTCGGTGGCGGATTCCTAACTACGCCTTTGCTCATATTCTACGGTATCCCGCCAGCGGTTGCCGCGGCGTCCGCATCCACGCAGGTGACAGGGGCCAGCGTCTCGGGCGTATTTGCACATATGAAACGCGGCGGGGTGGATTTTCAGATGGGCGGCGTGCTCGTGGTCGGCGGTATATTCGGCACAGGCGCGGGCGCAGCGATCTTTGAAATATTGGAGGCGCTTGGCCAGATCGATACCGTCATCAACATCCTTTATGTGCTGATGTTGGGCAGCATCGGTGGCTTGATGGCCAAAGAAAGCTTAACCAGCGTTCTGGCTGTGCGCGCGGGAAAGCCAGTCGCTGCAGCCAAACGGCGGCATCATCCGTTGGTGGCCAATTTGCCGATGCGCTGGCGTTTCTATCGTTCCGGTCTTTATATTTCGCCTATCGCGCCGTTGATATTGGGTTTTATCACGGGCATTATGACAATGTTGCTTGGCGTGGGCGGGGGCTTCATCATGGTGCCCGCTATGCTCTATCTATTGGGCATGGGCGCGCAGGTAGTGGTGGGGACATCCTTATTCCAGATTTTGTTTGTGACGATGGCGTCAACGATGATGCACAGCCTGACCACCAAAGCGGTCGATATTGTTCTGGCCGTTTTCTTGCTCATTGGTAGTGTGACAGGGGCGCAAATCGGCGCGCGTTTGGCGCAGCGCATGCGGCCAGAATATCTTCGTCTCTTTCTCGCCGCGATCGTTCTGCTTGTCGCAATCCGTATGGCGCTTGGTCTGGGCTGGCGTCCGGACGAAATCTACACGTTGCAGGCGTTATGATCCGTTTATTCGCCCTGATATTGTTTTTGCTGCCGATGACGGCGAGCGCGCAAAATGTGCCCAAATTGGTGCCCGACGTTTCACAACGGCAAATCAACATCCAGTCCGGATTCACGGGCGCCGAAATGCTATTATTCGGAGCCATCATCTACCCACGCGGCGTCGCGCCAGACGAGCAAGTAGATGTTGCGGTTGTTCTGCGCGGGCCAACCCGGTCGGTAACGTTACGTGAAAAGCAGAAAATTGCCGGTATCTGGATCAACGCCGACAGCACCGATTTCCGGTCCGTCCCCGCATATTACGCAATCGCGTCATCACGCCCGCTCGATCAAATCATCAGCAGCAAAACAGCCGCGATTTACGAGCTTGGCCTTGACCGCCTGCAATTGTCGCCCAGCGGCGAAGTCAACGCCACCGAACAGCGCCGCTTTGTCGATGGGCTGGTGGACTTAAATCGCCGCAACGGCCTTTTCCGCCAAGATGCGGGCACGGTCGAAATAACCGATCAGGTGCTGTATCGTGCGCGCCTCAACATTCCGTCCAGTGTTCCGGTCGGTGTCTATACTGCGGAAACTTTGCTCATTCGCGATGGCCGGGTCATTGTGGCCGATGATAATGTTGAAGTCCGCATCCGCAAAACAGGGTTCGAACAATTGGTCACCATATTGGCGCAAGACTATGCCCTTTTTTACGGCGCAATGGCGGTGCTTGTCTCGTTGCTACTTGGTTGGTTTGCCGGCTTTGTCTTCAACCGGCTCTGATTTTGAAAACGATCTAACGCCTTTTAGTTGCCCGACCTTTCTCCTGTTGCGCTGGTAAATATATTTTTACCTTCTTGGCCTATTGCCCGACGCTTCTTTATGAAAGAGGCGGAAACTTTATGGACATTTCGGTACATCGGCAGACCGATCGGATAGGCCACCCAGATCAATCGGCGCCTTTGCCCATAGCCGCACCGATGGACGCCCCAGTCGTTGACGCGACGCTCCACCCTATTGGCTTCGTCATGGAGATTTCGGGTTCGCAGTCACAAGTGACGCTCGATGCCGCCTTGTTGACAAGCCTCAACGCACACAGTGACACAAGTATCGCGATGTCAGGGCAAGTCGGCAGTCAGATTAAAATCCGCGTCGGTGATATCTGGCTTCTTGCCAACATTCGCACGCAAAAAATGTACGAGCGCGACCATAAAATCATCACGGCGCAAGTCGACTTCCTCGGCGAAGGCGATGAGGATAAGCTTACAGGCAAGATTTACAATTTCCGGCGCGGGGTAACGCGCTACCCAGTCCCTGGCAGCGAAGTATATGCGGTTTCCAGCACCGACCTCAAACAAGTCTATACCACCGACGCGCGGGCAAATGTCGAAATCGGCACGGTATTTCCGACGAAGGATATTCGCGGCGCGCTCTATGTTGATGCCATGCTTGGTAAGCATTTTGCGCTGCTGGGTTCAACAGGTACGGGTAAGTCGACCGGCGCGGCGCTGATTTTGCACAAGATCTGCGACATCGCGCCCGAAGGGCATATCGTAATGATTGACCCGCATGGGGAATATAGCGCCGCGTTTAAAAATAATGGCGCGCTGTTCGACGTCAACAACCTAGCCATGCCCTATTGGATGATGAATTTCGCCGAACATTGCGAAATTTTCGTCACTTCCAATGGCGACGACAGACAAACAGATTCCGATATTCTCGCCAAATGCCTTCTCCAAGCGCGGTCAAAAAACCGGATTGCCGAAACGATTGGCAAGCTGACGGTTGACGCCCCCATTCCCTATCTCCTGTCCGATTTGACGAACATCATTCAAAATGAAATGGGGCGGCTCGACAAGGCGACATCGTCTGCTCCCTTCATGCGGTTGAAGAGCAAAATTGACGAATTAAAGGCGGACCCACGGTACAATTTCATGTTCTCAGGCATGCTTGTTGGCGATACGATGGCCGAGTTTGTGGGCAAGATTTTCCGGCTGCCTTCATATGGCAAACCCATTTCCATCATCGACGTTTCTGGCGTGCCGTCGGACATCACCTCGACAGTGGTTGCCGTGCTCTCGCGCCTCGTATTTGACTATGCCCTCTGGTCACGCAACGAACCCCAGCGGCCCATATTGCTCGTGTGTGAAGAGGCGCACAGATATATCCCGTCGGAACATCTGTCGAAAGACAGCGCCGTGCGCTCCATCCTTGAGAGAATTGCCAAGGAAGGCCGTAAATATGGGGTATCTCTGGGCCTGATTACGCAGCGGCCCTCAGATTTGGCCGAAGGCGTGCTGTCGCAATGCGGGACAATCATTTCGATGCGTTTGAATAACGAGCGCGACCAAGCCTTTGTGCGTGCCGCAATGCCCGAAGGCGCGCGCGGCTTCCTGGACTCTATCCCCGCGCTGCGTAACCGCGAATGCATTATCTGCGGCGAAGGTGTCAGCATTCCCATCCGCGTTGCGCTCGATACTCTCGAAGAAGAAAAGCGCCCTGCTTCCGACGATCCCCTGTTTAGCCAGTTGTGGCAGGAAGCAGGCGGAGAAGCTGAGATGCTGCAACGCGTGGTCAAAAGGTGGCGCGCGCAAGGTCGGTAAGGCCCGCCCCGCTTTTGCAGTGTCGAGATTGTCGAGAGGCCTCCAGTTGGATTCGCGCGCCCTGCCCAGAAATGGCAGCGCGAAAGGCAATAATACCCGATGTCTGCACGGCGCATTGGCGGAAAGCGACCAGTGTAAAGCGGGGTTTCTAAAACCAAGACTATCCTTATTCGTTAAGGTTGGGCCTTAGATATTGCCGTGCACGATCCATATCCAACCCACGGCGCGCCGCATAGTCCGACACCTGATCATCACCAATGCGCGCGACGCCAAAATATTCAGATTGCGGGTGGCCAAAATACAGCCCGCTCACCGCGGCGGTCGGTAACATGGCAAAGCTTTCAGTCAACGTGATGCCAGTTGCATGCGTCGCATCCAGCAGGTCAAACAATGTCGGCTTCAGGCTGTGGTCTGGACAGGCGGGATAGCCAGGGGCTGGCCGAATGCCGCGATATTCCTCGCGGTTCAGAGCCTCGGGCGTGAATTGCTCTTCAGGGGCATAGCCCCACAGATCCTTGCGAACATGTTCGTGCATCCGCTCGGCAAAGGCCTCCGCCAACCGGTCGGCTAACGCCTTGAGCATGATGTCCGAATAATCGTCGATATTGGCTTTGAACTGGGCCAAATGCGTCTCGATTCCATGACCAGTCGTGACTGCAAAGCCACCAATCCAGTCGCCATCGCGGCTGATGAAATCGGCAAGGCACATGTTCGCTTTGCCTGCGCGCTTGGCGATTTGTTGGCGCAAGAATGGCAGGCGCACATGCGCCTCAGTCTGTTCGCAATAGACAAGCACATCATCGCCATCGCGCCGACAGGGCCAAAGGCCCGCAACGCCCTTTGCGCGCAGCCATTTTTCGTTGATGATCTTGTCGAGCATCGCATTGGCATCGGCAAACAGGCTGGTGGCGCTTTCGCCCACAATTTCATCGGTCAAAATCGCCGGAAAATTGCCATGCAATTCCCACGCACGGAAAAATGGGGTCCAGTCGATATAGTTGCGCAGGTCGGCCAAGTCCCAGTCATCATAGACATGGACACCAGGCTTTTGCGGCGCGGCTGGCTTCATGCTTTCGTCGATTTCAAAGGCATTGGCGCGTGCTTCTTCCAGCGTGGCGAGCGGCTTTGCCGTCTTGCCAGCGCGGGCGTCACGAATATCGCTGTATTCGGCGCGGGTGTCGGCAACAAACTTGTCCGCCATCGTATCGCTAACCAATGTGCCCGCAACACCGACAGCGCGCGACGCGTCGAGCACATGGATGACGGGACCGGAATAGACAGGCTCAATACGCAAGGCCGTGTGCGTTTTTGACGTCGTTGCGCCGCCAATCATCAACGGCATCGACATGCCTGCTTTTTCCATTTCCTCGGCAACGGTCACCATTTCGTCAAGCGAAGGGGTGATAAGGCCCGACAGCCCGATCATATTGGCATCATGTTCGACCGCCGCTTGCAAAATTGTCGGCCACGGGACCATGACGCCCAGATCAACAATCTCAAAGCCATTACATTGCAGGACAACGCCGACAATGTTCTTGCCAATATCATGCACGTCGCCCTTCACGGTCGCCATGATGATCTTGCCCTTGCCTTTGGCGCCCGCCTCTTTTTCCGCCTCAATATATGGGAAGAGATGCGCGACTGCTTTTTTCATGACGCGCGCAGACTTCACCACTTGCGGCAGGAACATGCGGCCCGACCCGAACAGGTCGCCCACGACGTTCATACCGTCCATCAACGGTCCTTCGATTACTTCGATCGGGCGACCGCCTGCTTCCTTGATTGCAAGCCGCGCTTCTTCGGTGTCATCGACGATATGCGCATCAATGCCTTTGACTAAGGCATGCTCCAACCTTTTGGTCACCGGCCAGCCACGCCATTCGGCCTCGGCCTTTTCCTGTGCCACATCAGTCCCGCGATATTTTTCGGCAAGCACAATCAGGCGCTCAGTCGCATCGGGGTCGCGGTTGAGGATCACATCTTCGCAGGCGACACGCAGTTCGGCGTCAATATCATCATAGATATCAAGCTGCCCTGCATTGACGATGGCCATATCAAGCCCTGCAGGGATGGCGTGATAGAGAAAGATCGAGTGCATCGCGCGGCGCACCGGTTCATTGCCACGGAAACTGAACGAAAGGTTGGAAAGCCCGCCCGAATAATGCGCATGCGGACACAAGACGCGCAGTTCCTTGATGGCCTCGATAAAGTCGACGCCGTAATTATTATGCTCCTCAATCCCCGTTGCCACCGCAAAGATGTTGGGATCGAAAATGATGTCCTCGGGCGGGAAACCGATGCCGATCAGCAAGTCATATGCCCGTTTGCAAATCTCGACCTTGCGGGCTTGCGTGTCAGCCTGGCCAGTTTCATCGAACGCCATAACTACGACAGCCGCACCATAAGCCATGCACAAGCGCGCGTAGTGCAAAAACGCCTCTTCGCCTTCTTTCATCGAAATCGAATTCACGATTGGCTTACCCGAAACGCATTTCAGCCCGGCCTCAATTACGCTCCATTTGGAACTGTCGATCATTAATGGCACGCGGGCGATGTCGGGTTCTGCTGCGATGCGCTTGATGAAAGTGGTCATCGCTTCATGCGCGTCCAGCAGGCCTTCATCCATGTTGATGTCGATAATCTGCGCGCCATTTTCGACTTGGTCGCGCGCAACCTCAACGGCAGCTTCATAATCGCCTGCGAGGATCAGCTTTTTGAACTTGGCACTGCCAGTGACATTGGTGCGCTCGCCGATATTGACGAAGCGGGAAGAGGAAATAATGGAGGACATTTTTGTTCTGCTTTATAAAATTCAGGCGGCCATGATGAAGGGTTCGAGCCCCGCTAGCCGTGTCACTATATCCGCCTTGGGAATGGCACGTGGCGCACGGTCCGCAACCGCTTTAGCTATTGCGGCGATATGCGCAGGCGTGGTGCCGCAACAGCCGCCAACGATATTCACCAGACCATCGTCAAGCCATTGGCCAATCAATTGCGCCGTTGTTTCGGGTAGTTCATCATATTCGGCCAAGTCATTGGGCAAGCCTGCATTAGGGTACGCCATCACCAGCGTGTCGGCTTGCTTGGACAATGCCGCCAGATGCGGTCGCAAAAGATCTGCGCCAAAGGAGCAATTCAACCCGATGGTCAGCGGTTTAACATGCCGGATCGCGGCCCAAAATGCTTCCACCGTGTGACCAGAGAGATTGCGGCCAGCCATGTCGGTGATGGTCATTGATATCATCAACGGCACATCGCGCCCACATGCCGCCGCCGCCTCTTGCGCAGCCATCGCAGCGCATTTGGCGTTGAGCGTGTCGAAAATGGTTTCGATTAAGAGGAAATCAACACCACCTTCAATCAGTGCGTCGCATTGTTCGCGATACACATCTTTCAGATAGTCAAAGTCTATCTCACGATAGCCTGGGTCGTTGACGTCGGGCGACAAGGACAAGGTTTTGTTGGTCGGACCAATCGACCCAGCAACGAACCGCTTTATGCCGTCCTTGGCCTCGGCGGCCTCGCAACAGCCCCGCGCCAGCTTGGCCGATTCCAAGTTCAATTCCCGAACCAAATGTTCGCAGCCATAATCGGCCATGCTGATTTTGGTCGCGCTGAAGGTGTTGGTCTCGATCATGTCGGCGCCCGCCTCGAGATAGGCGCTATGGATCGCGCCAACGACATCAGGACGGGTAATGGACAATAGGTCGTTATTGCCCTTTTGATCGTGCGTCAGTTCAAGTTCGCCGCGATAATCAGCCTCAGACAATTTATAGCCTTGGATCGCGGTGCCATAGCCCCCGTCGAACACCAATATCTGTTGCGCTGCACGGGCGGCAAAATCTTCGCGCGCGCTCATGCTGCGGCCTTTTGCGCTACAGCGGCTGGCCGCTTGCCCAGCAAATGGCATATTGCGTAGGATAATTCGGCGCGGTTGAGGGTGTAAAAGTGAAATTCTCGGACACCGCCTGCATATAATTTCCGGCACATTTCTGCAGAGACAGTAGCGGCCACCAATTGCCGTGCGGATGGATGATCATCCAATCCATTGAACAGGTCCGCCATCCAGCTGGGAATAGCTGTGCCGGTCATTTGCGACATGCGGGTAATCGCGGCAAAGTTCGACACTGGCATGATGCCTGGGACAATCTCCGCATCAATGCCAGCTGCGGCAACCGCATCGCGGAAACGGAAGAAGGTTTCGGGTTCAAAAAAGAATTGCGTGATCGCGCGGCTCGCACCGGAGTCCAGCTTGCGCTTCAGAAAATCAATGTCTGACGCGGCCGACAAGGCCTCTGGATGGGTTTCGGGATAAGCGCTGACCGATATTTCAAACGGGTGCAGCTTGCGTAAACCTTCAACTAATTCTGCAGCACTGGCATAGCCGTCGGGATGCGGCACAAATTTGCCGTCAGAATTAGGCGCGTCCCCGCGCAGCGCGACGATATGGCGAACCCCTGCCTCCCAATAGGCGTTGGCGACATCGGCAATCTCGCCCTTGGATGCCTCGACGCAGGTTAAATGTGCGGCCGCCGGAATTTCGGTCTCGCGGGCAATGCGCGCCACGGTGTTGTGTGTGCGTTCGCGGGTGGTGCCACCCGCTCCATAAGTGACCGAGACAAAGCGCGGACCAAGCGGCGAGAGGGCCACGACCGAATCCCATAATTGCTCCTCCATCTTTTCCGTTTTGGGCGGGAAGAATTCGAAACTGATCTCGCAATCACCGGGGAGCCCCGCAAAAAGGGGAGAGGCAACAGCGCGGCTTGCCTCCTGCATCTGTGTCAGTGGGAGAATCATGCGACAATCCTTAAATTATTTTTTGGGCTGGGATTATGTGTGGGACGCGGTTGTTGGGCGGAGAGCTTTTCGCCCATCCAGACCTTGATCACCAATGCGCCGGCCTCAAGCGCAGTTTGGTGCACCATCTGCAGGCCGTGACTATTAAATGCCTTGTTCATGAAATCATCGGAAAAGCCCAATCGGGCGTGGGCATGTACCGTGCGCAATTCTTCCAGATCATGTGAGGCAAAATCAACGATGACGAGCCGGCCACCCTGCGCAAGCGCACGGATCGCTTCGGCAATGACAGCTTCAGGGTGCTGGGCATAATGCAAGACTTGGTGAAATATGACGGTGTCGAATTCACCCTCGCCCAAGGGCAGCCTGTTGAAGTCACCGAGCTTTATGTCGATTTTACGCGCGATTTCGGGACTTAAATTGGCAATTTTCGCACGTGCAAGCCGCAGCATTTCGGGACTATTATCTATCGCCACAAATCGGCTGGAATCGGACGCAAACAACTCGACCATGCGTCCTGTGCCCGTTCCGACATCAAGGACTTGGCCTAATGGTGCGCTGTGCAGGACCTGCGCCAAGCGGGCCTCCACTTCCGAATCGGCAATATGCAATGATCTGAGCGAATCCCAGGCATCGGCATGGGCCGCAAAATACTGTGCCGCCATGTCAGTACGCGCATTGCGCACTTCATCAAGCCTAAGCAGATCGCGCTGGAACGCCTTTGCCTGCGACATATCTGCCTCTGCCAATAATGATGAGAGCGAGCCGTCGGTTAGCATCCCGCTAGGCCTTAAAAATACCCAGCTTCCTTCCTTGCGACGCTCCAAAAGCCCAGCTTCATCTAGAATGCGGATATGTCGGGAAACGCGGGGCTGGCTTTGGTCGAGTATCTGCACCAATTCGCCCACCGAAAGCTCAAGCCGGCGGACTAGAAACACGATTCG
>NZ_JBIIBA010000046.1:0-7788 GCF_044239665.1 Sphingorhabdus sp.
GCTGCTGGGGAGGATTGAACTCCCGACCTCGTCATTACCAATGACGCGCTCTACCACTGAGCTACAGCAGCAATACCGAAGGTGCGGCCCTATGCGAAGGCTGGGGCTTAATGTCAAGCGGCTTGCGTCGCAGCTTGCCATTTGGCATCGCGCGGCACAGCGACGGCGCGCACAAAGGAGAAGGGCATTGGCAAAAGATGCAGAGGACAAAGAGCGGATCAAGGCAGAGCGGCTGCGTGAAGCGTTGCGTGCCAATTTGCGTAGGCGCAAGGCAAAGCCACCAGCTCCTGCAGCCGAAGATAACACCGCTGCGTGTGTAAAAGAAAAGATCCACCCCAATCCATGAATAGCTTTGTGTATACAAGCGCAGGGCATGAGGCAAAAAAAGACCCGCAAAAAGCGGGTCTTTATAGGAAAAGAACTTTTGTCTTTCGACAGCAAAGCCCTTGGGTCGCGCGTTATAATTGCAATGGCATGTAAAATTAGGATAGCATAAATTCGTCATTGCGTGCCGGTTGATTTGACAATTTCGGCCAAAGTGTTAAGAAAAAGTCCCGCCGCACAGCTAACGGAGCGTTGCACCTGGCGTGATACTCGTGAATAGACTCGGTCATGTTATACCAGTTCGCACGCCCCTTTTTGTTCAAGGCTGATGCCGAGGCCGCACATAATCTGTCGCTGACCGCGCTAAAGCTTATGCCGCTTCCGTCGCTTGGTTCGGATAGCCCAGTCCTGACCCAGACATTTGCGGGCTTGCAATTTGCGAACCCCGTCGGCCTTGCCCCTGGCTATGACAAAAACGCAGAGGTTCCGGTTGAAACCCTGCGACTGGGTTTTGGCTTTACTGAGGTGGGGACGCTGACCCCGTTACCACAAGAGGGCAACCCAAAGCCGCGGCTGTTTCGCCTATTGGAGGATGAAGCGGTCATCAACCGTATGGGTTTTAACAATGAAGGGCAGCAGGCGGCGATTGCGCTGTTGCGGAACATTCCTGAAAATGCACGGACAGGACCAATTGGTATCAATATTGGCGCCAATAAGGACAGTGCTGACCGTGTGGCGGATTATGTCATTGGTGTGCGTAACATGGAGGCGCTGGCGGATTATCTGACCGTCAATATTAGCTCGCCCAATACGCCGGGCCTTCGCGCCTTGCAGGACAAGGCCGCGCTGGATGACTTGCTGGCGCAGGTGATGGCGGCGCGGACGCGGGACACGCCTGTGTTCTTGAAGGTTGCCCCAGATCTTCAACCTGCGGACATTGATGATATTGTTGGCGTCGCGCTATCGCGGGGTATCGCTGCGTTGATTGTATCGAACACAACGATATCGCGCCCTGCGCTGGCATCACGGCACGCAGGTGAGGCAGGCGGACTTTCGGGTGCGCCCTTGCGCGATATAGCGCAGCAGCGCGTGATCGATTTCCGCAAGGCAAGCGGCGGGCAACTCCCGCTGATTGGTGTGGGCGGCATCAAGTCAGCTGAAGATGCTTATGCCCGTATCCGCGCCGGTGCGTCTTTGGTGCAGATCTACAGCGCTTTGGTATATCAAGGTCCCGGCCTCGCGCGCAGGATCAATAGACAGCTTGCGCGCCTTTTGCAGGCCGACGGGTTTACCAACATAGCTGAGGCCATTGGCGTCGACGGATAAATCTGCGCTTGGCTTTATCCACACAAGGCGGCTAAGTTGGGGGCATGAAAAAATCATTGTTCGCGTTCACCGCATCAGCCATCCTTTTCACCCAAGCCGCAACCGCCCAAAATGTCGGCGTGACGTCGTCGGCTGATCCGCGTGTCACAGAAGCGGGGATGGAAATGCTCCGCCAAGGCGGTTCTGCTGCGGATGCGGCGATGGCGATGATGCTTGCACTGACCGTAGTTGAACCGCAGTCGAGCGGCATCGGCGGCGGCGGGTTCTTATTGTATCAGGACAGCGCGAAGGGCCTGTTGACGACTATAAACGGACGGGAAACTGCGCCAGCGGCGGCGAAGGCCGACCGTTTTGTTGGACCAGATGGCAAGCCACTGGGCTTTCTTGAGGCGTTTCAAGGAGGGCATTCGGTTGGCGTGCCCGGTAACATACAGTTGATGGCACAGGCGCACCAAAAATGGGGCAAGCTGCCGTGGGTG
The DNA here is from genome assembly GCF_044239665.1 of Sphingorhabdus sp. Taxonomy (GTDB): domain Bacteria; phylum Pseudomonadota; class Alphaproteobacteria; order Sphingomonadales; family Sphingomonadaceae; genus Sphingorhabdus_B. The sequence continues at coordinate 2,130 of NZ_JBIIBA010000046.1, forward strand.
ACAGTGTTTAAACCAGCAATCCGCCTTTCGGATAAAGGCTTCATCGTCAACAAAACCTTGGAGTCACGGTTGCAGGGCATTCAACGGCTGTGGCCGAATTTCGATGAGGCCCGCGCGATTTATTGGCGTAATGGCAAGCCCGTTACGGCAGGCATGAAGCTTAAAAATCCAAAACTTGCAGCAACGTTGAAGCTGTTGGCAAAAAAAGGGCCTGACGCTTTTTATACGGGGCCGATTGCAAGCCAGATTGTGCAGGCTGTCACCACCAGCAAGCTCAGCCCCGGTGACATGACGATGAGCGATCTCGCGCAATATCGTGCCAAAGAACAGCGGGCTGTGTGCGCGCCCTATCGGGTCTATGTTGTGTGCGGCATGGCGCCGCCTTCGTCGGGCGCAACCACCGTGCTTCAGATTTTGGGTACGTTGCAGCGTTTTGATTTGACGGCAACGGGCAAGGATAGCCCCAAAAGCTGGCATCTGATTGGCCAAGCGATGCAGCTGGCTTATGCAGACCGCGAAAAATATCTGGCTGATGATGCCTTTGTCGACGTGCCGGTCGCCGGACTTTTGAACCCCGAATATATACAGGAACGCTCGGCGCTAATTGATCCGGAAAAAGCGCGTAGCGACTATCCTGCAGGCAAGCCACCCGGTGCTGGGCCCCGCACTGCCGCGATTTCGAGTGAAGTTGCTGGCACGACGCATTTCACTGCGGTCGATGCAAATGGTAACATCGCCAATATGACGTCCACAATTGAAGGTCCGTTTGGCAGTCAGCTTGTGGCAGGTGGGTTCTTTTTGAACAACGAACTCACGGATTTCACTTTCGCCCCTGAAAAAGACGGAGCGCCCGTGGCAAATCGCGTTGCTGGCGGAAAGCGGCCTTTATCTTCGATGTCGCCGACGATGGTTTTTGACCGTGATGGTCGCGCGGTACTGACGCTTGGTTCGGCCGGTGGTAAGCGGATCATCATGCATGTGACCAAAACGCTGATTGGTGTGCTGGACTTCGGTTTGCCGCTTGATCAAGCGATAGCATTACCGAATATCTATTTTGGTGGCGGTCAGTTGGAGTTGGAACAGGACACCTCGCTCGCCGCAATGGCGGAGCAGATTGCCACGTTCGGACAAAAAGTGCGTGTGGCTGACCTCGGGTCAAAGGTGAACGGCGCGCAATATCTTAACGGCGCTTGGACAGGTGCCGCAGATCCACGGAGCGAAGGGACATCGGCGACCATAGATGCAAAGGGTAAGGTCACGATCATCCGGCCCCCCGCCGCTGCGGAAGTGCCTTTGCCCAGCGTTGGGTAAAAGACACGCATTGCACCAGATTGCGAGTGGCGCTACCGCAAATAGGATAACAAAACAGGCCATAGCATGGCGGAAAATTTGCAGGAGAGCATATATGGCTGCTGAACAGTTTGACGACTTTGACAGCTTCCCTAATCTTGTAACAATGTTTTTTGCGCGCGCGCGCCATCGCGGGAATGCGCCATTTTTATGGGCAAAGCAGGACGATGCCTGGCATTCGATCAGCTGGTCGGACGTTGCGCGACAAGTTGCCGGCTTTGCAAAATCGCTGCGTCAATTGGGGCTTCAAAAGGGCGACCGAGTCATGCTGGTGTCGGAAAACCGCCCCGAATGGTGCATCGCGGATTTGGGTATCATGGCGGCAGGTTGCGTGACTGTGCCGACCTATGTCACCAACACCGAGCGCGACCACCAGCATATATTGGACAATAGCGATGCGCGCGCCGTCATCGTATCGACGGCCAAGCTTGCCAAGACATTGACGCCAGCGGCGCTGCGGTCTTCGCAGGCAGAGTTCATTATCACTATGGACCCCCAGCCAGCGATGCAACAGGGGCAATTGTCGGTGCATCGCTGGTCCGACATGGTCAACGGTACCGATGCTGACGTCCGCGCCAGCGAAGCGGCTATGGCGTCCGTTACCCGCGACGATTTGGCCTGCATCATTTACACCAGCGGCACAGGCGGGGCGCCACGCGGCGTGATGCAGCATCATGGCGCAATTTTGCATAACGCCGACGGCGCAGCGGCAGTCCTGCGGGAAGATTTTGGCTTGGACGAAGAAGAAGTTTTCTTGTCGTTCCTGCCTTTGTCGCATGCCTATGAACATAGCGGCGGGCAATTTCTGCCGATCGGCGTTGGCGCGCAAATCTATTATGCCGAAGGGCTAGAGAAGCTGGCCTCCAATATCGAAGAAACGCGGCCCACAGTCATGGTGGTGGTCCCGCGTCTTTTTGAAGTGTTGCGCCAACGGATGATCAAGGCCGTCGAAAAGCAAGGTAAGCTGCCCAGTTATCTGCTCGACAAGGCGCTGACCATCGGAGAGCGGGATTATTCCGGGCGCAAACGTCTGGTCGATGCGCCGATGCGATTGGTTTTGTCGCGCACAATCAAGCCAAAAATCCAAGCGCGCTTTGGCGGCCGGATGAAAGCCATGGTGTCCGGCGGCGCACCGCTGAACCCCGACATTGGGGTGTTTTTCCAATCCTTGGGCATTACCCTGCTGCAAGGCTATGGCCAGACCGAATCCGGCCCGGTCATCAGCTGCAATCGGCCAAGCACAGGCATCAAAATGGACACCGTTGGGCCGCCATTGAAAAACACGGAGGTCAAAATCGCCGAGGATGGCGAAATATTGGTGCGCGGGCCTTTGGTGATGAAGGGATATTGGCGTAACCAAGCCGAGACCGATCGCGTTCTCATTGATGGCTGGCTGCACACGGGTGATATTGGCCATATTGATGACCAAGGCCGCATTGCGATTACCGATCGCAAGAAGGACCTAATCGTCAACGACAAGGGCGACAATATCGCGCCGCAAAAGATCGAAGGCATGCTGACGCTTCAGCCCGAGATATTGCAGGCGATGGTGTCCGGCGACAAAAGGCCTTATATTGTTGGCCTCATCGTGCCAGATCCCGAATGGGCGGTAGAATGGGCGCAGGCGCAGGACATAAAATTTGACTTTGCCGACCTGCAAGCCAATCCGCAATTTCGCGCTGCGGTGCGCGCTGCGGTTGACCGCGTGAATGCGGATGTTTCTGTCACCGAAAAAGTGCGCCAGTTCGAATTTGCAGATGAGCCCTTTTCCATCGATAATGGTGAGATGACGCCAAGCATGAAAATCCGGCGTCATGTCATTCGTGAGCGTTACGCAGCGCGGGTCAATGGCATGTACAAGGCTTAAACCTCAAACCTAAACAAGACGCTGTCGTATGAATATGGGTTTAAGCGTTTTGCGCCCATATCAGAAATTCGACATTGCCTTGTGGCCCAGTGATAGGGCTGGTCGTCAGGCCATGCACTGTCCAATTTTGGTTAGCTAGCCACGCTTTTACCTCGTCGCAAACGCGTGTGTGCACGTCTGCGTCCCGCACGACGCCGCCTTTGCCCACTTCTTCGCGGCCTGCTTCAAATTGGGGCTTAATGAGCGCGATGAGCTGCGCCTTGCTTTTGGCGAAGGATAATGGCCGCGCAAGCACCTTGGCCAAGCCAATGAAGCTGGCGTCGCAGACGATGAGGTCAACCGGCTCGGTTATATGTACGTCGGTCAAGATGCGCGCGCTTGTTTGTTCATGGACAATGACGCGCGGGTCTTGGCGAAGTTTCCATGCCAGCTGGTTTGTACCGCTGTCGACGGCGAACACGCGGGCTGCACCATTAGTCAGCAGCACATCGGTAAAGCCGCCCGTCGATGACCCCACATCGATAGCGATGTTGTGGGTGACATCAATGGCGAACACTTCAAGCGCATGTGCAAGTTTAATGCCGCCGCGGGATACCCATGGATGGTCGCTGCCGCGCACGCTGATCTCGGCATCCTCAGCGATTTGCTGTCCGGGCTTTTGCGCCTTGGCGTCGCCAATATAAACATGGCCTGCCATCACAAGCGCCTGCGCGCGGGTCTTGCTTTCGGCAAGGCCGCGATCCAGGATGATTTGATCTAATCGTGTTTTTTTGGTCGCCATGCCGCAATGCGCTAGCGCAGCGTGGAGGATTTGGCCATAAGACAAAGCAATGCAAACGCGCCTCATAACCCTCTTCGCCGTGCTGGCCCTCGCCGCGTGCGTTGCGCCGCCGCCTCCCGCTGCGCCAAAGATTGTTTCCGCGCCGCCACCATTAGCAGCGCCGCCGCCGCTGCGATTGACCGGCGATTGGAATGACTGGCCCTTTACGCCTGGTAACTGGACCTACCGCCGCGATGGTCGCAATTCGGTTGCGCAGTTCGGCGCGCCGGGACGCAACGCGACCGTCAACTTTCGCTGCGATGCAGAGAGCCGCCGGGTCACAGTATCACGCGAAGTATCCGCACCCGGCACGCAGATGGTCATCCGCACATCGACCATGACAAAAACCGTGTCGGCGACGGCAAGTGATGCAGGCCCAGCCTATCTAGCGGCCGAAATCGCGACGACCGATCCAATTCTGGATGCCATGGCCTTTAGCCGTGGCCGTGTGTTGGTTGAAATCGAGGGGCAGCCGCCCGTCATCCTGCCGTCATGGGCGGAATTGACGCGCATAGTTGAAGATTGTCGGGGTTAATCACGACGCGATTACTTGCGGCGCAGAACCATAATTTTTGGCAGAAAAAAATTTTATTACAAGACTTGTTTGTAAGCAGGGTTTGATTCACCTTCACAAATGCGGAGGGCAGATAAATGTTTGATGCAAGCAAATTCCATTCAACGAAAGGAGGTGATCCGATGTCTCATGGTTCAGTTAAGAGGTCGGATAATTCCGTTCGGGAGATCGGCCGCTGAGCACATCAGCGATGCCGGTCACGGCATGAAAGCAACTTCCGGCAGCGGGCGTCCGACCGCTGACCCATGTTTAAGGGCCGCTGGTTAACGCCAGCGGCCCTTTTCTGTTGCGTGTCTTGCTCCACGCCTTTTGCTGACCCCATTTCAGCTGCTTCCAACCGTTATAATTTCGCCATATAAAGGTTTTTTTTCAAACATTAGTGGCAATTGCTGCTGAAATGCTTACATTAATCATAGGATTTTTTAGGATATCGAAAAATGCAGTTTATGCGTGTCAGCTGGAAAATTTTGGTTGGTGTGAAGGACTTGTTTGTGCTGGTGTTTCTGGCGCTTTTCTTTGCTGCCATTTTCGCGTTGTTGAATGCAAATCCGAACCCGGCGATGGTCCGTGATGGTGCGTTGCTGCTCAAGCTGGATGGCGTGGTGGCCGAACAGCCGGCTGGCATTGACCCGTTGACGGCGCTCACTTCGTCGTCGGCCCCTGTCGGCGAAATCCGTCAACGCGACATCATTCGCGCGTTGAAGCTTGCCGAAAGTGACGCGCGCGTAAAGCTGGTCGTGTTGGACATGGAACGATTCATGGGCGGCGGACAAGCCAGCCTTTCCGCAATTGGAGATAGCATTGATGCCGTCAAAAAGGCGGGCAAGCCGGTTTATGCCTTTGCAACCGCATATACCGATGACAGCTATCAATTGGCCGCGCATGCAACACAGATTTGGATGGATCCGCTTGGCGGTGCTCTATTGGCAGGCCCAGGGGGATCGCAGCCTTATTATAAGGGATTGCTCGACCAATTGGGGGTAAAGGCCAATATCTATCGCGTGGGCACGTTCAAAAGCGCCGTCGAACCCTTTATGCGGTCTGACCA
>NZ_JBIIBA010000034.1:0-20739 GCF_044239665.1 Sphingorhabdus sp.
GGAGGCGCAGCGGCTTTCGTCGCCTCCTGCGCGCGTTGTGCTTCACGATCTATCTTGTCGACGTCCATCCCGACGGCCCGTCCAAATGCCTTATATGCCTCTTTTTCACGGGCGCGCATTTCGTCTTTCAGCTTCTGCCGCTCGGCAATTGCGGCCTTGCTTTCTTCAAGCGAGCGCGTGGCGGGCCAGCTTTCAATATAAATGATTTCGCGCGGCGGTGGCGTAGCCTTCTCGATGGAATCGAGATAAAATGTGTAAATGATGATCGCCGTCGGCACGCAGGCCGCCAAAAACAGCCACGGGCTGTGACGGCCCGACGTGCGCAGAAACCCCACAAGGTCGCTGCCTGCGTTGCGTAACGATACATCTTTTAAAAACGACATGGCACTCCAATAAGGCCCACGCTGCGCGATTTCCAGTGTCCACTTACAAAAGGCGCAGATTATCTACCGCTACGAAAGGCATTGGTGATCGGGTAACGCCGATCGCGGCCAAAATTGCGCGTCCCAAGCTTTACGCCCGGCGGTGCCTGCCGCCGTTTATACTCAGCGAGATATAGCAAACGTTCGATCCGCGTGACCGCGTCCCGGTCAAAGCCAAGCGCAACAACCTCATCCACCGACTTCTCCCCCTCCACCAATGCATGCAGCATCTTATCAAGAATGGGATAATCGGGCAGCGAATCGCTATCTTTCTGGTCTGGCCGCAATTCCGCACTTGGTGGCTTGGTGATGATGTTTTCCGGGATCACTGGCCCATCACGCCCAAGGCCAATGCGGGGCTTGTGGCTATTTCGCCATTCGGAAATGGCAAAGACAGTCATTTTATACGCGTCCTTTAACGGATTATATCCGCCCGCCATGTCGCCATAGATCGTGGCATAACCAACGCTCATCTCGCTCTTGTTGCCTGTTGTGACCAGCATGTGCCCAAATTTGTTGGACAACGCCATCAGCGTAAGCCCACGGACGCGCGACTGGATGTTTTCCTCACTAATATCGGCATCGCGGCCGGCAAAACTGTCCGACAGCATGTCATCAAATGCATCAACCGCTGGCGAAATGGGGATAGTGTCGATCTTGCACCCGATCATCGCGGCGCATTCGGCTGCATCATCGAGGCTCGATTGGCTGGTGTAGCGACTGGGCATCATGACACACCAGACGCGATCAGGCCCAAGCGCGTCCGCTGCGATAGCGGCACATAAAGCACTGTCGATACCGCCCGACATGCCGAGCACCACGCCCGGAAAGCGATTAGTGTCAACATAATCGCGCAGGCCAACGACCATCGCGCTATAAATATCGGCGGGATGCTCGTCCCAAAGCGCCTTGGGGCCATCTGCACATTCCCAGCCCCCATCACCGCGGTGCCAATGCGTCATGCGCAGATGTTCTTCCCAGTCGGGCAAGCGCTGCGCCACTGCACCATTGGCGTTCAGCACGAAGGAGCAGCCGTCAAAGACCAGCTCATCCTGTCCGCCCACCCGGTTCAGGAACATTAATGGCAATCCGGTTTCGCGAACCCGCGCTGCGAAAACTTCTTCGAGTCGCCGGTCATCCTTGTCGATTTCATAAGGGCTGCCATTGGTTGAAATCAGCAGCTCAGCGCCGCGTTGCTTTAAGTGCAGGCTGACGGGAGCCAACCAGCCATCTTCGCAAATGGGCACACCCAGACGCACACCGCGAAATTCGACAGGCTCTGGCAACGGACCCGCAGCAAAAATACGCTTTTCATCAAAGGTCCCGTAATTGGGCAGTTCATGCTTATAGCGCACGGCGGCAATCCGCCCGCCGTCCAGCAAGGCAATGCCGTTATACAGCGTGCCTTCATCGGTAAAAATCGAGCCAACAAGCATCGCTGGCCCCCCGTCCGAGGTTGCAGCCGCGAGCTTGGCCAATTCTTCGGCGGCACGGGCGGCAAATGCGGGCTTTAACACCAGATCTTCGGCCGGATAGCCAATCAGTTGCTGTTCGGGAAATACGATCAGATCAGCTTGCCCGGCCTTTACGCGCCATTCCAGCATTGCTGCTGCGTTACCTGCAAGGTCGCCGACGCGCTGATTAAGCTGCGCCATTGCAATATTAAGCTGGTTTGTCATGTCTCCACCCTTATTGTCCACAAACTAGCGGAGCAAGCCGATTGTCAGGCCAGCCTCGCACCGCTAGAGGGTCACAAGAGATTGCAGGGACACATATATGAAATTGATGACGGGCAACAGCAACCTGCCACTGGCGCAGGGTATTGCCGATTATATGAAATTGCCGCTGACCAACGCCAGCGTCCGCCGTTTCGCCGACAATGAAATTTTCGTAGAAATTCACGAAAATGTTCGCGGCGAAGATATGTTTGTGATTCAATCGACCAGCCATCCTGCAAATGACAATTTGATGGAACTGCTGATCATGATCGACGCGTTGCGCCGCGCGTCGGCCAAGCGGATTACCGCCGTTTTGCCCTATTTCGGCTATGCGCGTCAGGACCGGAAACCCGGCCCGCGCACGCCTATTTCTGCCAAGCTTGTCGCCAATCTCATTACCGAAGCTGGGGCCGACCGGGTGTTGACCGTTGATTTGCACGCTGGGCAGATTCAGGGCTTTTTTGATATTCCCACTGACAATCTCTATGGCGCACCCGTCATGAGCGCGGACATATTGGAACGACACGGCGACAAGAATATCACTGTCGTATCGCCCGATGTTGGCGGCGTTGTCCGCGCCCGCGCGCTCGCCAAACGCCTCGACGACGCACCGCTTGCCATCGTCGACAAGCGACGCGAAAAAGCGGGTGTATCTGAAGTTATGAACATTATCGGCGACGTAAAAGACCGGTTCTGTATCCTAATTGACGACATCGCCGACAGCGCCGGCACATTGTGCAATGCCGCCGACGCCTTGAAAGCAGCCGGCGCCTCAGACGTTGTTGCCTATATCACCCATGGCGTATTGTCTGGTGAAGCCGTAAACCGCGTCAACGCATCATCGTTACGAAAGTTGGTCATCACCGATTCGATTATGGCGTCGGATGCAGCCAATGCGAGTGCGAAAATCCGCCAGATTCCGATTGCGCCCTTATTGGGTGAGGCGATCAAGCGGATTGCGGACGAAAGCTCGGTTAGTTCCCTGTTCGATTGATGACGCCTGCCGATATCCTCCTTGCCAATCGCTTGGCGGACGCCGCAGGACAGGCAATCCGGCCGTTTTTCCGGACAAGCTTCGTACAGGAAACAAAGGCAGATGCCTCACCCGTTACTGAAGCGGACCGCGCGGCCGAAAGCGCAATACGCCGAATATTAGACGCAGAATGCCCCCGCGACGGTATTATTGGTGAAGAATTTGGTGAGAAGACTGGCACATCAGGCCGCCGCTGGATTATCGACCCGATTGACGGCACCGTCAGCTTCATGGCCGGGCGGCCCATATTCGGAACGCTCATCGCATTGTTGGAAGACAATTGGCCAGTTCTGGGTGTGATTGACCAATGCATCAACGGCGAACGCTGGGTTGGTGCGGCGGGATATCCGACAACATTGAACGGCACGCCGGGACAAACCCGTTCGTGCCGGTCGCTTGCCGACGCGACCTTGGCGACATCTGGACCACAATATTTCAGCCAGCATGATGGTGATCACTTTATGGCGCTTGCAGCGCAAACAGCGCATAAGAAAATGCTGTTTGGCGGCGATTGTTATAATTACGCGTTACTTGCCAGCGGCCATATCGACATCGTTGTGGAGGCAGGCTTGAAACTGCATGATTTTGCTGCCTTAATTCCCGTTATAACCGGTGCAGGAGGCATGATGACCGACTGGTCGGGAGAGCCGCTTCACGGGGGTTCGGATGGACATATCATAGCGGTGGGCGATCCGGCGCGCCTTGACGATGTGCTTGAGGCACTTGCATGCCATCATTAGCGGGCGCAGGCTCCGTTCAATTCATTTTGCCGGCCAAACCGCTTCGGCGCTATCTTTCCACATACTATTTCCTTGATACTGGCTCCGACGGTGCCGAGCAGGAAGATCTGATCTATCCGGAATGGGCAACCGTGCGTTTTGCCTTGCGCGGGCAGGCAACAGGCAACACCGTCGGTTTGAATTCGCGCGATATTCCCGCCGAAAGCATTACGGGGCCAACGGGCCGGGCCGCATTGGTGCGCTTTCGCAACATACAGCTTGTCGGGCTCGGATTATTGCCCTTGGGTTGGTATCGGATTGTTGGGTGTCCAGCAGATCGCTGGGCCGACAGAGTAAGTGCGGTGGATGCCGCCCCTGAATTCGCGCGGCTTGCGCAGTTAAGGCGAGAAATAGACGGAATCACCGATCCAGAGCAAATTGCAGCGCTGTTCGATCACATCATGCTGCAATCCCTGGGCGACCCCGACCCGCTGGAGGTGGACATTGACAACATCCACCACGCCATAGCCAATCCCGAGATTAGCAATGTACGCGACCTTGCAGAGGCAGCCGGGATGAGCCAACAACGGCTTGAGCGGCTCGCGCGCCGGATATTCGGTTTTCCCCCAAAATTTATGCTGCGTCGCCAACGTTTTGTGCGAACATTAGCCAATGCAATGCAGCATCCGGACCTAAAATGGTCCGATGCGATGGACGGACAATATTTTGACCAAGCCCATTTTAATCGCGAATTCCATCAATTCATGGGCATGTCCCCTGGCGATTATCTCGCCATGCCGCGCGCAATCAGCAGCGCATCAAATCAAGTGCGCGCCGAGCAGGTGGGTCAACTCCTGCAATCCTTGCAAGTTCCGGAGCCTTGGAACGGGCAATAGACTTGCATTCGCCTGCGAATCCCGCTAGTCGCGCGCCTTCCGAATAAGCAGGCTGGCCAATAGGGCTGCCATGTCGGCTTGATACGGACTCAACAAAGGAGACCAAAATGCCCAAGCTCAAGACCAAGAGCGGTGTGAAGAAACGCTTCAAAATCACCGCAACCGGCAAGATCAAACATGGCGTCGTTGGAAAGCGGCACCGTTTGAGCAGCCATAATGCCAAGTATATCCGGCAAAACCGTGGCACCAGCGTGATCTCTGATCCCGATGCCAAGACAATCAAGAAATGGGCGCCCTACGGTCTGTAAGACCCGCGTACGTTTTCAGACGAAGCGTGGTGCGAAAAGTGGAAACCGGTTTTTCGGTTAAGCCACGCGACCACGTCAAAGATAAAGGATATAGATTATGGCACGCGTCAAACGTGGTGTGACCACCAAAGCCAAACATAAAAGAATTTTAGAGCAGGCGAAGGGCTATTATGGCCGTCGCAAAAATACGATCCGTGTTGCACGTCAGGCCGTCGAAAAGGCCGGCCAATATGCATATCGCGACCGTAAGGTAAACAAGCGCAACTTCCGCGCATTGTGGATCCAGCGCATCAACGCCGCAGTCCGCGCCGAAGGCATGACCTATGGCGTGTTCATGCACGGCCTGAAGCTTGCTAACGTCGAATTGGACCGTAAGGTTCTTGCGGACCTTGCGATGAACGAAGCCGCGATGTTTAGCACGATCATTGCGCAGTCGAAGGCGGCGCTCGCGAAAGCAGCATAAGCCTCAAAAACTTCGATATTGCGCAAAAGGGCGTGGGCGGCACTTGCCGTTCGCGCCCTTTTGCTTATTCAGTTCAGGCAGTGAATTTAGGAACGTGCGGGAGTTAGATTCCCGCCTTCGCGGGAATGACGAGAATTATGGATATTGAAACCCTCCAAACCGAGCTGATGGCGGCTATTGTGTCTGCGGACACGCTAGAAGCGCTGGAGGCTGTCCGCGTTTCTGCGCTTGGCAAACAGGGCAGCGTTTCGGCTTTGCTAAAGACGATGGGCGGCATGTCGCCCGAGGAGAGGCAAGCCCAAGGGCCGATCATCAATGGTTTGCGTGAAAGCATCACCTCAGCGCTTGCCGCGAAGAAAGCAGATCTCGAAACGGCTGAACTAAACCGCCGCCTCGCCACAGAGCGTGTCGACATGACGCTGCCTGCGCCAGACGCCCCGCGCGGGACCATACACCCTGTTAGCCAAGTCATGGATGAACTGGCCGAGATTTTTGCCGATATGGGCTTTGCCGTAGCCGAGGGGCCGGAAATTGAGGATGACTGGCACAATTTCACCGCGCTCAATATTCCCGAAACGCATCCGGCGCGCGCGATGCACGACACATTTTACTTCCCAGACGACATGGCCCGCAATGGCCAGAAAATGGTGCTGCGCACGCACACATCGCCCGTGCAAATCCGCACCATGACGTTGCAGGAACCACCCATCCGCATCATCGCCCCAGGCCGCGTCTATCGCAGCGACAGCGACGCGACCCACACGCCTATGTTCCACCAGATTGAAGGTCTCGTCATCGACAAGGGCATCCATCTGGGTCACTTGAAATGGACGCTGGAAACATTTTTGAAAGCCTATTTCGAGCGCGAGGATGTCGTCCTGCGTCTGCGCCCCAGCTATTTCCCGTTCACCGAACCATCGGTGGAGGTTGATGTCGGCTATTCCGTCATCAACGGCAAGCGCGTTATCGGTGGGTCCGAAGGCTGGATGGAAGTGCTTGGCTCAGGCATGGTCCACCGTAAGGTTATTGAGGCCTGCGGCCTTGATCCCGATGTCTGGCAGGGCTTTGCCTTTGGCACCGGCGTCGACCGTCTCGCGATGCTGAAATATGGCATGGATGATCTGCGCGCCTTCTTCGACGGCGATAATCGCTGGCTGCAACATTATGGGTTCAATGCGCTCGATGTACCGACGCTGAGCGGAGGCGTAGGCGCATGAAATTTTCCTTATCTTGGTTGAAAGAGCATCTGGACACCGACGCGGATATGCAGGCCGTCGCCGATTGCCTGAACCGCATTGGGTTGGAAGTCGAAGGCATTGAAAACCCGGCTGACGCCTTGTCCGTCTTCCGCATTGCAAAGGTTATCAGCGCCGCGCCGCACCCCCAGGCTGACAAGCTGCAAGTCCTGTCGGTTGACGCAGGTGGGGAGCCGCTTCAAGTTGTCTGCGGCGCCCCTAACGCGCGCGCCGGTATGCTTGGCGTCTTTGGCCCGGCCGGCGCAGTCGTGCCCGCCAATGGCATGCTGCTGAAGGTCGCAGCTATACGCGGCGTCGAATCGAATGGCATGATGTGTTCCATCGCAGAGCTTGAACTTGGCGATGATCATGATGGCATTATCGAGCTTCCAGATGATGCACCCGTCGGGCAAGTTTATGCCGATTGGGCGGGCCTTGATGACCCAGTCATCGATGTCAGCATTACGCCGAACCGTCAGGATTGCATGGGCGTGCGTGGCATTGCGCGCGACCTTGCGGCGGCGGGGCTTGGCACGCTCAAGCCGCTGGGCGACGTCTATAAAATTGACCTGTCGGCGCCTCTGGAGGGCAGCGACCCCGCACCCATCGTCCGCACCGATGACGCAGCCGGATGTCCCGCATTTTATGCGCAATCCGTCTCAGGCGTGCGCAATATTGATTCGCCCGAATGGATGCGCGCCAAGTTGAAAGCGATTGGCCAAAAGCCAATTTCGGCATTGGTCGACATCACCAATTTTCTGTCAATTGACCTTGGTCGTCCTTTGCATGTCTATGACCGCGCCAAATTGAACGGCGCGCTTGTCGCCCGCAAGGCCGTTGATGGTGAGCAGCTAGTCGCGCTTAATGGCAAAACCTACACCTTGGATGCCAGCATGACTGTCATTGCTGACGACGCGATGGTGCATGATATTGGCGGCATCATGGGCGGCGAACATAGCGGTGTCTCCGAAGATACGACCGACGTCCTGATTGAATGCGCCTTTTTCGATCCCGAGCATATTGCCCGCACGGGACAGAAGCTTGGCCTGACAAGCGATGCGCGTCAGCGTTTTGAACGCGGCGTTGATCCCGCGTTTTTAGAAAACGGGTTGGCGATTGCCACCAAGTTGGTGCTGGACCTAACGGGCGGGACGGCGAGCGCCATCACTCGCGTTGGCCAAGCGCCCGTTACGCCGCGCATATTTTCTTATGACACCGATTATTGCCGCCGCCTTGGCGGGGTTGATGTTGCGTCAGAGGAACAGCGCAGCATTCTTGAAAGACTCGGCTTTTCCGTCACATCCGACTGGAGCATAAATGTCCCATCATGGCGTCGCGACGTCGATGGACCGGCCGATATTGTCGAAGAAATCGTGCGCATGATTGGGCTCGACAATGTCGTGTCGGTGCCGCTTCCCCGCGCCGATGGCGTGGCCAAGCCCACCGCGACGCCCGCCCAATCCTTGGAACGCAAAGTCCGGCGCGCTGCGGCAGCCCGCGGGCTAAATGAAGCAATCAACTGGTCCTTTCTTCCACAAAAAGCGGCGGACGCCTTTGGTGGCGGCGCATGGAGCCTAGCTAACCCGATATCCGAAGACATGAAGGTCATGCGGCCTTCCTTGTTGCCAGGGCTGCTGTCTGCCGCACAGCGCAACATGGATCGCGGTGCATCCTCGGTTCGATTATTCGAGATTGGGCGGCGCTACTTTATGGGCGCCGACGGCGCGAGCGACGAGCGCGCGACCGCTGGTATCGTGCTGGCAGGCGATCGTTCCGCACGAAACTGGGCAACAGGTAAGGCCGCGCGCTTTGACGCCTTTGATGCAAAGGCCGAAGCGATTGCCTTGCTCAAGGCCGCGGGCGTCGCCACAGACAATCTGCTGGTGATGGATGATGCAGGCGGGCATTATCATCCCGGGCAGTCGGCCACCTTGCGCATGGGGCCAAAGACCATATTAGCGGCCTTTGGCACTGTACATCCGGCCACTACGAAGGCGTTCGACCTTGACGGCAGTGTCGTTGCAGCGGAAATCTTTTTGGATGCCATACCGTTGAAGAAAGCAAGCGGCTTCATGCGGCCAGCATTCACACCGCCAGCGTTGCAAGCGGTGACGCGCGATTTTGCGTTTCTGGTCGCACAAAGCATGCCTGCCAATGATCTTCTGCGCGCCATAAAGGGCACGGATAAGGATAACATCGTGGCGGTTCGCCTGTTTGACCGCTTCGTCGGACAAGGCGTTCCTGAGGGGCAAGTGAGCCTTGCGGTTGAAGTTACGCTTCAACCCACCGAGAAAAGCTATAGTGATGACGAACTGAAAGCCATTTCGGACAAGGTCATTGCCGCGGCCACAAAATTGGGCGCCGTGCTACGCGGATAAAAAAGGCCGGGCATTCACCCGGCCTTCTTTTTTATAGGCGAGGTCGCCCTCTCTTAAAACTTAATCCCCGCAGTCACGAAAAGCTGCCGCGGGTTGCCATAAAACGCGGTCAATGTGCCCTCGCGGCCCAATGATGCGGTTGGTAGACCGTTGGTACCTAATATCGGAACACCCGTGGTCGCATTGCCCGCGATGAAGCTATAGCCTGAGGTTTTATATTTTTTGTTCGTCAGATTTTTGCCATGCAGGCCAATGCTCCAGCGATCATCAGGCGAAGTGTAGACAAGGCTTGCATCCACGAGGGCATAGCCGGACTGATCAATATAGGGGTTCGGAATTTCGAACTGCGATGTGCTGCTGCGGTACGAAACGGTAGTCCCTAAATTCAACCGTCCGGCACCAGCGGGTGTCATGTAAACTAGCGTCGCGCTAGCCGTTGTTGATGGCGTATTTTGTACGTCGCGATATTGCGCTACGTCGGTTGGTACGCTTGCGACGTTGGTGATATATCCGTCAAATTGCGCATCGATATACCCGACCGCACCCATCAGATTGAGACGATCCCCATCGGTGGCAAGGCTCTCACCCAAACGTGCGTTAAATTCCAGCTCGACGCCTTTGAACGTTGCCTTGCCGGCGTTCGAAGTCACGCCGCAGAAAGATGGCAAGCCGCCAACGATACAGGCAACCGATCCCGGAATTTGCACGTCTTTATAATCAGCATAAAAACCAGCCAAAGCGAAGGTAAGGCCGCCGTCAAGCAGACTGCCTTTGTAACCAGCTTCGTAGCTATCAACGCTTTCCGGACGGAAACTCAGGAACGCCGCCACTTCGTCATTTTCGCCACGAATGCCGTTTCCGTTTAGGTCAGGGGCATTGCTTCCCACGCCGCGTGGGTCAAAGCCGCCGCCTTTGAAGCCTTGGCTAAAGCTTGCGTAGATATTGTGTTCGGGCGCTGGTTTAAAGCTGAGCGATACACGTGGTGTGAATTTTTTGAAGCTGCGTTGGCCATTGAAATTGGTGCTTGGTGCGCCAAATGGCACGCCTGCACCGCCGAAGAAAGGTGAGCCGCCGCCTAGATAATTCTGGCGCAGAATATTCGCACTGCGCTCATCCCATGTATAGCGGGCGCCAAAGGACAGACTTAGCTGATCTGTAAAGTCATAGGTAAAATCACCAAACACCGCGTAGGTTTTGGTGTCGACCGCCGCCTTGGTAAAGGCGGTCAATCCGGCCAATGTGGTGAAAAGCCGAACGTCGAACAATGTATCTGCGGAGGCATCAAGATAATAACCGCCCACCATGCCGCTGAAAGGTCCGGCGTCGACCAGCAACTGGACCTCTTGGCTGATCTGTTCGTTGAAATACCCGCCGGGCACGTCAACATCTGCCGCGGGCAGTGCGTCAAAGTCGATGGGCGTCAGGCTATCATCCTTGCGCCATGCACTGATGGACCGCAGTGTCAGGCTGTCCGACAGATCCACAGAAATGTTCATCGCAAAGCCATATGCCTCAATATCCTGCTTCGGATCGACAAGTCCGCCGCGTGTGTCATAGACATTGTCGAGCACGGGCGCGCTGGACACCAGCCCGCGAATCAAGCGATGGCCACCGCGCGGATCGCTTTTGTCTTTGGTATAGTCACCATTGATTCGGATCGACACTGGTGCGCCATAGCCCCCAAGCTCCACGGTTCCGCGGGCCGCCCACAAATCCTTGTTATAGTTTTCCAGGCCGGTGGTCAGGTTGTCGCCAAAGCCACCCCGCGACAGCCGAGCGACGCTGCCGCCGACGCGTACAATATCGCCAATGGGTGTCGATATGGTCACTACACCGTCGGTCTGGTTATAAGTGCCAACGGTTGCACGTGCGCTCAGCGCAAATTCTTGCGGCAAACGCTTGGTCACATATTTCACCGCGCCGCCAATGGTGTTGCGGCCATATAAGGTGCCCTGCGGACCGCGCAGCACTTCAATGCGTTCCACATCATAAATATCAAGTACAGCTGCTTGCGGGCGATTTAGATAGACATCGTCAAGATAAATGCCGACGCCGGGTTCGAAACCGGAAACTGGGTCCTGCTGCCCGATGCCACGAATGAAGGCGGATAATGTCGAGTTGCTACCACGCGACGATTCAAGCGTGGTGTTTGGAGTGATGTTACCGATTTCGGTGATGTCGAGCGCGCCGCGCAGCTCAAGCGATTCACCGGAAAAGGCGCTGACAGCGATTGGCACGTCAATCAGATTTTCTTCGCGGCGACGCGCAGTCACGATGATTTCACCGCCGCCTTCGGCTTCGTCCATCGCGGGCGCAACGTCTTGCGCGAATGCTGGCGCCGTGCAGGCAAGGCCTGATGATGCAATGCTAGCCAATAATGCAGCGCGAAATATAGAAGTTTTAGGGGATTTCATGGTTCACTCTCCTCCAATGTTGCCGGTCTTTACCCGTTCACAAATTTCTTTATAATGAAAGTTGAACCATCTTTCAATTTAATGAATTTAGAAAGCGTAGCGAATGTCCGCAGAACGTGGCATATCAGCAACAATGACACCGGCTGGTAAAACCCCGCGCACCGATAGAGGGCGAAAGACCCTGCGCCTCTTACTGGATGCAGCGGCGGCAGAGTTTGGCGAAAAGGGTTTTCATGAAAGCTCCGTTGTATCGATAACCCAACGCGCGGGCGTCGCACTTGGCAGTTTCTACACCTATTTCGATTCGAAGGATTCGTTGTTCCGCGCGCTGGTGCGCGATATGTCGGCACAGGTGCGACGCAATGTCGGCCCAGTGATGGCAGCAGAACCCGACCGGCTTGAGGGCGAACGCAAAGGCCTTGCCCGTTTCCTTGAATTCGTGCGCGAGCATAAGGAATTGTACAGGATTATCGATGAAGCCGAATTTGTCGATCCGCCAAGCTACCGCGCGCATTATGAGGACACCGTCAGTGGCTATCTCGCCAGCTTGAAAGACGCCGCTGCCAAGGGCCAGTTGCGCGAGGATGTCGACGAGGTTCACGCATGGGCGATTGTAGGCATGAACGTGTTTCTAGGCCTCCGGTACGGTGTCATGGGCGAAGATCGCGACGTGACCGATGTCGCCAACGTTGCCGCTGACCTGCTGACAAACGGGTTGAAGCGTTAATCATTCATCCCTAAGCCGCGCTGCATGACGCTGAACCGCCGGACCTTTGCCATTATTTCCCATCCTGACGCAGGTAAGACCACGCTGACGGAGAAATTGCTGCTGCAAGGTGGCGCAATTCACTTGGCTGGTGAGGTCAAGGCACGCGGGCAGGCGCGGCGTGCGCGTTCGGACTGGATGAAGATCGAACAACAACGCGGCATTTCGGTGACCTCGTCGGTGATGACGTTTCAGAAAGATGGCATTGTTTTTAACCTGCTCGATACGCCGGGGCATGAGGATTTTTCCGAAGATACCTACCGGACGCTAACGGCGGTCGATTCCGCCATCATGGTCATCGATGCCGCCAAAGGGATTGAGCCACAGACGCGCAAGCTGTTCGAAGTTTGTCGCCTGCGCAGCGTGCCGATCATCACCTTCGTCAACAAGGTCGACCGCGAAGGCCGCGCCGCGTTTGAAACTATAGACGAAGTTGCCGATGCGCTCGCTCTGGATGTCTGCCCGATGAACTGGCCCGTTGGCATGGGCGGTGAATTTGAAGGCCTGTATGATTTCAGCAGCGGACGCCTCAGCCAACCTTCTGGCGACAGTAAGGCATTTGAAGGCAAAATTAGTGACCATAGCGGGCTTGACGCAGCCACGCTGGAACAAGTGCTAACACCAGCCGGTGTCGCACGACTGCGCGAGGAAGCGGAGCTTGCGCAGGCTGGATATTCGGACTTTGACCTGACCGCATTCCAGAACGGCGACTTGACGCCTGTATATTTCGGGTCTGCGTTGAAAGAATTTGGCGTGATCGAGCTGATCAACGCCATTGCGGCTTACGCCCCGCCACCCCGGCCGCAGCCAAGTTCAAAGGGCAATATCGACCCGTCGGAAAAGGAAGTCACTGGCTTTATCTTCAAGGTGCAGGCCAATATGGACCCGCAACACCGTGACCGTATCGCATTCATGCGACTATGCTCAGGTACGTTTAAGCGTGGCATGAAGCTGACGCCATCCGGGCTTGGAAAGCCGGTGGCGATTCATTCGCCCATCCTGTTCTTTGCCCAAGACCGCGAAATTGCCGACAGCGCCGAACCCGGCGATATCATCGGTATTCCCAACCATGGCACGCTGCGTGTTGGTGATACATTGTCGGAACGCAATGATGTGCGCTTTACGGGTCTGCCTAACTTTGCGCCGGAAATCTTGCGCCGTGTCGTATTGCGCGACCCTACAAAGACAAAGCAATTGCGCAAGGCGCTCGATGACCTGAGCGAAGAGGGCGTCATTCAGGTATTCTACCCTGAAATTGGTTCCAACTGGGTCATTGGCGTTGTCGGGCAATTGCAATTGGACGTGCTGATCTCCCGGCTCGAGGCGGAGTATAAGGTTGATGCGTTCTTGGAAGCTGCGCCATATGACACCGCACGCTGGTTGATTGGTTCGGAAAGCGCATTGGCGCAATTTGTGTCGTTTAACGGCGGCAATATGGCAAAAGACCGCGATGGACACCCTGTATTTATGGCACGCTCGTCATGGGACGTGGGGTATCAGCAGGAAAAGCATCCGGACCTGAAATTCAGCGCAACCAAAGAACGCTAACGCCAGACGGCAACGCCAAAAGGTTCGATTTCTGCGCCACCGATGACGAATACTGCGCCAATTGGCGCAGGGGCATGCGCATGCGTTTCAGCGAGATTAAACGCGAAGGTCAGGTCACCCCGGCGGCGCAAGCGCAAGGTCGGCGGCAGCGGCGTTATCGCGACCCCAGCCTCAGCGCACAGATCCACCAGCAGGTTTTTGACAAACGCATCGTCTGTCAACGTCGCGAGATAAACGCTCCGTCCTGACCGGGCTGCGGCCGCAGAGCCATCTTCATAAGTGGCGATGATATCCGCCGCGCCGACGGCAATTGTTTCGCGCCAACGGCCGCTTTCATACACCGCATTCTTATAGCTGATAGTCCCGTTGCAATCGGGCCGCAACGTTTCCACCGACGTCACTTTAATAGGCACAAATTCACGTAGTCGCCCCGGAGGAAGGCCCTCACTTACCCAGAATTCCGGCGTTTTTGCTCCAGAGCGCGGGCCGAATAGCAACAGCCCTGCGCTTACCTTCAGCGCATCGAACGCAGCGCCATCGACCACCGCCAGCGTTGGCACAATGATCAATTTGTAACCATCCAACTGGGCTTCACCTGCCGAGACAAAGTCCACATCGACGCCAAGGCTGCGCAACGCGCAATAATATTGGAATATAACGGCATCATATCGATAGCCTGCGCCTTGGCGTTCAATATCATCCACCCAGCCCGAGACCGGATCGATGAGAATCGCCACCGATGCCTTAGGGGCCACCGCCGATACATCGCCCAGCAACTGCATCTCTGCCGCCACCTGCTCCACCTCCGCCCATGCTGTCGCGGGCATGTCATCGGGCCGCAGCAACCCTGCATGCATTTGTTCCTGCGCAAATGGCACTTGCCGCCAGCGGAAATAGGCAACGCAGGCCGCGCCATGGGCAAAGGCCTGCAGCGTCCAATGCCGAACCATACCAGGCGCAGGACGTGGATTATGTGGTGCCCAATTAACAGGGCCCGGCTGTTGCTCCATCACCCACCACGCGCCCTTAGACAGGCCACGCACCGAATCAAAGTTCAGCGCGGCAAGGTCGGGGTGGCCGGTGCGCATAAATGGCTTCCATTCCTCCGCAGACGCTTTCGCCATCAATTGATCCGAAAAACCCAGCGGGTAATTATCATAGCTCACAAAATCGAGCGCCTGCGTTAGGGCCGCATTATCGACGCCCGTGGTCGCAGGCGGAATGATGTTATGCGTCACCCATTGATCCGGCCTGGCATGACGGCGAATGGCCGATATCATGACGTCATGAAAACGCACGACCTGTTCCGATGCAAAGCGGCGATAGGCCAAGCGGTGCGCTGGGTTGGTTTCACACACCGTGAAAAACGGAAGCTCGATCTGGTCAAAGCTATCATATTCCATCGACCAGAACACATTGCCCCATGCCGCATTCAGCGTCGCGATATCGCCATAACGCTGCGCACAATAAGCGCGGAATTTTTCCAGCGCCGCTGGCGACGCGCTCATCGTCGTGTCGTGGCAGCACAGTTCATTGTCCGTCTGCCACCCCACGACATACAGATGGTGCCCGTAACGCTCTGCCATCTTTG
The DNA here is from genome assembly GCF_044239665.1 of Sphingorhabdus sp. Classification (GTDB taxonomy): domain Bacteria; phylum Pseudomonadota; class Alphaproteobacteria; order Sphingomonadales; family Sphingomonadaceae; genus Sphingorhabdus_B. The sequence goes on from NZ_JBIIBA010000034.1 coordinate 15,492, forward strand.
CGGTGATGCGTTCGGCATGCATCAGATAGGTGTCGCTCGAAAAATCATAATGCCGCCGCGACCCGAACCCGCGGACCTGACCTGTACGAATATCAACCGGAAGAATGTCCGGATATCTGTCGCACAGCCATTTGGGCGGCGTTGCGGTAGGCGTGCCCAAAACAACCTTGAGGCCCACAGCGCCGAGGGCTTCGATCGCGCGGTCCATCCACGCCCAATCAAAAACGCCTTCGCTTTTTTCGATCCGCCCCCAAGCAAATTCACCAATCCGGACATAGGTCAGCCCAAGCGCACGCATCCGACGGGCGTCACGCGCCCAAAATTCTTCCGGCCAATGTTCGGGATAATAGCAAACACCTAACATAGGATATGTTTAGCGGACGCCGACCGCCTGACAAGCCTGTAGAAGTTGTGCCTGCAGGAACGTGAATGGCGTAAGGGGAAAAACAGCGCCATAATTTGCCCATTCTGCCATTTTCTCGCCATGACTGGGGCCTATCTAAGTTGGCATGACAATAGCTGGCCCCATTGATTCGCCTATGCGTAACGGCAATCTGACCGCGCATACCCCCGCAACGGCTTTCCAGCCGGATAGCGATGTTGCGCAACGCGCGGCCGCGCTCAAGCGCGTGCCCGATGACAAAGCGATGCTGCGCGCTGTGGCGGAATTGACGCGCGACTTGGGCGCGCCCAACCCACGCATTTTTTGGTCAGACTTTATGGCTTCGGCTTTTTTGGGCTATGCTGGCCTTGCTGTATCCATCCTTTCCGGCAATCTTTGGCTGCAATGCGTGGCGGCTTTGATATCGGTGCTTGCGCTATATCGTGCGGGCGGCTTCATCCATGAAGTCAGCCATGTAAAGCATTCCGCCCTGCCCGGTTTTCGCTTTGGCTTTAACGCGGTGATTGGCGTGCCTTTGCTTGTGCCATCCTACATGTATGAAGGCATTCACAATCTCCACCATGCGCGCACGCGATATGGAACGGATCAGGATCCTGAATATCTGCCGCTGGCGTTAATGAAGCCTTGGACATTACCCTTGTTCATATTCGCCTCGCTGTTTGCGCCCTTTGCTTTGCTGTTCCGCAACGCGGTGCTTGCGCCGCTTTCGCTATTCATTCCCGCGCTTCGCAAGATTGTGGTCGAACGATATTCGGGTCTTGCAATCAACCCCGCTTTCCGCCGCCGCCCCGCTGAAGGCGAGGCGCACCGCAACTGGATCATACAAGAAACCGCCGCGAGCATTTGGTCCATTGTCCTGCTGGGTGGCGTGTTCAGCGGATATATTCCGATGAATGCCTTTCTGATATTTTTGGCCATCGTCTCCAGCGTTGCCGTGCTGAATCAGGTCCGCACGCTCGTGGCCCATTTGTGGGAAAATGACGGTGAACCTTTAAGCGTCACTGCGCAGTTCCTCGACAGCGTCAACGTGCCGCCTCCGGGCTTGCTGGCATCAATCTGGGCACCGGTAGGACTGCGCTATCACGCGCTGCACCATCTGCTCCCCAGCGTGCCTTATCATGCCTTGGGCGAAGCACACCGCCGCCTGACGGCACAATTGGCCCCTGACTCCGCTTATCACCGTGCAAATTATGATGGTTTGGCAGGATTGATAACGCGGCTCACACGCAGCACCTTCGTGCGCGGCGCATAGCGTTCATAGTGAGGCAAGCAGCGGGCTGGACGGCGATTGAGGAAGTCTGTCGCAAGGCCGGCACCAATTATCAATGACGAGGCAAATATGGCGGGTTGATGCCTTCGGAGTTGAAGCGTTTGAAACAGCTTGAGGGAGAGAATGTCCGACTCAAGTGTTTGGTGGCGAACCTCAGCCTGGAGAAGGAGGTGCTGCAGGATGTCATCAAACGAGAGCTGTAGGGCCTAATCGGGCGCGTGAACGCGTTGGCTATGGCTATCGAAATATCCAGGTCCTGCTGCAGCGGGAGAGGTGGCAGATCAATCTCACGCGTACCCGCCGGATTTACTGGGCGTTGGACCTTCAACTTCGTAACAAGACGCCAATGGAGCGCGCTTTTGTATCCTGCATTTCAGTGGTGCAGGTTGCAGCTTTTTCATTCCGAGGATTTTTTGGTAGTTTAGAAATTGCTGGTGGCGTTGGCGTTACCTGCCACCAGCAATCCGTACATAACAACTTATTGAGCCAGCCTTATTGAGAGCATCGCGCGGTTGTCTTGCCTTGTCATGGCATTCAAACCCCGATTTGCTTCAACAGCAAGCTCAAGGTTATTCTTGTTACCCAGGCGATAGGCATATCCTACAGCAATAAGCGAGCGGCGCATTCCGGCTACGCTTTCCCAGTTATAGTCCGCGTAGAACCGCGCACGCCCCCCATCGTTGGCGACCAATTTTGCGCCCAATTGATAACCGCAGCGCAAGCCCGAACTTTGCACGTCATTATCTTCGCACAGCAGACCTGGGCCAAGCAATAAGCGCGTCCAGGAACCATAATCAGCTGATCCGCTGAGTGTAATTGGGGCGGTGACGGGGACGCTGATCCGCGTAACATCCACTGTGCCTACTGCAAACGCAATGCCAGAGCGGTCCTCGCCAAGATAGCGCGCCGTCAAAGTCGCCGAACCAATTTTCTCACGTGCATGCGAGATAACGGCATCGGTCGTAACTACGGTATCGCCAAGGTTGAAGTCACCACTGAGCATCCAGCCATAGACCTGGCGCTTGCCGGTCATCGAACCGTCAAGATCAAAACCATCACTTTCGGTCAAAGCGAAATCATACCATGTTTTGCCATAACCGATAAATGCACCGGTTCTCAGGGTGTCGCTAATTCTATAGCGTCCATAGGCATTTACCTGCAGGCTCTTGTCTGAAATTGCGCTGGTGTCGAAGCCCGTCAACTTATCGCTTGAACGAGATACCAGAGCGGCAAGGCCAAGAGTGATGTCATTATTGAACTTCGTTTCAAAGCGCAGCGCACCAAAGGCACGCGAGCTCCAATTTCCATCCATGCGCGATGAGCTTAAACCGGCATCCGCAAATATCTGATGTGGACGACTGCAATCGGACAGACGTTGCGTATAGTTGAGATCCAGATTGGCACCGTTTTCATTCGCCCGCGCAGAACCCGAAATGCCTTTTTGCGTTTTCGGATCGGCACAGAAATTGTCATTGCTCGCCATCAAGGTCTCATTGAACGCCAACATGTCGCTGAGGCCATGTGCGGCGTAATTCCGCAGGCTGCCGCGCAGCTTGTCCCCGATTTGACCCAATTTGCGTGCGATCTCGTCAACGTTAGTGATCGTCACAGTCAATGTTTGAAAGCTGACGTTACCAGCGGCATCGACTGCTTTGATCCGAACAACATAGCTGTTGTTCCGGTCACTGTCGGTCGGGTTCTCGAAATCTGGCGCTGCAACAAAAACGATTGTTCCAGTTGCGGCGTCAATTCTGAACTTTGCCGCGTCTGCCCCACTGTCGATGGACCAGGTCACTGGCTCGTTTGCCGTAAAGCGGGTTACAGCCGTCAGGCCTTCCGTGATGGTGAGGGCCGAAGCCGCCGCACCCGGGCCACCGCTTGGACCTGTGATCGCCGGAGCCGTATCGTCGATGTTGAGCACAGTCACCGTGATGGTCTGCGTGCTGATGTTGCCAGCAGCATCGGTAGCCGTCACCGTCAGCACATACGTGTTGTTCGTGTCAGTGTCCGTTGGGCTTTCAAAGTCTGGGGCCGCCACAAAAGTAATTGTGCCGTCAGCCGCAATTTGAAACTTACCGCGATCATTGCCGCTGGTAATCGACCAGCTGACCGCTTTGCTTGCAGTGAGACGAGCAACTGTCGTTTGTCCCTCATTCACTGAGAGCGAATCGACTGCTGAACCGGATGTGCCGCTTGGACCAGTAATTGCTGGAGGGATATCGTCTACATTGGTCTCGTTCAACCGCACCTCAATAAGGGTCGCCGTCGTGCCGTCCGATGCAGATACCGTCAGCGTCTGCAGGTTAGGCGTTACTTCAAAGTTGTTCGCAAGCGATGTGCTACCCGCTTGGGTCAACGTAATCACACCCGTGCTCGTGTTAATCGCAAACCAGCCATCGGCATTGCCAGCAGTAATGCTAAATGTCACCGCAGTGCCATCCGGATCCGCAGCAGCAACTGTACCAAGCGTTGCACCAACCGCAGTGTTCTCCGCATAGTCAAAGCTATACGCAGCCGCATTGCCAGCGCCCGTCGCATTGGTACCGGTAAACGCAGGACCGCCATCGTTCACATTCAGCACAGTGACCGTTATAGTCTGCACCGAGAAGTTACCCGCCGCATCCAGTGCCCGCACCTGAACAATATAGGTGTTGCTGCCAGAGGTCGTGCCATCGGTTGGCACTTCAAAATCAGGCGCCGCAACAAAGGTCAGTGCGCCCGTGGTCGAATCAATCGCAAACTTCGCCTGATCCTCACCACCAACAAGGCTCCATGTGACGGTCTCATTGGCGGTCGGCGTGGTTACTGCGGTCTGGTTCTCATTCACCGAGATCGCAGAGGTCGCATCACCCGCACTGCCACTTGGACCCGTAATCACAGGTGCGGTATCATCGAGGTTGGTTTCATTGAGCTTGACCTCAATGCTCGTCGTACGCGTGCCGTCAGATACCTGAACCGTCAGGTTCTGAACATTGGCCTGCGTCTCAAAGTCATTGGCAAGCGATGCGCTACCCGCTTGAGACAACGTGATCGCACCCGTGCTCGCATCAATCGCAAACCAACCATCGGCATTGCCAGCAGTAATGCTGTAGCTCAGCGTGCCCGTACCTGTCGCCGACACGGTGCCAAGCGTTGCACCGCTCGCGCGGTTCTCGGCATAGTTAAAGCCGTAAGACGGGTTGCTGCTCCCATCTGTCGCATTGGTGTTCGTAAATACTGGGGCGGTCGCCTCATTCACGTCCAGCACAGTGACCGTTATAGTCTGCACCGAGAAGTTACCCGCCGCATCCAGTGCCCGCACCTGAACAATATAGGTGTTGCTGCCAGAGGTCGTGCCATCGGTTGGCGTTTCAAAATCAGGCGCCGCAACAAAGGTCAGTGCGCCCGTGGTCGAATCAATCGCAAACTTCGCCTGATCCTCGCCACCAACAAGGCTCCATGTAACGGCCTCATTGGCGGTCGGCGTGGTTACTGCGGTCTGGTTCTCATTCACCGAGATCGCAGAGGTCGCATCACCCGCACTGCCACTTGGACCCGTAATCACAGGTGCGGTATCATCGAGGTTGGTTTCATTG
>NZ_JBIIBA010000028.1:0-28282 GCF_044239665.1 Sphingorhabdus sp.
ATTATGCAGCCGCCTTTTCATCAGCTTCTTCTACTGGGAACGGGAAGCCGAACAGCTTAAGCAGTTCGCGCGCCTCGTCATCCGAGTTTGCCGAAGTCGTTACGATCACATCCATTCCGCGCACCACATCGATGGCGTCATAGCTGATTTCTGGGAAGATGATCTGTTCCTTAAGACCCATGGCAAAGTTGCCACGACCATCGAAGCTCTTTGGGTTCAATCCGCGGAAATCACGAATTCGTGGCATCGCGATCGTAACCAAACGGTCGAGGAATTCGTACATCTGCGCGCCGCGCAGCGTGACTTTGACGCCGATTGGCATCCCTTCACGAAGCTTGAAGCCAGCGATCGATTTCTTTGCCTTGGTGATGACGGGCTTTTGCCCTGCAATCAGTTCCATTTCGGCCAGAGCGGTCGTTACCTTCTTCTTGTCCTGTGATCCTTCGCCCACACCCATGTTGAGTGTGATCTTCTCGATCTTTGGAACTGCAAAGCGGTTTGCGTAACCGAACTTTTCAGTCAGACCCTTTACGACCGTTTCGTCGTAAAGCTTCTTCATGCGAGGCGTGTATTTAGTATCAGCCACTGATCGTCTCCCCGGACTTCACGGCCACACGGACCTTCTTGCCGTCCTTGGTTTCCACGCGGACGCGTGTTGCCTTGCCGGTCTTGGGATCCGCCAATGCCACATTCGAAATGTGCAGCGGAGCTTCGAAGCGGTCTAGACCGCCCTGTGGGTTTGCCTGCGAAGCTTTCCGGTGACGCACAGCGATGTTGACGCCAGAAACGACGACTTTGCTGTCCTTCGGCATCACAGCGGTTACTTCGCCAGATTTGCCCTTGTCTTTACCGGCAAGCACGACGACCGTGTCACCCTTTTTGATTTTTGCCAGAGCCATTGTTATAGCACCTCCGGTGCCAAGCTGATGATTTTCATGTGGTTCTTGGCGCGCAGTTCACGAACAACTGGTCCGAAAATACGTGTGCCAATCGGCTCCTTGTTGTTACCGATAAGCACAGCAGCATTGGAGTCGAAGCGAATGACCGAGCCATCGGCACGGCGGATGTCTTTGCGGGTACGAACGATGACCGCCTTATGCACGTCACCCTTCTTAACCTTACCACGCGGTGCGGCTTCCTTGATCGACACCACGATGATGTCGCCAACGCCAGCCACGCGACGCTTAGAACCGCCCAGCACCTTAATGCACTGAACGCGCTTTGCGCCGCTGTTGTCCGCAACATCGAGGTTGGATTGCATCTGAATCATGGGATCAATCCTCCGTTGTTGCTGCGACCGGGGCTGCAGCGGCATCAGCCACCAAGCGCCAGGTCTTGTTCTTCGAAATCGGCGCGCACTCTTCTATGCGGACGACTTGGCCCTCTTTTACGACGTTGTTTTCGTCATGGGCGTGATACTTCTTCGTGCGACGGATGATCTTGCCGTAAAGCGGGTGCTTCACTTTGCGCTCGACCAGAACGACAATTGTCTTGTCATTCTTGTCGGAGACCACAGTCCCGGTGAGAATACGTTTTGGCATGGGTAGCTCCTTATGCCGTCTTTGCGGCGGCGCGCTGGCGCTCACCCTGCAGGGTTTTGATGCGGGCGATGTCACGACGCACTTCACGCACACGTGCCGGCTTTTCCATCTGGCCAGTGGCCGATTGGAAACGCAGGTTGAACGCTTCGCGCTTCAATTCGCCGAGCTGAACAGCAAGCTGATCGTCGCTCTTAACGCGGAGATCTTCGGTTTTGCTCATCTTATGATGCTCCCAAATGCGAGGTGTCGCCGAGACGCGCCACGACCTTGGTCTTGATTGGCAGTTTCATGGCTGCACGCTGAAATGCGACAGCGGCGATAGGACCAGGAACACCGTCGAGTTCAAACATGATGCGGCCTGGCTTAACCTTGGCTGCCCAATACTCGACCGAACCCTTACCCTTACCCTGACGAACTTCGGCAGGCTTTTTCGTGACTGGCACGTCTGGGAAGATGCGGATCCACAAACGCCCCTGACGCTTGATATGACGCGTGATCGCACGGCGGGCCGCTTCGATCTGACGTGCGGTAATCCGCTCTGGCTCAAGCGCCTTCAGGCCATATGAACCGAAGTTCAGGTCAGACCCGCCCTTGGCTTCGCCCTTGATGCGTCCCTTGAACTGCTTGCGGAACTTTGTTTTCTTTGGTTGCAACATATCTAGTTCCTAACCTTTAGCGACGGTCAGACTGGGGACGGACGCCGGAAGTCTGCGCTTCCATCATCAGCCGGTCAGTTGCCATTGGGTCATGACCCAAGATTTCGCCTTTGAAGATCCAGCATTTGATGCCGATGATGCCATAAGCAGTCAGTGCTTCGGCTTCGGCATAGTCAATGTTGGCACGAAGCGTATGTGCAGGTACGCGACCTTCGCGATATGATTCAACGCGGGCAATTTCTGCACCGCCCAAACGTCCACCGCAGGTGATCTTGATACCTTCTGCACCCAGACGCATGGCTGACTGCATCGCGCGCTTCATGGCACGACGGAAAGCAATACGACGGATCAGCTGATCAGCAATACCTTGCGCTACGAGCTTTGCGTCAACTTCCGGCTTGCGGATTTCAACGATATTCAAAGACACTTCAGCGGTGGTGAACTTGTTGATCAGCTTCTTCAGCTTTTCAATGTCCGCACCCTTTTTGCCGATGATCACACCAGGACGTGCTGCGTAGATTGAAACGCGGCAGTTCTTTGCAGGACGCTCAATAACGACCTTCGAAATCGCAGCTTGTGGCAGTGTTTCGAAGATGAACTTGCGGATCTTGATATCTTCCAGAAGCATGCGGCCATATTCCGCACCTTCGGCGTACCAACGGCTATCCCAAGTCCGGTTGATTTGCAGGCGAAGCCCGATTGGATTTGATTTCTGACCCATGACTTATGCCTCTTCTTGCTGTTCGCGCACAACGATACGCAGACGGCTGAATGGTTTAACGATCCGGCTCGACTTGCCGCGGCCGCGGGCCATGAAACGCTTCATGGTCAGCGCCTTGCCAACGCTTGCCTCGGCAACGACAAGGCTGTCGACGTCAAGGTTGTGGTTGTTTTCGGCGTTAGCGATGGCGGATGCCAGAACCTTACGCACGTCATCTGCCATTCCCTTTGTCGAGAATTTCAGAATGTTAAGCGCGTCTTCGGCTTTCTTGCCACGGATCAGCGCGGCAACGAGGCCAAGCTTTTGAGCCGAACCACGAATGGTTGTGCCCACTGCCAGTGCTTCATTGTCGGCGACACGACGGGGTGCGGATGCCTTACCCATTAGCGTTTGCCCTTCTTATCTGCGCCATGGCCATGATAAGTGCGCGTTGGAGCGAACTCACCAAGCTTATGACCGACCATGTCCTCATTCACCGAAACGGGAATGAACTTGTGGCCATTATAAACGCTGAACGTCAGGCCAACAAACTGAGGCAGGATTGTCGAGCGACGCGACCAAGTCTTGATTGGTGCAGCCTTCGATGCTTCCTGAGCGGTTTCTGCTTTTTTCAGCAGATAGAGGTCAACAAACGGACCTTTCCAGACGGAACGAGACATGAGTTACCTCTTCTTCTTAGCATGCCGCGAACGGATAATCATCCGGTCGGTCGACTTGTTGCTGCGGGTACGAGCACCCTTTGTTGGCTTACCCCAAGGTGTAACTGGGTGGCGACCACCCGATGTACGACCTTCACCACCACCATGCGGGTGATCGACTGGGTTCTTAGCAACACCACGCGTCAGCGGGCGAATGCCGCGCCAGCGGTTACGACCTGCCTTGGCAAGTGTGGTGTTCGAATTGTCAGGGTTCGAAACCGCGCCAACTGTCCCCATGCACGTACCGAGAATGTAACGCTGCTCACCTGAGTTCAGGCGAACGATAACGCGGCCACCATCACGACCTACGAGCTGCACATAAGTGCCTGCTGAACGTGCGATCTGGCCACCCTTACCGGGCTTCATTTCGATGTTGTGGCAAATGGTACCAACGGGCATCTGGCTCAGTAACATTGCATTACCAGGTTTAACGTCGGTTTTTTCACCCGCGACAATCGTATCGCCAACGGCGAGCCGCTGTGGTGCAATGATATAAGCCAATTCACCATCTTCGTACTTAACAAGTGCGATGAAGGCAGAACGATTGGGGTCATATTCCAGACGCTCAACGGTTGCAGGCATATCCCATTTACGACGCTTGAAGTCGATCAGACGATATTTTTGCTTGTGACCGCCGCCGATACCGCGCGAAGTCACGTGACCCTTGTTGTTACGGCCGCCAGTCTTGCTCTTGCCTTCGGTCAGTCCCTTAACAGGACCGCCTTTGTACAAGCTTGACCGGTCAACCAGCACAAGGCCGCGACGGGCGGGGCTAGTTGGTTTGTAGCTTTTGAGTGCCATTATCCTGCCCTTAAATACCGGTGGTCACGTCGATGCTCTGACCTTCGGCCAAAGTTACGATCGCTTTTTTGACATCCGAGCGCGTGTAGGGTTTGCCCTTCCAACGCTTGGTTTTGCCCTTTTGCACGAGGGTGTTCACGTTCGTGACCTTCACGTCGAACAGGGCTTCTACAGCTGCCTTGATCTGTGGCTTGGTCGAGCTTCCCGTGACCTTGAACACAACAGCGTTATGTTCCGACAGCAGGGTTGCTTTTTCGGTGATGTGCGGGGCAACGATAACGTCATAATGACGCACGTCGATTGCTTTATCCTTAGCCATTAGTTGGCACCTCCCGTGAGGGCGAAGCGTGCTTCAAGCTTCTCAACCGCAGCGCGGGTCAAAACCAGAGTGTCATGCTTCAGGATGTCATAAACATTCGCACCAACGGCTGGCATCACGTTGATGCCGACCAAGTTGGCGGAAGCCAGACGGAAATTGTCGCTGACGGCGTCGCCATCGATAACCAATGTCGACTTGCCGAAACCGAGCTTGCCAACTTGACCCTTCAGCGCCGCAGTCTTCGCAGCAGCCAAATCAAGATTTTCAAGAACGATCAACGAACCCGACTTTGCTTTGCTCGAAAGCGCCATCTTCAGACCCAAAGAACGGATCTTCTTGTTCAGCGATGGGTTAAAGTCACGCAGACGGGCACCATGGGCCTTACCACCACCGATGAAGATCGGCGCAGCGCGGTCACCGTGACGGGCAGTACCGCCACCCTTTTGGTTACCGAATTTCTTGCCGGTGCGTGCAACGTCCGAACGCTCGCGGGTAGGACGAGCCGTACCACGGGCCTTCTCACGCTGCCAGGTAACAACACGGTGCAGAATGTCGGCGCGTGGCTCAACGCCAAATACGTCGTCATTCAGATCGATGTCGCCCTTTGCTTTGGCGTCGAGGGTTTGAACCTTGAGCTTCATGGCTTAGCCCTCCTTCTTTTCTTCGCCGGCGTCTGCAGCAGGTGCTTCAACAGCAGCGGCTTCGACAGCAGGCGCAGCTTCAGCGGCAGGCGCGTCAGCTTCGACAGCGGGGGTGTCTGCAACTTCAACTTCGGTTGCGATTACGACGTCTTCAACCACTGGGGCTTCATTGTCGTTCTTCAACGCGCCGGGGAACGGAGCAGCTTCAGGTGTTGGAACCTTTACAGCGTCACGGACGAGCAGCCAGCCGTTCTTCGCGCCAGGGACAGATCCCTTTACGAAGATCAGGCCGCGCGCAACATCGGTGCGGACGATTTCAAGATTCTGTTGTGTGCGTTGACGGTCGCCCATGTGGCCAGCCATCTTCTTGTTCTTGAAAACCTTGCCTGGATCCTGGCGCTGACCAGTCGAACCATGGGCACGGTGAGTAATCGACACACCATGTGATGCGCGCATACCGCCGAAGCCCCAACGCTTCATGGCGCCGGCAAAGCCTTTACCCTGCGTGTGGCCAGTGATGTCGACCAACTGGCCGTCAATGAAATGGTCTGCAGAAACGGTTGCACCGACTGGCAGCAAGCCGTCGGCATTATCAACGCGGAATTCAGCAACGCGAGCTTTTGGCTCGACCTGTGCCTTGGCGAATTCGCCGCGCTGTGGTTTGTTTACATTTTTCGCTTTACGGGCTCCTGCACCGAGACGGACGGCAAAATAACCATCACGTTCCTCGTTACGAGCTCCGACCACTTGGCAGCCTTCCAGCGCCAATACGGTGACAGGAACGTGACGACCATCTTCATTGAAGAGGCGCATCATACCCATCTTTTTCGCGATCACGCCAGTGCGCATGATCCATACTCCAACTTATGTCAGAGGCCCGGCTGGCACGATTGCCAGGAGGGCGTGACGCCTAAATCCAGCCCTGAATTTTTAAGCATTGCCCCGTCCGGGCTAGGCACCAGCAACGCATCTTAATGCGCAATCTGGTAAGACGGGGAACGCAGCCCGAGTAAACCCGGCGGTATTCCTAGTGTCTCACTCTACTTACGTAGAGGTATCGGCTTACGCCAATTTGATTTCGACATTCACACCAGCGGCAAGATCGAGCTTCATAAGCGCGTCTACGGTCTGTGGCGTGGGCTGCACAATGTCGAGCAACCTTTTATATGTCCGAACTTCGAACTGCTCGCGTGACTTTTTGTCAACGTGCGGTCCGCGGTTCACTGTGAACTTTTCGATACGGGTAGGAAGTGGAATTGGTCCACGAATAAGCGCGCCGGTACGGCGAGCTGTGTCGGCAATATCGCCCGTCGCCTGATCGAGGACGCGATGGTCAAATGCTTTCAGGCGGATGCGAATATTTTGCGTTTCCATGGGTTCACCAATTTCCAAATTCTATCAATATCAAAGAGCCGAAAAACAGCCATTCCGACTTACGCTTTCGAAGCCGGAACAGCTGTTTGAAATTTCTTAAAACCGCCCCGCCCGAATCAAGTATTCAGGCGGGATGCGCGGCCTATATTACTTCGTGATGGTGCTGACAACCCCAGAACCGACAGTACGTCCACCTTCGCGAATGGCGAAACGAAGACCTGGGTCCATAGCGATTGGCGCAATCAACTTAACAGCGATCGTTACGTTGTCGCCTGGCATAACCATTTCCGTGCCTTCTGGCAGGATCACTTCGCCGGTGACGTCAGTCGTACGGAAGTAGAACTGCGGACGATAGTTTGCGAAGAATGGCGTATGACGGCCGCCTTCGTCCTTTGAAAGAACGTAGATTTCTGCCGAAAACTCAGTGTGCGGCGTAACCGAACCTGGCTTGCAGAGAACCTGACCACGCTCAACTTCTTCACGGCCTACGCCACGAACAAGCGCACCGATGTTGTCGCCTGCACGACCTTCGTCGAGCAGCTTGCGGAACATTTCAACGCCGGTAACAGTCGTCTTCTTGGTATCCTTGATACCGACGATTTCAACTTCCTCGCCAACCTTGACGATTCCGGTTTCAACGCGGCCAGTAACAACGGTACCACGACCCGAGATCGAGAAAACGTCTTCAACTGGCATCAGGAATGGCTTGTCGATTGGACGCTCTGGCTGAGGAATGGCTTCGTCAACAGCAGCCATCAGTGCAAGAACCGATTCCTTACCGATGTTGTCGTCACGGCCTTCAAGGGCTGCAAGTGCCGAACCACGAACGATTGGAATATCGTCGCCTGGGAAATCATACTTCGAAAGAAGCTCACGGATTTCCATTTCAACCAGTTCGAGAATTTCTTCATCGTCAACCTGGTCAACTTTGTTCATGTAAACAACGAGGGCAGGAACGCCAACCTGACGTGCAAGCAGGATGTGCTCACGAGTCTGTGGCATCGGGCCGTCAGCAGCGTTCACAACAAGGATAGCGCCGTCCATCTGAGCCGCACCGGTGATCATGTTCTTAACATAGTCAGCGTGGCCTGGGCAGTCGACGTGTGCGTAGTGACGGTTTGCAGTTTCATATTCGACGTGTGCGGTCGAAATGGTGATGCCACGCTCGCGCTCTTCTGGCGCCTTATCGATGTTAGCGAAATCAACAGCGGTACCGCCATAAGTTTCGGCCATGATCTTCGTGATCGCTGCGGTCAGCGTGGTCTTACCGTGGTCAACGTGACCGATGGTACCAATGTTGCAATGCGGTTTCGTCCGCTCAAATTTAGCTTTTGCCATTTTCTCAAACCTTCTTTCGATTAGGTAATATTTTGATCAGGTGGGACGACGCCGTCTGAATCAGGCGCCGCCATTAGTCGGCTTTTGCCTATCAGGCAAGCTTCTCCTTGATTTCGGCTGCAACGTTCGACGGCACTTCATCATAATGGTTGAAGAACATCGAGTAGTTTGCACGTCCTTGCGTGAACGAGCGGAGCTGATTCACATAGCCGAACATGTTGGCCAAAGGCACCATGGACTCGACAACCTGAGCGTTACCGCGGCTGTCAGTGCCCTGAATTTGACCACGACGTGAGTTCATGTCGCCGATCACATCACCCAGATACTCTTCAGGAGATACAACTTCGACCTTCATGATTGGTTCAAGCAGCTTGATGCCTGCTTTTTGGGCAGCTTCACGCATCCCAGCACGACCAGCGATTTCGAATGCCAGCGCCGACGAATCGACATCATGGTACGCGCCGTCATACAGCGTGATTTCGAAGTCGATGATCGGGAAGCCGATAAGCGAACCGGATTCGGCCGTTTCGCGCATACCCTTTTCAACTGAGGGGATATATTCCTTCGGAATGTTCCCACCCTTGACTTCATCCTTGAAGATTATGCCTGTACCACGCTCGCCCGGCTTTACCGTGAACTTGATACGACCAAACTGACCAGAACCACCCGACTGCTTTTTGTGGGTGTAATCAACGTCAACTTCACGGGCGAGATATTCGCGATACGCAACCTGTGGCGCGCCGACATTTGCCTCGACCTTGAATTCCCGGCGCATACGATCAACGATGATGTCGAGGTGAAGCTCGCCCATGCCCTTGATGATTGTTTGACCTGATTCATGGTCAGTCGACACGCGGAACGAAGGATCTTCGGCGGACAGGCGATTGAGCGCAATGCCCATCTTTTCTTGGTCAGCCTTGGTCTTTGGTTCCACCGACAATTCGATGACTGGTTCAGGGAATTCCATGCGCTCCAATATGATCGGGAAACGTTCGGCGCACAATGTGTCGCCAGTGGTCGTTTCCTTCATGCCAGCAAGCGCGATGATGTCGCCTGCAAATGCCTCGTCAACGTCCTTACGTTCGTTGGCGTGCATTTCGAGCATACGGCCGACCTTCTCCTTCTTGTCCTTGACCGAGTTCAGGTATGTGCCCTTAACAAGGCTACCCGAATAGATGCGGATGAAGGTAAGCGAGCCGACGAATGGATCGTTCATGACCTTAAACGCGAGTGCCGAGAATGGCGCATCGTCAGCAGCTGGACGGCTGTCTGGCTCCAGCGTATCCATGTGGACGCCCTGCACGTCGTCAATGTCGAGCGGCGAAGGCAAATAATCGACCACAGCGTCGAGCAAAGGCTGGACACCCTTGTTCTTAAATGCGGAACCGCAGCAGACAGGAACGAACGACTGGTTCAGCGTACCCTTGCGGATCAGCGCCTTCAGCGTCGCAACGTCAGGCTCATTACCTTCGAGATAGGCTTCCATCGCAGCATCGTCTTGCTCAACGGCAAGTTCGATCAGGTCGCTGCGGTATTTGGCTGCTTCAGCAGCCAAGTCAGCAGGAATATCTTCGTAGAAGAAATCGGCACCAAGAGATTCGTCTTTCCAGATGATCGCGCGGTTATGAACGAGGTCAACAAGACCCTTCAAATCCGCTTCAAGGCCGATTGGAATGTACAGCACCGCTGGACGTGCGCCCAGACGATCAATGATCGATTGCACGCAATATTTGAAGTTTGCGCCGGTACGGTCGAGTTTGTTGATGAAGCACATGCGAGGAACGCCATACTTATCGGCCTGACGCCACACGGTTTCAGACTGAGGCTCAACGCCTGCAACGCCATCGAAACATGCAACTGCACCATCGAGAACGCGGAGCGAACGCTCAACTTCAATCGTGAAGTCAACGTGGCCAGGCGTATCAATGATGTTGATGCGGTGATCGTTCCAGAAGCAGGTGGTAGCAGCCGAAGTGATCGTGATGCCACGCTCTTGCTCTTGCTCCATCCAATCCATCGTGGCGGCACCATCATGCACTTCGCCGATCTTATACGACTTGCCAGTGTAGAAAAGGATACGCTCGGTGGTGGTGGTCTTACCGGCGTCGATATGCGCCATAATACCGATATTGCGATACATATTGAGTGGATGGCTGCGTGCCATATTCGTTACTCCAGTGCGGGGCTGCGGTTCGCGCTGCCCTATAGGGAAAGGGGCTGGTTTATGCCAGCCCCCGATTTACGCTTTTTCAAACGGGCCACCCCAGCGAAAGCCAGGATGACGAAAAATTCATGCTGTTACCAGCGATAGTGTGCGAACGCCCGGTTAGCTTCTGCCATACGGTGCGTATCTTCACGTTTTTTGACAGCGTTGCCGCGGTTTGATGCGGCATCCATCAACTCACCCGACAAACGGGCGGCCATGGTGGTTTCACTGCGGTTACGGGCAGCGCCAATCAACCAACGGATCGCAAGTGCCTGCGCGCGCTCTGGACGCACTTCGCAAGGAACCTGATAGGTCGCACCACCCACACGGCGGCTGCGGACTTCGATGC
Organism: Sphingorhabdus sp.; assembly: GCF_044239665.1. Lineage (GTDB taxonomy): Bacteria > Pseudomonadota > Alphaproteobacteria > Sphingomonadales > Sphingomonadaceae > Sphingorhabdus_B. Next base: position 10,645 of record NZ_JBIIBA010000028.1, read on the forward strand.
CTGGCTTTACGTTATCCAGTGCCTCATGGAAGGTCTGGATAGGATCTTTCTTGGCGCGGGCTTCAACCGTTTCCAAAGCACCATAAACGATACGCTCTGCAGCTGACTTCTTACCGTCAAGCATCAGGTTGTTCATGAACTTTGAAAGCACGATATCACCGAATTTGGGATCGGGAAGAATGATGCGCTTTTCGGGACGACGACGACGTGACATATTTTATTTCCTTTATCTCATGGGACCAGTGGCAGCGCAGATGCGCGCCAATCGGGCCAGCCAATGGTACGTTCGAATTACTTCGGACGCTTTGCACCATATTTGGAACGCGATTGCTTACGGTCCTTGACGCCCTGCGTATCGAGTACGCCGCGAAGCACGTGGTAACGCACACCTGGAAGGTCGCGTACGCGGCCACCACGGATTAGCACAACGCTATGCTCTTGAAGGTTGTGGCCTTCACCTGGGATATAGGAAATAACTTCGCGCTGGTTTGTCAGACGAATCTTAGCAACCTTACGCAAAGCCGAGTTCGGCTTTTTCGGGGTCGTTGTGTAAACGCGGGTGCAAACGCCGCGCTTCTGTGGATTTTGGTCCATCGCAGGGACCTTGGACTTGACCTTCTGCGGGGTCCGGCCCTTGCGGACCAGTTGGTTAATCGTTGGCATATCTTCACCTTTGTTAAGCGGTTACTTTAGGTGGCAAGGCGTTTTTTGCGGTGGAGGCTCAGCCTTTGATCCACCCGACCTGACACATAATGTGCTGCTATTCTGTGTATTTCCCATGGGCCAAAAAGAATCATCTGTCCGGCTTCGGAGATGCGGGCCATTAGCGCCCGCTGGCTATCGGGTCAAGTAGTGCCAATACGTTCCGTCAGAACGTCATTTTCGATCCTGATCCGCCACCACAACAAAGCGGCATTCAATATCGAGAAGGTAATCGCCATGGCAGGTGCGCCAAGAAGAAGGGGCAGGACCGCAATCTCCACAACGACCAAGGCATAATTGGGGTGCTTGATGAAGCGGTAGGGGCCGCGCCGCACGCGCGGGAAATGTGGCGCGCTAATGATCCGCGTGGTCCACCATCGGCCAATGCTCGCCAGCGTCCAGAAGCGGAAGGTTTGGCTGGCGATAAATATGTTGAGCAAAAGCAGGTTAGGCGCCGTATCGGGCTTTGCGAACAATAGGATGGCGCTGAGCCAACCGCTGTGGAGCACAATAAACAAAGGATAATGCTTCGCCCCATGCTCTCGGCCACCTTCAGCCAGCAAACGGCGGGTGTTGGCGCTGGCATAAGCCAATTCAACCAGCCGCTGCAGGATGACATAGGCAAAGACGATGAGCGCCCAAACGGGCCAGTCGAACATTGTCATGGTTTAAGAAGTCCCATCGCACCAACAAAGCCAGGCCCAAGCGCGGTCAACAAGGTGGGTTTCTTCATCGGCCCGGCCGCAAGCAACGCTTCCAACACAAACAACACTGTCGGCGAACTCATATTGCCATGATTGCGCAGGACTCTGCGCGTCGCGGCTAGGTCATGGCCCAGATAATCGGCCAACGCATCGACCACGCGTCCACCGCCCGGGTGGCAGGCGGGTTCAGCCATGTCCGCTTTGGCTAGGCCCTGTTTTGCGATAAAATCTTCGCAGACGGGTGCAAAATGGCTATTCACGAAAACAGGTATATCGCGCGCGAGCACCAGATCAAACCCTGTATCGCCAATTTCCCAGCCCATCATATCGAGCGTGTCGGGCCAGACATGGCTCGCAAATGCATCCAATTGCGGTCCTGACCCAGCGCCAATGACCGCAGCGGCACAGCCATCGGCAAAAAGTGCGAGCGCGACCATATCTTTTTTATCCATGCGCGCATGGTCGTACGCGAGGCTGCACAGTTCAAGGCTGACCAGCAGGACAGGCTTGTCGGGGCACGCACGATACAGGTCAGCCGCAACGCCAAGGCCAATAACCCCGCCAGCACAACCATAACCAAATAAGGGCACGCAGCGCGTATTGGGCGCGAAACCCATTTTCGATATCATCCGGCTTGGCAGGCTGGGCGTCATCGTTCCTGTGGTCGATACAAAAACAATCTGCCCTATGTCAGCGGGCTGCAAATGTGCGCGCGCCAACGCCTGCATGGCCGCCACTTCAAAAATCTGTGCGGCGACAGCTTCATAAACGCTTGCGCGCTTTGCCCAGCTTCTGGCGTCAAAATAATATTCAGGCGGCATGGCTATATGGCGCTGCGAGATACCGGTGTTGCCTAATATTTCAGCCATGCGCGGAGGTAGCGCCTGCCCTTTGGCCGCAGCCAAAATCGACAGGACATCATCTTGCGTGATGCGGTGCGGCGGCACGGCGGTACCAAGCGAAATCAGTCTGGGGAGAATCTGCGGCATGAACGTTAACCGATAGGCCCGTTCAAAAGTTTCCGCTAGGAAGACTTTACCCTAGCCCATGGCCCCGTGATCGCCAGCGTCATCGTCGGCTCCATCATGTTGACAAACATTGTCGAGCCATCAGGCGAAAAACAGCCCCCCGCAAATTCTGTCTGCACGCGGCTTCGGCCAATCATGTAAGTCTGCCCCTTTGCCGTGACGCCGCGCAAATGATTGTTTGAAATGTCGGTATATTGATCCTCACACACTAACAAATGGCCCGTTGGCATCACAGCGATATTGTCGCCATAATTGTAAAAGGCAGGATTGGCCGATTCCATGAACAAGTCGATGATTCCGGGCGCTTCAGTCTCCCGCAGCGACCCTTCATCTGCCGATGGAACATAGCGAAAAATCTGACCATATTTCGCCGTGCCGCCATTGGTGCAGGCAAAGAACAGCTCCCCATTTCCCCAAAAAATCCCTTCGCCACGCGCAAACAGCGCGGCGCCTTTCGCGGCACCTTGTTTACGCAAGTCATCCTCGGGGCTTTCGGGGTCTGATAGCGGGACCCATTTCACCTGATATTGGCGACCTTTGCTGACCTGAACCTCATTCCAGTTACGCGTATCGCTAATTTCGGTTTGCACAAAGGCCAAGGCCTCCAGACGTCCACCTTTGGCAAGTTGTCCCTTTTCATTGGGGATGAAACGATAGAGTAGACTGTCGCCACGGTCTTCGGTCAGGTAAACAATAGAGGTGCGCGGATCAACGCACGCGGCCTCATGGTTGAAACGCCCCATGTCCTTTAAGGGTACGGGCGTGACAAGGCCTTTCTGCGTAGCGGGAACTTCAAAAACATAGCCATGGTCTTTGCCGACACCGCTGCCAGCGCGTGTGACATTTTCCTCGCAGCTCAGCCAGCTTCCCCAAGGCGTAATCCCGCCAGAGCAATTGCGGATCGTTCCAGAAAGGCTCAAAAACTCGCTCTCGCATTGGCCGGTCTTCATATCATAGATCAAAGTCGTCGTGCCACCGGGCAAGGGCATCGATTTGTCATCCGCCATGCGGTCATAAGCTGGAAAATCTTTCGCTACACTCCGGGTGAAGGGCCCGAAATCCTGCTCCTTAATGGCCAGCTCATGGTTGCGGATAAGGGCAACCTTACCCTTCCCCAAATCGATAGCGCCCATGCCGTCGGCGGAGTTTGGCACCAAATAGCCGTCATCCATGATGTTACCGAGCCGAGAAATGACGCGATAATCAAAGCCTTTGGGCAGGTCGATCAGGTTGTTTGGGTCGCGCACCAAGGGGCCATAGCCATATACTTCATTCGCTCCAGCGGTGGGCGCCTGCGAAATGGCACGCGCGGCAAGCCCTGCAAACGCGATGCTGCCAAGACCAAATCCGAACTGCCGCCTGCTTACCGAAAAATGGCTGCTTTGCATGATCCGCTCCTATTAGTTTGGCCTTTAACTGCACCGGAAAGATGACAATGCCGTTGCAGCTTGATAGAGCGCGGACAAACCAAACCAAAGGCATTTGTTTCTCATGAAAGTACGTACCCGCGTCGCACCATCCCCTACCGGCGACCCACATGTCGGCACCGCCTATATTGCGCTCATCAATTATTGCTTTGCCAAGAAGCATGGCGGTGAATTTTTGTTGCGGATTGAGGATACGGATCAGGCACGGTCGACACCGCAATCGGAAAAAATGATCCTGGAATCGTTGCGCTGGCTGGGTCTTAGCTGGGACGAAGGCCCGGATGTTGGCGGCCCACATGGTCCCTACCGCCAGTCTGAACGCAGCGCGATTTACGCTGCCCATTGCGACCAGTTGTTGGCCGACGGCCATGCATTCAAATGCTATTGTACGCCAGAAAAGCTCGCGGCCGCACGCGCCGCGCAAATGGCAGCGAAGCAACCCCCCAAATATGATGGCACCTGTTTAACATTGTCCTCTGACGATATCGCAAAGCTCGATAGCGAGGGCGTTTCGCACGTTGTCCGGATGAAAATTCCATCGACGGGCACATGCATCGTTCAAGATACGCTGCGCGGCGAAATCGCGTTCGAATATGCGGTCGTTGACATGCAGGTGCTGATGAAATCGGACGGCCTGCCGACTTACCATCTCGCCAATGTTGTCGACGATCACCTCATGGGAATTACGCATGTCATGCGCGGTGAAGAATGGATTTCGTCCGCGCCAAAACATCTATTGCTCTACCAATATTTCGGCTGGGAGCCGCCGGTGCTCACGCATTTGCCATTGCTCCGCAATGCCGACAAATCAAAGCTATCGAAGCGTAAAAATCCGACCAGTATCTTATATTATCAACGCGCAGGCTATCTCCCGCAGGCGATGCAGAACTTCTTGGGCTTGTTCATCAAATCGGCGAGCGAAGAAGATGAAAAAACCTCACTGCAAACACTGATCGACGAATTCGACGTTCACAATATTTCGCTTGGCGGGCCAGTGTTCGACACGTCGAAGCTGGATTGGCTCAATGGTCGTTATTTGCGGGAAGAACTTAGCGTTTCGGAATTCTTGGAAGCGGTGAAAGCGTGGGCGCTGAATGACAGCTACCTTACCCCTATCGCTGAAATGGCGCAGGCGCGGATTACCAAAATGTCGGACTTGGGCGGCCTGACCGCTATGTTCTTCATGAACCGGATTGACGGCATGACCGCAGAGCGGTTGCGCGATGGTGTGAAGCTGGAGCAGGATGCACAACGCGCAGCCTACACCCTTGGCTTGCAGCAGTTCGACGGCATGATCGACTGGAACCGGGACGGCGTCGAAGCGACGTTGCGCCGGACCGCCGAGGTTTTGGACGCAAAGTTAAAGGACGTCATTCGTCCCTTCTACATCGCCATCACCGGCAGCGCGCAGGGCGTGCCTTTGTTCGACGCAATCACCCATTTGGGCCGCGACATCATCAGAGAGCGGTTGCGCCATGCGATGGAATTGCTTGGCCCTGCTACGTCTAAAGAAATGAAGGCCTGGACCGATTTGCTGACCGCGCCGCCCAAGGCCGAATGACCGCGTTCGCGCTACCGCAGGATTGGCAGACTCCACTGAAGGCGGCGCTTGCCACAAAAGAGACGCTGGCGCTCCAAGGTTTTCTCGACGCCGAACTTGCGGCAGGCAAGACGATTTTCCCGCCACTGGGCGCATGGTTCCGCGCGCTTGAGCTGACGCCGTTGGACAAGGTGCGCGTCGTCATTTTGGGGCAAGACCCATATCATGGCCCGGGGCAAGCACATGGCCTGTGTTTCAGCGTACCGCCGGCTGTGCGCCCTCCGCCAAGTCTTTCCAATATTTACAAAGAGTTAGGAAGAGACTTGGGCCTGCCCCGCCCGCAGCATGGCTTTTTGGAGCATTGGGCACGGCAAGGCGTGCTATTGCTCAACAGCGTCCTCACGGTCGAAATCGCCAAAGCGGCGTCGCACAGCAAAAGGGGCTGGGAGCCGTTTACAGATGCGATTATTGCGCAAGTGAACGACAAGGCAGAGCCAGTCGTCTTCATGCTTTGGGGCGCTTATGCCCATAAAAAGGCGGCGAATGTCGATAGCCGCCGCCATCTCGTGCTCAAGGCCGCGCATCCATCGCCTTTGTCGGCGCATAACGGTTTTTTGGGTTGCAAGCATTTCTCGCAATGCAACGCCTTTCTGGTTAAAAACGGGTTCCCGCCGATTGATTGGACACTGCCCGATGTCGTTGCATGAGCAGCCCCACCGTCGCTTCAACCCATTGAAAGATGAATGGATTTTGGTGTCCCCGCATCGGACCAAAAGGCCATGGCAGGGGCAGCAAGATATGCCCGACAACGCCGTCCGGCCAGCGCATGATCCCGATTGTTATTTGTGTGCAGGCAATGAACGCGCTGGCGGATTACGCAATCCTGATTACAAAAATGTCTTCATTTTCGACAATGACTTTGCCGCATTGATGCCCGGCGCAGCCTGTAGAGTAAAAAAAGACAAACCCCTGTTTCGTGCGGCTCTTGCCAATGGCACCTGTAGAGTCATTTGCTTTTCGCCCGACCATGGCAAAACCCTGCCTGAAATGCCATTGGGCGATATCCGCATATTGGTCGACACGTCGGCCGCGCAACAAGCAGAGCTTTCCGCCGCTTATGCCTATGTCCAGATTTTCGAAAATAAGGGCGCGATGATGGGTTGCTCCAGCCCGCATCCGCATGGGCAGATTTGGGCCACGACTTATGTCCCTGCCGAGCCCGCGCGAGAGGATGCAACGCAAGCGGCGTGGTTTGAACAACATGCGACGGCGATGCTGCTGACCTATGCCGAACAAGAGGCCGAAGACGGCGCGCGGACAGTAGCGTGCAACGACCACTGGATTGCCGTCGTGCCCTATTGGGCAAGCTGGCCCTATGAAATCCTGCTGCTGCCGCGCTTTGCCGTTCAGCGCCTAGAGGCGCTTGCACCAGAACAACGCGACGGTCTGGCGCACATCTTAAAGGCCGTCACCACAGCCTATGACAATTTGTTCCAGACCAGCTTTCCTTATTCCATGGGCTGGCACGGCGCGCCAAGCGCGACGCCCGATGCCCCGCATTGGCAATTGCATGCGCATTTTTATCCGCCTTTGCTGCGCTCTGCCAGTGTGCGCAAGTTCATGGTCGGTTATGAAATGCTGGCCGAAGCGCAACGCGACCTGACGCCGGAGGCCGCCGCCGAACATTTACGCGCGACGGACAAAATCCATTACCGGAACCAGCCATGAACGCGCAAGACCAAGCGCTGCTGGATCGCGTGACCGCCGTCTTTACGGAACAGTTTGGTCACGCCCCTGACCTTGTCGTGCGCGCGCCTGGGCGGGTGAACCTGATCGGTGAACATACCGATTATAATGACGGCTTTGTCCTGCCCTGCGCGATTGGGCCTGCCAATATGGTGGCGATCAGCAAGCGTGATGATGACAGGGTCGATGTGGTTGCCGCTGATTTCGACGATGCGCGGGACAGCTTCGCCCTGATACCGCCCCCAGAACGCAATTTAAGCCAGCCCTGGGCCGATTATGTGCGCGGGACGTTGTTGGTCCTTCAAAATGACGGCCACGCCCTCAGCGGCGCTAAAATCGCCATTGCGGGCAATCTGCCCAAAGGGGCAGGCCTGTCCTCCTCCGCCGCGCTTGCGGTGGCGGTGGGCAAGGCCAATTTGGCGCTTAACGGTATCGACATCGACAACCGCCGCCTCGCGCAAATCGCGCAAAAAGCGGAGTGCGATTTTGTCGGCACGCAATGCGGCATCATGGATCAATTGATTTCGGCGCAGGGCAAGGCCGACCATGCGCTGTTGATCGATTGCCGCAGCTTGGAAGTGACCGACATCCTTATTCCCGATGATGTGGCGATTATGATCGTCCATTCCGGCGTCACCCGCGGTTTGGTGGACGGGCATTATAACGATCGCCGGCGGCAGTGTGAGGCCGCCGCCGCAGCGATGGGGGTAAGCGCCTTGCGTGACGCGGATTTGGACAATCTGGCCGCAGCAAATCTCGACGCGGTCACGACGGCACGCGCGCGGCATGTCATTACAGAGAATCAGCGGACCTTGGACGCAGCAGATGCGCTTGCCAAAAATGACCTTGTCACGCTGGGTATGTTGATGGCCCAAAGCCATGCATCGATGCGCGACGATTTCGAAATCACTATTCCGGCGATTGATGATTTGGTAGCGCTCTTGCAAAATGCGATTGGCGATCAAGGAGGCACACGGATGACGGGTGGAGGATTTGGTGGCGCGGCGGTGGCGATCATGCCGCGTGCGCGCGTGGCGGATGTGCAGGCCAGCATAAACGCCGCCTATAAAACGCCAAATGGCGATGCGCCGCTGATCATGATTGAGCGCCCCGGCCCCGGTGTCGCCATTTTATGATATATGATTGGATGAAGCAGACTCTGCGCGAGCCCTTGGTACATTTTATTGGCGCAGGGTCGGCCCTGTTTCTGCTCATGGCGCAGCTTGGCGGCGAAGACAGCCTTGACCGCAGCATCACGATCAATGAAGCGGACGTCGCGCGGCTCGCGTCGCAATGGGAACAAACATGGCGGCGCGCGCCGACCCAGCAGCAGCTCGACAGCCTGATCCGCGATTATATCAAGGAAGAAATTTATTTTCGGGAAAGCATGCGCCTTGGCCTCGACGTCGATGATCCCGTCATCCGCCGTCGCTTGCGCGCCAAAATGGAATTTCTGGCCAATGCAGAAATCCAGAATATGGAGCCAACCGAAGCGGCGCTGCAAAGCTTTTATGCCGCCAACAAAATCCGCTATGCCGAAAAACCGGCCTTCAGTTTTGACCAGCAGTTTTTAGGCGAAGATGAAGAGATCGCGAAAGCATCAATCCTTGCCATCAACGCCGCAAAGCCCGTGCAAGCGCAGCCGCTGAGCGTATCGGCCAGCATGGACGAGGCCGCATCGGACAGCATCGCCCGTGAATTTGGCGATGCTTTTGCAGACAGCCTGCGCAATTTGCCCAAAGGGCGTTGGAGCGGACCAGTCCAGTCCGGTTTCGGCTGGCATGCCGTGCGCGTGCGCGACGTGATCGCGTCAGGGACGCCGCCTCTGTCCGACATCCGCCAGCGCGTGTCCAACGACTGGCGTGCCGAAACGCAGGTCGCGCGCGAAGCGGCTGCCTATCAGGCACTGCTCGACGGATATGACATTCGTATCGCTAAGCCGTGATCATCCGCTTTTTCCTTTTGCTCTTGCTCGCAACTGGCTGCGCGTCGGTTGCCCGCGCAGATGACTTGCAACCCGGCTATCTGGAAATCCGCGAGCATGAAGATCTTACCCATCGGTATGCCATTACATGGAAAGCGCCGATCCGGCCCGGCCTTGCCGCGCGTGTTGTCCCTATATTCCCGCGCGATTGCACCGCGGCCGAACCTGTACGCAGCGTGGATGCCGCCGCTTTGCTGGCGCGCTGGGACATTGACTGCGAGGCGACTTTAGCGGGCCGTTCTGTAAGCTTAAGCGGCATGGAAAGCACGCCAGCCGACGCGTTGCTGCGTTATCAATCCGCCAATGACATCACGCAGGCCGCACGGCTCACGGCTGCCAACCCCATTGCGGTGATCATGCAAAAACCAGACCGGTGGCAGGTCGCGCGGACCTATTTCGTCACTGGGGTCGAACATATATTGATGGGATATGACCATTTATTGTTCGTGCTGTGCCTTGTGCTTTTGCTCAACGGCGCGTGGCGCGTGGCGGCAACAGTGACAGCCTTCACAATAGCGCATTCGCTGACCTTGGTGGCAACGACGCTTGAACTTATCAGCGTGCCCGGCCCGCCGGTTGAGGCTGCCATTGCGTTGTCGATTGTCTTCCTTGCCGTCGAAATACTGAAGCGCAAACCCGGCGAGATGCGCTTGTCAGAGCGTTTTCCATGGGTCGTCGCCTTTCTGTTTGGCTTGCTCCATGGCTTCGGCTTTGCAGGGGCGCTTGCCGAAATCGGATTGCCGCAGGGCGAAGTGCCCATGGCATTGCTGACATTCAATCTGGGCGTTGAGGCGGGTCAACTTGTCATCGTTGGCGTGGCGTTGTTGGCCTTATGGGCGCTGCGCCGCATGCATGCACTCTACGCCGCCCGCGCGCAGATAATCAGCGCTTATGCCATTGGCAGCATCGCCTTCATGTGGTTGCTGCAACGCGTTCTCCCGGTTTGAGCGGCACAGCGCAAACCTCACGCAACAATGCTTTCGTTTATGGCAGATAGGCCCGGCGCGTCTCTTGCAGCAAAATTGGGCCATATTGGTAAAAAATAAGATCAATCGGTACGGCGTACGAAATGCTTATGTCGACATAGCTGACGCCGTTGCTGGTCCCCCTGATCACCGCTGGCGTTGAAACCGTGCCATTGGTCATGCCGTATAGGCTGCTGGAGACAATCGTCCGAATTTGGGCATCCGTCATGGGCGTTGCGCCGATATAGACCGTTGTCGCGCGCGCGCCTGCGTCAATGGCATGCCGCAGCCCCGCATTGGCCAGCAAGATGAGCCCGAATTGCGCCATTCCATAAAATAACAACACAATAAGCGGCACCGCCAACGCAAATTCGGTGGCAGATGCGCCGGAGTCATTTTTGCGATATCTGGACAATAGCATCATTGAATCCGCACCGAAGCATCGCCCTCAACCCGAACAAAGCCATTGGCATCGGTGGGGAGAAAATTCCCGTAATTTACCACAGGCGAAAATTTGCCGCGAATGCCTACTTTGACAAATCGGGCGATCTGAGAGCCGGCCACTGTGCAGGTAGCGGTAAACGTACTTTGGACGACATTGTTGCACTCAAGCCAATAGGTCACGGTCACGTCGGAAACGTCAACATTTGCGGCCTGCGCCGCCTCGGCACGGCTTAAGCTATAGTCCGTCTTCACTCGTGAAAAAGCGGTGATCTGCTCCACGGCTCTGGCGGCCGCAGCTTCAACCCGCAGCTTTTCAGCAAAGCCCATCGCAGAATCGATCGCACCCAATAAAAGCAGCAAGCCCACTGGAAAAATAAGCGCCAGCTCAATGGTGCTTGTCCCGCTTCTATCCTGCCGGGCGGCGTTCAAAACTTTGATGATATGCGCCATCAAATCACCCGACCAGCCTGACTTGCGTGCCCTCAAAGGTATCCGCCGCCGTCCCGACGGGACAGTCGTTGGTAATCGTGGTGTTGCCTGTCATGACCACTTTGCGTGATACGATCTGCAGGCAATCGGTCGCAAATGTCGAGTTTCCGTTCAATGTGACGGTTTGTGAGGGCATATAAATTGCGCCCAGAAACGACCCCGATGCCCCACCGTTGAACACGTCATTCGTGGAGGCGGGCGCGCTGGGATCTTTGAAAAAGAGGACGCCCTTATATTTGCCGCTTGCCGGAGCCGCCATTTCAATATCTGCGCCGCCGTTCATTTTAACCTGTCCAATGGATGTCCCGGTTCCGGTCAAAATGATTGTAACGCCAAGGGCGGTAATTTCGGATTGGGCATTGGTTTCAAAATCACCGGCTTTGATATAATAAGTACCCGGATTCATGGTCAGCTTGCCGTGGACGTTGATACCATTGAAACAGCCGGGGTTGATCGTCACATTTTGCTTATTGCCGACGGTCAGCGCATTGCCGCTGCACACCACCGGTGCCTCTGCCGTTGGATCTCCAAGCGCCGCAAACGGATTGCGTTGCGGAATGGAATAAGGGACAAGTTGTGTCCCATTGGCGTAGTTCGCACTGGCGGGCACATTCCCCACCGCAGCAACTGGCGACGCCCGCACAACTGTTGAACCAGCTGCTATCACCGCGCTACCGCCTGTGGAATTACTGGCAACGCCGCAACCCAAATTGACGGTCGAATTGCCCGAAAATGTCACGCCATTGGCGGTCGTATCCTCAAGTGAAATGACGCAAAAGTCGCCATTATTCAACACTGCGGCAATTGCCTCCACTGCAATCAATGGCGGATCTGCCAAAAACATACTCGAAAAGGGAAGCGCTTTACTATAGGTCAAAACAACCTTGACCGCGCGTGGGTCACCGGCAAATTTTCCGGCTGTCGGCGCATTCTCAATGGTGACCCCAACCCCTAAAAATCCATCAAGCGTTTTGGCCAGATCATTATGGGCATTATCGCTGACGCTCTTGGCCTGCGCCTTGGCATAAGCGCCGTTCAACGCAGCCGAATCGGCACTGCGCTGCAATTGCTGCTTCATTAAAGTCCATTGAATAGTGTCGGTCCCAAGGCCCGCGAGACCGACCAGCAACGGCATGGAAAGACCCATAAGGATCAACACATTACCCCGTTCATTGGTGCATAGATTGCGTATGAAGTCGGTTAACTTACGCATGTTTATATCCCATGATGCCGGAAAATCCCTGCATTTACGCCGCTCTTTATCGCGTAATTTAGTTAACAACTGCTGTTAGAATTCGGTAAGCAAAAGCTTAAGGGCAGTTGGCGTATAGCGCAGCTACGGCTTGGCAGCATAAGGGCGGACATGGTGATTTTGCAGCAGGGACAGGGTTTGATTGGCATCGCGTTGATCCTGACGCTCGCTTGGGCCTTGTCCGAAGACCGCGCCGCTCGGCCTTCCTGGCGCTGGATTGTCGGCGCGCTTTTTGTGCAAATCGCCCTCGCGCTGGCGGTCACGCGCGTGCCGTTTATTTGGACCTTGGTCGGCTATGCCAATGATGCGGTCGCGGCAGTGGAAAAGGCGACATTGGTCGGGTCCAGCTATATGTTCGGCTATACCGGCGGCGCGCCGATCCCCTTTGTGCTCAAGCCCGGCGTGGAACAACCCGTCATCGTCGCGTTTCAAATCTTACCGCTCATCATCGTCTTTTCGGCGCTCTCGGCCCTTTTGTGGCATTGGGGCATATTGCGCGCGGCGGTCCGTGGCCTGTCTTGGGCATTGCGCAAAACCTTAGGCGTCAGCGGCGTCGTTGGACTGGGCGGCGGCGCGACCATGTTTTTGGGCGTTGTCGAATCCCCGCTTGTCCTGCGAGCGTGGTTTGAACGGATGAGCCGGGCCGAATTGTTCATGATCATGGTGTTGATCATGGCCACCATCTCCGGCGCTATCCTTGTCTTATATGCCACCACCTTGTCCAAGACCGTGCCGAACGCCGTTGGCCATATGATTGTCGCCTCGCTGATTTCCTTACCCGCCGCCGTGCTCATCGCGCGCCTGATGGTCCCTGGCGACGGCAGCATGAGCGCCGAGGATGCCAAGGCTGACCTGAAATATGAAAGCAGCATGGACGCGATCATCAAAGGCACGATGGAGGGCATCCAATTGGTGCTGGCCGTCATCGCCATCATCATCGTCGTATTTGCCTTAGTCAATTTGACCGACCAGTTGCTGGCCCTGCTACCCCAAATGGATGCACAGCCCCTCACCCTCAAACGCATTTTTGGCTGGCTGTTCGCGCCGTTAATGTGGAGCATTGGCATTCCATGGGACCAAGCCCCTGCGGCCGGCGCCTTGATGGGCACAAAGACCATCCTCAACGAATATGTCGCCTATCTTGATCTCGCCGCCCTGCCCGCCGATACCTTTGACGCGCGCAGCAAGCTGATCATCACTTATGCCTTATGCGGCGTTGCAAATCTTGCCAGCGTCGGCCTGTTGGTATCGACCATCGCCACCCTCGCCCCCGCACGGCGCGCAGAAGTGTCGGCGCTGGGTATGAAAAGCTGGGTCGCCGGTAATATGGCGTCCGCCATGACAGGCGCAGTCATTGGCCTTGTCACCTTGGCCTGAGCCGGTTCACCCAATCATGGCGCGTGGCTCGCCAGCCGTGGATGTAATTTAAGTGATCCTGACTTTAAGCGGATTGCAATTTGCTGTCGGGCGTCTTTGCCTTTAAGGCGTTGTCCAAGGTCATCGCTGGCGTCCGCCGCGTTACCATCACATCAAATGGATAATATAAGAATATGCCTTCATATAAAGAGCCGTCGTTTCAAGAGCGTGCAGCACTGGCCAATAAGGCGAAGCTGGATGCCGTTAATCGACTGCGCGCACAGCCAAAGCTCGACGAAGCAACGCTGGCCGCACGGCGCGCCGCCGCCGAAGCGCGCGAGCAAGCGCAAGCAAAAGCCCGCGCAGAAAAGCTGGCGGCCCGTGAACTGGAAAAGGCCGCGCGGCTGGAACGTGCGCAAATGTCGACAGAGCCCGCCGTGCCGACAAAAACCGACGAAGAGCGCAAGCGGGAGCGCGATGCCAGATATGCCGCGAGAAAAGGCCGCAAAGGCAAGAAATAGCTGGCCGCGGTGCTGCGACAAGCATTACCGCATTAAATTAAAAATATGACGTAGTTATCAAAAACCGACGAAGCGGACATTGCCTTCAACAGGTTCGCGCTGCCGCTCAAAACCGTTAACGGGCGCCTCGTCATTTCTATAGCCAATGGCGATACCGCAAAAGAAAATGTGGCTTTCATCGGAAACGCCAATAAATTCCTTGATGAGCTTTGCATGCATGGAGAGAAATTCCTGCGGGCAAGTGTCCAGCCCTTCTTCACGCAGCAATAGCATGATCGTTTGCAGCCACATCCCGACATCCGACCATTGCGGCGACCCCATGCGGCGGTCGAAATAGCACAGCAATACCGCAGGGGCATTGAACGACATCACATTATTATGCACAAAGTCGTTGCGCGCATCGCTGTCAGAACGGCCGATGCCCATCGCTTGATACATGGATGCGCCGACATGTTGAAGGCGCGCTTTGCATTCGGGGATAACCTCTGGGTCCGACCAGGAATATTCCGGCGGGTCCTGCATTGGCGACGCCAGCATTTTCTGCTGCAGTTCAGCAAGCGGCGCGCCGGTCAGGATCGTTGCTTCCCATGGTTGAAAATTACAACCCGATGGCGCCCATCGCGCCTTGTCCATAACCCGATGGAGTATTTCCAGGGAGACAGGTTCAGGTGTAAACGCGCGGATAGAACGACGCGAAAGTACGGCTTGGCTAACGGTTAATTGGTTCATGCCGTTTTCCCTGCATATCTAACGGCAATCGGTCAAGCCCAAGCAGCGTTCATCGACGCAGGGCAGATTATGTGATGACAGAAATTATCGAAAAAATGGTGCCGCCTATAGGATTCGAACCTACGACCCCCGCATTACGAATAATGCACAAATGTAGCAAATACAGTGCTTTTATCACATAGTTGTATAATTTGTTGTATAGTGTAAATTGGAAAAATACCCTATTTTCAATATGTTGGTCGTGTTTACCCGATCATATTTTATGTGAAATTACAGGCAGATAAGTCGCAGCGTCAGTTTAGCTGATGCTATAAATCCGCGAAATATTCACGTTGTCGGGCAACACGACCCACACATCACTTTATGGAAATACCATGTAGTTCCAGACGGGCAGATATAGTGGCTCTCCCGCAGATGTTAACGGTGTGACTACATCAACCACGGTACTACCGTGAGCTGGAGCAGTTGAGGGGGACAATGGACTTACAGAAATTGCGATGTTGGTCGTCAATTGCCGTCGGTCGCCAAAAGGTGCAGCGCGTCCATCGACAGAAGTTGATGCCCCGAAGACACCAAGACCGATTTGGTTCCAATTCAACTCAATCGCAGCCAACGGCACGAGTTCATCTCGCTGGTGCGTAAAGCCATATTGGCGCGCAGCGGGCGTTGCATTGGGCAAGTTTGTCCATTGAGCAGCCAAGCCATTTGCATTGCCAGTGTCACCTGGCCCCGAAAACATTGCTATGCGATCAAGGACATGCAGCTTGCCCATGAAAGCGGCATGTCCTGAACCTTGTGAATGACCTGCAACGGTTATGACCGACCAGTTCGGCGCCCCGCCCACAAGATATTGGCCCCAGCCTTCATTTGGATAGCCGCTATGCATATATGTCAGCAGTGCAACGAGGCGGCCTGTGATAGAGTTTGGTTGGGAAATTGACACCAGCGGACTTGTATCAATACCCGTGATAATTTCGCGGCGTACCTCGCCTGCGCAATCAGCTCGCGGCGAAAATGCACAGATTGTCCCAACCGCCTCATCATTTGGATAGGTCAAGCCTATGCTGTGAAAGCCACGCGCCGCTCCTGCCCTGACGATTAAGCGATAGAAGCGTGGGATCGCAGTAGTTCCAGGCAACATCACGAAAAGGCGATTTCGCATGGATGCCGATGCTGGGTTAATTGCAAAATGGGCTGACAAATTGTCGGTAAGCGCGGCGTTGGTTAGCGCTGGCGCTATGTCCCGTTCAGTGGATATCATGCTCGAAGGAGGTGGTGGTGGAGGCGGTGCAGTCGGAGGCGTAGGAGTGATAATCACTGGCGGCGGTGCGCTGCTCTGAGCAGTATCGCCGCCACACGCACTTAAGGAGAACACTATACCTAGCGCTAACAAACTGACTTTCGGCTTTCCCATACTTCACCTCTTACGTGCCGAGCAATTGCGCCTACATAACTCTTGGCTAGTGTCTGGGAAAATTATCAACACAATGCAACTGAATGAATACGCCCCCCGATCTGATACCCGCACAATGAGCTTTTGAGCGAACGAGCGTTAGGTGGTCGTGTCGCCATTGTCGGGCAACACGACCCACACATCACTTTGCAGTTTGATCGTGTTCCCGACAATCATAGCGCCCACTTGCGGACATTCATTATTTCATCGTATGTTTTGAACATGAACATTCCCATCGACACGCTAGAATCGGCTCATCGCCATTCCAGCAAACATCAAGCAGAAATCGAACAAAGTGAGATTTGTGCATGCTTCTCTTGCTGCAAATCGTTTTCAGCAAGCGACATAGACGAATGGCTCGATGATGAAGACGGAACTGCGCTCTGTCCAAATTGCGGCATAGATGCAGTGATCGGCTCCGCTTCTGGCTTTCCCGTTGCAGACGCGGACTTTATCTGTGCGATGCATAAGCACTGGTTCAACTAAGCGTCTGTCTTCCGCCTAGATATGACGCATCAATTTTACGCAACCATAGTTTCTGCTGCCAATTCCGTTGCAGTTTCCGAAACCGAAATTGTCTCACTTAGGCGGCGGGGTGGTGTCTGGAAAACGCCCTTCACCAGCGTTGTGAACGAGTGCCTTTGCTTCACGCAGACAACGACTGACGCTTGCCAGCACACGGTTGCGATGATCCGCATCATCCCGCGTTCCTGATGTTCGATCAGCCATGCCCGTGAGAATGCCGAGTTCGTACAACGAGGCAGTTGGATTTGCCTTTCGAGCTTGTAAAGCAATCAATCTATCATGCAGCGCAGTCAGCACAGGCTTCGTGAATACAGGATATGCAGCAAGGCTGAATGAATCAGACGCAGTGTTCGAATGCTGACGTTGTCGCCTGGCAAATGCGAACGCTTCCTGAAGTTTCTTGCGAAGCTCAGCCATTGTACGGTCGATATCGCCCGTCACAGGAATACTCAGCAAAACACGATCTTCAGCGACGGGTTCGGTTGGGAGCGATGGATAGCTGATAATTTCAGCCTCAGGCGGCTCGCAGAATAGTAATCGAGCACCACCCTTCCACCAGTCCATAAATGATGAACCACGCACATCGCCGAAGTCAGCAAACAGCTTGCTCATCGGACCTTCACCGTTTGCGTCACAGCACGATATGTAATACCAACCTGCATTGATCACAACTCACTGGCCCATTTACGATGGCCGATGGTCATAATGCGCCAAGGCTGATCTATGAGTTTGTTCCACGCCTCGCAGCAGAGGTCGACGATATTGTCGTGGGA
>NZ_JBIIBA010000009.1:0-84021 GCF_044239665.1 Sphingorhabdus sp.
GACAATATCGTCGACCTCTGCTGCGAGGCGTGGAACAAACTCATAGATCAGCCTTGGCGCATTATGACCATCGGCCATCGTAAATGGGCCAGTGAGTTGTGATCAATGCAGGTTGGTATAACCTTTCGACCGCTGGTGCTTTCCGAAAGTACAAAAAAACAGTCTGCGAATAACCCAAACCAAGACCTTGACCTCTCGCAAAACATCAACATCTCCGCCTTCAACTGTTACAATAAAATTATAAATCTCTGTTATTGCTAGTGTATTATACTATATGTTCTAAATATTGTAATACACTATCATTTTCTTGAATCTCAATATGGAGTTGAAAAAATTCACTCTTGGGAGAGCGTATGATTGACGAATTAACGAAAATATTAAATTTTCAGAGATCAACCAATATAAAATGTTTACATAATGAATTGCGTATTATCAAAGAAATATTAGAAAATGGACCAATAGCTTCATTAGAATTGATGAATAAAACGGGTAGATCTATTTCTAGTCATAATAATGATTTAAAAAGATTAATAGATATTGGAGCTTTAGAGATAAAAACATCAGAAGGTGATAAAAGAAAAAGAATATACGATATATCGGGAAGTTTAAGAGCGACATTTTTAGTGAATAAAATTGATGAAATCAGATCCAACGGCAACCGTTGAGCGACAGCCGTCAAGCTGATCATTATTCACGCCAATTATCGCTTCAGCTTCTGCTGACAACGCTACTAGAGGTTTTGCCCACTCATCAAACTCGTCATCTTCATCCCAACGATTGACTGCATAGTAGTGAATTATTTCACCCTTCTCTGGTGTCAGTCCGCTCGTCTCAAGCCTTATGATTAAGTCACGCTTTAAGCCACGAGTGCCAGCCTGAAACAATTCCAAGCCACCATCAATGTAGAGTTCAAACAGACTGTCGTGCAGCCGCTTTTGGCTTTGAAAAAGCTTATAGTTCATCGTGTGATAGCCTTCGCAGCTTTGCGAAACGCAACCTCATCATTCTGCGCTCCATATACATATCCGCGCAACGCTTGTTGCTGATCTGCAAGCGTTGGCTCAGCTTGGCGAATTCCCTGCTGAATTGAAGAAATCGCCGTAGAACGGTCCACAGAGTCATTCTTACTATTTTGAGTATCAGTGCTGCTTGGCTTGGGCTTTTGCGTTTGAGCAGTACTCTGTGGAGTTGGCTTAGGTGGTTTGGACTTTCGTGAACGGCACTGTCTAGCAAGTGCATCGTTTCTACTCACCAGAACCGTCACCAACTGCAATGCAACGCCCATCAGCAGATCAATGTCAGCCTTGATCTCCTTGCTCTCACTCTCAGCTGCCAGCTTGGGCAGTAGCAAGACTGCTCGTTTAATCTGCTCTCGTGCGTTCATTTCTACACTCCATTACGAGTGTATTTATCACGCTGTGACGCATCGTCGTTACAACGATTCTCACCTAATCAATCACTTACGGTTTGTGTATTACTGTGTACTACTTTTTTCGCACATAAAAAGAGAGCGCCAAGACACTCTCAAATTATTGATTTAATTGAAAAATATGGTGAGCCCTGCTGGGTTCGAACCAGCGACCTACTGATTAAAAGTCAGTTGCTCTACCGACTGAGCTAAGGGCCCCCGACCTGAACCTTGACGGGTTCAAAGGAGAGCGCTCCCCCTAATGGCGGCGGGGGGTGCGGTCAAGCGCCTTTGGTCGGTTTAATCGCGATTGCAGGTGACGAATGTTAAGCCGCGACACGGGGTCGCGCCAATCGGGGGCGATCATGGCGGCGGGCGTCAGGACAAAGCCGCGCGAACGCAGGCCCGGATGCGGAATGGAAAGCGCTGGGTTGCTGCCGGCCCACATGCCGCCGGACCATAAGAGAATGTCGAGGTCCAACACCCGCGCGCGCCAGCTTTGGCCGCGACGGACGCGTCCGAAATGGCTTTCGATTTCATGCAGGCGGGCAAGCAGCGCGGGCGGTTCCAGTTCGGTCGCCACGACCGCAGCCGCATTGGCAAAGCGGCGTGACGATGGTCCCATCGGACTGGATTGGATGATGGCAGAATGCGCGAACACATCAATGTCATCCATCTCCAACGCAGCTATTGCCTGCGGGATGATGCGGTTTGGCGCGCCAATGACGGGATGTGGCTGATTTGAACCTATGCCAAGGAGATAGAGATGCGACAGATCAAATATCCTGGGCAAGGCGGGTATATAATGCTGGCCTACGGTCGCGGAAAAATCCCATGCTGGCGCGGTGCGCACGGGCTTGGTCTAGGTCAAAGGTCGACACTAATATGCCGGTTTCAGCGTCGTCCAGGTCGCAGACCACATCGCCCCATTCATTGGCGATGAAGCTGGTGCCATAGAATTTCTGCGCTGCCTGTCCGTGATCATCTTCGCTGCCGACCCTATTGGCC
Source organism: Sphingorhabdus sp. (assembly GCF_044239665.1). Lineage (GTDB taxonomy): Bacteria > Pseudomonadota > Alphaproteobacteria > Sphingomonadales > Sphingomonadaceae > Sphingorhabdus_B. The sequence continues at coordinate 2,417 of NZ_JBIIBA010000009.1, forward strand.
GCAATGACGGGCATACAGTTCGATACGGCATGGCCAATCATCGCCCGCCGCCACATGTGCCGCGTGTCCAATGTCGCATCCTGCGGCTCTGCACCGATGGCTGTGGGGTAAAATAAAAGCTCAGCGCCCATCAATGCCATGGCGCGAGCGCATTCGGGATACCATTGGTCCCAGCAGATACCAACGCCAATGCGCGTACCAAAAACATCCCAAACCTTGAACCCCGTATTGCCGGGACGGAAATAATATTTCTCCTGATAACCGGGGCCGTCGGGAATATGGCTCTTACGATACACACCCATGATCTCGCCATGCGCATCGATCATGGCGATGCTGTTGTAGAAATGTGCGCCGTCGCGTTCGAAGAAGCTGGCGGGGATAGCAACATTAAGGCGCTTGGCCAGTTTCGCCATGGCCTTGACCGCAGGATGTTCCAATGTTGGCCGCGCGAGCGCGAAATGGTCTTCCTCCTGCGTTTTACAGAAATAAGGGCCGGAAAAAAGTTCAGGCGGCAGGATAATTTGCGCGCCAAGGTCGGCTGCCTGCGACACAAGGTCGCTGACGGCACCGATGTTTTCGGCTTCGCTAGCCGACAAAGGCAATTGCAACGCGGCTACAGTGATGTTCCTAGTCATGACCCGTCTATAGCCGCACGCAGAAACGCGCCGCAATCACCATTGTCGTCAGAGCGCATATTTTGCATGTTTTGTTTTCGGATAACATTTGACGCTACACTTAGCATATGGGCGGCAGCGACACGCATTTGCGTCGCTGCCGCCACAAAATCATCAATCCCGCTTTTTGAACAACAATGTCATCCGGTCTGTTTCGCCAATCGCTTCATATTTTGCGCGATCAACATCCTTCAAACGCAGCGCGGGCGGTAATGTCCACACGCCATCGGGCCAGTTTGCACTGTCCTTGGGGTTGGCATTCACTTCGCTCTTGGCGACAAGTTCAAAACCATGGATTTCCATGAAGTTGATGATGTCAGCTTCGCGCATATAGCCTTTAGTGCCATTGGTGTAGCTATAGGGTGCGTCAGCTTTCGCACGGTGCTGCTCAATGCCGAGCAGGCCGTCTGGCTTCAACAGATCACGCATGGCCTTTATTTCGGCGTCGGCGATGTTCCAATTGATAAGGTTGTGCATCATCCGCATCACCAAAATTCGATCAAAGCTGCCCTTGGCACCTTCTGGAATTTCGCTGAGGGAAAATGCGTTGAAGTCGGTTGCTGGACGACCGGATACCGCCGCTACATCCGACGGGAATTTGGTAATTCCTGCAGCTATGCCTTGCTTTTGCTGATCGCTGAAATGTGTTTTTGTTCCGAAATACAGGCCAGTATATTTGCCATTCTCGTTCACATAACGGCCAAGAATCCGCGACACCCATGCCCCGCCGGGGGCATATTCACCAACGACATGATTGGGATGAATACGAAAAAATTCAAAAGTCTCGGCAGGATGACGATACTGGTCGCGCTTTGCATCATTGGCACGGGCAGGGTCGGCAAGAATGTTGGCAAGGCGTTCCTGATGCGCCTTATGCATCTTGTCATGGTCGGCCTTTTTGGCGCCATGGTGGTCCGCGAGCGCGGGAACTGCCAAAGTGGCGGCTGCAAGGGCGAATAGAAACGCTTTTTTCATGGGAAATCCTCTTCTTGGTTGCGTGCTCCGGATATGGGTATGTGCGCTTAAAATTCCAATAGAGTTATGTCGGCACTTGTTGGCTGGAGCAATGAAAGCTGCCGCCGCCGGTCAATACTGCGTCCGCCATGACACCGACAACCTTTCGGTCGGGGAACAATGACGCCAAAACGGCAATAGCTGCATCGTCATTGCGCACGCCATAAATCGGCACCACAATTGCGGCATTGCCGATGTAGAAATTCATGTAGCTTGCCGGAACGGCTTCCCCATCCTGCAAGAAGCGCCCGACCGAAGGCATGAGGCTGACCCGGCACCCAAATGCTTCCGCGCGTTTCCGGGCATCTGCAAAAACGGCTTCATTGGGGTCATCGAACCCTGCGCCTTGCGGAATGAGGATATGGTTCGAACCCACAAAGCGGGCGAGATTGTCGATGTGCCCATCGGTGTGATCATTCGCCAAGCCGTCGCCCAGCCATAGCAGGCGTTCGATCCCAAGGTCGTCGCGCAGCCGCGATTCAATCGCCTCCTTATCAAGCGAAGGGTTACGGTTCGGGTTCAACAAGCAATCGACAGTGGTCGCGGCCAGGCCATCACCGTCCACATCTATGGAGCCGCCTTCCAAAATCCAATCCGCCTTCATGACGTCAAATCCCGCAGCAATAGCGAGGTCATGGCCAATGCTTTTGTCGCCGGGATAATCAAAACGGTCCCCCCAGCCATTAAAGCCAAAATCGCGGGCGATACGATGATCGCCGTCCTTTACGATGATACAAGCCGTGTCACGTAGCCATATGTCGCCGATGAGGCGCTGTTCTACATGAACCCCATTGTCCGCAAGGTCCTTGGCAACCTTGGCGGCTTCGGCGCTGCCTGCGATCACATGGACAGCCTCTCCCTCGCCTGATGCGTGGACGGCGTTGGCAAATGCAGCAATCTGCAACTGGGCGTGATGCAGCGGTTCACCCCAGGCATCGGTCGAACTTGGAAAGCCGATCCAGACCGATTCATGGGGGGCCCATTCTGCGGGCATGCGAAACGCCATGGATTATTTCCCGCTGCGGCTTTTGTCGCGAACGGCGCGGAATTCATCGCCTTCGTTCCAATTTGGCCATGCATTGGTCATCGCAAGCATCCGGCCAACACGGTAATACAGTTTTAGATCGGACATAACGCCGGACCAATCCCATTTTTCGTCAAATTCATCGCCGGGGGCATGATAACGATTCTTTTCATAGTCGTCCGCAGCTGCTTGGGCCGCTGCTTTGCCGCCAATGATCAAATCATCGCCACCTTCGAAATAGACCATCGGCACGCCAAGCTTTGCGAAGCTGAAATGGTCGGAACGATAAAAGAAACCTTTTTCGGGGGTCGGTTCCATTTCGGGCGTGCGACCTTCCGATTTCGCTGCTGCTTCCAAATAGGTATCAAGTTGCGACTTGCCTTTGCCAATAACGGTCAGGTTCTTGGCAGGGCCGGACATCGAAAACGCATCCATATTCACGCCGCCAACGGTCTGGGACAGCGGGAATACAGGGTTTTCCGCATAATATTTGGAACCAAGCAAGCCGCTTTCTTCGGCAGTGACCGCAAGAAACACGACCGACCGGTCTGGTGCGCCAGCTTTGGTATAGCCCTCCGCAAGCGCAACCAGCGCAGCTGTCCCCGTTGCATTGTCAACGGCGCCGTTGCAAATATCATCGCCATCCGCCGCCGCAGTGCAGCGCCCCAGATGGTCCCAATGCGCGGTGTAAAGCACATATTCGTCGGGCCGTTTGCTGCCCTTCATCACACCAATCACATTCTTACTGGCCTTGCGCGTAATGTCGTTTTCAAAGCTTAAAGAGGCGGTGAGGTTCAACGGCACGGCCTTGAACCCCTTTTGCTTTGCTGCAGCCATTTGCTTTTCCAGGTTTTGGCCTGCTGCGGCGAAAATATCCTTGGCGACCGATTTCTGAATCCAGCCATTGGCCTGGGTCTGGCTTTTGCCGCCATCTTTGGATTGTGCGAGGAACTGCGTGCCCGTCCAACTGGAATTGACGACATTCCAACCATAAGCGGCTGGCGCAGTGTCGTGGATGATCAAAACGGCAGCGGCTCCCTGACGGGCAGCTTCTTCATATTTGTAGGTCCAGCGACCATAATAGGTCATGGCTTTGCCGCCGAAGGGGCCATCAAGGCCCTCGTTTTCAAAATCGGGGTCGTTGACCATCACAACGACGGTCTTACCTTTCACATCTACGCTGGCATAATCATTCCATCCCTTTTCAGGGGCGACAATACCATGGCCGACGAAAACCATATCGCTTTGCTTGATTTCGGTTTTGGGCGTTTCGCGATAGCTGCCGATAACATAGTCGCTGCCATAAGCAAAAGACATGGCCTTTCCGTTCCGGTCGGCAATCCTTAGGGGCGAAACTTTTTTCGCGGTAATTTCGATCAGGGGGACGTCCTGTGTCCAACTGCCATTATTTCCCGGTTCGAGCCCTGCCGCTTTGAACTTTGAAATCAAATAGGCGACTGTCTTTTCTTCGCCAATAGACCCGGGCGCACGACCTTCATACGCATCAAGCGACAATTCGCGGGTGACGTCCTGCATTGTCTTTTCCGACAAAGCGGGAACCGTTACGTCAGGCAGCGCTGATAGCGCCATATCCGGCGATGCCGCCTTCTGGCACGCGCTGGTCAGGGCAAGCGCGGAAACAAGGGCCAAGGAAAGCAGGCGCATGGAATTCTCCTAAAGTGAAATATTATTGCGCGCCTTGTGCCAGACCCGTTCGTGCGGCTCAAATGAAAAAGGCTTTGCATTGGGAATGCGTAGGCCTTCGCTGGCGCGACAGTAGTTTATTGAGAAACTGCAGCGGGCCGACATGGTTTGCGCGCAAAAAAAAAGGCGGCCACATCGACCGCCTTTTTTGTAATCTTTGCGTGGAAGATTAACGCGAATAGAATTCGACGACCAGATTTGGTTCCATCTTCACAGGATAAGGCACTTCATCAAGCGTAGGGACGCGTGCGAAGGTTACCTTGTCATTGCCATCAACGGCAACATATTCAGGAATGTCACGCTCAGCGAGGCCTTGAGCTTCGATAACCAGAGCCATTTCCTTAGCTTTCGGTCCAAGGCTTATGACGTCGCCAACGGCGACCTGACGGCTGGCGATGTTGCACTTCACGCCGTTGACGCGGATATGGCCATGGCTGACGATCTGGCGTGCAGCAAAAATGGTTGGTGCGAACTTGGCGCGGTATACGACCATGTCCAAGCGACGCTCCAGCAGACCGATAAGGTTTTGCGACGTATCGCCCTTCATGTTGCTGGCTTCTTGATAGGCGCGCTTAAACTGCTTTTCCGTTACGTCGCCATAATAGCCCTTGAGCTTTTGCTTGGCGCGCAGCTGGATGCCGTAATCAGACAGCTTGCCTTTGCGGCGCTGACCATGCTGGCCTGGGCCATATTCGCGCTTGTTTACAGGGGATTTTGGACGGCCCCAGATGTTTTCACCCATCCGGCGGTCAAGTTTATACTTCGAGCTTTTGCGCATCGACATATTCAGTCTCCAATTGCTAACAACTTTGTTTCCGGTACCGCGCGACACATCTGGGATGTGCCGGACACCTGCTTCACCGGAGTGCAGGGTCGATTGCGAAGCGGCGCCTATGGCCGTTGATGGGCGTTATGTCAACATCTGGCTCGACTTTACGAAGGCTGAATCGTAAAGGCGCTGCCATGAGCAGAACAGTCAGCCCAATTGAACCCGCCAAGTGCAATGATATGACCGAAGTGCGTGCGGGCGTTGATTCGGTTGATGCGCAACTGGTCGAACTTCTTGCTGTTCGCTTTGCGTATATGGATGCCGCCGCCCGGATTAAAACAGAACGCAACGCCGTCCGTGACGAAGCGCGCAAGCAACAGGTTCTCAAAAACGTTCAAGATGCGGCAATTGGCTCGGATATTCCGGTTAAGGTAGTTGCTGACCTATGGGAGCGTTTGGTTGAAGCTTCTATCGCTTACGAACTCGATAAATGGGATGCCATTCGCGTCCGATAGTCTGACCAGCGGTGGGCTAAGAAGCCACAATTTCAACCTTCGGGCGGTCTCCGTCTATTCAACGTTGTGAGCACGCCGCGTAATGTTCTGACCTCAAGGGCATTCCATGCTGGCTTCGTCAGCAAATTGCGCAATGTGCGGCGGGTGACTGGCGCGCGGTCAATGGGCGTGAAATAATTCAGCGGCTCGAGCATGGCGTCCAATTGTGCAATAAGGCCGTCTAGTTCGAACTGCGTCGCAGGTGGCTCCAAATCCGTTTTTGGCGGGCTCGCGAGCGTCTGCGTTTTCGACCATTCATACGCGCACAGGATGACCGCTTGCGCCAAGTTCAGCGAACCAAATTCAGGATTAATCGGCACTGTAATGATAGCGCGGGCAACATTGACTTCGTCGCTTTCCAGGCCTGATCGTTCGGCGCCGAATAATATCGCGCTTCGCCCTGTGTTGCCGAATACCTCTCGGGCGGCCACTTCTGGGGTTATAACCGGTTTCGTCACACCGCGCTTGCGTACCGTTGTCGCATAGACATGGGCAATGTCCGCGGTTGCCTCCGCAAGTGTGGGAAAAACTTGGGCATTCGCCAACACAATGTCCGCGCCCGATGCCGCTGGACCTGCATTGGGGTTGGGCCATCCGTCACGCGGCGCTACTAAACGCATTTCGGTAAGGCCAAAGTTGAGCATGGCGCGCGCCGCCTTGCCGATATTCTCGCCCAATTGCGGACGGCACAGGATCATGATGGGTGGCGCGCTCATTTCAGCGCCGCTTCAACCACGCTTCCGGCGAAATCCTCAAAATCCTTGGCTTCGCTAAACTCCTTATACACGGACGCGAAGCGAATATAGGCAACGCTATCAAGCGCCTTCAAACCATCCATGACGAATTCGCCAATGCGTTTGGTTTCGATTTCGCTTTCACCCAAGGTTTCAAGTTGGCGCTGGATGGCAGAGGCAAGCTTTTCTATTTGCGTACTGTCCACCGGACGTTTTCGGCACGCGACGGACAGCGAGCGTTCCAGCTTCTCTCGGTCAAACGGCTCGCGTTTGCCTTCGCTTTTGATCACAACCAACTCACGCAACTGAATGCGCTCAAAGGTTGTAAAGCGCCCACCGCAACCCTCGCACTGCCGCCGACGGCGGATCGCGCTATTGTCTTCGGTCGGACGGCTGTCCTTTACCTGACTATCGTCATGTCCGCAAAATGGGCAGCGCAATTATTTTTCCTGATTCTTTTTCTTGTTCACATGCCTGTACGCGACGATGCCTGCACCAATCAATGCACCGGTGGCAAGTCCGATTGGAGCGATAATGCCTGCGGCTGCGCCAATGGCTGCGCCGCCAGCGACTTTTTTAACTGTGTCTTGATCGGCGAGATGCTTGCCGGTGTGAAAAGCGTCCTTGGTCGCGCCCCACAATTCGTCCGCAGCTTCACCGACATAATGCTTGGCTTGGTTGGGGAAGCTTTCGGCCGCAAGCTGCTCAGGCGTTTTGGCGCCACATTGCGGGCAGAACTTCATCCCTTCGCTATATTCAGCATTACACTCGTTACAAAATCCCATGGTTATTTCCCTTCTGTGTATTAGATGGGTAAGTCACCTAGATAATTCAAGATGGGTAAATTGGGAAGCGGCTGCACAATTCGCGGACACGCAGACGGACCTCGGCCTCGACCGCTGCATCGCCATGCTCGCCCTTTTGGCGCAAACCTTCAAGCACGTCAGAGATCATGTGCCCGATCTCCCGGAATTCAGCGACGCCAAAGCCGCGTGTCGTTCCGGCAGGCGACCCCACGCGGATACCGCTTGTTTTCATCGGCGGCAGCGGATCGTTCGGAATGCCGTTTTTGTTGCAGGTGATAGCCGCGCGCTCCAACGCTTCGTCGGCATCGCGTCCGGTAATGCCGAGTGGGGTCAGGTCGACCAACGCCAAATGCGTATCGGTGCCACCGGAAACCAAGTTTGCGCCGCGTTCATGCAGCGTTGCGGCCAACACCTGTGCATTGGCGATTGTCGCTGCGGCATAGGTTTTGAAATCGGGGCGAAGCGCCTCACCAAAGGCCACAGCCTTGGCAGCAATAACATGCATCAATGGACCGCCTTGGAGGCCCGGGAAGACCGCAGAGTTGATCTTCTTGGCGATAGCCTCATCATTGGTCATGATCATGCCGCCACGCGGTCCACGGAGCGTTTTATGCGTGGTGTTGGTTACAACATGCGCATGCTCAAGCGGGTTGGGATGCACGCCGCCAGCAACCAGGCCGGCAAAGTGGGCCATATCAACATGGAAGATCGCGCCAACTTCGTCAGCAATGGCGCGGAAGCGCGCGAAATCAATGATCCGCGGATAAGCGGAGCCACCGGCAATAATGATTTTCGGACGATGTTCCTTGGCAAGCCGCTCGACCTCGTCGAAGTCGATAAGATGGGTTTCTGGATTGACGCCAAACTGCACCGCGTTGAACCACTTGCCGGACATGGCGGCCTTTGCGCCATGCGTCAAATGGCCGCCTGCATCAAGGCTCATACCCAGTATTGTCTCGCCCGGTTTTACCAGCGCCAGCATCACCGCGCCATTGGCCTGCGCGCCGGAATGCGGTTGGACGTTGGCAAAGCCAGCGTTGAACAGTTTCTTGGCGCGTTCGATAGCTAATGATTCAACTTCGTCTGAGGGCGCACAACCCTGATAATAACGCTTGCCGGGATAGCCCTCAGCATATTTGTTGGTGAAGACTGAACCCTGCGCCTCAAGCACAGCCTTTGAAACAATGTTTTCGGACGCAATCAGCTCAATCTGGTTCTGCTCGCGGTCCAGTTCATGGGTAAGGCCGGCAAACACTTCAGTATCGGTTTCGGCCAAGCCGCGTGTGAAAAAGCCGTCGGGCTGAACATCGGAAAGATCGTGTGCGGGGCGCGTGCTCATGCTGGTTCCTTAGTCATGATGGGATTGGATAATTTATCAACGCGCCGTTGGTGCCGGTCGCCACCAAATTCGGTTGAGAGAAATGCATCAATACAGGCCTTCGCCATTTCGATACCGATTAGGCGTGCGCCCATGACAATGACATTTGCGTCATTATGTTCGCGCGACAGGCGTGCCGAAAGTGGTTCAGACACCAACGCGGCGCGCGCGGCAGGATTGCGGTTTACGGCGATGGAAATGCCAATGCCGGACCCGCATAAAGCCACACCGCGTTCCGCCGACCCATCGGCAATCGCGCTTGCAAGCCTGTATCCATAATCGGGATAGTCCACTGAAGCTTCGTCATGGGGGCCAAGGTCGGCGACGTCATGCCCGGCAGCGCGCAGATATTCAGCTAGCGCTGATTTCAACGCGAGAGCAGCATGATCTGAGGCGATGGCGATACGCATGGCACATCCTGTAGCAGCTTGAGTCGGAATAGGCTTCCCCTATGGGACCACGCCGCAAAAGGCCATGCCGAATTTCCGTGATTGCGCAGCTTATCCACCGTCTTTATGGGGGCGATCATGCTTAATGCCATATTGTCCATCGCGATGCTGTCTGCTTTCCTGCTCCTATATGGTGCATGGAAACGTTGGCGGCGGGACGGCGCTAGCCAGCAAATGTGGCTGATGTTTTCGGCGGCCTTAGTAATATTCGCCAATGTGGCGATTTGGGTGGTGCCAGATGAAAAAGGGCAGTCTTTGGTCACTGGGGCGGTTGAACAACGCTAATTTTCGCACGCGGAGGCGCAGATGGCGCGGATATTGCAAAAGCTGATGTCATTCTGAACTTGTTTCAGAATCTTAATAATTGGCGACCCCAGAAGTAAGGCCCTGAACCAAGTTCAGGGTGACGGATGAAAACACGTTCAGAATGACGTCAGCTTTTAAATTTTTGCGCGTTCTCTAAGCCCTTGCGTGAACACGTCACTTAATAGGACAGTTCGGGTCCAACCGGAAATCGAGATAGCCGTTCACGGATGCCATCAGCAGTTCCATTTCATTTTCGAAGAAATGGTTTGCGCGCGGAATTTCGTCGTGATGAATGGTGATGTGCCGCTGGGTGCGAAGCTTGTCGACCAGCTTTTGCACGGCATTTGGGTTCACAACTTCATCATTCACGCCTTGAATCATGATACCCGATGAAGGGCAGGGCGCCAGAAAGCTGAAATCATACATATTGGCTGGAGGCGCAACCGAGATGAAGCCACGGATTTCCGGACGACGCATCAAAAGCTGCATTCCGATCCACGCGCCAAAACTGAAACCGGCGATCCATGTGGTGGATGCTTCGGGGTGGAAGCTTTGGACCCAATCGAGCGCGGACGCGGCGTCGGACAATTCACCGATACCATTGTCAAATTCGCCTTCGCTTCTACCAACGCCGCGAAAATTGAAGCGTAAGACGCCGAAACCACGCGCCACAAAGGTTTTGTAAAGTTGTTGCGTGATCCGGTCGTTCATTGTCCCGCCGGCTTGCGGATGCGGATGCAATATCATTGCAATTGGTGCTCGTGGGCGCGGTGGCGGCGAAAAACGGGCTTCAAGGCGACCTTCTGGACCGGGAATAGCAATGGCGGGCATATAAAATTTCGATTCTAAGAATGTGTACCGAGCTTTACCCGACGGTTCGGGCTTTGCAGGAATAGGAAGCGCTATATAGAAGCAGTGACGATTTTCGCAACTGTCATGGAAATTATGCCCGACCAAAGCCGCATCTATCTCGATCATGCCGCGACGACGCCCGTCATTCCGGCGGCGCGCGCGGCGATGGCTGAAGCCATGGTGCACTGGGCGAATCCGTCATCGCCGCATCAAGAGGGAAGGGGCGCCCGCTTTGCTCTAGAGGACGCACGCAGGCGGATTGCAGTCGCGCTGGATTGGGATGGAGAAGTCATCCTGACGAGCGGAGCCAGCGAAGCGATTGCACTTGGGCTTCGGGGCACGGCCGCGGTGGCGAGTGCGGTGGAGCATGATGCGGTGCTGGCAGTAGCTGGGCCGAACCGTTTGCCGGTAGGGGCTGGTGGACAGGTCGATGTCGGTGCGATTATTGGCAACGCACGATTTGCCGTTCAATCCGTGAACAATGAAACCGGCGTTATCCAGCCCATAAAGGAGATTGCTGACGCCGTGCGGGACGTTGGCGGCATATTCTTCGCCGATTGTTCGCAGAGCGCTGGAAAACTGCCGCTCCCCGATGCGGATATGATTGCAGTCTCGGCGCATAAATTGGGCGGGCCGCCGGGCATGGGCGCATTGCTCGTGCGCAATCTTGGATTATTATCTCCAACCGGTGGTCAAGAGCAAGGCTATCGGCGCGGGACGGAGAATTTGCCTGCTGCGATCGGGTTTGCAGCTGCGCTTGAGGCGGGGTTTTTGTGGATGGAAAACGCAGTCCGCCTCCGCAAAATATTGGAAGCCGCGGTTGTCGACGCTGGCGGTGTTGTCATTGCATCGGAAAGCAACCGGCTAGCGACCATCGGCAGTTACCATATGCCAGGCGTTGCCGCATCGAGCCAGCTTATCAATTTTGATATGGCAGGGGTCGCGGTTTCTGCGGGCAGCGCCTGTTCTTCGGGAACGCTGAAAACCAGCCATGTACTTGGCGCGATGGGATGGGATGATAAATCCGCGTCCGAAGTCATTAGGGTTAGTTTTGGCGTTGATACGAATGACGCTGACGTCGCGCGCTTCATTGATGTCTGGCGCAGCATTGTCGCCCGTGCAAAAGCCGCATGATATATCTGGACTATCAAGCCACGACGCCACTCGCTCCCGAGGTCTTTGCGGCAATGGAGCCTTGGCTAAAAACAGGATTTGCGAACCCGCATAGCATGCATGCAGCGGGCAGAGCAGCGGCAGCGGCGGTTGAGGTCGCTCGTGATCAGGTGGCCGCTTTGTTGCCAGCCGGCGGCCGCGTTATCTTTACCTCCGGGGCGACAGAAGCAATAAATTTGGCGATTGTGGGAACTGGTCTGGCGGTGAGCGCCGCTGCGACTGAGCATGCGGCGGTTCTGGATTGCGTTAAGCATTTGGGTGGTGATGTGTTGCCAGTGAGAAGCGATGGCCTCGTCGATCAACTGAACACAGATGCTGCGTTGCAGGCGGTCATGCTTATCAACAACGAGATTGGAACCATTCAACCTATTGCCGATCTCGCCGCCGCCGCCCACGCTCAAAATAATCTCTTCCTATGCGACGCTGTGCAAGCTTTTGGCCGTATGCACATTCCCGATGGCCCAGATATGATCGCGATTTCTGCGCATAAAATATACGGACCAAAAGGCATCGGGGCTTTGTGGGTGCGCGATGGCGTTTCACTGGCCCCACAAATGCTGGGCGGGGGACAAGAGCAAGGCATGCGCTCGGGCACGCTCTCACCTGCTTTATGTGCCGGCTTTGGCGCTGCTGCAAAATTGGCGGCAGAACGGATGGAAATGGACGCCGTGCATCTCTCCGCCCTGTGGGATCGTGCTACGGCCACGTTTGCTGACTGGACCATTAATGGCGCGACGACCGAACGCTATAAAGGCAACCTCAATATTCGCCGGGAAGGCGTTGATGCGGCGCGGCTGATCTCTGAGTGTCGGAACATCGCCTTTTCTGCAGGGAGCGCTTGTGCCAGTGGCTCCGGCCGCCCAAGCCATGTGTTACGCGCGATTGGTCTGACTGACGCACAGGCAAAATCTTCCATCCGCTTGGGCTTTGGCCGCTATACGACGGCTGAAGAGATTGATATTGCCGCAGACGCTATCAACCGAGCAGCAGAGGCGATGTTATGATCACAGTCACGTTCATCAGTGCCGACGGCGAATCCCAGGAGGTCCAAGCAGTCGATGGGCAGAGCTTGCTCGATCTCGCGCAAGCCGCCGGACAGCCTTTGGAGGGCACATGCGAAGGCCAGATGGCCTGTTCTACCTGTCATGTAATCATCGACAAGGATTGGTTTGATAAACTCCCGCGTGCGATTGAGGATGAAGAAGATATGCTCGACCTTGCCTCGGGCGCACGACGCACGAGCCGCTTATCGTGCCAAATCAACCTGACGCCCGAACTTGACGGGTTGGTTGTCCATGTTCCGGCCGAAAGCCGAAATATGCAGGGTCTTTAACCGCCTTCACTTCCCATTCACGAAAAAAGGCCTATATGGGTTCTTGCCGAGTTCGCTCGGCTATGGCGATAAATTGCGATGTGCAATAGGTGCAGCGGACCCGGGGGCGGTACCCGGCAGCTCCACCAAAATCTCTGTTTGTCAGAGGTCTTGGAGGGGCTGAACTAGGATCGACGTGCGTTGAAAAGCATTGTTTTTGCCCGGCATGAATAAGCCGTGAAATGGTTCATAACCAATAGGTGCAAACGATAACTCAGCACTTGCTCTCGCAGCGTAATTTTGGGCCTAACGGTCTGAATTTACACTAAAAGAACGCGGCCGAACCGGCCGGGCAACAGAAAGGTTACAGCGGCCCCCCGGAGCCGGGCAACAGAATCCGGGACCTTTTTTATACGCGCGTGCCGGCCAACAGAAACGCCCCGCTTCTGCAGCAATGCAAGGGGCAGCGAAGCTCTAAGGCCTTGCCTTTATGGTCCAAGCCGCGGCGCGTTGTTAAAAATCTTGGCGGTTAGGCGAGCGCAACGAGATCGGTGGCCTCCAACAACGCAAACCGCGCCAACCGGACCTTATCCAGCAAATCGGGATCACCAAGCTGGTCTGGCGTGATGGTTTCGGGCCAATGCGTGGCAACGACTTCCTTTATGGTGTCCAGCTTTGTCGCATCAGCCATGAAGCGTTGATCAACCGTCGCGGGATCGGCAACAACGCGCAGACGCAAGCAGGCCGGACCGCCGCCATTTGCCATCGATTGGCGCACGTCCACAGGTACAAGCCTGCGGATGGGGCCATTACCGTCGATCATTTCGGTCAGCCAGCCCCAAACCCGCGCATTTTCTTGCGCTTCATTGGGCAGGATAAGCGCCATGCCGCCGTCGGGCAGTGTCACCAACTGCGCATTGAATAAATAGCTTTGAATGGCGTCTGCGAGGCTAACGCGGTCTGCTGGTACGATGATAATCTCTGCCTCAGGCATAAGCCGTTTGACATCGGCATAGACCTGTTCTGGGTTCTCAAACGCGTGTTCATGCGTGAAAAGCACGCGTTCATTTGCCACGGCGACGACATCATTGTGAAACGCGCCAGCGGCGATGGCGATTTCGGATTGTTGCACGAACAAAGTTTTGGCCGGATTAAGCCGGTGCGCGCGCGCTATAGCTTTTGACGCCTCAATATGTTGCCGCGCAGGGAAGGGGCCGCCGGTTTTGCCATAGACAAATATTTCGATACCCGCTGCATCATGCGATGCACATAAACGCATGAAATTGGCTGCACCTTCGTCGCCAAATGGCGCTGGTACCGGTCCATGCACGGCAAAATGCCCTTCGTTCGCGAAAGCCAACTGCAACTGCGCTAAAGTTCCTGTCCACTCATGGCTTCGGTGAGCCATGGTGAGCAGGTTTGCCGCCGAAAGATGGCATTTACCATCGGCTGTGTCCGGTGCAGGCGAGACGGTAGCTGCGTTTGCCGCCCACATCGAGGAAGCCGAAAAAGCGGCAGCCTGAATATGTCGCTCTGCCGATTGCATATCGGTCGCAAGCCCGCTGAGCCAATGGTGGTTTGGTCGGTCGAGCGGCATGAAGAATCCTTGTGCCAGCCCAAGACCAATGTTGGCGCGCATCTTCTCAATGCCCTGCAACGCCGCAGCTCTGGGGTAAGATGTCGCGCCAGCGTTGTTTGACGATGCCAAATTTCCAAGGCTGAGCCCCGCATAATTATGGGTTGGACCTATGATTCCGTCAAAATTGATTTCGACCAAAGCCATTAAGACCGCTCCACATAAGTCACCTGATCACCTACCGAAATATTCAGCGCCTGCGCACATTCTGCATCCATAATGACGTCATCGCCGCGATCATCAATCCAGCCATAAGCTGCCTTAAATGCGTGCAAGCGGCCTATGGTAAGCAACTTCTTTTGGTCGATATTCTGTTCGCCTGCGGAATGGCTTATCTTTGTTATCGTCACATCCTTTGCCTCGCGGATGCTCCGAATTTGGTCAGTGCGGGCGGTCATTGTGGGGCCGCCGTCAAAAATGTCGATGTAATTTTCCCACGCGAATCCCTCATTTTCCAACATACGCATGGCCGCGCGGCCAGAAGGATGTGGCACGCCAATAACGGTCTTTGCGCTTTCCTGAAGCATGGCGATATACACTGGATGCTTGGGCATGAGATCGGCGATGAACTGGTTGCCGAACTTCGCATTAAATTCGTCGGCCTCTTGAAAGCTCATTCCGAAAAAGCGTCCGGCAACACCATCCCAAAAAGGAGAGCCTCCCGCTTCGTCAATCACGCCGCGCAATTCGGCAATAGTTCTGTCCGCGAACCTCTCGCGATGGTTGCGAATGAAAAGATAACGGCTGCGCGCAATCAGCATACCTAGCCCGCCAGCGCGTTCACCGGGGTGCAGGAACAAGCCGCCGACTTCGGTAGTGCCTTCAAGATCAGTAGAGAGGTTGAGAATGTCCGCCCGGAATGTGCGTTCCAATTCCACACTGTGCTGGGTCAACGCGCCGATGCGATAGCTATAAAATGGCCATCTCTGGCCGACTTTGCCGAAGATCTGGCAGGTGCCGCGCACTTCGCCGGTGAGGCTGTTCTGCAATACAAACACATATAGGTCGTCGGCAACATCATCCCCCACACGGTCAAATCCAGCGGCAGACCGTTCCAGCTTTTCGGACAACGCTTTCTTGTCCGGTGGTAAGTTCGTGAAACCACCGCCGGTGCGTTTCGCCATTTCGTAAATCGGTTGCAAATCGCCCATATTCGCCGGACGGATGAGGAAAGTCATAAGGCCCCTTTTTCTGATAAACGCATGATGGTCAGTGCGGACAATTGTGCGCGCTCGGTCAGGCTTTCGACGACGAGGAATTCATCCTTGCTGTGAATATTGCCACCGCGGACGCCCATCGTATCGACTACTGGGACGCCGCAGGCCGCGATGTTGTTACCATCGCACACACCGCCGCTGGAGCGCCAGGCGATGGATAGACCAAGATCAGCACCACATTGTTTGACGAGGTCAAATAGCTTGGCGGCTTCGTTGTCGATTGGCTTGGGTGGGCGACCAAAACTGCCATGCAGATGGGCGCGCACATCATGTTCGCGTTCGATGTCGGCGATGATCCGATGCAAATCAGCCTCGGTTTGTGTCACAATATCCGGAGTGCGTGGCCGGAAGTTCACGCGCAATATTGCGTGATCGGGCACGACATTATTCGGACCGCCACCTTCGATTTTGGCCGGGTTAACCGATAGCCCTTCGCGCGAGAGCCGCTTGAGGCGAAGCGCGAGATCCGCTGCCGCCAACAACGCATTGCGGCCATCATTGGGGTTGCGCCCGGCATGCGCTGACAAGCCGGAAAAAATGATGGAGAAATTGCCACTCCCGCCACGTGCCCCGGCCAGCGTGCCGTCGGGCAGTGCAGGTTCATAGGTCAACGCTGCCAACTTGTTCTGCGCAAGCTTGGCAATCAGTTTTGCAGATGAAGGTGAGCCAACTTCCTCATCGCTGTTAATGAGGACTTGGTATCCTGTACGCGAAAAGTTTGTAGAAAGTTCCACCGCGCGCAATGCGGCGAGCATGACGGATATGCCGCCTTTCATGTCGGCAACACCGGGACCATTTAGGACGCCGTCATCTAACCAGCGCAGCTTCTGAAATTCATGGTCCGCAGGAAAAACCGTGTCCATATGACCCGTAAGCAACAATTGTGTTGGCGCATCAGGGCGCACCGTGACCAACAGATGCTGCCCATGCGCCACAGTTTTGATGGATCCGTCGGCTAGCACGCGGTCGACCGGTTCGGGATTAACCAGAGCAACTTCGCCAGGAAGAACCGAAAACGCATCAGCCAGCATTTTCGCGGTCGTCGCTAAGCCAACGAGATTGCTTGAGCCGCTGTTCACCGCGCACCAGCTTTGCACTTGGTCAAGCATGGAGCGCTGTTGAATTGTTTCAAGAACCTGTCGTTCGCTGTCGATTAGCGTATGCATGATCTGATCTTAGCTTTGGTCGCTTAAAAGGACCACCCCTAGCGTATGGGATTATCCAACTTCCCGTGCGAGCGCGCACCATTCGGCTATATTAATGGTTTCAGGACGGCGATCTTCGGCAATGCCGGTTTTATGGAGTGCCGCTAAAGCGCCAGGGACGCCTTTAAGGCTTTGTCGCAGCATTTTGCGCCTCTGACCGAAAGCGGCACCCGTCAGATTTTCCAAAACGGACATTTTAACGCCACTTGCCGCGTCCTTGGGCGTGATGTGCACTACGGCGGACATGACCTTTGGCGGCGGGGTAAAAGCGGAGCGATGGACTGGCATTGCAATTGACGCATTCGAACGCCACTGCGCCAAAATCGCTAAGCGGCCAAAAGCGCTGGTGCCAGGGGAGGACACTATCCTGTCAGCAACTTCGCGCTGGAACATAAGCGTCAGGCTTTTCCACATTGGTGGCCATGCATTGCCGCTAAGCCAGCCAACGGCGAGCGCCGTCCCCACATTGTAAGGCAGGTTGGAAACGATGTGAAATGGCGCGCCGATTTCGGCAAAGGGATCGATTTTGAGGGCATCCCCTTCAATAACGCGCAATTGACCGGGAAATGCTTCCGCTAGCTCGGCGAGCGCCGGTAAGCAGCGATGGTCGCGCTCTACGGCAACAACATTTGCGCCAGCGCGTAACAGAGCCCTTGTAAGACCACCGGGACCTGGTCCTACCTCATACACATGCTCGCCCGCCAACGGGCCGGGAATAGCTGCGATACGATCCAGCAGCTTCTCATCAAAAAGGAAGTTTTGGCCAAGTGCCTTGCTGGCAGACAGGCCATGGCGGGCAATGACGTCCCTAAGTGGGGGCAGCGA
Organism: Sphingorhabdus sp.; assembly: GCF_044239665.1. Lineage (GTDB taxonomy): Bacteria > Pseudomonadota > Alphaproteobacteria > Sphingomonadales > Sphingomonadaceae > Sphingorhabdus_B. Next base: position 20,049 of record NZ_JBIIBA010000009.1, read on the forward strand.
AACCGTCATCAACCCACATCGGCGGTGGCAAGGCGGTGTAATGCCGCTGATTCCGCCATTTTGATTGCTGCGATCATGGAGTATGGCAGTGCTTTGTTCTGGCCAGCGATACTGAAAGCCGTGCCATGATCTGGTGATGTCCTAACGACGGGCAATCCAAGAGTGATGTTAACAGCATCATGGAAATACAGCGTTTTCAGGGGTATAAGTGCTTGGTCATGATAAGCGCATAAAGCTGCGTCATATTGTGCGCGCGCCTCGGCATGAAACATCGTGTCGGCGGGCAGGGGACCAATGACGTTGAATCCTTCGCTCCTGATCTGCGCAATGGCGGGCTCAAATATTTCAAGCTCTTCGCGACCCATATGGCCAGATTCTCCGGCATGGGGGTTGAAACCAGCGACCGCGAGCCTTGGATTTTCTATGCCAAAATTGCGTTGCAATCCCTTTGCCGTGGCGCGCAGGCGTTGACGGATCAGCCGAGCGTCCAGCGTTGTTGCTACATCGGCCAGCGGGATGTGTGTCGTCATCGGGACCACGCGCAGGTCCGGGCCAGCGAGCATCATAATCGCATTATTCTTGGCTACGCCGCAGCGTTCGGCAATAAATTCAGTCTGGCCGGGATGCGTAAACCCAACGGCATAAAGCTGCGATTTGGAAACGGGGCCAGTGACCAAAGCGGCGGCGCTCCCTGCCCGGGCAAAGCCGATTGCCATTTCTAGGGCTTGGTAGGCACAATGCGCGCCGTCCAAGTCCGGAACGCCTGGTACGACCGAAAGGCAGTTGTGCAGTTGAATAACGGGCAGTGCCGTGTCGAAATGTTTGAACGTATCCGCCGGGTCTTCAATTCGGACAACCGGGCCGTGCCAGTGCGGGGCGAAACTTCCAATGTCGCCAATGGCAAAGAAAGGCGCCAAGCCAGAGGCGTGGCGGGCTTCCCAGGCTTTTCCGATAATCTCCGGCCCGATACCAGCCGGATCACCGACCGAAACGGCCAGCGGCAGTTCCAATCGGCCCAGCGGCATCAGTTATATTCGATAACAGCATCACGGCGCAAATCGCGCAGGTAGATGCGGGCGCGTTTGTTCACGCGCTCTTCTTCCAATCGCGACATGATTTCGTCAAAACTCTCTGACGCGGCCTCTTGTGGCGCGTCGCGACCACATAGGACGAACACGCGAACGCCATCTTCCAAAGAACCATAAGGTGGCGTTGATTGGCCAACCTGTAAATCGAGCATAACCTGCTGTAATGGAGCAGGTAATTCGCGAATTTTGATGCCGTCTCGGTTAACCACATCAGCGCCAAGTTTGCGTGCCATCTCGTCCGCGACCCCGCAGCCCGAGATACGTTGCGTTTCCTCGCTGAATGTCTTGATCAATGGCGTCACCTGAGCTTCAGTTGTGCCCTTCGGAAAGTTGATTGCAATTTGCTTCAAACTTAACAGGGAGTCGCGCGGATCAGAGGTTGCCACCTGGCGTTTATCGATCAGTAACAGGATGGAGATACCACCAGGCGATGCCACAGCGTTCACCTCGTTACTGTTCATGCCAGCTGCTGCCGTGGCCAGCGACTGTGGTAATTGCGCGAGCGACAACCAACCGAGATCCCCGCCGACGGATGCAGTGGACGCTTCAGAAAACTGACGGGCGTAAGCTACAAAATTGCCGCCTTGGCGCAATTGATCGATTATTTTTCGCGCGTTTTCTTGCACTGACGGCAAGGTTTCGGGCGTGGCCGCCAGATAGATTTCGCCCAAGCGATATTCCGTCGTACCCTTGGTTGCCTTAATGCGTTCAATGATGGCGTTCACTTCGTCGTCGCTTACATTGGCAGATGGGCGTACATTGCGCGAAAGCAGTCGGCTCCAAGAAAGCTCGCCCTTAATTTGACGCTTGAGTGTTGCGACTGAGGCACCAATGGATACCAGATATTTTTCGACCTCGTTTGCTGGACGGTTGAAATTCTGCTGGGCGACACGGTCAAAATATTGGTTTACTTCAGCATCTGTGACTTCAATTTCATTGGCCGCTGCCTCTTGGATCTGCAGTGTTTCATCAATCAAATTCGTCAAGATTTGTGCGCGAAAACGGGCCAATTCTTCCGGTGGTAATTTATTCTCATTCGCGGCTACGATGAGCGCAAGGCGATGATCAATGTCCGTGCCGGTGATGATTTCACCATTTACCTGCGCAGTTGCACGACGCACATTGGGGTCGTTTTTGCCGAACAATTGCTGTCCTTCGGGTATATCCAAATTGGGCTCAGAGGCCATAGCATCAGAGGCCGTTTGCGCAATTAATGGTGTCAATGCCGTGGCGGAAACGAGCACGGCAGCTAAGGACAGGCGCGTGAATAACTTCATTGCTATTGATCCAATACAGTATCAGTTTCGGACAGCTAGATAGCCAATGCCTGCTGAACAACAGATGATCGGCCAGAAACCCGTCAGAATATTTCTTAACGACGCCTTACACACCCAGATTACGAAATGCCAGACGGAACAGGAAGCTGTTGCCGCGCTGGGAATCGCCCACAGGCTGATAGTCACGCCGCCACGTTAGGCTTAACGATAAGCAATCATCATCATAAGAGACGCCAAGCCTATGCCGGATTGGGTCGAAGCCATCCGAGACGATTGTGGGGTCTTCGTTAGTGCCGGTAAGGTCAAGAATGGTCGATCCAAAAACCGACCAGAAGCGCGCCAAACGGACACGACCAGCGAGCCGAATTTCTTCGCGGTCATTCAAATCTTCTAGCGTCGGACCAATGTTGCGGTTCAACTTAAGATAGCCAGCTTGCAAATACGTTCCGCGCGAACCGACTGTGGCGTCGATTTCGTTACGCCGGATGGCCAAATTGTCCTTATCCAGTCTGAAACGGTGGGTTAGCTTTAGGATGTTTTTAAAGCGAAATTCTGAACGGCCAACTATGTCTGATGCTTTGTCCGAAAGTCCTGTCCCATCAGGGAAGATCGAAGTTCGGTTGGACAGGTGATAGCTTTGACCCAAATTGACATCAGCCGTAAAATCGGTCTTCCTTAAGGCCCAGTCGAAGCCATATGTCACCCGATAACCATCTTCGAACCGGTCATAGCCCGGAAACCGGTTCAGCGCGAAAAGGTTGCTATCCTCAAGGTCGACGGCACGCGAATCTTCGTTTGGAATCTTCAGATTGCTAATGGCCGGTGCTGCCACGACCTGAACGCGCGGCGTGAAAATCTGCGTACCGCCAAAGGCTTGTCCTACGAAAGGCCATTTAACGTCTGCCGCCGCTAAAAATATGCTGCGCGTTTGCCAGCCGGTTTCACCGCGGTAAATCGCTGTAAGCGTGCTTGCATTATCATTACTGTTGTAGACATCACCGCGTGCAAGCACATTAAAGCTTACTTCTTGACCAAGGCCATTAATTGTCCGCAAGTCCCATTTGGCAGAAGCAAAGGCCCGTTGCGTGTCTTGTCCCTCTGTGCGGGCAATGGCTAGGCTGTTCGCCTGAAGCTGGAAACTTCCCCCAACCACCGGCGCATTGATACGCAAGCGGTAATCTATTTCGGGCAGCGCAATCGGCGCAAGCCCTTGCGGGTCGCCCGTACGCAAGGTCTGCACAGCCCAGCCTGACAATGAAAAGTAGCTGTTCGCCCCGATGCGCTCCGCCGAAAATGTCGAACGCAGCCTATCGTCGCGGCTTATGTCATAGCGCCGAAGGAATGTCCGGTCGGATGCATAGCGACCGGATGCCGAAACTGACCAATAGGGGTCGAATTGAAATCGGCCAGCACCCTCTAGATATCCGCGAAATACACTCGACCCAACAGAGGTTGCGACTTCGCTCGTGCTAATACGGTCGCTATATGTGCCATATGCCGTCAGGTCGACCGCACCATATTTTTCCAATGATCGAAAATTCACGCGGCCCAAAGGTGCCGCATCGGAAAATGCGGTGACCGAACCGGTTAAATCCCGATTTTGGGTGATGCGCCAATAATAAGATTGCTCCAGCTCAACGCCGTTGTTGCGGGAGAAACCAATGCTTGGGACGAGAAAGCCGCTACCCGCCTTTGTGCCGACAGGGTGTGACAAAAACGGAAGGGGTATAACGGGCAACCCGAATAGCTCAATTCGCGCACCTTGGTAGACGACGCGTTTCTTGGCGGGGTCGTATATCACCTTTAAGGCCTTTACTTCCCAGCTTGGCTTTTTCGGGCAGCCATCAGCGGTTTCGACCTTACATGCCGTATATGCTGCGTAATCGAGCGTATACACGCCATCTTTGCGTGCGCCGCGATTGGCTGCCAAGCGGCTTTCGTCGGCCAGCACCACAAGCATATTGTTAATGACGCCGTCTTTGAGGGCATCGGTAAGTTCAATTTTATCGCCATAAGCGATATCGCCATCCGGCCCTATGGCCCGAATATTGCCTTCGGCCAAAACTTGACCGGTGGTGCGGTTCCAGACGATATTATCCGCGTAAATCTTATAGCCTTCCCGACTGGCAATTACGTTGCCTTTGGCGGTCACTATCTCTGTGTTGGAATCATATTCAACGACCGCCGCGGCAAATCCGATCTGGTCGCTGGTCTGCTGCGGCGCGGCAGCAGGAGTATCGCTTTGGGCCATTGCAATGGTCGACAATGAGCCGCATCCGAGCAATATCGGCATAAGCAGAATGCGAAGAAGGGTGGGCCGGGGGGCGGGAATAATCATAAAAACCAATATGCCCTTTATCGCCGCTATTGCCGTGGGTCCACCCATGTTGCCACGCACAGCATTATTTGCGGCTAAGCGCTGGCATGTTTGCACCATCTTTTGCTTTAATCGGAACGGATAATAGGCCTATAGAAACGTCAAACATGACACCCAGCGGAAAGGCTGTTTATTTCCATGAAAATCAATTTTATCGATGCGCGCCCTCAAGCTGCCGACGTGCTCGCCTTTATCGTCACCAAAAGCAGCTTTGCCGATTTTGAATTTCCGTTGGAAAAAACGGAGATGATTCACGCAACTGCAAAGCTTGCGCGGTTTGAAGGTGCGGCGGGGCAAAACTTCCTGTTGATCAACGAACAAGACGGCAAGTTGGTACGCATCATGCTGCTTGGCGTGGCGGAAGGTGAGGCGGCGGATTACCAGAAAATTGGCGGAGACATTATCGCCAAGGTGCAGACATCGGGCGCAAAGCATATTGCCGTTCATGGGGCTAATTTGACCGCACAACACGCGGCAGAGGTTGCTTTTGGCGCGACGCTGCGCAACTGGCGGATGGACAAATACCGCACCAAATTGCCCGAAACGTCAAAGCCGACGGTGGAATCGTTCACCGTCGTTGCTGCGCCTGCAGAGGCCAGCGCGCATTGGACAAGTTATCAAGCGATCGCGCAAGGCGTTGCCCTGACTAAGGAATTAGTGACTGAGCCTGCAAACATCATTTATCCAGAGAGCTTTGTTGACCGTTGCCAGCATTTGAAAGAGCTGGGCGTCGAAATCAGCGTGCTGGATGATAAGGATATGGCGGCGCTTGGCATGGGGGCGCTGTTGGGCGTGGCGCAAGGATCTCGTCGCCCCGCACGACTGCTGGTGATGAAATGGGATGGTACTGGTGGCGCTCAGGAACGGCCAGTCGCCTTGGTCGGCAAGGGCGTGACGTTCGATACAGGTGGTATTTCCATTAAGCCAGCCGCAGGCATGGAAGATATGAAATGGGATATGGGCGGCGCGGGCGCGGTTGCAGGTGCCATGAAGGCATTGGCGGGACGTAAGGCCAAGGCCTATGTCGTTGGCGTCTGCGGCCTTGTGGAGAATATGCCCGACGGTAATGCGCAACGTCCCGGTGATATTGTGACGTCCATGTCGGGCCAAACGATTGAGGTGTTGAACACCGATGCAGAAGGCCGCCTTGTTTTGTGCGACGCGCTCCATTGGGTGCAGGAGAATTATAACCCAGAATATATCGTCGATTTGGCGACACTGACAGGCGCGATCATTGTGTCGCTTGGTAGTGAATATGCAGGGCTATTCTCGAACAGTGATGAACTTGCCGATAAGCTGACGGCGGCGGGTAAGGCATCGGGCGATCCCCTGTGGCGCTTCCCCTTGTCAAAGGCTTATGACAAAATGATCGACAGCCCGATTGCCGATATGAAGAATATCGGCGGGAAAGGCGCAGGTTCCATTACCGCCGCGCAATTCTTGGGTCGCTTTATCAAGGACGGCGTGAAATGGGCGCATCTTGATATCGCTGGCACGGTGTGGGCCGACAAGCCGGGTCCCGTGTGGGACAAGGGCGCAACCGGATTTGGCGTGCGTTTGCTTGATCGCTTCGTCGCCGACAATTTCGAAGGCTGATGTAGCCGCATCATGCAGGTCGATTTCTATCAGCTCACCCGCGATCCTGCTGAAAAAATACTTGCCCTCATCGCCCAGCGTATATTGGACGATGACGGACGGTTATTGATTGTCAGTGACGACGAAGCGCAATTGGACGCCATATCGTCCGCGCTTTGGACAGCAAAGGCGGACAGCTTTCTCGCGCATGCCAAGGCAGGCGAGGGGGAGGATGCCCTGCAACCCATATTGCTGTCCCATGATGTCGAAGCTGCGAATGAAGCGCGGTTTGTGGCCATTGCCGATGGAAACTGGCGCCCGATTGAAAAAGAATTCGATCGCATTTTTTACCTCTTTCCGCCCAGCCACACCGACAATGCGCGCGCGGCATGGCGAAGCTTAAGCGATGGGGTGGAGCGGCGTTACTGGAAACAGGACGGTGGTAAATGGGTGCAAGGCCCATAAAGCTTGCCAAAAAGAGCAAGCGTCGTTAGACGCGCGCCAAATTCACCCCTATATATTTGGAGCATCTCATGGCGGTTACGCGCACATTTTCGATCATCAAGCCTGACGCAACACGCCGCAACCTGACAGGTGCCGTGACCAAGATGCTTGAAGAAGCTGGCCTGCGCGTTGTGGCTTCAAAGCGCATTCACATGTCGCGTGCACAAGCCGAAGGCTTTTACGCCGTGCACAAAGAACGCCCGTTCTTTGGTGAACTGGTTGAGTTCATGATCAGCGGACCAGTGGTCGTGCAAGTGCTTGAAGGCGAAAATGCCATGCAGCGCAACCGCGACATCATGGGCGCGACGAACCCTGAAAATGCGGAACCCGGCACGATCCGCAAGGAATTGGCCGAAAGCATCGAAGCCAACACCGTCCATGGTTCCGACAGCGACGAAAACGCTGCCATCGAAATCGCTTACTTCTTCAAGCCAGAAGAGATTGTTGGGTAACCCAGCCGATATACGCGATGCCCCGACTTGCCTGACGTAATCAGGTAAGTCCGGTGTCATTAGCCATGGGATGATACTTCATCCGCTGCAGGCTGTGCGAGGGTGCGGACTTGCGCCTTCGGCTATTACGTATTGGTATCGCGCGCGACAAAATCGGCCAGCGTCTTGGGGTATAATTGATACTCCGCCATTTTTACGCGGTCGGCGAGCATATCTGCTGTGTCGCCGAGCAAAATCGCCACCTCGATTTGGCCAAGCACGGGGCCATCGTCCAGTTCCGCCGTGACCAAATGCACGCTGGTCCCCGCGACTTTGTCTTTGGCATCAATAGCTCTTTGATGGGTGTGCAGGCCCTTATACTTTGGCAGCAAAGAAGGGTGGATATTGAGCATGCGTCCATCCCATTTTGTGACGAATTCTGTGGACAATATCCGCATATATCCAGCCAAAGCGACATAGGCGGCACCGGCTTTAACGATCGCGTCATGCATGACCGCGTCATGCGCGGCACGATCAAGGCCGATATGTGACGCCGCAAAGGTCGGAATGCCCTCTGTTGCGGCGATTTTTAGCCCCTCTGCGTCTGGGTTGTTGCTGGCGACCAGAATGATTTCATAGGGGCAGCTTGGCAACTTAGAGGCATATAACAACGCTGCCATATTCGTGCCCGCGCCGGAGATGAGGACGGCAACTTTGGCTTTCATTTGCTCCCCCCTCCCGCAGGCGGGAGGGGTCGGGGGAGGGCTTCCACATTAAACGCTGCAAGCGAACCTTCGGTTCGCCCCGCCCCTAGCCCCTCCCGCAGGCGGGAGGGGGATAAAGGTAGTTTAGCCCACATAAGTCGCAGTCCAATCGGATTGCGCGCTCCATGTTTCGACAGAGCCCGTGACGGTGCAGCCTTTGTCGCCTGCTGCAATGTGACCGATGTTGAACACCGTCTCACCAGCGGCCTCAAGCGCAGTTGTCACATCTGCTACATCGCCTTGCGCAACCACGATAGCCATGCCGATACCACAGTTAAATGTGCGCGCCATTTCCTCTGGCTCGATATTTCCCTGTGCTTGCAAAAACGCCATCAGGCGCGGCTGCGTCCAAGCATCCGCGTTGACATGCGCATGAAGCCCAGCTGGCAAAATACGCGGGATATTCTCAAGCAAACCGCCGCCCGTAATGTGCGCCATCGCGTGGATTTTGCCCGTGCGTACCAGCGGCAGCAAGGATTGCACATAGATTCGGGTCGGCGCCATCAGCGCGTCAATCAGGATGATATTCTGGTCGAACAGGGCGGGGCGATCCAGCTTCCAACCCTTGTCCGCCGCAAGCCTGCGCACCAAGGAAAAGCCGTTGGAGTGCACACCCGAAGATGCAAGGCCCAAGAAGACGTCGCCCGCTTCAACTTTGTCTGCGGTCAGAACCTGGTCGCGTTCCACCGCGCCGACGCAAAAGCCAGCAAGGTCATAATCGCCATCGGAATACATTCCGGGCATTTCCGCGGTCTCGCCGCCGATCAGCGCGCATCCAGCCAGTTTGCAGCCCTTAGCGATACTGGCCACCACAGATGTCGCAACCGCATTGTCCAGCTTGCCGGTCGCATAATAATCAAGGAAAAACAGCGGCTCTGCGCCTTGCACGATCAGGTCATTTGCGCACATCGCAACGAGGTCGATGCCGACGCCTTCATGCCGTCCCGATTCTATCGCAAGCTTCAGCTTCGTGCCGACACCGTCATTTGCGGCCACAAGCAAGGGGTCATTAAACCCTGCTGCTTTCAAATCGAAGAACCCGCCAAATCCGCCAAGGTCCGCGTCCGCACCTGCACGACGCGTTGCTTTGGCCAGTGGCGCAATGGCGCGCACCAGGGCATTGCCGGTTTCGATGGAAACACCCGCCTTGGCGTAAGTGTAGGATTCTGAGCTTTGATCTTTTGCGTCCATTTGTCGCCGTTAGCGAGAACAAGCTTGGAATTCCACGTCTATGTCGCCTAAAGGTGACGAGATGATAAATTTGCGTAAGAATTGGTTCCGCATTGCAGCAATCGGCGCGCCTTTGGCGCTGGTCGGCGGTGGCATCGTCGTTGCGCAGATTGAGGGGCCAAAGCGCGGTATTGCGCCGATTGCGAGCGCCGGCGACTTTGAAGTTACCGGCGTTTCGGTCAACGTGGTTGGCGACAATGCCTTTGAAGCACGAAAAAAGGGGTGGGAGCAGGCGCAGCGCATTGCATGGGCGGCGTTGTGGCGCAAAACCCATAATGAAGTAGGGGCTGGCCTGTCCGATTCGACATTGGACGGCATCACTGCCGCCATTGTTGTGGAACAGGAACAAATTGGTCCACGCCGTTATGTTGCAAAGCTGGGCGTCTTGTTTGACCGTGCGCGCGCCGGTCAGTTGCTGGGCGTCAGTGGCGTTGCGAGGCGATCTGCACCATTGATGTTGTTGCCCGTGACTTATTCCGCAGGTGCACCCACGGTGTTTGAACAGCGCACATCATGGCAGCGAAGCTGGGCCAAATTTCGGACCGCAGACAGCACGATCGATTATGTCCGCCCAAGCGGGGCAGGTGGCGAGTCGCTTTTGTTGAACGCAGGCCAACCGGAACGCCGTAGCCGCATTTGGTGGCGCACGATTCTTGACCAATTCGGTGCGGCGGACGTTATCATTCCCATCGCGCGGATTGAACGGCAATGGCCGGGTGGTCCAGTCATAGGGCGTTTTTCGGCGCGCTATGGTCCCGATAACAAGTTTCTGGGTGCATTCACGCTGCGCACGACGAGCAGCGCTGGCATTCCTGCGATGATGGATCAGGCGGTGATGCGGATGGATCAATTGTTCCAATCAGCCTTAGCCTCAGGGCGCCTGCGGGCGGATGCATCGCTGGTCCTTGAACCCGAAGTGGTTGAGGGCGAGGATTTGGAAGGGGAAGTCGAAGACGCTGCGGCTTTGGATGAAACTGGCGCACCATTGCAGGATTCCGCCGTGCCATCGCTTGATGACGTTGTCAGATCGATTGTGCCAGAGGGGCAGGTCCCTTCCGCGCCTCAACCCCGGCCATAAGCGTATTGAGCGGTTCGATGCGTCAAATTGCTTTGCCCTTGGATGAGTTGCGCAGTGGCGCGTCGTCCAGCCTCATCATCACGGATTCGAATGCAGCGGCCTTTGCTGGACTGTCCAGTGCGGCTGGCTGGGCAAAGCGTTGTGCGATCTTAACTGGGCCAGCCCGCTCGGGAAAAACACTGATGGCGCGGTATTTTTCGGGACAGAATGGTACGGTCATTGATGAAGCCGAAGCCAGTTCCGACGAAACACTTTTCAATGCGTGGAACCGTTCACAAGAAAGCGGCGTGCCATTGTTATTGATATCGCGTTGGCAACCGGCGGAATGGAATATTGCTCTGCCCGATTTGCAGTCGCGATTAGGCGCTGCAATGTTGCTCGACATTGCGCCGCCGGATGACGAAATGATTGAACAATTGCTGCAAAAACAGCTCGCCGACCGGGGCGCGGCGATCAGCATAGATGCCTTAAGCTATGTGAAACGGCGTATCGAACGCAGCTATGTTGCCATTGAGAAATTTGCGCGATCCGCAAACGCCATGGCGCTCTCGGAAAATGCGCCCGTAAATTTGACGTTGGTAAAAAAAGTTCTCGAAGGCTGATTTAGGGGCAGTATCTAAGCCGGTGTTTCCCGCACCATGTCTTCTTCATGCGTGAGGGTCATCTTGAGCTTGCCATTGACCACGGCGAAGGCCAACCGACCTTCGACAAGATCCAGAGCATCGCGCCCGAATTGGTCAAAACGCCATCCCGTTAACACTTCAAGGTCTTCGCGCTCGCCAGCAGCCAAGCGCTCAAGCTCTTCCGTCCGCACAATCAAGCGTGGGGCCACGTTGATTTCGCGTGACCGGATTTTGAGCAATAGCTTCAGCAGATCCGCGACCAGCGAACCGTCTTTGCCACCGCCAGGGGACGAACGGGCACGGTCTGGCAAATTGTCACGTGCCATAGGTTGGCTGGCTTCAATTACCCCGATCAGGCGCGCACCTATGTCATTGTCGCGCCATGCGGGCGAAAGGCCGCGTACTTTGGGCAAATCCGCCTGACTTTTGGGGGGATGCGCGGCGATATCGGCCAGCGTTTCATCCTTCATAATGCGTCCACGCGGGATATTCTTGCGCTGCGCCTCTTTCTCGCGCCAGGCTGCCATGGCTTGAAGCCGACCAAGCACGTCGGGTTTGCGCGATTGCACCTTAATCCGTGCCCATGCGTTTTCGGGGTCATTGCGATAATTGGCGGCGTCGGAAATGCGCTCCATCTCGTCATTCAACCACGCGCCACGCCCAGTGGTCTTAAGCTTTTCCAACATCATCGGAAAAATAACCGACAAATGCGTCACATCCGCAATGGCATAATCGATTTGGCGTTTGTCCAGCGGACGCCGCGACCAATCGGTAAAGCGGGCGCCCTTGTCCAACTGGATACCCATCCACAGGTCGACAAGGTTCGAGTAACCGACTTGTTCACCCTGACCCAGCGCCATGGCGGCAATTTGCGTGTCGAACATGGGGTGCGGGGTTTTACCGGTCAGGTTGAAGAATATCTCGATATCCTGTCCACCTGCGTGGAAAACCTTTAACACATCCTCATTTTCACATAGCAGCTCAAGCATTGGCGTCAGGTCAAGACCTTCGGCCTTGGGGTCAATTGCTGCGGCCTCATGGGCGTCGGCCAGTTGCACCAAACATAAGTCGGGATAATATGTATTTTCCCGCATAAATTCGGTGTCGACCGCAATAAACGGCGATTGTGCAAGGCGTGCGCACAATTCGGCGAGGCGTTTGCTGTCGGTGATAAGTGGATGAATCTGCATTGGGTGTCGCCGTAGCACCCATTCACGACTTGACAAAGTGCCGCTGCACTGTTGACAGGCCCGCTTTCCACAGCTTTTTTGAATTGAGTTAACAATGCACGCTTATCGTACGCACAAATGCGCCGAACTCCGCGATTCCCATGTGGGCGAAACCGTCCGCCTGTCGGGCTGGGTCCACCGTAAGCGCGACCATGGCGGCGTGTTGTTCGTCGATCTGCGGGACCATTATGGCATGACGCAGATCGTCGCCGATACCGATAGCCCCGCTTTGCCAATATTGGAGGCGTTGCGCCTCGAAAGCGTCATCACCATTGATGGCGAGGTGAAGGCCCGCAGCGCAAGTACGGTCAATGCCCATCTGCCGACTGGGCAGATTGAAGTTTTTGCCCGCAGCGTCACGGTGCTGAGCAAGTCGGAAGAACTGCCATTGCCAGTTGCCGGTGAGCAAGAATATCCTGAAGAAACGCGATTGAAATACCGCTTTCTCGATTTGCGCCGCGAAACGCTCCACGCCAATATCGTCAAGCGCACGCAGATTATTCGCGAAACGCGCCGCCGAATGGAAGATATCGGCTTCACCGAATATTCAACGCCCATCTTGACCGCATCAAGCCCAGAGGGCGCGCGCGACTTCCTCGTGCCAAGCCGCATCCACGCCGGAAAATTCTTTGCGCTGCCGCAAGCGCCTCAGCAATATAAGCAGTTGTTGATGGTCGCCGGTTTCGACCGCTATTTCCAAATCGCACCATGCTTCCGCGATGAAGACCCGCGCGCCGACCGTTTGCCGGGCGAATTTTACCAGCTTGATCTGGAAATGAGCTTTGTCACGCAGGAAGAAATCTGGGACACGATGGAACCCGTTATGGCCGGCGTGTTCGAAGCATTTGCTGACGGCAAAAAAGTGACACCAGCCGGACAGTTCCCGCGCATTCCGCATTCCAAGGCGATGTTGGATTATGGCACTGACAAGCCGGATTTGCGCAACCCGCTGATCATCCACGACGTTACTGACCATTTCAAAACCTCGGGCTTTGGTCTGTTTGAGCGTATTGTTGAAGGCGGCGGCGTTGTCCGCGCCATTCCGGCGCCAAAAACAGCGGATAAGAGCCGTAAATTCTTCGACGACATGAACGAATGGGCGCGCAGCGAAGGGCACGCCGGACTTGGCTATGTCACCCGTAAGGGTGGCGAGTTTGGCGGCCCAATTGCCAAGAATCATGGCGAAGAGGGAATGCGCGCGCTGTACGATGCGATCGGCCTTGGACCTGATGATGGTTGCTTCTTTGCCGCTGGCAAGGAAGAGCAAGCGGCAAAGCTGGCTGGTGCGGCCCGCACGCGGACCGGCGAGCAGCTCGACCTGATTGAAAAGGACGCGTTCCGTTTTTGCTGGATCATCGACTTCCCATTCTACGAATGGAGCGAGGAAGACAAAAAGGTCGACTTTGCCCATAACCCCTTCTCAATGCCTCAGGGCGGGCTTCAGGCGCTCGAAACGCAGGACCCGCTCACCATCAAGGCATATCAATATGACATGGTCTGTAACGGCTATGAGCTTGCCTCAGGCTCGATCCGGAACCAGCACCCAGATTTGATGGTCAAGGCGTTTGAACTCACGGGTTTGACGCAGGCCGACGTTGAGGCGCGCTTTGGCGGCATGTATCGCGCATTCCAATTTGGTGCGCCGCCGCATGGCGGCATGGCCGCAGGGGTGGACCGGATGGTCATGCTTTTGTGCGGCGTTCAGAATTTGCGCGAAATCACCTTGTTCCCGATGAACCAGCGGGCGGAAGACCTTTTGATGGGTGCTCCGTCGCCTGCGATGGCCAAGCAATTGCGCGAATTGCACATTCGCGTGGTGGAGCAGCCGCCCAAGGCCTGATTTCAGGGACAATTTGAGCAGCAGGATCTGTCCCTTTTGGGGACAGAGCTGCGCTTTCGCTTGTTTGTCTGCGCGATAGATGCTGGGAAGCGAGAATGTCTATCGACCTTTCCCAGTTTGAAGCCGGCAAGATATATGCCGGCACATATGACACGGACCTGAAAAGCCTTCAGGATCGCTTGTCCGAGCTTCAGGCACTGCACATTCTGCATGAAGCGCGCACTTTAATCATAGTCGAAGGCTGGGATGCCGCAGGCAAGGGGGGTGCAATTAAGCGCATGACCTCTTTGCTTGACCCGCGATTTTATCAAGTCTTCCCGATTTCTGCGCCAACTTCAGAAGAAAAGGACAAGCATTTCCTGTGGCGCTTCTGGAATAAATTGCCGGGCAAACGGGAAATCAGCATTTGGGACAGAAGCCATTATGGTCGCGTACTTGTGGAGCGTGTCGAGGGATTTTGTACCGAAGCCGAATGGCGACGCGGCTATGATGAAATCAACGAATTTGAATCCCGCCAAGGCGAGATTGGCACGAAAATTATCAAGATATTCCTGCATGTGACTGCGGAAACACAAGACAAGGTTCTGATTGAACGGCTGGATGATCCAACCAAAAGGTGGAAAGTCACTGCAGAAGATTTTCGCAATCGCGAAAAGCGAGACGAATATCTCGACGCGCTAAAGGATATGTTCAAGCGCACGCATACGCATTGGGCACCTTGGACCGTTATCGATGGCAACAATCAAAAGGCGGCGCGGATTGCGGTGCTTACGCATGTTATCGCGGAATTAGAGGCGAGTGTGCCGCAGGAATTTCCGGATGCCAACCCAGCGATCGTGGCTTTGGCGCAACGGACGATTGGTTATTCTCCCAAGGGATAGTTTATATTCAAAACTTCCCATTCCTTTGGTCCTGTGGGCAAATTCACGGTTTTGACATCCCCCACGCGCGCGCCGCGTAAGGCGCGGGAAAGCGGCGCATTCCAGCCGATTCGGCTATTGCTGGCATCGGCTTCGTCATCGCCGACGATTGTGATTATGCGTTGGACGTCGTCAATATCTGCGATCGTCACGCAAGCGCCGAAGAATATGCGGCTTCGGTCCTCTTGCTTAGATGGGTCGAGTATTTGCGCGACTTTCATCTTTTTCGATAATTGGCCCAGTTCCCTGTCAATCGCGCGGAGTTTTTGGCGTCCGTAAATATAATCGCCATTTTCACTGCGGTCGCCATTGCCTGCGGCCCAGTGAACGATTTCGACGACTGCGGGGCGGTCGATGGCGAACAGCTGTTCATAGCGTTCGCGTAAGGCCGCGAATCCGGCAGGGGTGATCGGGTTGGTACGCTCGGCCATGCAACTGCCTTAGCCTTTCAGGCCGAAGAGAGTCGAGAGACCCCAAAAGTGCGGCGTGACCTAGCGATACCTTGAACCCGTTCGAGCCGAAGGGTGGGCATTAACCCGGCGTAGATTTGCCCAAATAGGTGCTGAGCGGCGTTGCCGAGCGCACGCGCGCCTTTTCGGGGTGGAGATGGTCATACATCACCGCATTTTCCAAAACGCGGTAAACATAATCGCGGGTTTCGCTGAGCGGGATTTTCTCAATCCAATCCATGATATCAATGCTGCCCGTGCGGGGGTCGCCATAAGCACGGAGCCATTTGTTCACATTACCTGGACCGCCATTATAAGCGGCGATGGCCAAGGGATAACTTCCGTCATAATAATCGAGCATGCGTTCAATATATGTGGCACCCAAGGCGATGTTGTAATCGGTATCAACGGTCAGCGCATCGGGACGATAGGCCATTGAGATTTTGCCTGATGTCTCCCGCGCGGTTCCGGGCATTAACTGCATCAGGCCGCGGGCCCCTGCGTGGCTGACGGCGGCACGGTCAAACTGGCTTTCCTGACGCATGATTGCATGAGCGAGCGTCCAAGTCTGACTATGCGCCGCTGGAACATTGACGGTGGGGTAGCTGTTACCCAGCAAATCTGGAATGCCATCGGCGCGCGCTGCACGGCCCGCCATAACAGCCAGATCCGGACGGCCAAGCTTCTGCGACAGGCCAATCGCAGCCGTATATTCCTCACGGTCATCCGCATGGCGGGCAATAGCCCTGAAAAAGTTGCTCTGGTCACGCCAACTGCCATATTTTGCGGCCAGCGCCGCTGCCAAATGCACGGGGGGAACATTGCCGTCCGCCAAAGTTGGCGGGGTAGCTGCTACGCGCGGAACTTGCGGCAAGGGACGACGCAGCTGCTCCAAGGCCAACTGGCCAAAAAAGCTCTCATAAAAGGCTGCTGCTTGTTCATGATAGCGCGCCGCGCTTGCCGGGTCGCCAGCCTTGGCTGCGGCCTTGCCAGCCCAGTAAAAACCCTTTGATCGGGTTTGAGCGGTTTTTGCGGCAGTCGCATAAAGTTCGAACATGTTTACAGCATCACGTGGGCGGCCCAAGCGGTCCATAGCCACCGATCCGGCCAGCCAAGTGAGGCTGGTATATCGATCGCGCGTAGCAAGATCCTGATCCGCCAATACAAGGCCCGCAGGGACGGCGTCGTTCACACGCGAGGCAATGCGATAGGCCAGGTCATATTGGCCATCATTTTCAGCCGCGCGCGCATGCGTCAGCAGCAATTGATACCAATCCTTCAGCACGGGCGCGGGTGCGGCTAGATTCCGTCGGTTTGCAAGCAATTCGCGCACAGCTATGCCGTTACCAGCGGCCCGCATTGCGTCCGCTTGGGCCACCAGAAGACTGGCTTCGCTGCTTGCTAAAGCGCCGGCTTCTTGCAGCTTCAAGTCGGCATCGGACGCCTTTATCCGCATGGCCAATGCCGCCGCAAATGCAGGGCGACGCTGTGGCGAGGTAAAGGCGATCCAGCGTTCGGCGCCGCGCGTCGATCCTGACCATAATAGCCGGTCGACTCGGGCATCATGGTCAGCAGAGGTCAGCGTGCCACGGGCAATACGGAAAACCCGTCCTTCATCGTCGTCGCTCAGCGCGCCGCCGCGCCATGCCGCACGTGCTTGTTCTTCAGCGCGGGCCTTGTCGCCAACGCTATCCAGCGCCAAAGCAAATTTTGCGCGACCTTCATTGCTGACTGGCGGCAACCGGTCAAAATAAGCCACAACTTGGTTAGGGGAGTAAGAGAGGGGATTGATCGTCTGTTCCGCCTTTTTGCGCATGTCGTCGGCATTTGGCCAATCAGGGTACAGCATCAAAAATGAGGCGTAATCGTTAAAGCTATAATTGCCAGGGGCACTTAACATTTTCCAACGCTGCAGCGCGGCGGGGATTTTACCCTCGCTTGGGTCGTAAATGACGGGTGCAGACAATATTTGTCCGGATGGCGTGGATATTTGTCCGGTGCCGGTGCCGCTTTGCCATATAATCCCGTCGGATTTCTGTGCAGATGCGGACGCCATAAATGGAATAATCAAAACGGATGCGGAAATGAGATGCTTTACCATGCTGGACATATTATGGACCCCAACCTTATCATTCGCTGAACAAGCGACTATAGTAAGCTTAGCGTTCAATTTGGATCAGAATGAAAGTCATATAATATGTTTTCCGGATCAATACCGGCTCTAGTGACTCCTTTTTGCGACGGAGCGTTTAGCGAAAAGCATTTTCGTGCGTTAATCGATTGGCAAATCGAGCAAGGTTCGAGCGCGCTTGTGCCCGCAGGAACCACCGGAGAGGCCTCGACACTGTCTAACGCGGAGCATCATCGTGTCATTGAGATATGCATCGAGCAAGCCGCTGGGCGCGTGCCAGTTATCGCGGGTTGCGGTTCAAACGACACGAACAATGCTGTTCTGCACCTCAACTTTTCCAAGAAAAGCGGAGCTGCCGCTGGGCTTGTGGTTGCGCCTTATTACAACCGGCCAAACCAAGAGGGTATTTACGCGCATTTCGAACATATGACCAAAAAGAACGATTTGCCGATATTGCTCTACAATGTGCCGGCGCGCACGGTGACGGATATCAAGCCGGAAACCGTCGCCCGTCTGGCAAAGTTACCAACCGTAATCGGCATTAAGGACGCCAGTGGCGACATGCCGCGCGTTACCGACCATCGTTTGGCTTGTGGGCCGGATTTTTGTTTGTTGTCAGGGGTCGATGAACAGTCGCTTGCGTTCAATGCGGCGGGCGGAAAAGGTTGTATTTCCGTGACGGCCAATGTCGCGCCGAAACTATGCGCTGAATTTCAAGCGGCTTGTGCCTCCGGTGACTATGATTTGGCGCGTGCACTGAATGACAAGCTCTACCCCCTCCATTTGTCATTGTTTTCTGATGCGTCCCCTGGTCCAATCAAATATGCTTTGTCTCGGGTAATCGAGGGATTTCCGACGGAGTTGCGTTTACCCATGACGCCGCCGAGTGAAGCAAGTCGTCATCAGGTTGATGCCGCTTTGGAGAATGCAGGTCTCATTTAATGACTCGTCCAAAGCCGGAAGCATTTAACAAGGTCAAAACGGTCGCCGAAAACCGGCGGGCGCGGTATGATTTTCATATTGATGACAAATATGAAGCTGGCATTGTCCTGACCGGTACGGAGGTAAAGTCCTTACGTTTTGGCGAGGGCTCAATTGCCGAGAGTTATGCCGAAGTTCGCGATGATCAAATTTGGTTGATTAACGCCAATATTCCCGAATTCAGCCATGGAAACCGTTTCAATCATGAACCGAAGCGCCCGCGCAAATTGCTCCTTAATGAACGTGAAATAAACAAGCTACATGGAGCGGTAATGCGTCAAGGCATGACGCTTGTTCCGCTTTCGATTTACTTCAACGGCCGGGGCAGGGCGAAAGTGGAACTGGCTTTGGCAAAGGGTAAAAAGGCCCCAGACAAGCGTGCGACAGAAAAAGAGCGCGATTGGAAGCGGGAACAAGGACGAATCATGCGGGATCGCGGATGAGCAAATTCAACGCCTGGTTGCATAAGCAAGCGCCGACGCGTGACAGCTTTGAACGCAGTCGTTTTCTGCGTCCTTTTGCGCAACGCGTTTTCCACCCGGCATTGTGGCGATTTACGCGCCGTTCGGTGCCGCGCGGCGTCGCGCTTGGGCTGCTGGTCGGCATTTTTCTGCTGGTACCCGGTGTCCAAATTGCGGGCGTCGCATTATTGGCGCTGCCGTTCCGTGCGAATATTCCGATCGGCGCGGCGATGACTTTTCTCAGCATGCCCGCGACCACGCCGTTCATATTGTTTGGGTCGATCTATGTCGGTGAATCCGTTTTACGGTTAAACAACGGTTCCGGGCGTTTTTATGAACTGATTGAAACGGCCGCCCCCCTATCGGCTTGGGGCGACTATGTCTGGAACGAAGCGCCGCTCGCAGTCGTTCAGGGGATAGCTGGGCTCGCCATTATTTCAATCGTTGCTGCGCTCCTTGGTTACTTTGTAGCTGCTTGGTTTTGGCGTTGGCGCGTAAGTGCCAAATGGCGCCGCCGGTCGAAGTCACTTTCGTCGGGCAGATAATGCTCTGGTTGGATTAAAGCAGGGAAGTTGGTTCCGTTTAGCTGTGATTTTATTTCACCGGAACCTGCCGCGCAAACCGGTAATTCCATGTTTCAGCCGTGGCAAAACAATGAGAAGCGAGGCCAATAACAGCATTGCGTGCGTGATTATCTGAACGTCAATCCCTCGTTCCTCAGCCCAATGCGCCGCCGTAACCACCGCAAAGAGCGCGTAGAACGCAGCGTAGATAGTCAACATCGTTGCAAAAAGCGCAAAAACTAAAGGTAAAACACGCATATGCCTGCTCCTGTGGCTAAGCATTTGATAACCTGCCCCATCAGCACACGTCAATGCGCCAGATGCAACTTAATGTAAATTATATCAAATGGTTGATGTGTAATTTAGTTTCAAGAAATTCGCTCAGCCCATTGGAAGGCCCTGCATGGCGATCACGAAATCTTGACAAATGGTCCGATGCGTTCCAGCCCAAAGCTATGGAAAACTGTGCCTTAAGGCTGAGCTGCATGATTTTATCGGATAAGGGGCCATTTTGAACAAGATATCGCCGCCGACTGATTTTCAGATGCTTGGCGGGGATGTCGAGACATATCCGCGGCTGGATTTTCAAAGGCTCGGGGTCGTGGTGCTGGCGACCTTATTGTCGCTCGCAATCATTTGGTTTTCAACCGAAAATATCATTTTGTTGGGATCTTGTGCAGGAGCGATAATCGCCTCCGCCGGCCTGATTTATTTTTTCCGCAATAATCATGCCGCCGAGAGCGCGTCAGAATTGTCCGTGCCCGACTGGTCGATAACCCATGCCGCGACTCAGATGAGCAATGCTGCCATCGCGGTCAGCGACCGGGCTGGTCGTTTGGTCTGCGCCAATGACCATTACACAATTGCCTTTCCCGGTTTGAAAGCGCCACCAGATCTTGGCGTCGATGACGCCAACCGCGCGTTACTTGTGGCCGCAGGTCGTGCGGCATGGCGCGACGGAAGCACAGATAGCATAACGATCGTAAAACAGAACCGAAGCTACAGCGTTAAGGTGGCTCGGGCAGGCATGGCCGACGAATATCTGTTGTGGCATTTGGCGGCATTAGAGGAGATCGCCATTGAACACCGCGCGATTGAGATGATCACTGGGCGTATTGGTAGAGCGATGTCCAGCAGCGGCGTAATGGCGGTCGCCGTGAGCGCCGATGGCCGAGTGCGTGCGGCCAATCCCGCCTTTGCATTGCGCGCGACGGGTACGGATCCAGAGCCTATTCTTGGTCAGCTCTTTGCCGATTTTGTCCGGATGGATGAAAAAGGCAGCGTGTATTTTGAACATGAGGGGCGTCGGGGCTTGCCGATCCGGTTGCTGCACGTGCCTTTGAACGAAGAAAATGCGGAAAGCACCGCGCTTTTACTCGCAGTCGATGAAGAAGGTGCGAAAGTTGATCGTGGCTTGGCATTGGCGCATGTGGAACAATTGCTGTCGACGCTTCCACTTGGGCTTGCGTTGGTTGATCGCGACGGACGGTTCCTGTTTGCCAATGATGCCTTCGCGAGAGTGCTAGATCTGCAAGCAGGTAAATTGCCACCTTATCCGGGCGATCTTGTCATCAGTGAGGATAAGGGCGCGGTCCTTGATAGTATTCGGCGATATGGCAGCGGGGCAGTAACTTCGGGCGATATCGCCATTCGGCTAAAGGAGCGACCCGATGAGGTAATCGCTTTGTCGATCGCAGGCGTGCGCGGACTTGGTGAGGCTGCGGTGCTACTTGGGCTGAAGGACAATAGCGAAGAGATTACATTGAAACGCCAAGTTGCGCAGCAGACCAAGATGGAATCCATTGGTCAGCTTGCAGGCGGCGTCGCGCATGATTTCAACAATATCCTGACTGCGATCATTGGCTATTGCGACCTTATGCTGTTGCGACATCAGCCGGGTGACAGCGATTATGACGATATCCAGCAGATCAAGAATAACTCCAACCGCGCGGCCAGCCTGACGCGCCAACTCCTCGCCTTTTCGCGTCAACAGACCTTACGGCCGCAAATCCTGCAACTGGCCAATGTCGTTGCCGATGTTTCCAGCCTGTTGAAGCGCCTTTTGGGCGAAACCGTGCGGCTTGAGGTGCATCATGGGCGCGGCGTTGGCGCTGTGCGGGCTGACCCGGGGCAGCTCGAACAAGTTATCATCAACTTGGGCGTGAACGCGCGTGACGCAATGCCCAAAGGGGGCGTCGTACACATCCGCACTGCGGCCGTTAGCCAAAGTGAAGTTGCCGCAATGGGCATAGAGTTTTTGCCAATCGGTGATTATGTTCAACTTTCTGTCGAAGATAGCGGCGTTGGTATCCCGAGAGAAAATCTGTCGAAGATATTCGAACCGTTTTTCACAACCAAAGAAATGGGCAAAGGTACAGGGCTTGGCCTGTCGACGGTATATGGCATCGTCAAACAATCTGGCGGATTTATTTTTGCCGAATCCCAGCTGGGAAATGGCACGCGGTTTGACATCTTCTTACCGCTCCACCGGGGCGAAATTCCCGCGCCCGAAGTCACCAAGCGCGACTCGTACAAGCCAAAGGACTTATGGGGCAGTGGCCGGATTTTAATCGTTGAGGACGAAGACATGGTGCGTGCCGTGGCTGAACGGGCTCTGGTCCGGCAAGGCTATGTGGTGGAAACCGCGAACGACGGAGAACAAGCGCTTGAACTCTTCGCCGATGGGAAGCGTTACGATTTGGTCGTATCCGATGTCGTCATGCCCAATTTGGATGGGCCATCCATGGCACGGCGATTGCGCGAAAATTATGGCGATATCCGGCTGCTATTCATATCTGGCTATGCCGAGGAGCAATTGCGCGAAACGATCAGCCTCGACAATGTCGCTTTCTTGGCTAAGCCGTTTTCCGTCCAGCAAATTGCCGAGGCGGTGCACGACGCGCTTGCGCAGGGCAATTAGGTTAGGTACTGAAAAACAACATGTAAATTTATTTGTTCCACTCTTGTTCTTTTGGAACAGAAGGCGTACATAGGTTGCGTTCCGGGGAAGTCCTTCGGAACAGGCATGACGCTAAGGAGTGGAAAAATGGCAGCAAGTCTTAAAATAATTGATGGGAATCAGGCAAACGGTATGAAAAATTCGGAACGTGAAAAGGCCCTAGAAGCAGCTTTGGCGCAGATTGATCGCGCATTCGGCAAGGGTTCCGCGATGAAGCTTGGCAGTCGTGAAGCGATTAGCATTGATGCTGTATCGACGGGTTCGCTTGGGTTGGATATCGCGCTTGGCATTGGTGGATTGCCCAAGGGACGCGTGATTGAAATTTACGGCCCTGAAAGTTCGGGTAAGACGACATTGACCCTGCACGTAATTGCAGAGGCGCAAAAGGCAGGCGGTACAGCGGCCTTTATCGACGCAGAGCATGCGCTTGATCCCGGCTATGCCAAGAAGCTTGGCGTAGACGTAGATAATTTGATCGTGTCGCAGCCGGATACCGGTGAACAAGCGCTCGAGATTGCTGACACTTTGGTGCGTTCAAACGCAGTGGACATCATCGTCATCGACTCGGTCGCGGCACTTGTTCCGCGCGCAGAAATCGAAGGCGAAATGGGCGACAGCCATGTGGGTTTGCAGGCGCGCTTGATGAGCCAGGCGCTGCGCAAGATTACCGGTTCAATCAGCCGGTCGAACTGCATGGTCATCTTCATCAACCAGATTCGTATGAAGATCGGGGTGATGTATGGTTCGCCAGAAACGACAACGGGCGGCAATGCCTTGAAATTCTATGCATCGGTGCGTTTGGACATCCGCCGCACGGGCCAGATCAAGGCAGGCGAAGATATTGTTGGCAACACGACCCGCGTGAAGGTTGTGAAGAACAAGGTTGCGCCGCCATTCAAGCAGGTCGAATTTGACATCATGTATGGCGAAGGCATTTCCAAAACGGGTGAGCTGCTCGATCTGGGTGTGAAGGCGGGATTGGTCGAAAAATCGGGTAGTTGGTTTAGCTATGACTCGATCCGTATTGGCCAAGGTCGTGAGAATTCGAAAAACTATCTGACCGAAAATCCTGAGGTTGCAGCGCGGTTGGAAGCAGCCATTCGCGGCAAAACAGAGGAGGTCTCTGAAGTCCTGATGACAGGGCCAGACGCGGACGACGACATTTAAGATTTTACGGACAAGCGCAGTCTTGCCTGAGACTGCTGCTTTCGGCCCGCCCTGGTCCACCCCGGGGCGGGTCATTTATATGATGGTCGGCAGATGCTTTGCTTTACGTGCCGCATCGGCGGGCGCACGGGCGCTAAGTTCTTGACAGGCACAATGGCTGGGGCACAACGGTCGGTATGAAGCCCGTCATTCATCTTATCGGTTTGCCGACTGATCAAAACAGCTCGTTTGAGCGCGGTGCCGCATTGGCACCGCCTGCGATACGCGCAGCCTTATGGAGTGACCGTGGCAATTTGTCCGCGCAATCAGGCCTTGAAATTGGCACTGACGTCATGCTCACGGACCTCGGTGATTTGCCCCTATCGGACGTTGACTGCGCCGCCGATGACGCCTTGATTCTCCAGGCGGTGACCGAAACCGTGAACGCAGATGCTATCCCGTTGTTGCTGGGCGGTGATCATGCGGTGACATACCCCATCGTTGCGGCGCTGGCGGCGCGTTATGGACCGCTCAACATTCTGCATATTGATGCGCATCCGGATATATATGCTGATTTCGAAGGCAATCCGCGCAGCCATGCCTCGCCCTTTGCGCGCATATTAGAAGCGGGTCATGCAAAACATATTGTGCAGGTCGGCATTCGCACGTTGAATAGGCACTGCCGCGAACAGGCGGATCGGTATAATGTGGACATTCTGCCGATACTCAATTTCGAAGTCGCGATGGTGCCCATTCTTGACGGCCCCTTGTATATCAGCATCGACCTTGACGGCATTGATCCTTCCGAAGCGCCCGGTGTGGCACATCCAGAGCCCGGCGGCTTAACGATCCGCGAAGTCCTGTCCATTATCGCTAAGCAACGCGGGCAGATTGTCGGCGCAGATATTGTTGAACTTAACCCCGCGCGGGACGTAAACGACATTACCGCCATCGTGGCCGCCAAGCTGGTGCGCGAAATCGCCGCACAAATGCATCAAAATTACGACTATCCATAAGGAAGCAGCCATGACCATCATCGTACACCATCTCAACAATTCGCGTTCGCAACGTATCTTGTGGTTGCTCGAAGAGCTCAACCTCCCTTATGAAATTCGCCATCATGCGCGTGATGCTGTGACCAATCTTGCGCCCGAAGCGCTTTTGAACGTGCACCCTTTGGGCAAGTCGCCGTTGATTGAAGATGACGGCAAAATCATTTCCGAATCTGGCGCGATTGTCGAATATCTGTGCGAACGGCATAATGGCGCACATCTTGTTCCTGCACGCGGCACTGATGCACATATCCGCTATCTGGAATTCATGCATTTTGCCGAAGGCTCGGCGATGACGCCCATCTTGCTGAACCTGTATACGGCCCGTCTGGGCGATGCTGCTGCGCCCTTGCATCCGCGTATCAATCAGCAGCTTGAAAGCCATTTTGCGTTGATGGATGACAGTTTGAAAGCGACGGGTTGGTTTGTTGGCGATAGCCTTACGGGCGCTGACATTATGTTGAGTTTTCCGGCTGAAGCTGCGGTTAAAATGGGTCGCGCTTCGAACCTTCCAAACCTCATTGCTTTCGTTGAAAAAATCCATGCCCGTCCAGCGTATCAGGCCGCTCTGCAAAAGGGCGGACCTTACGCCTATGCATGATGGCGACCGCAAACTGCATATCCGGCTTGCAGCGCGGCGAGTCGTTCCCTAAGTCGCAGTCATTATGACCTCGACCAATGACATTCGCCGCGGCTTCCTCGATTATTTCGGTGGTGCCAATCATGACATAGTGCAGTCTGCACCGCTCGTGCCCTATAATGATCCGACATTGATGTTCGTCAATGCTGGGATGGTGCCGTTCAAGAATGTGTTCACGGGCCTGGAAAGTCGCGAAACGCCGCGTGCTGCCTCAAGCCAGAAATGCGTGCGGGCAGGGGGCAAGCATAACGACCTCGATAATGTGGGCTATACGGCGCGGCACCACACGTTTTTTGAAATGCTCGGTAATTTTTCGTTCGGCGATTATTTCAAAGAGCAGGCGATTACCCATGCATGGACATTGTTGACTAAGGAATGGGGGCTTGACCCCGCGCGGTTGACAGCCACCGTCTATCACACCGATGATGAGGCGTTCGACCTTTGGCGCAAGATTGCCGGCCTGCCTGAAGAACGGATCATCCGTATCGCCACGACGGACAATTTTTGGTCAATGGGCGACACTGGACCCTGCGGACCATGCAGTGAAATATTCTACGACCATGGCGACCATATTTTCGGCGGCCCTCCGGGAAGCCCTGATGAAGATGGCGACCGTTTTGTTGAAATCTGGAACCTTGTGTTCATGCAGTTTGAACGGCAGGACGACGGCACCGACGTGCCATTGCCCAAGCCGTCTATTGATACGGGCATGGGGCTAGAGCGCATTTCTGCGGTTATGCAGGGCGTAACGGATAATTACGACACCGATACGTTCAAGGCGTTGATTAACGCGTCTGAGGAACTCACCGGCACAAAGGCAGTTGGCGAACAAAAGGCCAGCCATCGCGTCATCGCGGACCATCTGCGTTCGACCAGCTTTCTGCTCGCCGATGGCGTGATGCCGTCGAATGAAGGTCGCGGCTATGTCTTGCGGCGGATCATGCGCCGCGCCATGCGCCATGCGCATATTCTTGGCGCGAAAGAACCGCTGATGCACCGTCTGGTCGGAAGCCTTGCTGCCGAAATGGGTGCGGCCTATCCGGAACTATTGCGCGCGCAGCCCATGATTGAGGCGACGTTGAAGCAAGAGGAAACGCAGTTCCGCCGGACGCTTGATAAGGGCATTAAGCTGCTCGACGAAGCGACCGCTGGCATGACGCCGGGCGATATTCTGGCGGGCGACACCGCGTTCAAGCTATATGACACTTATGGCTTTCCCTATGATCTGACCGAGGACGCTTTGCGTGCGCAAGGCTTCGGCATTGATCAGGCGGGTTTTGAAACCGCGATGAACAGTCAAAAAGCGATGGCGCGGGCCGCATGGAAGGGGTCGGGTGCGAAGGCTTCGGACGATGTCTGGTTCGATATCGCCGAACGCGTCGGCAGCACCGAGTTTACAGGCTACGCCGCGAACGAAGGCGAGGGGCAAGTTGTTGCACTCGTCAATGACGGCGTTGAGGTGCAATCGGCGGTCGCCAATGACACGGTTACGGTCATCACCAACCAAACGCCATTTTATGGCGAGAGCGGCGGACAGATGGGTGACGCGGGCGTAATTTCTGGCGGCAATATGCGCGGCGAAGTGACCGACACGGCAAAGCCCTTGGGCCGTTTGCACGCGCATCAGGTCACGATTGGCGCAGGCGAGATTAAAGTCGGCGATTTCGTCACGCTGAAAATCGATACCCAGCGTCGTGACGCGTTGCGCGCCAACCATAGCGCTACGCACTTGCTGCATGCGTCATTGCGCCACCGTTTAGGTGAGCATGTGACGCAAAAGGGCAGTATGGTCGCACCAGATCGCCTGCGGTTCGATTTTTCGCATAACCAGGCAGTGACGCTGCAAGAAATTGCGATGATCGAGGCCGATGTAAACGCGCAAATCCGCGGCAATGACGCGGTGACTACGCGGTTGATGACCCCCGATGACGCCGTCGCCGCGGGCGCTTTGGCCTTGTTCGGCGAGAAATATGGCGAAGAAGTCCGCGTGCTGACCATGGGCAGGAGCGAGAACACGCATTATTCGTTGGAACTGTGCGGCGGCACCCATGTCAATGCATTGGGCGACATCGCTTTGTTCACGATCATCTCCGAAGGCGCAGTGGCAAGCGGCATTCGCCGTATTGAGGCGCTGACGGGCGAAGCTGCGCGCTTATGGCTTGTTGGCCGCGAGACTCAGCTGAAGAATGTAGCCGCAATGTTGAAGACTGCGCCGGACGAAGTGGGTGTGCGTATCGAAACGCTCATGAGCGATCGCAAGCGGTTGGAGAAGGAACTGTCCGAAGCCAAGACCGCGCTCGCTTTGTCCGGTGGCGGTGGTCCAAAGGCAGAGGCCGAACATATCGGTGACATCACCTTCATGGGGCAAGTTATCGCGGGCATTGAACCAAAAATGCTGCGCGGCCTTGCCGATGACCAGATGAAGGCCATTGGCACGGGCATCGTGGCCATCATCGCCGCCAATGAAAACAGCAACACGGTTGTGGTTGCCGTCTCGCCTGCCTTGCATGGCACCATAACTGCGCCTGACCTTGTGCGTGCGGCGACGGAGGCCATGGGCGCGCAAGGCGGCGGCGGACGCCCTGACATGGCGCAAGGCGGCGGTCCTGCAGGCGCCGAGTTGGCCCAAGCCGCGCTGGATGCGATTAAGGCAAAAATTGCTGGTTAAGAGGTAAGTTTGAGTTTGGGGGCCTCCTCAAGGCCTCCAGCTTCCTTTATCTGTCGGCGGAACTCGTCGCGCTTTTCGTGAATCGACGCGATCACCGGGCCCATGGCAACACCCAGATCGACAAGCACTGCTTCTGATAGCTGAAGCGAGCTTTCCAGCGTTTCGGGCACGGCGTCAGTGACGCCCGCTTGATAAAGTCGCGCGGCATGATCCGGATCACGGGCGCGCGCGACAATCGTGATATCGGGCAACCATTTACGAACGCGCTTGACGATATGTTCGGCCAATACCGGTTGGTCCATGGTCAGAATCAATGCCTTGGCATGGCCCAAGCTCAATTTATCCAGCGTTTCGGGCCGTGATATGTCGCCATATACAACCTTATACCCCGCACGCCGCGCGGCAGTTACGGCGTCGACATCGGATTCCACGGCAACATAAGGCTGGCCATGCATGGTCAGCATGTCGGCCACCAGCTTTCCAACACGGCCAAAGCCGATCACGACCGTTCGTGGATCCTGCGTGGGGTCTTGTTCATAGGCCTCCTCATCGCTCTCGCGCAATTCTAGACGGCGGGCCATATCATGACCGATGCGCGCCAATATCGGCGTGATCGTAAGGCCCACTGCGGTGGCCACTTGCCAGAAATTAACGGTGGCAGCGTCGATGATCTGCGCTGCGCCCGCGACGCCTAAGACGATGAGGGTTGTTTCGGACGGGCTTCCCATAAGGACGCCTGTTTCGGCTGCGGTGCCCGTGCGAGCCCCGTTCAACTTCAACAAACTTGCCGTCACAGCGGCTTTAACAAGCACCACCGCCGCCACGGCGCCAACCAAGGCGGCCCAATTGGCGGCGACGAAACGCAAATCGACCTGCATGCCAATGCTGATGAGAAAGACACCAAGTGCCAGCCCTTTGAAGGGTGCAGTCATAACCTCAACTTCTGCATGATAATCGGTCTCGGCGATTAAGAGACCAGCGATCATTGCACCCACGATGGGCGAAAGGCCAACCGCGCCCGTCGCCAGACTTGCAACAATGACGACGAGCAAGCTGACCGATACAAATAATTCAGGGCTTTTTGTGCGTGCGGCTTGTCCGAATAAGCGGGGCAGGAAAAATCGGCCGAGCACAAGCATGGCGATGATGACAAGGCTTCCTTGCCACAATACGGTGAAAAGACCTGACCATGAATCTGCACCGGCTTGAGGCGCCAACGCACCCAAAACGAATATAATCGGCACAATGGCCAAATCTTCGAACAGCAACATGGCCAGCGCGGACTTACCAACGGCGGAATGCGTGCCGGATATTGGGATTACCAAAGCCGTCGATGAGAGCGCTAATGCAACGCCAATGCCGATGGCCGCGGTCGCGCCATATCCGAAGGCATACAAACCAGCCGCGATAATCAGGCCAGCGCCGAATAACTGTGCCGCACCGACGCCGAATACCAAGCGTCGCATCTTCCATAATCTGCGGAAGGATAGCTCAAGACCAATGGAGAACAGCAATAATATAATGCCATATTCGCCTATGGGGTGAATAGCCTCTGGATTGGTGATGGTCACCCATTCGAGCATTGGGTAAATTGGCACCAAGGATCCAAGTCCCATGGGGCCAACCATTATCCCGACCAATATAAAACCAATGATGGGTGTGATGCGAAGTCGGGCAAAAGCGGGGATCACTATGCCCGCTGCACCCAAAATGACGAGCAGATCGCTAATGCCTTCGGTTTGTAGTTCACCTGCCATGACCTGCATTTACGCACAGGTGGCATGAGAATGAAAGGGGGGGGCAATAAAAAAGCGCGGGAGTTGCCCCCCGCGCTCTTATTTATTCAAATGCTCTGGATTTACATCCAGCTGCCCATTTTGATTTCGAGATTGGCACGAACTTGCTCAAAAAACTGTTCTGTGGTCATCCAAGCCTGATCTGGGCCGATAAGGATCGCGAGATCCTTGGTCATATGGCCGTCTTCAACGGTTTGAATGCACACTTCTTCCAGCGTTTCGGCAAAGCGCGTGACTTCGGGCGTTTCGTCAAACTTCCCACGGAATTTAAGGCCGCCCGTCCATGCGAAAATGGACGCAATCGGGTTGGTTGAGGTTGCCTTACCTTGCTGATGCTGGCGATAGTGGCGCGTAACCGTGCCGTGCGCGGCTTCGGCTTCAACGGTCTTGCCATCTGGTGTCATCAGAATGGAAGTCATCAGGCCAAGCGAGCCAAAACCCTGCGCAACCTGATCAGACTGCACGTCGCCGTCATAATTCTTACATGCCCAAATGAACTTACCCGACCATTTCAGCGCCGATGCGACCATGTCGTCGATCAAACGGTGCTCATAGACAATGCCCAGTTCCTTGAACTTTGCCGCGAATTCGGCTTCGTACACTTCTTGGAATAGATCCTTGAAGCGGCCGTCATAATATTTGAGGATGGTGTTCTTAGTCGACAGATATACGGGCCATTCGCGCGTTACGCCATAGTTCAACGACGCACGGGCAAAGTCGCGGATAGAATCGTCGAGATTGTACATCGCGAGCGCCACGCCGGGCGAAGGGTAACGGAAAACCTCTTCGTCAATTTTCTGCCCATCATCGCCATCCCATACGAGA
The DNA here is from genome assembly GCF_044239665.1 of Sphingorhabdus sp. GTDB lineage: Bacteria > Pseudomonadota > Alphaproteobacteria > Sphingomonadales > Sphingomonadaceae > Sphingorhabdus_B. The sequence continues at coordinate 50,656 of NZ_JBIIBA010000009.1, forward strand.
CGCAGCGTTCCGGGTCCGGGAACTAGGAAATCCGTAGCGCGATATTGGTCACCGAAAGCATGACGCCCAATGACGATGGGGTCCGTCCAGCCCGGGATCAAGCGTGGTACGTTGTCGATGACGATTGGTTCGCGGAAAACTACGCCGCCCAAAATGTTACGGATGGTGCCATTAGGCGACTTCCACATTTTCTGCAGGCCGAATTCTTCGACGCGCGCTTCATCTGGCGTAATTGTGGCGCACTTTACGCCGACACCGAATTCGCGGATGGCGTTGGCAGAATCGACGGTGACCTTATCATTGGTCTTGTCGCGATATTCCATGCCAAGGTCGTAATATTTTAGATCAACATCGAGATATGGCAAAATGAGTCGCTCACGGATCCATTCCCAGATGATCCGTGTCATTTCGTCGCCATCAAGCTCGACGACTGGGTTTTTGACCTTAATTTTTGCCATGGTAGAAAGCACTTTCCATTAGGGAGATGGGATGTTGAGCGGTGCCATAGCAAAGTTTGTCATATGTTCAACTGCATCCCCCAAATTGTCTGAAAAGGGCTGAAATGGCATCTTAGGTTGTAAGATGGCGGCGCATCCCCTAGCTAAGGCTCATGAGCAGACAAGAATTGACAAACCGGGGTGCCGGGGTTGCGAAATGGTCGTTTCCGCCGATCCATCCTGAGGGCCGCAAGTTCGGCCTTATCGCCGCAGGTATAACCCTGTTTTTTGCCTTCATGGCATGGGAAACGCTGGCTTGGCCTATGGCAGCCGTCACCGTGTGGACACTGGCCTTCTTTCGCGATCCTGCGCGTACGACGCCAATCGACGAGCGGTTTATCGTGGCACCCGCCGATGGGCTTGTCACGTTGATCGAACAAGTCCTCCCGCCACTGGAATTGCGCGGACCGGATGGTTTGGGTGACCAGCCCATGACGCGCGTTTCGATTTTTATGAGCGTGTTTGACGTGCACATCAACCGGACACCCATTCGCGGCACTATTAAGCGCGTTGTGTATATCGCGGGCAAATTCCTCAACGCCGACCTTGATAAGGCCAGTGAAGAAAATGAACGCCAACATTTTCTCGTGGAACGCAGCGATGGCGTGCGCATTGGCTTTACGCAAATCGCTGGCTTGGTCGCCCGCCGCATCGTCGCTTTTGTGAAAGAAGGTGACAGCGTCGCCAATGGGCAGCGGGTCGGCTTGATCCGCTTTGGCAGCCGCGTTGATGTGTATTTGCCGCATGGGACGGCGTCGCGGGTCATCAAGGGCCAGCGTTGCGTTGCCGGGGAAACGGTTCTCGCCGAAATCGGCGTTGATCAAGACCTGATCGCCGTCGCGCATTGATGGACGCGCATCCTTCCCGTCCTGGCATATCCTTGCGCGCACTTGCGCCGAACGCGGTCACCGCGCTTGCGCTGTGTACGGGATTGTCGGGTGCATGGTTTGCCATGCAGGGCCGCTGGGAAAATGCCGTTGCCGCAATCGTGATTGCTGGCGTGCTCGACGCCATGGATGGCCGTATCGCGCGGATGTTAAAGGGGGAAAGCCGTTTCGGGGCTGAACTCGATTCGCTTTCGGATGTGATTGCTTTCGGCGCCACGCCTGCTTTGATTATATATATTTGGGTCATGCAGGATATGCCGCGTTTTGGCTGGACCATATCGGTATTCTTTGTGCTGTGTGCAGCATTGCGTCTGGCCAGGTTTAACGCACAAATTGATACCGAGAACCAGCCGCACAAGTCCGCTGGATTTAATACAGGTGTTCCATCGCCACCGGGCGCAGCGCTGGCTTTACTGCCAATGATGGTCTGGTTTGAAACTGGCGCAGATTGGGTGCGCGATTATCGCTTTCTTGCGCCATGGCTGTTGCTGTGCGCGCTGTTAATGATTTCCAATGTTGCGACTTACAGCTGGTCTTCAATCAAGGTGCGGCGCAGCCTGCGCTTTATGGCGTTGGCAGGCGTGGGCCTGTTTACCGCAACCTTGGTTGCGGCACCATGGGTTGCGCTCATCGGTGTCGGCGTCATTTACGTTGCCCTGCTGCCGCTGAGCATGATGAGCTACGCCCGGGTTAAGAAGTCGAGCCGGAACTCTGCCGAAGCCACTTGACCTCCGCCCTGCACGGGCTATGTTCTATTTTCGTTCTAATTTGGGAGATGGCCGTTGGAGCCGTTGATTGTCATTGCCGTGGTGATTTTTGCCTTGCTGGGCGGGCTGCTGCTGGGCTGGTTTGCCGGCAGCCGCGCTGGCAAAGCAGGGCATGAAACGACCGCGCAGTTGCGGGCGATGTTGGATCAGGTGGTGGTCGAACGGGACAGCGCAAAGGATCGCTTGGCACGGCTTGAAACTAGCCTGGAAGAACGCGAGCGGAGCTTTGAAGAACAAATCGCGGCGTTGGGCGATGCGAAGGAAAACCTGTCCGCACAATTTGGCGAGATTGGGCAGAAATTATTGGGCGAGGCGCAGGCGGCGTTCCTGCAGCGCGCCGATGAACGTTTCCATCAGGCCGGCGAGAAGAATGAGGAAAGGCTAAAGCAATTGCTTGGCCCTGTAGGCGAAAAGCTGAAGGCCTATGAAGAGCAGGTCGGCAAAATCGAGAAGGATCGGACCGAAGCTTATGGCGACCTGAAGGGGTTAATCGGCGAAATGCGCTTGGGGCAGGAACGTGTGTCGAGCGTTGCTTCGGGGCTGATGAACTCCTTGCGCAATGCGCCCAAGGCGCGCGGTCGCTGGGGTGAGCAGCAGTTGAAAAATGTACTCGAAAGCTGCGGCCTGTCTGAACATGTCGATTTTGATTTGGAAACCAGCATCGATGTTGGCGATGGTTTACGACTGCGGCCCGACGCGGTCATCCATGTCCCCGGCGGCAGGACGTTGGTGATCGACGCGAAAGTGTCGTTGAATGACTATCAGGACGCATTTGATTCGGTGGACGATGATGTGCGTGCAGTTGCCATGGCGCGCCATACGCAATCAATGAAGAACCATATCGATGGGCTGTCGCGCAAAGCTTATTGGGATCAATTTTCCGAAGCGCCCGATTATGTCATCATGTTTGTTCCTGGCGAACATTTTCTGGCGGCTGCATTGGAGCATGAGCCCCAATTGTGGGACTTTGCCTTTGACAAAAAAGTGTTGTTGGCAACGCCGACAAACTTGGTCGCAATCGCCCGCACGGTTGCCAGCGTCTGGCGGCAAGAAGGGTTAGCGCGCGAGGCCAAGCAAATCGGGGCGCTTGGTAAGGAAATGTACGACCGTATTGCGGTTGCCGCGCAGCATTTGAAATCAGTCGGCAGCGGGCTGTCGTCGGCGGTGAATAACTACAATAAATTCGTCGGTAGCTTCGAACGCAATGTCATTTCAACGGGCCGAAAATTTGCCGATCTGAACATCGAAACCGGCAAGCGTGAGTTGGAAGACATCCCTATGGTCGAGGCTTTGCCCCGTTATGGCGAAGGGGAAACGTCGCCACCGATTGAGGATCAGCGCGACGCTAATGCGTGAGGCTTAGCCGGCTTCGGAATGCCGAAACTGGTTTAGGACCTCATAAGCCATAACGGCGGTCGCGACAGCCGCGTTTAAGCTGTCCGCCTTGCCACGCATCGGCATTTTGACGCGTAGGTCGCATTCGGCTTCATAATCATCGGGCAAGCCCTGCGCCTCATTGCCCGTTAGGATGAAGCATGGCGCGCTGTAGCGGGCGGCTTGATAGTCAGTGTCGGTTTGCAGGCTGGTGCCGACCAATTGGCCTGCGCCCGCACGCAGCCATGCCGTGAATTCTTCCCACCGGCATTGCACGACCTTTTGCGTGAAAATGGCGCCCATGCTCGCGCGGACGGACTCAACAGAAAATGGATCCGTGCAATCATCAATCAGGATCAGTCCGCCAGCCCCCACCGCATCGCCCGTACGCAACATCGTGCCAAGATTACCCGGATCACGCATGGATTGCGCTACAAGCCAGATCGGTGCTGCCGTGCGGTCCACATCTGCCAAAGCAGTTCCATGGTCCCGATAGACGCCAACCACGACCTGAGCGTTATCCTTGCCTGACAGTTTTGCCATGATTTCGGCGCTGGTTTCGATAACATCGCCGCCGTTGCCGAGCACTTCGGCTTCCAATGCAACCTCAAGTTCATGCACTGGCCGATCTTTAACGCGAAACAGCATTTCGGGAAGAAATCCCGCCTCCCGCGCCTCGGTCATAATGCGCAGCCCTTCGGCAAGGAACAGCCCAGCACGTTTGCGGAGCTTCTTTTCACGAAGCCCGCGTATTTCCTTTAACAGCGGATTGGAGAATCCGGTGATTTCACGGCGCATCAATCTTCGCCAAAACCGTCGACAACCAACCCGACCAGCTTTTCAATCGCGAGTTCGGCCTGTTCACCGTCGACATGAATGATAATTTCGCTACCCTTGGCCGCGCCCAACATCATGAGCCCCATGATGGACGTGCCAGCCACGGACTGCCCATCTTTCTCGACTTCAACCTTGATCCCTTCGGGTAAGCGGGACACGAACGTTACAAATTTGGCGCTGGCGCGGGCGTGCAGGCCCTTTAGGTTAACTATAGTGACGGTGCGGCTAATCCGCGTCATCGTGAAGCTTCAAGCACTTCAGAAGCAACGCTGATATATTTGCGTCCAGCTTCACGCGCGGCGGCGACCGCCTCTTTTACGTCTAGATTTTTGCGCGCGCTATCAAGCCGAATGAGCATGGGTAGGTTGACGCCTGCGATTACCTCAACACGTCCGCTATCGAGTAAGGAAATGGACAGATTTGACGGCGTTCCACCGAACAGATCGGATAAGATGATAACGCCTTTGCCGCTATCCACCTTTTTGATGGCAGCCGCGATGTCATTGCGGCGCGCTTCCATATCATCATGCGGGCCGATGCAGATAGTCGCAACGTCCTTTTGTGGCCCGACAACATGTTCAAGCGCAACAAGAAACTCGTTCGCCAGTTTGCCATGCGTGACTAAAATCAAACCGATCATGTGATATAGCTGCCTTGTCGCGACGTTAATCTGTCTGCGCCGTTAGCAGGCTCTTCCAGCGCGTCAATTGGTCTTGATGTCAGATCGCGATGTGCAACCGTTAAGGCAAAGCCATCTTCACGCAGCCAAGTGCCAAAAGTTTCCGCAACATGCACAGACCGATGACGCCCACCCGTGCACCCAAAGGCGATGTTGATATAAGCTTTCCCCTGCGCATCGTAGAGCGGTAGCAGGAATCGCAGCAGGTCACGGATTTTCAGCATAGCTTCATCATATTTCGGATCGGCAGCAACATAATCGGCAACCGCCATATCCAACCCTGTCATGGGCCGTAAATTGCTGTCCCAATGCGGGTTCCGCAAAAATCGCAAGTCGAATACCAGGTCGGCATTGTGCGGGACGCCGCGTGAAAAGCCAAAGCTGGATACCGTGATATTAGAGTGCGGAGACGTATCGCTGCTGAACCGTTCGCGGATGACGACTTGCAAATCATGCGCCGACAGCTTGCTTGTATCAATCACGGCCTCCGCCCATCGCCGCAATGGCTCCATCACAGTCCGGTCAATGGCGATGCCGTCGAGCGCGGGTCGGTCTTGGGCCATGGGGTGGCGGCGGCGGGTTTCTGCGTAGCGACGTTCAATTTCGGCGCCCGCGCAATCCAAAAACAGCGTCATTATTTCGAGATTAGGTTGCGCCTGCAGTTTTCTGATTTGTCGGATCAGCGCCTCGGCATCAAAACCGCGTGTCCGACTATCAAAGCCCAGCGCCAGCGGAATATCTGGTCCATTTTCACCGCCCGACGCAGGAATTTTTAGCAGCTGGCCTGCCAGCTTAATCGGAAAATTGTCGACCGTTTCCCAGCCCAGGTCTTCCAGTGTTTTCAGTGCGGTTGTCTTGCCGGCCCCGGACACACCAGTAATCAGCAGGATTTTCTGCGGTTCGGATGTTGTGTTCTGGGTCATATTGTTACGCTTTCATTGGACGCGACAACTGCGTTTGCCACCGGCTGCAATGCAGCGTCAATGACCGACCGGAGCGCCCATTCCACCTTTAATGCACTGCTCGCCTGAAATGGATCCAGCTTGAACATCGGCACCGAAAATCGCGCTATGGTTGCGCTCTGATGTTCCGGCGGCATGCGTTCCACGTCCTGCGCGAATTGCACTATTAGGCGCAATGGTGCGGAATGGACGAAATCGACTGGGCATATCCCGATACCACGCACTTCTATTTTCCCAGCTATGTTGGGCGCAATGGTCAGTTGCGGCAAGCCATATCTGTTTTCGATGAGTATTATATCGTCGCAGATCAGCTTTGCGCCGCGGTCAATCAGGCGAAGCGCTAGGTCTGATTTTCCGCTGCCGGACGGTCCCAGCAATAGCACCCCGTTTCCATCAATTGCAACGGCGCTTCCATGTACCATGTCCGACATTAGCCTGTTGCCGCCGCCGCGCAGGGTAGGGTGATTTCGAAGCATGCTCCGCCTTTGCCATCGACCCGGTCACGCACCTCAATGCGTCCATGATGCCCCTCGATAATTGTTCGCGCAATGGCAAGGCCAAGCCCGCTATGCTGACCAAAATTCTCGGTCGCTGGCCGTTCGCTGTGGAAGCGTCGGAAAATGGCCTCCCGCTCTTGTGGGGGCACTCCAGGGCCTTCATCGCTGATCCAGATGATGACGTTTTCATCAGCAAGCGTCGCGGATATTTCGACGACTGCCCCGGGAGGTGAGAAGGACACTGCATTGTCGATCAAGTTGGTCAACATACGTTCAAGGCGGACATCTTCACCCATCACGGTTGCGATTTTCCGGCGTGGCCGCGCAAAGGCAATGTTGACGCCTTTGTCGCTGCCTCGGTCTTCGCGTGCCTGAAGCAATTGTTCGATCATGTCGCCAAGGTCGATGGGTTCAAACTTCGCTTTGGCCAGTTGCGAATCCACACGGCTGGCGTCCGAAATGTCGCTGATTAAGCGATCCATGCGCTGAACGTCGGCCTTTGCAACATCCATCAATTGTTTGCGCAACTTGGGGTCTTCAATCCGCTCTGCGCCATCAAGTGCGGAACGCAAAGATGCCAGCGGATTTTTAATTTCATGCGCGACATCGGCGGCAAAGGCTTCTGTGGCATCTATCCGTTGGCGTAGCGCTATGCTCATATCCGAAAGCGCGCGAGCCAACATGCCAATTTCGTCGCGGCGCGAGGGCAGGCGAGGAACGGTAACCTCTTGCGCGCGCCCAAGCCTAACTTTTACGGCTGCGCGGGCCAGATGGCGCAAAGGACGCACGATAGTGCGGGCGAGAAATACGGAAAGCATAACGCCAATGGCCAGCGCAAATAGGAAAAACATGCCGACGTTGAAGCGCTCTGCCCGGACGAACAAACGGATATCGCGTTCATTGGCGGTGGTAAGCACCGTAAAGCTGCGGTCGCGCGCTGTTGAGGCTGCGCTAATCATGTGCGTGAGGTCGGGTGCAAAACGGACCATCGAAGCGGCTTTTAAAGGCGTTGCCGCGCGCATTTCTGGCCAAGCGGAAGGCGTGTCTTTCACAGGCTCAACATAGCGTTCCAGCTTAGCCGCGCCGACGAGGAAATCGAATAAGACGTCGATCCAGCGTGCCGCAATTTTGGGCCAAGGTTCGCGGTCGGGGTCGCGAAAGACGTAAACGGGTTCACGGCCTGCAAAGCTATCTAATATTTTCGTCCCATCTTGGTCATAAACACGGATCCGCGACAGGTTTAATTGACCGAATTTGGCGATATAATCGTCCCGCTTTTCCGTGGCGATAAATGGCAGGCTGGATACCAAGAAGCTCGCCTGAACACGGGCTGCGTTTTCACGCTCTGCAATTAACCGGACGCGATAGCTGTCGAGAAAGAACAGACCGGCACCCAGCAGAGCAATTACAAAGAGGTTAACGGCAAGTATTCGGGCGGTCAGCGATAACCCCCGGCTCCATCCCAACTGAAGATCAGCGGGCTCAGCTGTCTGCGAAGCGATATCCGGCCCCATAAAGCGTATCAATAGCAGTGAATTCAGGGTCAATTTCACGGAATTTGCGCCGGAGCCTTTTGATATGGCTGTCAATGGTGCGGTCATCCACATAGACATCGTCCTGATAGGCCGCGTCCATCAGCTGATCACGGGTACGCACGACCCCGGGTCGATTGGCCAGCGCCTCAAGGATCATGAACTCTGTCACTGTAAGTGTAAGCGAACTGCCGTCCCATTTGACGTGATGCCGTGCTGGGTCCATTTCCAGCTTGCCGCGCACCATAGGTTCTGGTTCCGGCTCCGCCTCGCCATTGCCAGCGGCCTTGTCGTAGCTTGCGCGCCGCAAAATCGCTTTTACGCGTGCAATCAACAGGCGTTGCGAAAATGGTTTGGTTATATAATCGTCAGCACCCATGGCGAGGCCAAGTGCCTCGTCCAGCTCCTCATCCTTTGACGTCAAGAAGATGACAGGCATATCGCTTTTTTCACGCAGCCGCCGCAGCAGCTCGAGCCCGTCCATACGCGGCATTTTAATGTCGAAAATACCGAGGTCTGCTGGATTTTCGAACAATGCCTTTAACGCGGTTTCGCCGTCCGCATAAATCCGCGTCACAAATCCTTCTGCCTGCATCGCAATCGATACAGAGGTCAGAATGTTCCGATCATCATCAACCAGGGCGATATTGGCGCTCATCCCCTAACTATAGGGTGGCAATGTCGGGGGTTCAATCTATTGCTCATTCTATGCAAAGTCTGCCGTGGATAACCTTTGTCCATTAGGGTCAGGACCACTTAGGTTCAGGACCACCTAAATGATGTTGCCCCTATTTGACCTTCTATGACGCATCGTATAACGGCAGCGCCATAAAAGTGCATACGTATGCACTAGATTCGCAATTTTTGCCGGAGCATATAATGTCGACACCACTGAATATCTCACTTTCGCAACAGGGTTTCGGCACGGATGCCACACTGTTTTGTAATCTTGGCACGGCGCCATTGGTGGAAGCCGCGCTCGCCAATTCAGAAGGCATATTGGCCAAGGATGGCCCGCTTGTTGTCAAAACTGGCACGCATACTGGCCGCTCGGCGAAGGATAAATATATTGTTCGTGATGCCGAAACTGAAAACAGCATCTGGTGGGGCAAGACCAATGTCGCGATGGATCCCGCGCATTTCGCCGCGCTGAAGGAAGATTTTATTGCGGCGCTTGGCGGTAAAGACAAATTATACGTCGCTGACCTGTTCGGCGGGTCCCAGCCTGAGCATCGCGTCAATGTGCGCGTTATCAACGAATTTGCGTGGCATAACCTGTTTATTCGCACCTTGCTGGTGCGCCCGTCGCCGCAGGAATTGGCAAGCTTCATACCCGAATACACCATCATCGACCTGCCAAGCTTCCGCGCTGATCCCGCGCGCCATGGCTGCCGCAGCGAAACTGTGGTCGCGGTAAACTTCACTGAAAAGCTGATCCTGATTGGTGGCACCGCTTATGCTGGTGAAATGAAGAAGTCGGTGTTCGGCATCCTCAATTATTTGCTGCCGGTAAAGGGCGTTATGCCCATGCATTGTTCCGCCAACATTGGTGCGGATGGTCATACCGCCGTGTTTTTTGGCTTGTCAGGCACCGGAAAGACCACCTTGTCGGCTGATGCCAGCCGAACATTGATTGGCGATGATGAACATGGCTGGTCTGACACCGCCGTTTTCAACTTTGAAGGTGGTTGCTACGCCAAAATGATTCGCCTGTCGCCCGAAGCCGAGCCGGAAATTTTCGCCACAACCAAGCGTTTTGGCACCGTGCTCGAAAATGTGGTGATTGATCCAGAAACACGCGAATTGGATTTCGACGACAATAGCCTCGCCGAAAACAGCCGTGGTTCTTACCCCATCGAATTCATCCCGAACACGTCGGAAAAGAATATGGGCCCTGTGCCCAACACGATTATCTTCCTGACCGCTGATGCCTATGGCGTGCTGCCTCCTATCGCGCGGTTAACCCCCGATCAGGCGATGTATCACTTCCTTTCGGGCTATACGGCGCGCGTTGCCGGGACCGAAATTGGCGTAACGGAGCCGGAGGCGACATTCTCCACCTGCTTTGGCGCACCATTCATGCCGCGTCACCCAAGTGTTTATGGCAATTTGTTGAAAGAGCGTATTGCCAAGGGCAATGTCCAATGCTGGTTGGTCAACACCGGCTGGACCGGTGGCAAGGCAACGATGCCCGGCATCAGCCGCATGCCGATCAAAGCCACACGCGCGCTGTTGAACGCGGCGTTGGATGGCAGCTTGAACAATGCCGAATTCCGCAAGGATCCCAATTTTGGCTTTGAATTCCCGGTTGCGGTAAAAGGCGTCGATAGCGGCATCCTTGATCCACGTGCGGCATGGTCCGACAGCGCGGAATATGACGTGACCGCGCAAAATCTGGCGCAGCAATTCATCGATAATTTCGCGCAATTTGCCGACCATGTTGATGAAGGTGTAAGGCAGTCGGCACCTCAGGTTCGTTAACCTGTCCAGATAGGCCGGACCCGTTAGAGGGTCCGGTGTCCGGTCATTTCAGGATGACGCGCTTCTGCTGCCCTAAATGCCGCCGCCGCGGTCGTTGCATTGGGCATCTTTGGTTTTAAAGCATATTTACTGCTGAAATTTTTTGCCCGCAAAGACGGTCAAGACGGACAATATGAGGAACATTGCGACTTGATAGGCAAGGGTGATGGGCAGGAAATAGTCCGCTGCGCCCACAATTAATGCCGCCAGGCCAACCCATATTAGGAAGCGACCCCGCGCAACCCATTCTGCCAATACTAAGAAGAGCCCAAGCGAAAGCCAGAACCAGTGCGTTGATATTGTGTCGAGCCAATCAGCCATTTATTTCCCCTATATTGTTAAGTTAGAGACCGCAAATAATACCGACGGCTTAGGGTGAGGGCCCATTATATCCACCTTCCTGGTTTGAGGTCATTTTGACGCCGCGAAGGTGTATTTAAATGTTACCGACGCTAGCCCTGAACTTACTCCTTCCCAATAGGATTATGATCGCTGATCTGGCCTTTGGCCCAGATCCAGCGGCGGTTGCCGAAACGGGAGAATAAATTGCGGCGAACCGAGGGGGTGCGCAACGAATTAAGGGTCGCATGATTGAATCGATGCATGTAGAGCAAGCGAAATAGACGATAGAACGTTTCCGACATGCGATAGGTGGCGTGATATCCTGATCCGGAGCGATACATATGCGCCTTGCCCGTTTTGCCTTTCTTGTAAGCGTCGCCGCGCTGGCTTCCGGCCCATTATCTGCAAAAGGCGTAACCGAAGCGGATTTGCGCGGCCATATCGAGATATTAGCCAGTGATGCATTTGAAGGGCGCAAGCCGGGCACGGCGGGTGAGGCCAAGACGGTAAAATATATTGCCGAAGCATGGGCTAAAGCGGGGCTAAAGCCTGCGGCATCTGATGGTAGCTGGTTTGACCCAGTGCCGCTTATTCAACGCGGGCAGGGCAGTTCTACTTATGGGTTTACCGCAAAGGGCCGCAAATTGCGGATCGTGTCAGATGATATTGTTTTGATCGGTCAGCAAGCGACCTATGCGCGCAGCAATCTGCCATTGATATTCACAGGCGCAGGCGTGACATCGAACGGTAAGGTGGCCGCTGACGTCAAGGGTAAGGCGGCTGTTGTGCTATTTGGTGCCGACAATGTGCCCGACAATATGAAATCACCGCGTGCGCGCCGCGAGGCCTTGATTGCGGCGGGCGCAGAAGCGGTCATTTTCGTGGGCGATAGCCAAGGCAATTGGCCAACATTGCGCCGTCAGCTTTTATCGCGCCCAATCACACTTGAGACCCGAGAGAAACGCGCGCCATTGGAAGGCGCCATCAGCAGCGAGTTCATGGTCGGTTTGGTGACAGCGGCTGGACAGGATTGGGATAAGTTGCGCGCCAACGCCAAACAGGCCGATTATGTGGGCGAAGCGCTTGGCATTGACGCCGATCTGGACGTGAAAACCGATCTGTATCGTTTCAACAGTTCAAACGTCATCGGCAAGATCGCTGGGCGCAAAAAGAACAGCGGTGCGCTGTTGTTCATGGGGCATTGGGACCATCTGGGCATTTGTGGCCCCGAAGGCGCGCCCGACCGTATTTGTAATGGCGCAGTCGATAACGCCAGCGGCATTGCGGTGATGAACGAAGTTGCCGAAGCTTTGGCAAAGAAGAAGCATGACCGCGATATCTATTTTCTGGCGACGACAGCAGAGGAGAGCGGTTTGCTGGGTGCCTATGCCTTTGCCGATAAACCTGTGCTGCCTTTGGACCAGATCATATTGTCGTTAAATGTCGACACCATCGCGATTGCTCCACGCGGGTCGAAGGTGGCGATTATTGGTCGGGGAACAACGCCGCTCGATGCCGAGGTTGAAGCCGTGGCAAAGAAGATCGGGCGTGCGATTGACGGTTCAACCGATGCTAATGCCTTCCTTCAACGGCAGGACGGATGGGCGCTGACGCAAAAGGGTGTTCCTGCGTTGATGGTGGGCGGTTCATTCGCCGACTTAAACCTGTTGCAGAAATTTTTGGGTAGTGACTATCATGGCCCCAATGACCAGTTGACCGACAGGACGGAATTGGGCGGTGCAGCCGAAGATACCGACCTGCATATTGCACTTGGCCGCCACTTTGCCGACACGCGAAAATATAAATCGAAGAAGGCTGGCGAATAAACCGGTTACTGTTTACATGGGCCGCCACGAATCAAAGCTTAAAGCGGTGGCCCCATGAAAGAAATTCCCCTCGGTCTGACATTTGACGACGTGCTGTTGCAGCCCGGCGCGTCCGACATTTTGCCCAGCCAAGCGGACACGCGGACGCGGCTGACCAAAAGCATTGCATTGAATATTCCCGTTTTGTCATCAGCCATGGATACGGTGACCGAGGCGCGTATGGCCATCGTCATGGCGCAGTTGGGCGGCATTGGTGTTTTACACCGCAATCTCAGCATCGAAGAACAATGCGCAGCGGTGCGTCAGGTAAAGCGTTTTGAAAGCGGCATGGTCGTCAATCCCATCACCATTGCGCCAGATGCAACTTTGGCGGAAGCGCAGGCGTTGATGTTGGCAAATGCCATTTCTGGCATTCCGGTGGTCGAAGCGAGCGGCAAGCTTGCGGGCATATTGACCAACCGCGATGTTCGCTTTGCGGAAAATCCGGCGCAGCCTGTGTCCGAGCTGATGACGCACGAAAATTTGGCGACGGTGTCGGCGTCGGTCACTCAAGAAGAAGCCCGCCGTTTGCTGCATCAGCGACGGATTGAGAAATTGTTGGTTGTCGACGATGCCTATCATTGCATTGGGCTGATTACGGTCAAGGATATCGAGAAGGCCGTTCTTTACCCCAATGCCACCAAGGATGGCGCCGGACGGTTGCGCGTCGCCGCAGCGACCACCGTGGGTGAAAAGGGCTTGGCCTATACAAAGGCGTTAATTGACGCGGAATGTGACCTGATCGTCGTTGACACCGCGCATGGTCATAGCGCGATGGTTGCCGCTGCGGTTGCCGAAATCAAGCGCATGGCGCCAGAGGTTCAAATTGTTGCTGGCAATGTCGCAACCGCCGCTGCCACCCGCGCTTTGATTGATGCGGGCGCAGATGGCATAAAGGTTGGCATTGGCCCTGGGTCAATCTGTACCACCCGCGTGGTTGCGGGCGTTGGCGTGCCGCAATTGACGGCAATCATGGAATCGGCAGCCGAAGCCGCAAAATCCGGGATACCGGTGATCGCCGATGGCGGTTTGCGGACATCGGGCGATGTTGCCAAGGCGCTTGCGGCGGGTGCGTCTTCGGTGATGGTCGGATCTTTGTTGGCGGGCACCGAAGAGGCACCGGGCGAGACATTCCTATATCAAGGCCGCGCCTATAAAAGCTATCGCGGCATGGGCAGCGTCGGGGCGATGGCGCGCGGATCCGCAGACCGCTATTTTCAGCAAGATATCAAGGACCAGCTTAAGCTGGTTCCCGAAGGCATTGAGGGGCAAGTGCCCTTTAAAGGGCCCGCACGTGATGTCATTCATCAGCTTGTCGGCGGCGTCAAGGCTGCCATGGGTTATACAGGTTCGCGCACCATCGCTGACCTTCAGGAACGCGCGCAATTCGTGCGCATCACCAATGCCGGATTACGGGAAAGCCATGTTCATGACGTTACCATTACACGCGAAGCACCTAATTACCCGACGCGTTAAGACATGAGGCCCGCTGCGCGCCTACAATCGGCGATTGAGCTGGTGGACCAGATCATCCTTGCGGCCCGCGATGGCGGTGCGTCCGCAGACCAGATTGCCAAACGCTTTTTTGCCGAGCGGCGCTATGCGGGGTCAAAGGACCGCCGCGCTGTGCGCGATTTGGCATGGGGTGTTATCCGGCGCTTTGGCAAGCGACCGGCAACCGCGCGCTCGGCCTTCGCCGCGATGGCGGATGTGGACCCAGAATTGGCCGCTTTGTTCGATGGTAGCGATTATGGCCCGGCAGTTATTGACCCGGCGGAGGCGCGATCAACGGGCGGCGCTTTGCCCAAATGGATAAAGCCTTTATTCTCTGAACATGTCGATGAAGCAGAGCAAGCATCCTTGCTGGACCGCGCGCCGATGGACCTGCGCGTCAATGCGTTAAAGGCCCGTCGGGACGAAGTCGCCGCGTTGCTGCCGGAGGCGGAAAAATTGCCAGCGCTCGAATTTGCGCTGCGTTTACCCGGCGGCACGGCGATCGACAGCCACCCTGCGGTTGAAAATGGGCAGGTCGAAATTCAGGATTTGGGAAGCCAGCTCATCGTCGAGGCCTGTCAGGCCAAGGGGCTTGGCACGGTGCTTGACCTGTGCGCTGGTGCAGGCGGCAAGACGCTTGCCTTGGCTGCAGCGATGCGCAACGCTGGACGCTTAATTGCCACCGACACCAACCGGAATCGTCTGGACCAGCTAAAACCGCGTGCCGCACGGGCAGGGGCGACAAATGTCGAAACACGATTGCTGAACCCAAATAAAGAGAAGGATATGCTGTCTGACCTTAAGGGCGGCTGCGACCTTGTGCTGATCGACGCGCCTTGCTCTGGCAGTGGGACGTGGCGGCGGAATCCCGAAACGCGCTGGCGTTTGGACTCTGCACGGTTGAAGCGTGTGGTTGATGAACAGGCCAAGCTGCTGGACATTGGGTCGGAAATGGTCGCGCGCGGCGGGCATTTGGTTTATGCTGTATGCTCGCTCATCGAAAATGAGGGCAAGGGACAAGTGGCAGCGTTTTTGAAATCGCATAATGGCTGGCGGGCGGTGGAAACCGGGGTTTCCATGGGCCGTGCCGATGGCGATGGTGTGCTGCTGACGCCTTTACATGACACTAGCGACGGATTTTTCTTCGCGAGGCTTCAAAAGCTGTGATAGCGAAGCGAGTGAAAAATATTTGGATATTGATTATGCGTTTTTCTCCCGCGGCCATTGCCCTGTCACTCACGCTCGCTGTTATGTCGAGCGCCAGCATTAGCGGACGGGCGGATAAAGATATTGATGCGCGTTCAATCGCTTTGGTGAAAACTGGCGATGAAGAAGCCAGCGCTGGCCGAGTCGATAGCGCCATCGGTTGGTATGAAAGCGCGCTTGCCGTAGATCCGCGCAACCGCGCCGCTTATGTCGCCATGGCGCGCGCCGTAAAGGGCCAAGGGTTGAACGGGAAGGCTATCGGATTTTATACAGAAGCGCTTGAGATTGATCCCAACGACCAGATCGCTTTGGCGGAGCAAGCCGATGCCTTTATTGCAAAAGGCGCGCTGGAACAGGCACGCAAGAATATGGCCCGTCTGACCAATGTGTGCCGTGCCGATTGCGGTTCTGTAGACAGGCTTTCGCTCGCCATCGACGCTGCGTCTCGCAAAGAACAGGCGCAGGCAAGCGCGGTTGACCTGAAAGCGAAATTAGGCGCAATAGCAGAGCCTAAATAGGGTCGTGGCCCTAAATCAGGTCGGAAAATTCGGCGAGAATATTTTCGTACAACCGCTTTTTAAACGGCACGATAAGTTGCGGCAAACGGGGGGCGTCCACCCATTGCCAACTACTAAACTCCTGATGCTCGGTTTCAATGTTGATATCGCCATCTGTACCCTTGAACCGCATCAAAAACCACATTTGCCGCTGACCGCGATATTTGCCCTTCCAGATCCGGCCAATCATATCGTCGGGTAGGTCGTAAAAATGCTCATCCTTGCTACGGGCCAGAACATCCACCAAATCAGCGCGAACGCCCGTCTCTTCGAATAATTCGCGTAATGCGGCGGCTTCGGGGTCTTCGCCGTCGTCAATGCCGCCCTGCGGCATTTGCCATGCGTCAGTGTCTTCGGGCTTGTCCAGGCGTTGCCCTACGAATATCTTGCCTTGCATATTTGCAAGCATGATGCCCGCGCAAGGGCGGTAAGGGAGTTCATCAAATATAGCGGTCATGCGGCGAGCGTTACTTCAGCGAGCATGATTTTCAAAGCCTTGATATAGCCGTCAACATCATTTTGGACCGAAGGAATGGCTTGGCGAATGTTGATATGGCCGTGGATATTGCCATCGGCGCTGATATGTTGGACGCGCACACCCGCTTGTTTCAGCTTTTCGACATAAGCGAGGCCCTGATCCCGCAAGGGGTCAAGGCTGGCTGTGGTCACCAGGCTGGGCGGCATGCCTTCTTGTGGGAAGTTTAGCGGTTCCGAGCGATAGTCTCCCGGCACCGCTGCATGGCCTTCGCCGAAATAGGTCATGGCTTCTTCAGTCAGCAAATAACCATTGGCAAATTTGCGCATGCTTGGCCAGTCGGGGTCAAGTGTGACGACGGGGTAAATGGGAAACTGCACCAGCACCGGTACAGCAGCAGGTTTGTCGCGCAGGGCCATGGTGGTCACAATGGTCAGGTTGCCACCCGCGCTATCGCCTGATGTGATGAGGCCTGTTACCGTAAGGCCCAATTCCGCTGGGCTAGACGCGATCCACCGCGTTGCCGCTTCGCAATCTTCCGCAGGGGCGGGAAAGGGATATTCCGGCGATAGACGATAATCGATGGAGATGACGGGTAGGTCGAGCAAACGCGCAACTTCGGCGCAATAAGGCGCATAGGTATATAGGCTGCCAATCACAAAACCGCCGCCATGGTAAAACACCATGGCCGGGCCAGGGCCACGGTCGGGGCGGCTGTCATAAACCTGGGCGGGGATTGTTCCTGCAGGACCGGGAATGTCTATATCGCGCATGACGGCCAGTTCACCCACTGGCGCATCGGCGACATCGCGCATCGCGGACGTGATAGCGCGGGCTTCATCGGCGGAAACCTCCCAAAATTTAGGACCGGGAACGGCATTCAAAAATTGCAGGAACAAGGCCACGTCGGGGCGAACAAAAGGTGTGGTTTCAGGCATTTGTATCTCCATGTTCAAAGCCTAATAGGTCGGCTGTCGAGGCAGGTCCAGCATATTGGGTCGTAAGGCGATTTGGTTCGTACGAAGGCAGGCAGAATAGAAGAAGTGGCAAACGCCGCGTCCGTTCGGGTTACGTCCTTCGATAGGGTCGGGATGTGGGATACGCCTGAGCGGCGTGCAGCCTTGATATGGCCGTTTACCCTTAGTTATCTTCGTCTTTTTTTGGAATGACGAGGTAGGGCAATCTGCTCAAACTTGTTTATTTTTTCTCTCCGCGTCCTCTGCGCCTCTGCGTGAGTCCATTTTGTGTGCACAAAATCCGCATAGCGATAACGCCGTATTGCCATTCTGGCACCATTCCGCCAGCAGCGGAGATATGGATAATCTCACACATAGCCTTGTCGGCGCGCTCATTGGGCAAATGGGGTTCAAGCGGAAAACGGGACTTGCGATGCCGACGCTTGTTATCGCGGCGAACATCCCGGATATCGACGCCGTGGCGACCTTGCTTGGCGGGCAACAGCATCTGGCCTTGCGGCGGGGGTTGACGCACGGGCCGATTGCGATGTTGGTTCTGCCGCTTTTGCTTTGGGGTATCATGCTGTGGTTTGACCAGTGGCAGGCAAAACGCGGTAAACGGCCGGAAAAGCGGTTGCCAGTACATAAGGGCTGGCTGCTGGTCTTGGCCTATATCGGCTGCCTCAGCCATCCCTTGTTGGATTGGTTCAACAGCTATGGCATTCGTTTGCTGGAGCCGTTTTCTAGTCAGTGGTTCTACGGCGATACTTTGTTCATTATCGATATCTGGTTATGGGCCGCATTGATTGCCGGTGTCTGGATGTCGCAACGTCGTGAACGTCTTGGCACAAGCTGGCGCGCGCCGGCCTTGGTGAGCTTCACGGCCATTTGTGCGTATATTTTGGCCAATGGCCTGATAACTGGCCACGCGGAGCAATTGACGGTGAAGGCCGTGCGGCAAAAGCATGACCTTGTTCCCACTTTGGTGGTCGCAAACCCCGTTCCCGTGAAATTCTGGAAACGGGAAATGCTGTGGCGCGACGACAGATATTATGGGCAGGGCATTTATACGGCGTTCGATGACGTCCGCATCGATGACAATGCACGTGCGCATCACATGGGCGTGGACGATAAGCGGTCGTTTGCGGCAAATGTCGTTGATCAGTCACCTTTGCTTTTCTGGTCCCGCATGCCCGTCGCGCAAATCCTAAGTGCAGGCGATCAGAAGATGTTGAAAGTGTCCGACCAACGCTTTGTCGACCCGATGGTTGGTGATCGGTTTTCTGTATCCTTTCCAATCGGAGATGAGGGCAAATGACAGCACCTATGATAGTCTGGTTCCGCCGTGATTTACGCCTATCGGATCAGCCAGCATTGGCGACTGCGGTAGCTAGCGGCGCGCCGATCATTCCGGTTTATATCCTCGACGACGACACGCCAAAGCATCGCAAGATGGGGGCTGCTTCGCGCTGGTGGCTGCACCACAGTCTGACGGCGTTGGATTCGGATTTACGGGCGCTTGGGTCAAGGTTGATCTTGCGGGCGGGCAAATCTGACGAGATTTTGTGCGCATTGGCCGAAGAGACCAAGGCTGCGGCGATACATGGCATCCGCCATTATGAACCATGGTGGCGCAATGCCGAAAAAGCGGTCGCGACCGGATTGCACGAGGGTACGGCGTTTGTGTGCCATGATGGCAATTATCTGCTTCCCGCCGGCAGCGTGACCACGGGCAGCGGCGGGCAGTATAAGATTTACACGCCGTTCATGCGCGCTTTGTGGCAGCATATGCCTCCGCCAGCGCCATTGGCACCGCCCACGCAACTCGCTGCGCCGGAGCACTGGCCAGCGAGCGAGGATATCGTTGCATGGAACTTGCTACCGACCAAGCCCGATTGGTCGAGCGACATGGTTGGCATGTGGACGCCCGGTGAGGCGGGAGCCAAAAAGCGGCTGGAGGATTTTGTCGACAAGGCAAAATTCTATGATGAGAAACGCAACCTGCCGTCGGTCGAGGGCTCCTCCTTTCTGTCCGCGCATTTGCACTTTGGCGAGATTTCGCCTGCGGCTTGCTGGCATGCAACCATGCAGGCGGGTGGCTCGGTGGATGTGTTCCTCAAAGAACTGGTCTGGCGGGACTATGCGCAGAATGTCATTGTCCAGATGCCGGAATATGGCGGAAAAAATGCGCGCGAGGCTTTCGACAGGCTGCCGTGGCGCGATCTATCCGATCCATCGGTAAAGGCCGATTTTGTCGCATGGACCAAGGGCAAGACAGGCTATCCCATCGTCGATGCCGGAATGCGGCAATTATGGGCAACAGGTTGGATGCACAACCGCGTGCGCATGATTGCGGCATCGTTCTTGGTCAAACATCTGCTGATTGACTGGCGCGAAGGCGAGAAGTGGTTTTGGGATACTTTGGTCGATGCCGATTATGGCAGCAATAGCGTGAATTGGCAGTGGACCGCTGGCACGGGTGTCGACAGCAACATGTTCGTGCGCATCATGGCGCCGTTGTCGCAATCGGAGAAATTCGATGCCGCACGCTATATTCGTGAATGGGTGCCTGAATTGGCGGAGCTGCGCGAGCCCTATATCCACGATCCCGATGAATATGGCGCGCGCCCGAAAAGCTATCCGCGCAAGATTATCGGGCATAAAGCGGCGCGTGAGCGGGCGTTGGCTGCATTTGTTGCAACGAAAAATTAATCGACCCACAACCCTTGTCATTCCCGCGAAAGCGGGAATCCATGGCCGAAGCCGTTCGCGAAAACGGCACACTTGGTCTAAATTGGGTCGTCAGCCTATGGATTCCCGCTTTCGCGGGAATGACAAATTTTGATTTGGTAAAGCTAACCCTCAACCACCAACCTGTGCCCGGTCGTGAACTCGTTCGCCAGCAAAGCGCAAATCGCATCCGCGACAACCGAGGGCTCTTTGACCGTTGATGGGTCTTCGCCCGGATAGGCCGAAGCGCGCATTTTGGTACGTGTGCGGCCTGGGTCAACGATTGCGGTGCGGACTTGCGACAGGTTTTTGACCTCATCGCCATAGCATTCGACCAAATTTTCCAAAGCCGCTTTTGATGCCCCATAGGCGCCCCAAAACGCCCGCGGGTTTGCGCCAACGGAGGAGGTTAGCGCCACTAATCGGCCTGCTTCGCTTTTGCGTAACAAGGCATCAAATGATGCAATCATCACTTGTTGTGCCGTGACGTTCAATGTGAATAATCGCGCAAATTCTGCGCCATCAATCGCGGGCACTGGGCTTAAGGTCCCCAGCATGGCAGCGTTCAATACAAGAATATCGAGCTTACCCCAGCGTTCGGTGACGGCAACTGCAAGCCGCGCAATGCTGTCACCATCGGTCAGGTCTAAAGGTGCTATTGTGGCATTGCCGCCGGCGTTAAAA
The DNA here is from genome assembly GCF_044239665.1 of Sphingorhabdus sp. Lineage (GTDB taxonomy): Bacteria > Pseudomonadota > Alphaproteobacteria > Sphingomonadales > Sphingomonadaceae > Sphingorhabdus_B. Next base: position 71,517 of record NZ_JBIIBA010000009.1, read on the forward strand.
ATTGCGTCTTCGACAGCCTCAAGATGTTTTGCCGTCCGCGCGGTCAGAATCACATGTGCGCCTTGGGCCGCCAGCGCCGTTGCCGTCGCCGCGCCAATCCCGCGACTTGCACCGGTTACCAGCGCAATTTTGCCTGCAAATGCTTTCGTCATGGTTATGCCAGTTTTTGGTCGCCAAGCATCATGAGGTCGCTCGCCTCATGCTCCTCATGGTCGGTCAGGGTGGTGGGATAATCGCCTGTGAAGCAGGCATCGCAATATTGCGGCCTGTCCGTATGGCGCGAATCTTCGCCAAGCGCGCGATAAAGGCCGTCAATGGACAAGAATGCGAGGCTGTCGGCCTGAATAAACTGTCGCATTTCTTCGACATCCATGTGGCTGGCGAGCAGTTTCGAGCGCTCGGGGGTATCCACGCCATAAAAGCAGCTGTTCATCGTTGGAGGACTTGCAATGCGCATATGCACTTCAGCGGCCCCTGCTTCACGCATCATCTGCACGATTTTCAAAGATGTTGTGCCGCGCACGATGGAATCGTCGATCAGGACAATGCGTTTGCCCGCGACGAGATTACGGTTGGCGTTATGCTTTAACTTCACACCCAAATGGCGGACGCCGTCGCCGGGTTGAATGAAGGTGCGGCCGACATAATGCGAACGGATAATGCCAAGCTCAAAGGGAATTTTGGCAGCTTCGGCATAGCCAATGGCCGCAGGCGTGCCGCTATCTGGCACTGGAATGACATAGTCTACATCAATGCCATTTTCGCGCGCAAGTTCAGCGCCAATCGCCTTGCGGACCGAATAGACGCTGATGCCTTCGACGATCGAGTCGGGGCGTGAGAAATAGACATGTTCAAAGATGCACGGGCGTTGTGAAATGGGAATGAACGGCTTGTGCGAGTGGATTTCCGTTCCACGTACCACAACCAGTTCGCCCGGTTCGACCGAGCGGATAAATTCCGCGCCAACAATATCCAGCGCAACGGTTTCCGAAGCAAAGATGATGGTGTCGCCAAGCTTGCCCATGACCAACGGCCGAATGCCCAATGGGTCGCGGCAGGCAATCATACCCTCTGTCGTCAGGCACAGGAGCGAATATGCGCCCTCGACCCGTTTCAGCGCATCAATCAATCGGTCGAGCAACGTCCGGTAACCGGAGGTCGCGACCAGATGGATGATGACCTCGGTGTCGGATGTGGACTGGAAAATTGAACCACGACGCACAAGGTCGCGGCGTAGGGTCATCGCGTTCGAGATATTGCCGTTGTGCGCAATAGCGAACCCGCCGGTGGCAAGATCGGCATATAAAGGCTGCACATTGCGCAGTGATGTTTCGCCGGTCGTTGAATAACGCACATGGCCAATGGCGCAGCGCCCGACCAAACCGCCGATGATTTCTTCACGGTCAAAATTGCCCGCGACATGGCCCATCGCCCGATGCGTGTGGAAATCATGCTCATCAAAGCTGGTGATGCCCGCTGCCTCTTGGCCGCGATGCTGCAGCGCGTGAAGGCCGAGCGCCACCATCGCAGAAGCACCTTCCGTGTCATAGACACCGAAAATCCCGCATTCCTCACGCAGTTTGTCATCATCAAAAGGGTCGGTGGTCAGCATATATCGAATCCCGCTGCGCTTCGCTGCGTCGCCTATAGGCATGGCTGTTACAATTGTCTCCCCCTTGTCGTGTGATTGTAACAAAGAAAATGTTGGCGAGGCAAAGATGGTTGGGTTACGAACCCAATATGACCGACGAACGAGAGAGCGGATGGACGCTTGACCCCAAATATGACGCCAATGGATTGGTGACTGCCGTCATCACGGATGAAGCCGATGGCACCGTGTTAATGGTCGGGCATATGAATGCAGAGGCGCTTGCAAAAAGCATGGAAAACCAATGCGTTACATTCTTTTCGCGCAGCCGACAGCGGCTATGGCAAAAGGGTGAAAGCAGCGGCAATGTCTTGCATATTGTCGAAATGCGCATCGATTGCGATCAAGACGCCATATGGATAATTGCGCGCCCCCAAGGTCCAACCTGCCATACTGGAGCAAGAAGCTGCTTTTATCGCAAGGTGACCGATGGGGGCTTGGAGCCCGTTTGAATGCGGCGTCAATGCGGCGGGCGCGGCACTGGGTGCCTAAGCCTAGATAAGCTTCCCGCCCTTTAGCATGTGCCGAACGCGGCCTTGAACGGGCAAGCGGTCGAAGGGTGTGTTGCCAGCCAGCGCGGCCATGCGGTCACCATCGACCTGCCACGGTGCATCAGGGTCGATCAGAATCAGGTCCGCCTCTTTACCTTCCAGTATTTGGCCTGCGTTTAATCCCAATATCTTTGCCGGGTTTGACGCGAGTAATTCAAACATACGGCCCATCGAAATCACATTATCGCGCACGAGGTTGAGCGACAGCGCCAGCAATGTCTCTGCTCCCGCCATGCCGGGCGCGCTTTCGGAAAAAGGCAGGCGCTTGTCCTCCGGTCCGCGCGGGTCATGGCCCGACGCAATGACATCAATCGTGCCATCGGCAATCGCGGCAATAGTTGCCAGCCGGTCGCTTTCGGATCGCAGCGGCGGTGAAAGCCGCGCAAAAGTGCGGAAATCCGAAATCGCGTTGTCGGACAGGAACACATGTGCGGGCGTGATTCCGCAGGTGACGCGCAGGCCCTTCGCCTTTGCCGCACGAATAAGGTCAAGGCCGCGTGCGGTGGTGACTTGCCGGAAATGGACATGCGCGCCGCTTTCTTCCGCCAACATCAGGTCGCGGGCGATGGCAAGTGTTTCGGCAATGATTGGCGCGCTTGAAAGGCCAAGCAAAGTGGCTGTTTCGCCCGCCGTAGCTACCGCATGGCCGGCTATTCCTGAATCCTCATTATGCAAGATGACGGGAAGGTCTAAAGCGGCGCAATAATGCATGATGCGGAGCATGACGCCGCTGTCGGATATCCATTTGCGGCCCGTCGCCACACCCACAGCGCCCGCTTCTTTCATCAGCGCAATTTCCGCCATATGAAGCCCATCAAGGCCTTGAGTTGCGGCGGCAAGGGGGTGAACCCATAGGTCGGGCTTACCCTTCAATGCGGCAAAGCGGACGGTCGCTGGATCGTCATGCACAGGCGATTGATCGGGCATCAATGCCGCGCGGGTTATCCCGCCAAATCTGAATGCCGGTTTATCGGTTTTGAACACACCCAAATCAATGATGCCTGGGGCAACGATCAACCCGCTGGCGTCGATATGTTCGGCCATCGGCGCCGCCTTGCCGAGCGAGGCAATTTTGCCGTCCTCGATATGCACATGCAGTGGCTCTGCTCTATCCGCGCCGGGCAGGATGACCTTGCCTTGAATGATGTTCACGCCAGTCATGCCCAGCCCTCCTGACCGCGCGCCTTGCGGGTCAATATGTCGAGACAGGCCATTCGCACGGCAACGCCCATTTCGACTTGCTCCGTAATGGCCGAGCGCTCGACATGGTCAGCGACGCTACTGGCAATTTCGACGCCGCGGTTCATGGGGCCGGGGTGCATGACGAGCGCGTCGGGCTTGGCCAACGCTAACCGACGTTCATCGAGGCCATATAAATGGAAATATTCACGTGGCGACGGGATGAAATCGCCCTGCATCCGCTCGCTTTGTAGGCGCAGCATCATGACGACATCGGCCCCGTTCAGTGCGGCGTCGAAATTACTAAAGGGAATGGCTCCAAATGCCTCAATCCCGCTGGGCATGAGGGCAGGGGGCGCAACCACGCGCACGTCCGCGCCAAGCGATTTGAGGCAAAACAGATTGGATCTTGCCACCCGGCTGTGCAGAACGTCGCCGCAAATGACGACGGTTTGACCTTCGACCGTGCCCTTGCGGCGCAGGATGGTCAGCGCGTCTAACAAAGCTTGCGTCGGATGCTCATGGCTGCCGTCGCCAGCGTTGAGGACAGGGCAGTCGACCTTGCTTGAGATTAATTGGACCGCACCGGAACTGCCGTGGCGAATCACAATGGCGTCGGCGCGCATGGCGTTCAGCGTCATGGCCGTGTCGATAAGCGTTTCGCCCTTTTTCACGCTCGATTGCGCCGCGTGCATATTCACTACGTCCGCGCCAAGCCGCTTTCCGGCGATTTCAAACGACAACAAGGTGCGCGTTGAATTTTCGAAAAAGGCGTTGATGATGGTCAGGCCGGACAGCGTGTCAGAATGTTTTGCCGCGCCAGCCCGGTTGAGGGCAACCCATTGCTCCGCCTCTTTGAGGATGTAGAGAATTTCCCACGACTGAAGTCCAGCGATACCAAGCAAATGCTTGTGCGGAAAGGCATCCGACCCGCTTGGAAAGCTGTCGGCTGCGAAGGGTGTTGTCCATGTCATTAAAGCGATGCCCTTAATGGGAATTTGGCTGAGACTCAAATGATTTGTCAGCGTGTTCCCAGCCGAATAATATTTCACCCGTCATCCTGAACTTGTTTCAGGATAACGCACGACAGTTGCCTGTTATGCTGAAACAAGTTCAGCATGACGAAAGTGGGGTGGTAATTGCATCGTCATGCTGGAGCCGTAGGCACCCATAAGCCCGCCAACCAACATCACCCACTCGTCAGTGCATCAATCGCGCCTTGCAGGATGAACGCGGCTGCGCCGCTGTCGATTTTTTCGGCGCGTTTGGCGCGGCTCATGTCGGCGGCGATCATGTCGCGTTCGACAGCTTGCGTCGACCAACGTTCGTCACGTAGCAAAATCGGAAGGCCCAGATCTTCGATATTTTTCGCAAAGGCGCGGCTGGACTGGCTGCGTGGGCTTTCGCTACCGTCCATATTTAACGGTAAGCCAATCACAATCCCGCGCGTTGGCCGCGTCGCGATAGTGGCCTTTAATTCGAATTTATCCTTAGTAAACTTGGCACGTTTGATGAGGTCCGCGGGCGAGGCGAAAGTCCAGCCAGCATCACAAAAGGCCGTCCCAATGGTTTTGCTGCCGACATCAAGCCCGATTAAAACACCGCCTTCAGGCAGTTGATCGCGAAAGCTGGTAACCGATTCAAAAATCATTTCTGCAGATATTTCTGCACGCGCCATGTCGCATCCGCTCGCACATTGGCCCAAAATAAGGGGAAGTCATATACATGATAATTGTTGCCGGGCAGGACATAGGGGCCAATTTCCGGCGGATCGCCAATCATGAGGAACCCCTTGTTATCGCATCGTGCTGGCACCGCACCAACAATCATTTCGCCGGTTTTCAATTCATTATCGGGCTTTAACGTACCCAAATTCGCCTCCATCAACGCAGCAGGCTCTGCACCGCCATTCAACGGGTTGGTGCATAGCATCGGCGTGTCCTTACGCGGCGTACCGTCAAATCCGGTTGTGGCGTTGTAGACTTTGACGATCCGGTCATATTCGGCAGGCTCGGCAAAGCTTTGCCACGCCATGATGCAGCCGGTGTCATCGGGATCCGTACAAGCGGGAAAGCCCATTTGCGGCATGTCGGCCGTCACTGAAATCGGCCAGCCAACGGCGTATACGGCGACAATGCGTTTGGCTATTGGCTTTCCTGCTACGCGGTCCTTTAGCAAATGTGTCAGGTGTAGCGCACCTTGGCTATGCCCAGCCAATATGATCGGGCGGTCCTTTTGTACCTTTGCCGCAAATTCATCAAAGGCGAGAAGAACGTCTTGATAAGCGGCATTCAGCGCTTGCTGGCCCTCCGGCTTAGTGGTCAGGAACGCGCCAATCGCCGCCTGACGGTACCGCGGGGCCCACATCTCGCCTGCGCTCGCCAGTGGCGAAGCAAGGCCGCGTAGGAACATGCGCGCGCGGTCCTGTGATTCTGCATCATTTAGCGGGGCGTTCCAATAATCCCTGCCAATGTAAGATGTAGGATGCACAAAAAATATCGCAGCAGAACCGGGCATTTCCGCCTTTGCTGCGCCCATCGGTAACCAATCGGCAGGATTGCCTGTTTTGCCGGGGCGCGCAAACCACATGTCATTGCCTGCATATTTGCTAGGTTCAAAGGCCGGTTGCTGTTCAAACTTGGCCGTCGGGACAAAGGCGAGCTCCGTCAACTCGCTTTCATAGATACGAATGACAAAGCCGCCCGCAATAACGAGGACGATAAGCGCTGCGACGATATAGAGAAATTTACGTGCCAATTTTATGTCCTGAGATTTTGTTGCGATTTACCCGATTAGATAGAAATAGCATCGGAAAATTGAATAGGGGCTGAAAGATTAGCATCAAAACCACTTAAATCTGCCATTTTGCTTATAAAGTCTTTGGCAAGCTTCGACGTGAAAGCGCCTTTCTTGTCCGTTTAATTGCGGCACTGGCCAATAGCCACAGCCGGTCTTGCAATTCGATGAGGTCGCGGCCATATGCGGCGTGGGAGTCGGATGGACGTGGCACTCGCCAACCTGGTCAGATCCTGACGGAAGCAGCCACAACGAATTCGCTGCGGGTCATTCGGCTCCTACTTTTCCCCGTGTTTCGGTGGAGAAGACTTCGACAAAGGTCGGTGATGCCTCTAATAAGATGATAATGCCCGACTCCGACAGCCCAGATTTCACCGCACGCGACCCGGATATGCCCGATGATGCATTGGGGCTGGGGCTGGATTTGCCGTCCGTTGCCCCATCGCCAGTCGCTTCCGCGTCCGTCCCGACCGGCGGCGCGGCCTATCGCGTTTTGGCACGCAAATACCGGCCACAGACTTTTGCCGAGCTTATCGGGCAGGACGCCATGGTGCAGACTCTAGGCAACGCCATTAAGCGGGATCGGCTGGCGCATGCATTTTTGATGACTGGCGTGCGCGGGGTGGGAAAAACATCAACCGCACGGCTGATTGCTAAGGCGCTGAACTGCATTGGAACCGACGGGCAGGGTGGGCCAACGATCGACCCGTGCGGCATATGTGAGCCTTGCGTTGCTATCGCCGAGGGCCGGCACATTGATGTCATCGAAATGGACGCCGCAAGCCATACCGGCGTTGACGATGTGCGAGAGATTATTGAAGCTGTGCGTTATTCCGCTGTTTCCGCGCGCTACAAGATTTACATCATCGACGAAGTGCATATGCTGTCGAAAAACGCGTTCAACGCGCTTTTGAAAACGCTTGAAGAACCGCCGGGCCATGTGAAGTTCTTGTTTGCCACGACTGAGGTGAACAAAGTTCCCATTACCGTCTTGTCGCGGTGCCAGCGTTTTGATCTGAAACGCATTTCCACCGAGAAGCTTTCGGCGCATTTTGCGGAAATCTCTGCGAAGGAAGCCGTTGCCGCCGAAGCAGAGGCGCTGACCCTGATCGCGCAAGCGGCGGAGGGGTCGGTTCGTGATGGCCTCTCGATCCTCGATCAAGCCATTGCCCATGCCGATATGGAAGGCGATGGACAGGTCACCGCCGCGCAGGTGCGCGACATGTTGGGGCTTTCTGACCGTGGCGCAATCCGCCGTCTGTTTGGGCTTATTCTGACAGGCGACGCGCCGGCAATGCTGGCAGAGGCCAAGAACCAATATAATTTGGGCGTTGAACCGCTGGCCATGTTTGCCGGGCTTTTGTCCGAGGTCCATCGGCTCACGCTCGCCAAAGTTGGTGCGCCGCGTGATAAAGCTTTAGATGCCGAGGCTGCAGCGGTGGTTGATGATCATGCCGACCGTTTATCCTTCCCTGTTTTGCACCGCTTGTGGCAGTTGTTGCTGAAGGGGCAAGAAGAGGTTGCCCGCGCTTCAGTTCCGCTGGATGCTGCGGACATGGCTCTGCTGCGTGTGGTTCATGCCACAACACTGCCTGATCCTGGGGAGTTGGCCAAGATGATTGGCGAAGGGGTTTTTACGGCTCCATCAGCAGCATCCGCGCCCACGCCCACGGCGCATGATGTGTCACCAACGGCAAATGTGCAGTCATTGATGCCAGCGAATTTCAATGCATTGCTGGAACGATTAGCGCGGGATGGGTTTGTCAGTCTTGAGATGACTATGCGTGACGTGGTCCGCCTTGTGGATTATGCGCCGCCTTTGCTGGCGTACCAATTGGCAGGGCCTGTTGCACCGACCTTCTTGGCTGAATTGCGCGATGCATTGGCCAAGGTTACCGGCACCCGTTGGGACTTAGAAGAACGCGTTGGCGAAGCGCAGCCAAGCTTGCTGGAGCAAGAACAGGCGGCAGAAGAAGCGCACAAAAAACTTATATTGGATTCACCTTTGGTCAAGGCTGCTTTTGCCGCGTTTCCAGAGGCGGAGCTGCTCGACAGCGACGAGAATGACATGAAATGGAGCAAGAGCGCATGAAAAGCATGGAAGAGATGATCAAGGCCGCGCAGGAAGCGGCCCAAAACATCCAGCAGCAGATGGAACAAGCGCAGGCGATGCTTGACGTTATTCAAGTTGAGGGCGTTTCCGGAGGTGGTCTCGTGAAAGTCCGCGCGACCGCCAAAGGCCGCATTTTGAACGTTGCGATAGATGACAGCCTGATCGTGCCAGCGGACAAGGGCATGTTGGAAGACCTGATCACAGCAGCCCTTAACGATGCCCGCGAAAAAGCCGATGCCGCCAGCAACGCCGAAATGAGCAAGATGTCTAGCGGCATGGCATTGCCGCCCGGGTTCAAACTGCCTTTTTAATAAACCGAACGGCTTTAATGCCGTATTCCAATACGGCTTTTCCCCAATTAAATGCGCTCCACCTAAGCACATGCATTGAAAGCGCGTGCAAAGCGCTCATATTGGGGAGGAACAGGTGGTTCGTCGTTTTTGGCGACTGCCAATTGGAGTATCTATGGATCTGAACCTTCCATTATTGCCTTTGCGCGACATTGTTGTTTTTCCAGGCATGATTGTGCCGTTATTTGTCGGACGCGACAAATCGGTGGTTGCGCTTGAAAAGGCGATGGCCGCCAATAAAGAAATTTTTCTGGTAGCCCAGCTTGACCCTGCCGAGGATGATCCTGACAAGGATGATCTGTATAATATCGGTGTGACTGCCACTATCATGCAGTTGTTGAAACTGCCCGATGGCACAGTGCGCGTGCTGGTTGAGGGCAAGCAGCGGGCGGAATTGCGCGATCTTGTCGAGCGCGGTAACGATTATGTCGAAGCCAATATCAGCCTGATCACCGAAAAGAACGCTGAAGGGCCGGAGGCCTCTGCATTGATGCGGTCGGTTACCGAGCAATTTGAGAGTTATTCGAAGCTGAATAAGAAAATGCCTGCCGAAACGGCGGTGCAACTGACCGAGATCGACACACCCTCTGCGCTGGCGGACGCGGTGGCGGCGAACATACAATTGAAAGTCTCGGATAAGCAGTCGCTGTTGGTGGAAGGCGACCCGTTGCGGCGCTTGGAGATGGCCTTTGCTTTCATGGAAGGCGAGCTTGGCGTTTTGCAGGTGGAGAAGAAAATCCGTGGCCGCGTGAAGCGGCAGATGGAGAAGACCCAGCGCGAATATTATCTGAATGAGCAGATGAAGGCTATCCAGCGCGAGCTTGGAAATGATGATGGCGAAGGCGGCGACGAGATTGCCGAGCTTCAATCCAAGATCGACACGATGAAGCTGTCCAAGGAAGCAAAGGCGAAGGCCAATGCGGAATTGAAGAAGCTGCGCGCCATGGCGCCCATGTCAGCTGAAGCAACCGTGATCCGAAATTATCTCGATACGTTGCTAGGCATACCTTGGGGCAAGAAATCGAAGCTTAAGCGGGATATCGCCAAGGCGCAGGATGTTTTGGATGCCGACCATTTTGCACTGGAAAAGGTGAAAGACCGGATCATCGAATATCTTGCGGTGCAAGCCCGCACGAACAAGCTGAAGGGGCCGATATTGTGCCTCGTTGGTCCTCCCGGCGTCGGCAAGACGTCGCTTGGGAAATCGATTGCCAAGGCCACGGGCCGTGAATTTATTCGTCAATCCTTGGGCGGCGTGCGTGACGAAGCGGAAATTCGCGGTCACCGCCGAACCTATATTGGTTCGATGCCCGGTAAGGTCGCGGCAAATTTGAAAAAGGCAGGCACGATGAACCCGTTGTTCCTGCTCGACGAAATTGACAAGCTTGGACAGGATTTCCGAGGTGACCCCGCGTCGGCTTTGCTGGAAGTGCTTGACCCGGAACAGAACAACAAGTTCAACGACCATTATCTGGAAATCGATCTGGATTTGTCAGACGTCATGTTTGTGACTACTGCGAACAGCTTAAACTTGCCGCAAGCCTTGTTGGACCGGATGGAAATCATCCGTCTTGAAGGCTACACCGAAGACGAGAAGCTTGAGATCGCCAAGCGGCATTTGATCGAAAAGCAAATTGAAGCCCATGGCTTGAAGCATGATGAGTTTTCCATCAGCGACGACGCCATGCGCGATGTGATCCGTTACTACACACGTGAAGCCGGTGTCCGCACTCTGGAGCGTGAAATTGCAAAGCTGGCACGCAAGGCGCTGCGCCGTATCTTAGAAGGCAAAGACAAAAGCATTGCCATTACTCCGGAAAATCTGGCGGATTTTTCGGGTGTCCGCAAATATCGCCATGACATGGGCGAGGAAGAAAACCAGATTGGCGCAGTGACGGGCCTTGCCTGGACCGAAGTGGGCGGCGAATTGCTCACGATTGAGGCGGTTACGGTGCCCGGTAAGGGGCAGATCAAAACCACGGGCAAGCTTGGCGAGGTCATGAGTGAGTCCATTCAGGCGGCCTTGAGCTATGTGAAGGCGCGCGCGCCGAGCTATGGCATCAAGCCCAGCCTGTTTGCCCGCAAGGATGTGCACATTCACCTTCCCGAAGGCGCAGTGCCAAAGGATGGCCCCTCCGCCGGTATCGGCATGGTCACCTGTATCGTGTCTACCCTAACTGGAATTGCGGTGCATCGCGATGTAGCGATGACTGGTGAAGTGACCTTGCGCGGCCGGGTGCTCCCCATCGGGGGTTTGAAGGAAAAATTATTGGCGGCCTTGCGCGGCGGGATCAAAACAGTTCTCATTCCGCAAGAGAATGAGAAGGATCTCGTAGATATTCCGGCAAATATCAAAAATGGTCTGGAAATCATTCCCGTCAGCCATGTTGACCAAGTGCTGGCGCGTGCGCTTGTGGCGCCATTGGTGGCCGTTGAGTGGACTGAGGCCGATGATCTGGCTGCGGCGTTGCCAGCGGGAATCGGTGGGGAAAATGGAGCTTCGGTGACACATTAATTGGGTGATTTCTGCCTATAAGTGTATCCAATAAGCAGAACGCGCCGTTTTTCACAGAAAATGACGGTTTTAGGCCGATATTTCCTTTGACAGTCTCAACAATGTCCTCATTATCCGCGCACCGGCCTCGGCCGCGACTCAATTTAGCAATAAGTGAGTTTCATATAGTTTAAAGAGGGGGTTCCCATATGAACAAGCAAGATCTCGTCAGTGCAGTTGCCGACGCTAGCGGTTTGACCAAGGCTGATGCTGGCAAAGCTGTTGAAGCAACATTTGAAGCCATCACTGGCGCTCTGAAGAGCGGCGGCGAAGTGCGTCTCGTTGGTTTCGGCACTTTTGGCGTTGCAAAGCGTAAGGCATCGACCGGACGTAACCCACGTACTGGTGAGCCAATGACCATCAAGGCATCGACTCAGCCAAAGTTCAAAGCTGGCAAGGCTCTTAAGGACGCTGTCAACTAAGACACATGCCAAGAAATTGGTAAAAAGGGCGGGGCGAAAGCACCCGCCCTTTTTTGTGAATTGAGGGAATTGAGGGAAGGGCCTTGTCTCTCGTTATTGTGCAACTTGTTCGCACAACGCATATTGGCGATGCGCCAGCCTTTAGGGTCAGGCGGCAACTAGGTCCATTTTGATACCCATTTATATTAAAGGGTGACAGTGCCGCCCATGCTGCATGTGTTACGCGGCCAAACGGTCTGCGTTTTGCGCGCGGGGCGCATTTGGAAAAGCGATGATCGCGGCAGGTGCCAAGCGGCGCATATCGCCGAGAATGATCCGGCGCTCTTGCTGCATCGCTGGTGCAAATTCCATATCGATAATTTCTTGGATGCGCGGCATGGCGTTGTGAATGGACAGCATGATCACGCCAATGGATGCAACCAGCGCAGTGAGGAAGAGAAGGGAAGCAATGACAGTCATGGCACTAATCCTTTTGATCTCCGCCCCAAATTGGGCGGCGTGTTGATTCGGGTTTTACACCGTATTTGCGTCTTTGTTCACTATTTGTTCTTATCTGTCAAGCGGCATGACGCAGCCGGACTAACGCTGGGCAAAATGGGGCATCAATATTGTGTAAATTGGGCCGCAGCAAAAATGCCGCTATCACGGGTTTTGCATGTTGAAAAAAGCATTGGTGCTTGACGAATCTAGCCATCAACGGTATCGGCCCGCTCATTCCACATGGGAAACGCACATACCGGTGCTGATCTTTGTCTTTCAGGCAATAGTGACGTTCTAGTTTCCCAGAGGCTCAACCGGAAGGAGAAGTACCATGGCGGCACCTGTCGTAACCATGCAGCAATTGCTTGAAGCTGGGGCCCATTTCGGCCACCAAACACACCGTTGGAACCCG
>NZ_JBIIBA010000029.1:0-28089 GCF_044239665.1 Sphingorhabdus sp.
CGCCTCAAAGACTGGCGGCGCATCCACACACGCTATGACCGATGCGCCCATAGCTTCATGGCAGCCATCACCATCGCCGCAATATGCGCATTCTGGATCAGTTAATGAATCCTGAGCCTAGGATGTACAATACAGTTGGTGTGTCGGTTGATCATTCGCCATTTGATGCCAAATATCTGCGCGCGACGGTGCCAGCAGGCGGGGCGCAATGGTCCTCTATCGTCCGACGGGCAAGAGGCATTGAGGATCCTCAACAGCGGATGGCGTTCATACACACGTTCGTTATCTCCTACATTCAATATGCTGAGGATATCGACGTCTATGGGACCAGGGATTACTGGGCAACTCCAGCCGAAACGCTTGCCCGCCGACGCGGGGATTGCGAGGACTTCGCCATTCTCGAACTCATGCTGTTAAAGGAATCGGGCATAGCTGCCGCCGATATATATCTGACAGTGGGGGCTGACCTCGTAGCGCGCCGTGACCACGCGCTGCTCTCGGTTCTCATCGGCAATAGCATGTGGGCATTAGACCAGCGGGCTTCCGCTCCGTTTCTAACAACCTCAATGACCGACTTTCGTCCGATTTTGACCATGAGGGGCGCTCAGATTTGGTTGCACGGCTTTAAGATAAAATCGCGAGGGTGAGCTGTTCATCAGATTTGGCTGACGATAGGAGGCCGTATGTTCTTCGAAGATGAAATAAATAGATATTACAAATATAATTTCGAAATGATTGATATTAATCAATACGCATTTCAAATAATTATAATATGGACATTATTTAAAATAATTTTTTACATATGCCCGATTTTCATTTTATTAAATAATAATAACAAAGAGCAAATTAAAAATAACGGAAAAACAATTTCAAATATCAAAAAATTATCGGTAAAAATAATAATATTATCTATTTTAATACCCTTATTGGATTGCTTCGTATTTTTTTATATTGTTGTGTCATTGATCCCTCGGGTAAAAGGTTTGTACAAAAAAACAGAAGTGAGTTGTCAAATATACGGCATTTCTGCGGGCATATTGAACCTCATTATCATATCCAATTTTCAAGATTTGATCATGTTTTCGTCTGGAATAATTTACATCGGTCAAAGCCAGTTTTTTATAGCTTTTAATCTTTCTGTGTTTTCTGCCTGGGCTCTCCTGTCGGCACATCATCTTTTTTACATATACAGTTTGAATGATGAAATTCTTCAAAAGCTGCGGAATCCAGACCTGTTTTCAGATTATGAAAGCGGGCGTCCTTTTTCGGTGGTTCATTTGTGAAAAGTTCAAATCAGCAGAGTGCGGCACAGAGCCATCTCAATGCGCGCCACTTTAACGGCCCAATTGAAGATCGGCTTGCTATCCGCGAGCTTCTCGACAGCTATAGTGATGCGATCATACGCCGCGACCAGATATTGTGGTCAAATTGTTGGGCCATGAACGCCAAATGGCGCCTCGGGAGCCGAATAATCGAAGGACGAGACGCAATCTTAAGCCACTGGATAGACATGAAGACAAATGGTCGGGGCATCAAAGGCTGTTATACACGGGCGTTCTTCAATGCCCCTGGCGCCATAAATATTGATGGTGATAAGGGGTACGGCTGGTCCTACACGAATGAATTGTTAGTCGATGATCACAACATGACCTATCATCTGCATGGCATGTATTCTGATCTATATGTTCGCGAAAACGGACAGTGGGTGTTTGAAGAACGTAGTTTTAGAAAGCTGCACATCGATCATCCTTATTAGGGCAAGCACCTATTTGCTTTCCGGCCAATGCCTTAGACGGGATTATATGTGCTTCGGCCACGGTTCCCGACTGCGGCCAAGCGGCAGTTTCATGTGCCGTATTATCTTTTGCCCCTGTGGCTTGGGCTGGCCCGATCTGCAGGGGATGTTATCGTTGCCGGATTTTGCCGTTGCGGACCTTGGGACTTTGGGCCTAGTTCGGAATGCGTCTGTGCTGGATTGCGGTCGGGGATGCAGATGAATGTAGGCTGCATTATACCGACGTGGACATGATATTTTTAGGGAGAGGGCAAAATGTCGGAAATCTATCCTGTTTCGGATGACTGGAAGAAAAAGGCGTTTGTCACGGCGGAGGGTTACAACGCCGCTTATGCCCAGTCCGTCGGCGATCCGGATACATTCTGGCACGAAGAGGCCAAGCGCCTCGACTGGATAACGCCTTTTGCCAAAGTGAAGAATACGAGTTTTCACGAAGCTGATTTCGGCATTAAATGGTTTGAGGATGGCGCGTTGAACGTGTCTGCCAACTGCATTGATCGCCATTTGCCCGAACGCAAAGATGATATTGCCATCATTTGGGAAGGCGATGATCCCTCGCAGCAGCGCCGGATCACTTTTGGCGAGCTGCACGCCGAAGTGTGCGTCATGGCCAATGCCTTGAAGGCATTGGGTGCACAAAAGGGCGACCGCATCACCATCTATATGCCGATGATCCCTGAAGCCGCGATGGCCATGCTTGCATGCACGCGCATTGGGGCCATCCATTCGATCGTCTTTGGCGGATTCTCGCCAGAAGCGCTTGCGGGTCGCATTCAGGATTGCGATTCCAATATTGTCATCACAGCCGATGCCGGCATGCGCGGCGGGAAGCTGGTGCCGTTGAAGCAGAATGTGGATGCAGCCTTAAAGCATTGCGCGTCGGTCAAGGCGTGCCTTGTGGTGCGCCACGTCGGCAACGACATCGACATGCATGGCGCGCGGGATGTTTGGTATCATGATGTGCGTACAAATGTCTCGAGCGATTGCGCGCCCGAAATCATGCGCGCAGAAGACCCGCTTTTCATTTTATACACCTCGGGCTCCACCGGAAAACCAAAGGGGGTATTGCACACGACAGGCGGGTATCTGGTGTGGGCGGCGATGACGCATCATTATGTGTTCAACTATACGCCGGGCGAAATAT
Source organism: Sphingorhabdus sp. (assembly GCF_044239665.1). Lineage (GTDB taxonomy): Bacteria > Pseudomonadota > Alphaproteobacteria > Sphingomonadales > Sphingomonadaceae > Sphingorhabdus_B. Next base: position 2,940 of record NZ_JBIIBA010000029.1, read on the forward strand.
ATTGGTGCGCTGCCGACATTGGCTGGGTCACGGGCCATAGCTATGTCGTTTATGGCCCGCTTGCCAATGGCGCGACGACCGTGATGTTTGAAGGCGTTCCCAATTATCCCGACCATAGCCGGTTCTGGCAAATCGTTGACCGTCATCAGGTCAATATTTTCTATGGCGCGCCAACGGCCTTGCGATCACTGATGCGTGAAGGCGATGATTGGGTGAAGAAAACCTCCCGCAGTTCGCTGCGTTTATTGGGGTCGGTCGGGGAACCGATCAATCCGGAGGCGTGGGAATGGTATTATCATGTCGTCGGCGAAGGCCGCTGCCCCATTGTCGACACTTATTGGCAAACCGAAACAGGCGCGACCATGATGACGCCGTTACCGGGCGCGCATGCGTTGAAACCGGGCGCGGCATCGAAGCCGATGTTTGGCGTGCAGCCGGTGCTTGTCGATGGCGACGGCAAAGTGTTGGAGGGTGCGACGGACGGCAATTTGTGCATGATCGACAGCTGGCCGGGTCAGATGCGCACAGTGTGGGGCGATCATGATCGGTTTTTCCAAACCTATTTCACCACCTATCCCGGCAAATATTTCACGGGCGATGGATGTCGGCGCGACGCCGACGGTGATTACTGGATTACCGGGCGGGTTGACGACGTCATAAATGTTTCGGGACACCGAATGGGCACCGCTGAGGTTGAAAGCGCACTCGTTGCTCATGCCAAAGTCGCAGAGGCGGCGGTGGTTGGTTTTCCGCACGATATCAAAGGGCAGGGCATTTATGCTTATGTCACGCTCAATGCAAATGAGGTGGAGTCCGCGGACATACGCGCTGACCTCATCAAATGGGTGCGCCATGAAATCGGCCCGATTGCAACGCCAGATGTCATCCATTTTGCGCCGGGTTTACCAAAAACACGCTCGGGAAAAATCATGCGTCGGATATTGCGCAAGATTGCCGAAGGGGATGTGTCCAATTTAGGAGATATCTCGACCCTCGCGGATCCGTCGGTCGTGGACAATCTGGTGCAATCAAGGTCCACCGCCTTATAAATCGCTCCGGTTTCAGGCTGTTCCGCGTGTGAGCAGCCTGACCGGAACAGGGACGATACTGGGCGCTTCGCCTTTGAGCACTGCAATCAAAGCGTCGACCAGCATTTCACCTGCTTGCACATAATCTTGCTCAATTGTTGTGAGCGGCGGCTGCGCATAAGCGCCCATTGCAATGCCATCAAACCCGATGACGCGGACATCTTGACCAATGGTGATATCCTGTTCCTCGAGCGCGCGCATAGCACCGAGCGCGATAAAATCATTCGCACAGAACAAGCCGTCGAACGCAATTTTGTCGCGGAAGAGGCCTTTTACTGCGGCATAGCCTTGGTCTTCACGCACCGCATTTTCGGGGAGCGGTGGGCAAATAGGCTGCATCCCGTTATCCGCCATCTGCGCCATATAGGTTGTCAGCCGGTCCTGAAACTGCGGCTGCTCGCTATGGGTGGGGCCAATATAGGCAATGTTTTTACAACCCTGTTGCAACAAATGGTCAATGGCCAGTCGCACGCCTTGAACATTGTCGCTTTTGATCGAAATCAGATCTTCCTTGCTGGCACCCCAGCAGATCATTGGTGTTTTGTGCCGGGCATATTCGCCGAAAAACTGCCAACCGGCAATATTCTGACCGCTGCCGATGACGATGAGGCCATCGGCCTGTCGGCTGCCCGTGTAATTGGCAAAGAAATTTGCAGGTGAATCTTGAAATGAGATGATCAGATTATAGCCCCGTTCGGAGGCTGATGCCGCAATGCAGCCCAATAACGACAAATAAAAAGGATTGATGTTCGCCTTATTTTCACCCTGCCGACACAGGATGACGAGTGCGATCGAATAGGTCTGCTGCGTGCGCAGGCGCAGCGCGTTATGGTCAACCGAATAATTGAGTTCGTTCGCCAGCGCGACGATGCGCGCGCGCGTGGTTTCATTGACTTTCTTGTCCCCGCGCAAGGCACGCGACACTGTAGGCTGCGACACCCCAAGCATCGCTGCAATTTGATGCGCCGTAATGCGTCCTTCTTTACCCATGCCGTGAGTTTAGCACTGGCGGGCGGTCAAGTCACGCAGTGAGAGCCGATTCCGGTGTGACAAAGTCCAAGTTGAGGCTTTCTGCAACCGCTTGGCTCGTAACTTTGCCCTGATGCACGTTCAAACCGGCGCGCAATCCGCGTCCGGTTTCTGTGCTGCTGTCCAATGCAGCTATGCCGTTTTTGGCAAGGACCAAGCCATAAGGCAAGGTCGCGTTGTTGAGCGCGGCGGCGCTGGTCTGCGGGACGGCACCGGGCATGTTTGCGACGCAATAATGGATGATGCCGTCAACAACATAGGTCGGTTCGGCATGCGTGGTCGGGCGCGAGGTTTCAAAGCAACCACCCTGGTCAATAGCGACATCGACCAAGACCGCACCGGGCTTCATTCGCTTGAGCATCTCGCGGGTCACAAGGCGAGGCGCGCTTGCACCAGGAATAAGTACTGCGCCAATGATGGCATCGGCTACGCTGATTTCATGGTCGATGGTTTCAAGCGTCGAATAGCGCGTGCGCACCCGTCCGTTGAACATATCGTCGAGTTGGCGCAGGCGCGGGATGGAACGGTCAACGATGGTGACCTCTGCGCCAAGGCCAACGGCCATACGCGCGGCATGCGTGCCAACAACGCCGCCGCCCAGCACGGTCACACGGCCAGCAGCCACACCCGGCACACCGCCGAGCAATATACCTGCGCCACCTTCGCTGCGGCGCATGGCTTGGCCAGCCGCTTCAATCGCGAGGCGGCCGGCAACTTCGCTCATGGGCGCCAATAAGGGCAGGGTGCCACGATCATCTGTTACGGTTTCATAGGCAATGGCGGTGCATCCGCTGGCGATCAGGCCTTTTGCTTGTTCTGGATCGGGTGCAAGGTGCAAATAGGTGAACAGCAATTGGCCGGGGCGAAGCTGTACCCATTCGCTTGGCTGCGGTTCCTTAACCTTAACGATCATGTCGCAGCCTGCGAAAATTTCCGCTGCCGTTGCAGCGATTTCGGCTCCTGCCGCGCGATAGGCCTCGTCACTTGCCATGATGCCAGCGCCAGCGCCAGATTGCACCAATATCTGATGACCAGCGGCCACATATTCGCGAACGGCACCGGGCGTTAGGCCAACGCGATATTCATGAACTTTGATTTCGCTCGGGACGCCAACACGCATGATTTCTGCTCCTCAACATATGATGATAAAGACTAGCATTGTCGTGACGCCGAAACTGCGCAAAGATTCGACTTATATGGACATTTGGTGCATATATTCGTCGTATTTCGCTTATTGGATAAAAATAATATGCAACTTGATCGGGCGGACCGTAAATTACTGGGCGCGTTAGTGGCAAATGGCCGCGCGACTCAGATGGAACTGGGGGAGGCGGCTGGACTATCCCCAAGCGCGGCGGCGCGGCGGCAAAAAGCATTGGAAGATGAAGGCATTTTGCGCGGCTATCGGGCTGATGTAAACTTGCGCAAGCTGGGGTTGGGGGCGACGGTGATGGTGACAATCACCCTCGATAGCCAAAGCGAGGAGGCGATGGCTGCTTTTGAGGCGGCGGTCGGCAACAGCCCTTCGACCATTCGTTGCCACCTCATGAGCGGGCGGAACGATTATTTACTGGTCGTACGCGCCGCATCCATTGAGGATTATGAAATCATTCACCGCCAAGAAATCGCCCGGTTGCCGCGGGTCGCGCGGATCGAAACCGCATTTGCGTTGCGCGAAGTGGTGAACCGAGCAGTTCCTCCGCGTCTTTTTGACACATAACGAAGCTATAATATGGCTTAGAAAACGAATCGTTTATGCATTCTGGCGGAACTTGTTCGAACCAATGCTGTTTCAATGTCAGGAAACGGAGAGTTGTTATGGGAAGAACAGTTGGTATCAGCATTGGCGGTTTGATTTTGCTCGTGGTGATCGTCGCAATTTTATTCTGATCCGGACGGGCTGATAGCTCCTGTCCCTATCTTCGTGCGCGCCGCACAGCCGGCCTTTGTTAAACCACCAAGCGTTTGACTATCATTGGTGCCGCGCCACAGCTTTGTGATGCGGTTGCGTCGCCGCGCAGGCTACGGTCGCCCATGACCTTTCTTTAGGTCGCTGATATCTGTGCCTGTCTTAGACTGTGGCTGTTTTATCACATCGCTTAAAAAGGACGATGAGGGGGCGACAAAATTGCTTGCTTGGGTGAGTGCTTTCATGTTTGTGTGCACCTGCACAATAAATGCATCGGTAAAGGCAAAGCCAGCCATTGCGTGGGCAAACAGATTTAGCGGGAAGAGAACGGCATATGCCGGTTGTGGCGCAATGCGTGGCTATCAGGCTAGTATCTATTGTACCTAAGAAGGGGTAAAATTATGCGTAATTCCATGTTAAAATTGGCAGGCATGAGCGTTGCGATCAGCGCGATGGCGTTGTCGGCACCTGCTTTCGCACAAGACGAAGCGGCGGAAGCTGCTGGTCCAATCACGGTTTCTGGCGGCGCTGCTCTGGTGTCCGACTATCGTTTTCGGGGCGTATCGCTTTCCGATAAGGGTTTTGCGATCCAGCCTTATTTGACGGTCAAGCATGAGTCTGGCCTATATGTTGGCGCTTGGGGTTCCAATATTGCCGATAATGCTGGCGACGATCTTGAGCTTGATCTCTACGCGGGCTTTAGCGGCGGCGACAAATTAACCTATGACATTGGCGCAACTTATTATGTCTATCCAGGCGTTTCGAGCGTCAATTATGTTGAGTTCACTGGAAAGCTTGGTTCAACTTTTGGCCCGGCAACCGTGGGCGTTCAAGTGAGCTATGTCCCAAGCCAAGACAATACCGGCAATGACGACAACCTCTATTTTGGTTCCAATGCCACCATCGCCATACCCAATTCCCCGATTTCGATCGTCGGAACATTGGGCATGGAAGATGGCGCGTTTACCGCTGGAAGTAACAAGCTGGATTGGTCGCTTGGTTTAAACGCAGCTGTTTCCGGTTTTACACTCGGTGCGTCTTATGTTGATACCAATCGCCGTTCGATCTTCGCACCAAAGGACAGCTCGGCGGGACTTATTTTCTCGGTAAGCTACGGCTTCTGATACTGATTTGAGCGTTTTCGACGCGGCAAAACGCCGGTCGATTTAGAATAGACACATGCCGGGCTTGACCTTTCAAGTCCGGCATGCGCTTATTCGTCTTCCAAAAAAACTGGTGAAAAAAATGTCCGTTAATCTTGCGAATTGGATCGCTGAGCACAAAATCGATGAGGTTGAGTGCATCGTGCCTGACATTAACGGGGTGCAACGGGGCAAGGTTCTGCCTGCGAAAAAATTTCTGTCATCGGTGCGTGACAAATCGCTGCGCATACCGGGCAGTGTTTTTATCTGCACCATAGACGGCCATTATCCCGAAGACATTGCGGATATTTGGGATAAGGATCCGGACAAAATCCTCGTCGCTGATCCCGACACAATTTGCGTTGCCCCCGGTTTCAAATCACCGACGGCTTTCGTGATTGCCGATGTCTTGCATGGCGACGGAACCGATGTCGAAATCGCCCCGCGCACGATTTTGAAAAAAGTACTGAACATGTATGCTGATCGCGGGTGGAAGCCGATTATGGCGCCTGAGGTTGAGTTTTATCTTGTCAGTCAGAATGTCGATCCCGACTTTCCGTTAATGCCACCCACGGGATCAAGTGGTCGGGCAGAAACCGCAAGCCAGCCTTATGGGCTGGAGGCGATGAACGAATATGAGGATATCATCGACCATATCTATGATGATTGTGAGTTGATGGGCCTCGATATCGACACGATGATCCACGAAATGGGTGCGGCGCAGTTGGAGGTGAACTTCATCCATGGTGACCCGTTGAAGCTGGCTGACCAAGTATTCCTGTTCAAGCGCACCGTTCGCGCGGTCGCCAAACAGCATGGCGTCTATGCGACGTTCATGGCGAACCCGATGGCTGGTCAACCGGGCAGCGCCATGCATATTCATCAATCGGTCGTGGATGCCGAAACTGGCCGCAATCTTTTTTCCAACGCCAATGGCAAGGACAGTTTGTTATTCCGCAATTATATAGCGGGTCTCGTGAAGTTCATGCCCCAGATATCGCCGCTTTGGGCGCCTAATGTGAACAGCTTCCGCCGGATGCGGCCCGACAGCGCCGCGCCGATTAACGTCCAATGGGGCGAAGACAACAGAAGCTGCGGTTTCCGCGTACCCATCTCCGACAAGGCCAACCGCCGCGTTGAAAACCGCCTGCCGGGTGCAGATTCCAATCCTTATCTCGCCATGGCGGCGTCGTTGGTCTGCGGCTATATCGGCATGGTCGAACGGATGGTGCCCGCCAAAGCGATCACCGGCAGCGCCTATAACCGCGCCCGCACCTTGCCGCGCACATTGGAAGCAGCCTTGGATCGGTTCAGCGCTTGCAAGCCCGTGCGCAACCTGTTGGGCGAAGAGTTTTTTGACATCTTCTATGCGGTCAAGGACTATGAATTGTTCAATTATCAGTCCGTGGTTTCGAGTTGGGAACGCGAGCATTTGCTGCTGAGGGTGTGATGCCCGATCCGTTAAATGATATTTATTATCTAGCATCTGCAGGCGCATATCGCGCTAATGCGCCGCTAACCGGTGACACAAAGGCCGACATCTGCATCATCGGTGGGGGCTTTACTGGCTTGTCAGCAGCAGTGGCGTGCGCTGAAGCAGGGCTAGATGTCGTTTTGCTTGAGGGCGAGCAAATCGGCTTTGCTGCATCGGGTCGCAACGGTGGACAGATGATCCCCGGATTTAATATGGCGGCCGCGGACCTGATCAAACTTGTGGGCGAAGATGTCGGGCGACAACTCTACCTCCTTGCGATGTCGGCGCGCGATCGGGTGCACGCACGGATTGAGCGCCATGATATCGACTGCGATTTGCGGCAGGGCCATATTCATTTGGCGGCGAAGAAAAGTGACTTTGCCCATTTTAAAGATGAAGTGACGTTTAGTGACAGGTTGTTAGGCGCGGGCGAAGCCGTGTTGGTCGCGCCGACGGATATCGGCCAATATGTTGGTGTATCAGGATATCATGGCGGAGTTTATGTGCCAAAAGGCGGCCATCTTCATCCCTTAAAATATGCACGCGGCTTGAAACGGGCGGCCAAGAGCGCGGGGGCGAGAATTTTTGAAGGCAGCAGGGCTGTTTCAATTATAGAGGGCGAAAAGGTCGTTGTTCGCACGATTTCTGGGTCCGTCACCGCTAGCAATGTCTTTCTGGCTTGTGACGCAGAAACTGCGGATTTGGCCCCCAAGGCGGGTCGGTATACGATGCCGGTACTGAACTATATCATTGCGACCGAGCCGCTGAGCGATGACTGCGCGCGCGCGCTTATCCCATCGAATGCAGCGGTATCGGATAGCCGGTTTGTTCTTAACTATTTCCGGTTGTCCGCCGATAACCGACTGCTTTTTGCAGGTGGCGAAAAATATACGCCAAAGCCGCCAGTGGATATTGCTGCATTTGTACGACCCTATATGCTGAAGCTTTTCCCGCAATTGGCGGATGTGCGGATTGATTATGCTTGGGGCGGTACGGTCGGGATCACCGTGAATCGGCTGCCCCACATCGGTCGCGACGGCAATAAGCTGTTTGCGCATGGCTATTCCGGGCAGGGCGTGCTGCTCACAACGCTGGTGGGCGAGCTTTTGGCAGACTTGTTAAAGGGCGACAGCCGCAATTTCGACCTCTTTCAAAAAATCCCGCATCGTGCGTTCCCTGGTGGTAAGCTGCTGCGAACACCCACCTATGTTGCAGGGATGCTTTATTCGGCGATGATGGATCGTCTGTGATTGAACGGGCTTCCATTGAAGCGATGCGCGAACGCGAAGTCGCGCGCTTCATTGCGGCTAACCCGAAATCAAAAGCCCATGCCCAAAGCGCGCAGGGCTGGTTCCAAGGCGTGCCATTCCATTGGATGCTCGATTGGTCCACCCCATTTCCGATCGTCGCTCAGGCGGCTTCTGGTGCGACGCTGACCAGTATTGACGGGCAGGTTTTTGATGACTTCTGCCTTGGCGATACCGCGAGCATGTTTGGTCACGCACCAGCGCCGCTGGCAAAAGCCATAGCCGAACAAGCGGGGCAGGGATTAAGCTATATGCTGCCCACGGCAAAGGGCGCTGAACTGGGCTTTATGCTTGCCGACATGTTTGGCCTGCCGCAATGGCAAGTCACCACCACAGCCAGCGAAGCAAACCGCGCCGTCATTCGATGGTGCCGCGGCATAACAAGACGTGACAAGATTTTGATTTTCAACGGTTGCTATCATGGCGCAGTGGATGATGTTTTCGTCGACTTGCGTGATGGCCGCGTTGTCAACCGACCAAGCTTGATTGGGCAAGTGCAGGACTTGTTGCCAACCACCGTCGTCGTCGAATTTAACGATGTGGATGCGCTTGCCGCTGCTTTACGCGGCGGCGATATCGCTTGCGTCTTGGCGGAACCGTTGATGACCAATATCGGCATGGTGCGCGATGCGCCGGGGTTTCTTTCGGAATTGCGTCAACTTTGTGATGAAACTGGTACGATTTTGGTGCTCGATGAAACGCACACCATCTCGTCCGGCTATGGCGGACATAGCAACACGCACGGCCCAAAGCCCGACATATTGGTCGTGGGCAAATCCATCGGCGGCGGCGTGCCATGCGCGGTTTATGGCTTTACGGCGGAGATTGCGGAACGAATGGCGGCGCTGAATGCATCGCGTCCAGCGGGGCATAGCGGCCTAGGCACGACCCTGTCCGCCAATGCGCTCGCCATCACCGCCATGCACGCGATGCTGGGGCAGGTGATTACGCGCGACGCTTATACCCATATGCTGTCCATGACTGACCGGCTGGTGGCGCAATTGAACGCGGTTATTGCGGCTAAGGGGGTGAATTGGCATGTCAGCCATGTCGGTGCGCGCGTTGAATTGGTCTGTTGCGCAAAGCCGCCCCGCAATGGCAGCGAAGCACGCGCAGGGATGGACCATGCACTGGAAGCAACCATCCACCTCTATCTCGCCAATCGCGGCATCCTGCTCGCGCCATTCCACAATATGATGCTGGTCAGTCCGGTAACGCAAGCCGCACAGGTTGACCGCCTCGCGGCAAAGTTGAACAATGCGCTGACTGAGCTATTAGTATTTGAAAATTCGGGCGGACGGAAGTGACATCATGACAATCAAACGCGCAATATCATCAGCGACCATCGCGCCGCGTAGCGAGGCAGAGGCGTTTTTTGCCACGCATCCCGACATCGATTCGATCGAAATGATCTACACCGACTTTGGCGGCGTTCCGCGCGGTAAGCGCCTGCGCCAGCATGAAGTCTTGTCTGTCTATGAAATCGGGCGCTTTTTCCCCGGCTCCATCGCGGTGGTCGATATCACTGGGCAGGACACCGTCGAAACGGGGCTGGTCTGGGAAGATGGCGACGCCGACCGTTCGATGAAGCCAATTCCGGGTACGTTGGTCCGTACCCCTTGGGCCGGCGACAATGCCGCGCAATTCATGGTCGATTTTTATGAACTGGATGGCCAGCCGCATGATCTCGATCCGCGCCATGTCCTTGGCCTTGTCGTGGACCGTTTCGCCGAAATGGGCCTGACGCCCGCTTTGGCGGTGGAGCTGGAGTTTTACTTGCTGGATCCAAAGCGCGCACGCGATGGGTCTATCCGTCCCGCGCGGCCAGAATATAGCAATGAAACCCCGCAGATGGTCGAAGTTTATGGTCTGCGTGAGCTTGACGATTTCCGTCCCTTTTTCGACGAATTATACGAAACCTGCGATATTCAGGGGCTTCCGTTGGAATCGGCGATATCCGAATTTGCGCCCGGACAATGCGAGTTGACCCTGCGCTACAAGCCCGACGTGCTGCGTGCGTGCGATGATGCGATCATGTACAAGCGCGTCGTGAAAGCAGTGGCGCAGGCGCACGGGCTTGAGGCGACGTTCATGGCAAAGCCATTTGCCGAACAGGCAGGCTCCGGCATGCATATTCACGTGTCGATGAATGACAAGGACGGCAATAACCTTTTCGCCGCCGATGATCCCGAAGGCACGCTTATGTTACGCCATGCCATAGGCGGGATGATCGCCAGCGTTGGTGATTGCTTCGCGCTTTTTGCGCCGCATGCCAATAGCTACCGCCGGTTTAAAGCGAACAGCTACGCGCCAGTTGCCCCCACTTGGGGCGTCAATAATCGCACGGTATCCTTCCGTATTCCGGCCGGTCCGTCCTTAAGCCGCCATGTCGAACATCGCGCCTGCGGTGCTGACGCCAACCCCTATCTTGCGGTGGCGGGCGTATTGTCAGGTATCCATCATGGTATCACGCGCCAGATTGACCCCGGCCCTGCGGTGGTGGGCAATGGTTATGACCGTGATGGATCAGGTGATGACAAGCCGCCCAGCAATTGGTTTGCCGCAGTCGACCGCTTCCACGGATCCGCATTGTTGCGGGACTATTTGGGCGACCGCTTTGTTGACATGTTCACCATCGTAAAGCGCGTGGAGCAGGACCGCTATTTCGGACAAGTGCCCAGCATTGATTATGATTGGTATTTGCGCAACGCTTAGGATCAGGATCAATTAAATCCACTTAGGTGCTTCGAAGGTGCATTTAACTAGTTGCCCCTAAGCTTTTCCGTTGAAGCAATGCAGGCGCAATGCTAGCGGCACGAAGGGATCGCTGGTCGATCCCGACCACAAGGAATAGCATGTCTGTAGATAAAGATACCGTGAACAAAATCGCGCGGCTTTCGCGTATCGCGATTAGCGATGCTGAGGCTGACAAAATGGTCGGCGAGCTCAATGGCATTTTGGCCTGGGTGGAGCAATTGGGAGAGGTCGACGTCACCGGCGTTGAGCCGATGACGGCGGTCATCCCTAATAAGCTGCGCCTGCGCGATGATGTGGTGACCGATGGCGATGTGCGCGACAAGGTGCTTGCCAATGCACCAGCCAAGGAAGGCAGCTTCTTTGGCGTGCCGAAGGTGATTGAGTGATGGGTACGCAACGCCCGCCCATCGTCATCCTGAACGTGTTTCAGGATAACGCCCAACTGTCGCATGTTATCCTGAAACAAGTTCAGGATGACGAGGATTTTGTATGACCGAACTAACCAAATTAGGCGTTGCCGCCATCCGTGACGGGGTCACATCCGGCGCATTTACGGCTGTTGAAGTCGCTACGGCTTTCAATGCAAACGTCTCTAACGCAAAGGCGCTCAACGCCTTCATCGTCGAAACGCCGGAAAAGGCCATTAAAGCTGCGCAGGCCGTCGACGCCGACCGTGCCGCGGGCAAGCCGCTTGGCAAAATGGCGGGCGTGCCGATTGGCATGAAGGATTTGTTCTGTACCGAAGGCGTGCAGACAACCGCCGCAAGCCACATATTGGAAGGCTTTGTGCCGACCTATGAATCGACCGTCTCTGCGAATCTTTGGAAGGCTGGGGCAGGGATGCTTGGCAAGCTGAACATGGACCAGTTCGCCATGGGTTCGTCCAATGAGACCAGCTATTTCGGTAATGTCATTTCGCCTTGGCGTCGCAATGACGGCAGCAATGCCGCATTAGCGCCCGGTGGATCATCGGGCGGTTCATCCTCGGCAATCGCCGCGCGGCTTTGCCCTGCGGCAACCGGAACCGACACCGGCGGCTCGATTCGTCAGCCTGCGGCATTTGTGGGCATTAGCGGCATCAAGCCGACTTATGGCCGCTGCTCGCGCTGGGGCGTGGTGGCGTTTGCAAGCTCCTTGGACCAAGCTGGGCCGATGGCGCGCGACGTGCGCGACTGCGCGATCATGTTGGAGGCGATGGCGGGCTTTGACCCAAAGGATTCGACTTCGCTCGATTTGCCCGTCCCTGATTGGGAAGCTGGCCTAAACAGCGACCTTAAGGGCAAGCGTATCGGTATTCCACGCGAGTATCGCCTCGACGGTATTGATGAAGATATCGCCAAGATGTGGGACAATGGCATTGCCTGGTTGAAAGATGCAGGCGCGGAAATAGTGGATATCAGCCTGCCGCACACCAAATATGCGCTGCCCGCTTATTATATTATCGCGCCTGCCGAAGCTTCATCGAACCTAGCGCGCTATGATGGCGTGCGTTTTGGTTTACGCGACTTGCCCGAAGGCGCTGGCCTGCAAGACATGTATGCCGCGACCCGCGCCGCTGGCTTTGGCGAAGAAGTGCGCCGTCGTATCATGATCGGCACTTATGTGTTGAGCGCCGGTTTCTACGACGCTTATTACACCCAAGCGCAAAAGGTCCGCGCCTTGATTGCGCGTGATTTTGACAACGCATGGGCAAGCTGCGACCTCATCCTTGCGCCAACCGCACCGAGCGCGGCATTTGGACTGGGCGAGAAAAACGCTGATCCATTGTCGATGTATTTGAACGATGTGTTCGCGGTGCCTGCCTCACTGGCTGGCCTGCCTGCCATGTCGGTTCCCGGCGGTCTGAGCAAAGAGGGCTTGCCCTTGGGGCTTCAAATTATTGGCAAAGCGCTCGATGAACAGGCGGTGCTGAACGCGGGTCTGGCGATTGAGCAGCGTTCAGGATTCGTCGCCGAGGCGCCACAATGGTGGTAAGCTTTTCCGTCGCCCCAGCGCAGGCTGGGGCCCATCACGCCCCTCAGGCTAAACCGCAAGACGAGATAGGCACCAGCCTATACTGGTGCGACGCAGGTGCAGAATAATGACTGAAACCACATACCGCATTCAAGGCAACACTGGCGCATGGGAGGTCGTAATTGGCCTTGAAGTCCATGCGCAGATCACCAGCGAGTCCAAGCTGTTTTCGGGCTCCTCGACGGGCTTTGGCGCTGAACCGAACAGCCATGTTAGTCTGGTTGACGCGGCCATGCCGGGCATGTTGCCCGTGCCCAACCGCGAATGCCTGCGTCAGGCCGTGCGCACGGGCATGGCGATCAATGCGCAGATCAATCGCTGGTCACGCTTTGACCGTAAAAATTATTTCTACGCCGATTTGCCGCAGGGCTACCAAATTTCGCAACTCTATCACCCAATAGTGGGTGAGGGCGAGATTGAGGTTACGCTCAACGAGAAAGACCCGGATAGCCCGACCAAGAAAATTGGCATTGAGCGCATCCATGTCGAACAAGACGCAGGCAAGTTGATGCATGACCAGCATCCGACGATGTCTTTCGTTGACCTTAACCGTTCGGGCGTGGCCTTGATGGAAATTGTGTCGCGCCCTGATATCAGCAGTCCGCAGGAAGCCGGCGCATATCTTAAAAAACTGCGCTCGATTCTGCGCTATGTTGGGTCGTGCGATGGCAATATGGAGCAAGGCTCCATGCGCGCCGACGTCAACGTGTCGGTGCGTAAGCCCGGCGGCGAATTGGGCACGCGTACCGAGACCAAGAACGTCAACTCGATCCGCTTCATGATGCAGGCGATTGAATATGAGGCGCAGCGTCAGGTGGACCTGATCGAAAGCGGCGGCGCAGTCGTGCAGGAAACCCGCCTGTTTGACCCCAATAAAATGGAAACGCGCTCGATGCGGTCAAAAGAGGACGCGCATGACTATCGCTATTTCCCCGACCCTGATTTGTTGCCGGTGGAACTAGACGATGCGTTTCTGGAGGAGTGCCGTGCGTCCTTGCCCGAACTTCCCGATGCCAAGCGTGCGCGCTATGAGGCGATGGGCCTGACGGCCTATAATGCCGCCGTCCTGACCGCAGAGGCCGAAACCGCATTTTGGTTTGAAGATTTGTTGGCCGAAGGCGTGGATGCCAAGCAGGCGTCCAACTGGCTGATGTCGGAATTGTTCGGCGCGCTGAACAAGATGGGCAAGACTTTGGACGAAAGCCCGGTCAATCCCAAGCAAGCTGCCGAATTGCTCGGCCTCGTTGCCGATGGCACGATCAGCGGCAGCATCGCCAAGCAAGTCTTCGAAATCATGTTGGAGACAGGGCAGGCGGCATCGGCCATCGTCGCGGAAAAGGGCCTGAAGCAAACCAACGACACGGGCGCGATTGAGGCGGAAATTGCCAAGATCATGGCCGTGAACGAGGACAAGGTTGCGGAATATCGCTCCGGCAAGGACAAATTGTTTGGCTTCTTTGTGGGCCAAACCATGAAGGCGATGCAGGGCAAGGCCAATCCGCAAATCATCAATGATTTGCTGAAAAAGGCTTTAGGGTAAGCAGGCTGTGCGGGGCTGCGGTGCTTTCGCCGCTTCTCCCCTTGCCCCGCAGCGGCTTTCCCGTTAGAGGCTCCCGTCGTTTGTTAAACGGCAGCTTTTCGTAAGCGGGCGTGGCGGAATTGGTAGACGCACCAGATTTAGGTTCTGGCATCGCAAGGTGTGGGGGTTCGAGTCCCTTCGCCCGCACCACGAAAAAGGGGGCATTCCCGGCTGTCGTTGAACCCGAAAGCCATTTAACAGTTTTTGGCAGGCCAGCGGGTCTGTCGTAGATAGAGAAGAAAACATGCAGACCGTCGAGACACAGAATGAAGGCCTGAAGCGCGCTTATCGTATGACGATTACCGCAAAGGATGTTGAATCCCGCATCGATGCCGAGGTGAAGAAAATTGCACCTCAAGTGCGTATGCCCGGTTTCCGTCCTGGCAAGGTTCCCGCCAATCTGGTCAAGAAGATGCATAAGGACTCGCTGCTTCAGGACGCGCTGAACAGCTCGATTCAAGAAGGCGTCCAAAAGGCGATTTCCGACAATAAACTGCGTCCAGCGACTCAGCCACATGTGCATCTGGGTGAAGATTATGCGCCGGGCAAAGACGCGGTTGTTGATTTCCATCTGGAAGTCCTGCCTGCGATTGCAGCGCCTTCGATTGACGGCATCACGCTTGAGCGCCTGACTGTCGAAGTGAGCGACGCGCAAGTCGACGAATCGATTCTGAAGCTTGCCGCCGGCCAAAAAAGCTTTGAAGCTGCCGACAAGAAATATGCTGCCAAAATGGGCGACAGCGTTGTCATCGATTTTGAAGGCAAGGTTGACGGCGTGCCTTTCGAAGGCGGTAAGGGCGAAGGCATGGCCGTAGAGCTTGGCTCTGGTCAGTTGATCCCCGGTTTCGAAGACCAACTGGTTGGCGTGAAAGCCAATGATGAGAAGGTTCTGAACGTAACCTTCCCAGAAGATTATAATGCCGAAAACCTAAAGGGTAAGGCGGCAACTTTTGACATCGTCGTCAACGAAGTGCGCAAGCCCGTTGAGGCCAAGGCGGATGACAATCTTGCCAAGATGTTCGGCCTCGATGGCATCGACAAATTGCGTGAACTGATGAAGGTTCAGGTTGAGCAAGAGCATAATGGCCTGACGCGGACATATATGAAGCGCCAGTTGCTGGATCAGCTTGCCGCCGGTCATGATTTCGAGGTGCCGCCTTCGATGGTCGAAGCCGAGTTTGAACAGATTTGGGCGCAATTGGAGCAGGAAGCTGCCCGCGAAGAAGATGCCGAAGCTGCGAAAAAGGAAATGGAAGCTGAGCGCGAAGAGTATCGCGACATCGCCGTCCGCCGTGTTCGTTTGGGCTTGCTTCTGTCAGAAATCGGTCAAGCCAATGGCGTTGAAGTCAGCTCGCAGGAAATGAACATGCTCGTGCAGCAAGCTGCGCAGCAATATCGCCCTGAAGACCGTCAGCGTTTCGTCCAATATCTGCAGGAAAACCCAATGGCAGCCGCACAATTGCGCGCGCCTTTGTTTGAAGACAAGGTTGTCGACTTCCTGTTCGACAAGGCGACAGTGACGGACAAGGCCGTGACCAAGGACGTGCTGGAAGCAGCGATTGAAGCTGAGCCAGATGCAAAGCCTGCGGCCAAGAAAAAGGCACCCGCGAAAAAAGCGGCCGCAAAGGACGAGGCGCCTGCCAAGGAAGCCAAGCCTGCTGCAAAGAAGGCTGCCCCTAAAAAGGACGCAGAAGCCGCGCCAGCCAAGAAGGCGCCCGCCAAAAAGGCTGCGCCTAAGAAATAATCTCTGCGATATGCGATAAAGCAAAAGGGGGGGCGATGCGTCCCCCCTTTTTGTATCTGCGAAGGCGTCTTGCAGTGGATGATTATTGGTGGCATCCCCTTGTTTATGATCACGCTTCTTTTCGCCTTGGCTCTGCCTGTTGTACAAGTTCCAACGATATCGCCACCGGCACCTGTGACTACGGTCAACCCCAATGAACGGTCCGCGCGGCGTCAGGATATGCTTGTTATGCAGCCTATGTCAGGCCGTTGCGGCGATGATCCGCTTGATATTTCCCGCGTTCAAACGCCAATTGCAGTCCTTGTCTGGTCCACCAGCCGCAATGCAGACCAATCGGTGCAATTGCGTTTTCGCATTGACGAAAATGGTCGTCCACTTGGCATAACGCGCGATACTGAGGGCTATGGCATGATGGCGGACCTGACGCCGTCTCTTGCGGGCAGCCGATTTGCCCCCAATGCTAGGCGAGAGGGGTGCGTGATTGTCTATCAACCCAAACGTAGCAGCATTGCGGATGCAGATTTGCACGACCTCATCGGCTACTCGATTTCCGCCCAATCCCGGCCACCCAAAGAGCTGTTTGATCGGATTCTACCCGCAGGATCGGATTGCAACATCCAGAGACCAGCGATTTTGTTGCGTGCTTTTCCCGATTTTGAAAAAATTCCTGTGACAGCGGGCCGTTCTGACTGGAGCATGGTGCAGTTTGACATTGACGCAGCGGGCAAACCCATAAGCCTTCGAACATATGGAACAACGGGCAATAAAGCGCTGGATAAGGCGTCGTTGAAGGCTGTTGCGCAATCACGCTTTACAACGGGTGCGAAGCGGGGCTGCATCTATCCTTATTGGCGGCGCGGCGACACGCTGGCCACGCCGGACAGCAAAGAGATCGCCGCATATCGCAGCGAAGACAGTGATTGTCCCCAGCCGGTAGAGTGGAAATCTCAGCCAACATTGATGTATCCGGAAAACTTCCGGCGGCGCGGTATTGAAGGCTGGGCCGTCATTGCCTTTGATCTGGCGCCATGGGGGGCGGTCGGTAACGCAAAGGTCGTTGCGGCTGAACCAGCTGCCGAATTTGGCGAAGCTGCGCAAAGGATAGTGCTTGGTAGCGCAACTGCGTCATCAAAGAAGGGCTACAGCAATTGCGTTGTTCGGGTGCGTTACGCCATGCAGGAGCAGGAACGCGCAGCACAAATGAATGTCGATTAGGCCGTCAAATAGGCAAGAAATAATCGAATTTGTGCGTGATGGAGCTGCAGCGCTCAACTGAGCGCTTCAATTCATCCCCAAACTAAACCTTTTTCGTGCTTGAAACTTTGCTTGCCCGCGCCGATGTAGGCGGTGACGCATAAACATAACATCTTAGAGGTATTTCATGCACGTTCCTTTTGATCCCGTCCAAGCATTGGTTCCCGTCGTTATCGAGCAATCGAACCGTGGGGAGCGCAGCTGGGACATTTTTTCGCGGCTTTTGCGCGAGCGGATCATTTTCGTCACGGGCGAAGTGGAGGACAATATGGCCTCTGTCATCACGGCGCAGCTGTTGTTTCTCGAATCGGACAATCCGAAGAAAGACATCTGGATGTACATAAACTCGCCGGGCGGCGTGGTCACTGCGGGCATGGCGATTCATGACACAATGCAGTATATCCGTCCGAAAGTCGGCACGGTATGCATCGGGCAGGCGGCTTCGATGGGCAGTTTTCTGCTCGCCGCGGGCGAACCGGGTATGCGCGTCGCTTTGACCAATTCGCGTATCATGGTGCATCAGCCTTCCGGCGGCGCACGCGGCATGGCGTCGGATATCCAGATTCAGGCAAACGAAATCTTGCGTATTCGCAAGCGTATGAACGATCTATATGCAAAATATACAGGTAAGCCGTTGAAGGATATTGAAAAAGCGATGGATCGCGATACCTTCCTTGAAGCAGATGAAGCAAAGGCATTTGGTCTTGTTGATGAAGTGTTCGACAAGCGCCCGGCCAATGCGGAAGCCGACGCAAGCTGATTATATCGTCGATAATTTTTGTAATTTTGCCGTGATGGCATGGTCCATATTGGGCTATTGCCAAATCGGAGGGCATCTTTAGGATGTGGTATCAATAAGGTGCGTTTGAAATTGGCGTGCAAGCAGGACATATTATGACGAAGTTGAGCGGTTCCGATACGAAAAGCACCCTTTATTGTTCCTTCTGCGGAAAATCGCAGCACGAAGTTCGCAAGCTGATCGCTGGTCCCACTGTGTTCATCTGTGATGAATGTGTGGAGCTTTGCAATGATATCATTCGCGAAGAAACAAAGGGCGCTTTGAACGGCCGTAAAGAAGGCGAAGTGCCAACGCCGCAGGAAATCTGCGAAGTATTGGACGACTATGTCATTGGTCAGCCGCAGGCAAAGCGCGTATTGTCGGTTGCTGTGCATAACCACTATAAACGCCTGAACCATGGCGCAAAGGGCGCGGATGTTGAGCTTGCGAAGTCCAACATCCTGCTCGTCGGCCCCACGGGTTGTGGTAAGACATTGTTGGCGCAGACGCTGGCCAAGACTTTCGACGTGCCGTTTACTATGGCAGACGCGACGACATTGACGGAGGCCGGCTATGTCGGTGAAGATGTCGAGAATATCATCCTCAAGCTGCTGCAGGCATCCGACTATAATGTCGAAAAGGCGCAACGCGGCATCGTGTATATCGACGAAATCGACAAGATCAGCCGCAAGGCCGAAAACCCTTCCATCACCCGCGATGTCAGCGGGGAGGGCGTGCAGCAGGCGTTGCTTAAGCTCATGGAAGGCACAACGGCCAGTGTTCCGCCACAGGGCGGCCGCAAGCACCCGCAGCAAGAGTTTCTGCAGGTCGATACGACGAACATCTTGTTCATCTGCGGCGGTGCCTTTGCCGGACTTGAAAAGATTATCTCAAATCGCCTTGAGAGCAAGTCGATTGGCTTTGGCGCGCATGTTGCCGACCCAGACGAGCGTCGTACCGGGGAAATTCTTAAACAGATTGAGCCTGAAGACCTTTTGAAATTTGGCCTCATCCCCGAATTTGTGGGACGCTTGCCGGTAACGGCGACGCTTGAAGACCTCGACATCGCTGCTTTGGTGAAAATTTTGTCAGAGCCAAAGAATGCGCTGGTAAAGCAATATCGCAAGCTGTTCGAAATGGAAGATGTCGGCCTAAGCTTCACTGATGATGCGTTGGAAGCCGTTGCCAAGAAAGCAATCGAACGCAAAACCGGTGCGCGCGGGCTGCGGTCCATTCTTGAGGCGATTTTGCTGGATACGATGTTCGACCTGCCAACCTATGACGGCGTGGACGAGGTTGTGGTCGACAAGGACGTGGTCGAAGGTCGCAAGACCCCCGTTTTGGTATATGCTAAGTCTGCCAAGGTCAGCAAAGAAGATGCCGCCTAAACTCGGTTGGTAAACTGTGGTAAACGTGCCACATTTGCCGATAAAATAAACAAAAATGCTGCTTTGCACCATTTTGGGTAACGCGAAACTATGCTTGCGCAGCGCACTCAGCTAATTGCGACCAATCCGCGGGTCTGACTGTCATTTTAGTGACTTTTTCGGGTTCCATGGGGAGCGCAGGGTCCATTTCGTTCGCGTGATTCGGCCAAGAAACAAGATCTGTCGAAGTTACGGCATGTGAAAATCATAGGGGTTAAGAGCATGAAAATTCGTTACCAGCTTGCAGCAAGTGCTGTGGCACTTACCATTTGTAGCTTTTCCAGCGCAGCATTTGCGCAATCTACCGGCTCGGTAGACTTTGAAGATGAGGTTATTGTTGTCTCCGGTTCGCGTTCGCAGGATGTTGCGGGCATTCAAGCGCCTGACTCGACCAAGGCAAAGGCTGTTCTCACGCAAGAGTTGATCGAGCGTCAGAACCCAGGTCAGACAATTCTCGACACAATCAACGTCATTCCGGGTGTAAACTTCCAGAACAATGACGCTTATGGATCTTCTGGCGGTACGTTGAACATCCGCGGATTTGACTCATCGCGCATCTCGCTGACATTTGACGGTGTGCCGCTGAATGACTCGGGCAACTATGCAATTTATTCCAACCAGCAGCTTGACCCTGAACTGATTGAGCAGGTCAACGTGAACCTTGGTACGACCGATGTTGACAGCCCGACGGCATCCGCCGTTGGCGGCACCGTCAACTACCGTACTTTGACACCAACCGAAGATTTCGGCGTTAAGCTCTCGGGCTCTATCGGCGAATATAACTTCATGCGCGCCTTTGGCCTTGTAAACACCGGTAATCTGACATCGTTCGGAACGCGTGCTTTCTTCTCGGCATCGATGGCAAGCAACGACAACCCGTTTAACAATTATGGCGTTGTCGATAAGCAGCAATATAACGCCAAAATTTATCAGCCAATTGGCGTAGATGGCGACTTCATTGCTATCGCTGGTAACTACAACCAAAACCGCAACAACTTCTTTGGTTCACTGCCGCTGCGTAGCGACGCTGGCCGGGTGGTTGGTGCAGGATCGGGCAACCGCTTCCCTGCGAACAATGATGAGCGTGAATATCTCATCAACTATCCATGCTCGACCGCTGTCGCGGCTGTTGCTGGTACTGCGCAATCTGCAACGTCTTGCGGCACCGAGTTTGACCGTCGTTATAACCCGTCAAACACGGGCAGCATTCGCGGTTCTTCGAAATTCAGCTTTGGTGAAAAGCTGACTTTGACCGTTGATCCAAGCTATCAGTATGTAAAAGCAAATGGTGGCGGCACCGTTACTGCACGTGAAGCACGTCGCGACATTGATCCAACTGGTGGCACGGCAGCAAACTGTACGACCGTAGTATCTGGCACTGGCGTTAATTGCCAAGCTGGTTACCTTGGTGGTTCGCCATTCTTTGGTAAGGATCTGAATGGCGATGGAGATATTCTCGACTCAGTAACCATGATAGCGCCAAGCCAGACCCAGACGCATCGTTATGGCGTAATCAGCTCATTGCGTTACGAAATCAACGATACAAATTCGGTGCGCTTGGCCTATACTTTTGACCGTGCACGTCATCGTCAAACTGGCGAAGTTGGCTTGTTAGACGTCAATGGCGAGCCATTTGACGTTTTCCCCGTGAACAATCCGCAAGCTGCGGCAAATGGCGTGACGCTTCAGAAGCGTAATCGTCTGTCATATGCGATTTTGCAGCAAATCTCGGGCGAATATCGTGGCGAGTTTATGGACGACGCTCTGGTCGTTACTGCCGGTGTGCGCGCACCATTTTTCAAACGTGATCTGACAAATTATTGCTTCACCAGCTCTGCCGGTGGCTTTGTTGAGTGCTTTGGTAACGACACGCAGAACACGTTGAATGCTGGGTTGAACCCAACACAGGCTGGACCACAAAACCGCGTGTTTAAATATAACAAGGTTTTGCCAAATGTCGGCTTCAACTATAAGTTCACGCCAGAGTTCAGCATGTTCGCCAGCTTCGCCCAAGGCCTTTCGGTCCCAGGCACAGATAGCTTGTACAATGCGTTCTTCTTCCCGATCACGACCGCTGGTGCGCGTCCTGCTCCAGAAACGACAGACAGCGTTGACGTTGGCGTTCGTTACCGTTCCGGTAATATCCAAGCGCAAGCTTCGGGTTGGTTGACGAAGTTCCAAAATCGTCTGGCCTCGGCCTATGACCCCGAACTGGACCAGAACGTTTACCGTAACCTGGGCAATGTTGACAAATACGGTATCGATGGTTCGATTTCCTATCGTCCAATCCCAGAACTCGCCGTTTATGTTTTTGGTTCGGTCATGAAGTCGGAAATCAAGAACAATGTTGCAATCGGTGAAAACGCGAACGGAACCCCTGTTTTTGCGGCGACTGCTGGTCAGCGCGAAGCTGGTTCGCCGAAATACTCTTTCGGAGGAACATTGCGCGGTGAAGTAGGCCCCGTTGAAATTGGCATAACGGCCAAGCGCACAGGTCCACGTAACATCTTTGACACAGGTGAAGCGACTTACACTGGTTCCTATGTTCCAACTGGCGCGGTTCCTAGCGGCACCTTGGGCACGTCATCGCGGACCCAGATTTTTGGTGAAACGGCACCAGCTTATTGGTTGGTTAATCTTGACGCCAGCATCAACCTTGGTTTCCTTGGCCTGAACGATAAGACTCGTTTCCAAGTCAACGTCTATAACCTGTTTGACCAGTTCTATGTCGGCGGTTTCGGCGGCGGCTTGTTCCAGTCGGCGACGTATAACCGTACAACGGGCGTAGCGGCATATGGTGGCCCTGGCTTTGTGCAGATTGGTGCGCCACGTACCGTCAGCGGAACCGTTACGTTTGCGTTCTAGTAGAACGACAATCGGCTAAAACAGGGCGGGGCTTCGGCTCCGCCCTTTTTTTATGAGTAGACGCAGGCGTCGAGGCCGTCGCGTTTGACGACGCGGATGCGGGCGGAGATGCTGTTGCCATAACGGCGGGTAAAGCCGCCCACGCCATTGACTGCCCGCTTTTTGGGCAAGGGCAGGATTGCTGCTAAGCGTGCTGCCTCTATGCGGGTCAGGTTCTTGGCGGATTTTTTGTAATAACGCTGTGCGCCTGCTTCTGCGCCATAGGTGCCGATGCCGGTCTCGGCGACGTTCAAATACACTTCCATGATTCGGCGCTTGCCCCAGATTTTTTCGATCAGGAACGTGAAATACACCTCAGGCACTTTGCGTAAATAGCGCGTCCAGCCGGACCCTTGCCACAAAAACACATTTTTCGCGGTCTGCTGACTTATGGTCGAGCCACCGCGTATGCGGCCACCTTTCTGGTTACGTGCCAAGGCTTTTTCGATGGCGTCGCGATCAAAACCGTCATGGCTGCAATATTTACCGTCCTCTGCGGCGATCACTGCACGTACAAGGTTCGGCGAAATGTCGGAAAGGGGCGTCCAGTCGCGTTTGGCGCCGTTGCTGTCGAATAACATCGTCAACGTTGTCGGGACAGGGACCACGGCATAGACGGCGGTAAGCGCGACGGTTCCGCCAATGAAATAGAGCGCGCCCTTAAAGCAGGAGCGAAGAAAACGGGCGGACGGCGAACGCTTGGTTTTTGTCATAGCCAAAAACTAGCGCAGTGTTATCCGCCCGTCATCTATTTTTACAGATAGTTAAAACGCGAGCAGCAGCCGTTTTTCGGTAGCGATACGCAGCATCGCCTTTTGCAGTTTTTCAAAAGCGCGCACTTCGATTTGGCGGACACGCTCTCGGCTAACGCTATAGGTCTGACTGAGTTCTTCCAGAGTCTGCGGCTCTTCGATCAAGCGGCGCTGGGTCAGAATGTGTTTCTCGCGCTCATTCAAACTGCCCATGGCTTCGGACAATAAGGCATGGCGCATGTCACCTTCCTGTGCGTCGGCCACGCGCTCGTCTTGCAACGGCGTGTCATCGACCAACCAGTCTTGCCACTGGCCATCGCCATCTTCGCGCATGGGCACGTTGAGCGATGTATCACCGCCCATCGCCATGCGGCGGTTCATGTTATTCACTTCTTCTTCGGAAACGCCGAGGTCAGTCGCGATTTTTTGCAACGCTTCCTGATTCAGATCACCGTCTTCAAAGGCTTGAAGATTATTTTTCATCCGGCGCAGGTTGAAGAACAGCTTCTTCTGCGCGGCGGTGGTACCGATTTTGACGAGGCTCCAGCTACGCAGGATGAACTCCTGCATCGACGCGCGGATCCACCACATCGCGTAAGTCGCGAGACGGAAACCACGGTCGGGATCAAATTTCTTTACGCCCTGCATCAATCCGATATTCCCTTCGGAAATCAGCTCGGACACCGGAAGGCCGTAGCCGCGATAGCCCATTGCGATTTTCGATACGAGGCGGAGATGCGACGTGACCAGCTGTTCAGCCGCTTTAGTGTCACCATGTTCTTGCAAGCGCTTGGCAAGCATATATTCTTGCTCGGGCTTGAGTATCGGAAATTTCCGAATTTCGCTTAGGTAACGATTTAGGCTCGCGTCCCCCCCAAGGGCAGGTATGGTAGCCGGAACATTCTTTTTAGCAGACATGTTTTCCTCTTTCATTGTGCCTTCCCTTGGGCCTCATCAAGCACCCAATGGTAAAGCGTTCCCTTCGCCACATTTATGACTGAAGCTTGCTTAACAGAAGCTGCATGTCTTCTGGTATACCGCATTCAAGCCGTAAAGTTCCGCCTGTAATGGGATGAATAAACCCCAAGGAGGCTGCATGCAATGCCTGCCGGTCGAATTTGGCTTGATTTGGGCCAATTTTATAGTGGTTTTGTCGATTAGAATATACGCCATCGCCAATGAGCGGATGCCCGATATGCGCCATGTGCACGCGAACCTGATGCGTGCGTCCCGTTTCCAGCGTGCATTCGACCATCGCTGCTTTGGCAAAGGCTTCTACCATCCGGTAATGCGTGACGGCATGGCGTCCCTTTGATTCGGGCAGCACCGCCATTTTCTTTCGATTTGTAGTGGATCGGCCAATTTGTGTGCGGACCGTGCCAGCAGGCGGCGCGGGTATGCCGTTTACGATCGCAATATATTTGCGTTCTATGTCATGCGCGGCGAAGAGTTTTGCGAGCCCCTCATGCGCGGCATCGCTTTTGGCGACGACCAGAAGCCCGGACGTGTCCTTGTCAATGCGATGAACTATACCGGGACGCTGCACCCCGCCAATGCCCGATAGCTTGCCCTGGCAATGGTGCAATAGGGCGTTGACGAGAGTGCCATCGCTATGACCCGCCGCAGGATGCACGACGAGCCCGGCGGGCTTATTGACGATGATTAGATGTTCATCTTCAAAAACAACATCCAGTGCGATGTTCTGCGCTATCGCTTTGTCGGGTACGGGGGCAGGGACGTTAAGCTGAAATGTCTGTCCTGACATTTTTTTGCTGCCGGCGTCGGCAAAGGGCTGACCATTGATACGCAAAGCGGCATCGGCGATCAAAGCCTGAATGCGTGCACGCGAAAATTGCGGCAGTGCGGCGGCCAGCGCACTATCGAGCCGCCCCTCACCCAAAACACCCGAAAATGTGGTAATTTCCCCTGACATCGCATAGACATGGGTGATGGCTTTGCATTTATCAAGCAGCGACTGGCGACAACTTCTGGA